>DATNDG010000139.1:0-30776 GCA_035553515.1 Allostellaceae bacterium | reverse complement strand
TTGGCTGGAAGGATGGTCTGTGACACAGGTAGCCCCGTGTTTCTACACAACCGGTATTGGACCAGCAGGGATACGACCATCGCGGCGAACCGCGTGTACGCTCCACTCTCCGACAATGGTAGGGACGTGAGTGTGCTCTTGGGCGCCTGCGTTTTCGGGCTTCGCATATTTGAAATTGCCGGCTTGTGGGGGCTCGATGCCAAAATCGACCCGGAGCATCACCTCGAAAGCGTCGACCTTTCCACGTTCGCCCCTCGCGTCGGCGGTTAACGTATTGGGCCCCCTAGCTTAGCGGCAAACTCCGGAAATGGGCACAGATCTGAAGTAGCCCAGACCAAATGGGGTGTCCGGTGATCATAGCTGAGCAGACGTCACTGCAGCGCGGCCGTGCACTTGCCGAGTGTCGTTCACTCGAGCACCTCATTGCTCCGGACGCTGTGCGGCATCAGCCGCCGGGGCGCGCGGCGCCCTCGGCTTCTTTGCTCTGGACGCAGTCGTCCGGGCATCCTCTTCCAGAATGGCCGCGACCTCGATTGGGTTCAGCCGCATGCGAAAGAGCCAGCTGATCTCATGCGCCTGTGCGATGTCCTCACAGAGGAAACTGAAATTCTCTCCACCTCCTCGCCGCGGCCGGATGACCCAGCCGCGATGCGCGACTTCGGCGTAAATCCGCCAGGCGAGCGAGTCACCTCGCTTTGCCGCCCGCTTGGCTCGACGAGCCAGCGCGGCGATGTCGCCGGGAATTCCGGGCATTCGCCGGCGGATAGGATGCAGCTTGATGTCGGACGGCATGAGATCCTCCCGGTTGCTCAAGCCGCGCTACGTTGGACTGCTCGGTCGCAGCTCCTACATAGGCCCTGCTCAGGACTCGGTGCGCTGCTGTTTCTGCTAACGCCAGCCCTGCACGACCTGCCGGGCTGCGTCGTCCGATACGTCAACTCTCTTCGATGCTTCGGACCGCGACAATGGCCGAGAACGGGTATTTCGGCGCAAAGCTGGCGGGGACCGGAGCGAATTCCTCTTTCCGTGTCGTCACAGTCAGTACCATGTGGTGCCGTACGAGCAACGGCAGCCAGAGATCTCCCGCTGCAACTGCCAGCCGGATCTTCTTGATCCGCTCCTGATTTTCACGGAGATGCTGCCGCGTGGTCTTGACCGGCGCTTCGCCGCGGTCGAGCGCCATCGCCTCCTCATAGGTCAGGATCGGGCGCCAATAATAGGCGCTATGGCCCTGCTCGACGGCGGCGAGGGCGTGCTCGAGAGCGTCCAGCTCGGCATCAGAAAGCGCGAAATCGGGGAAATCGAAGTCGAGGGAGCCTGCCGTCACCGCGATCCCCATGTCGTACCCGTTACGGAGCGGATAGTCGTTGACCAGACGGCTCGGAGCGAGAAGAAACCGTTCGTCGATGCGCGAAGTTCTTGCCTTCATTGGACCCCTCCGTTGCTACAGGAGCAGACGCACCGCCTTGCGCGCCAAGCCTGCGAGAGCCGCAGCAAAGAGATTCAGTTCAATCGCCGCGGGACCGCGTCCGCTTGCGCCAACAGAGCTTCAACGGCCCGTTTCAGAGTTCTCACACGGGCGCCGCCCTTGAATCCCTCCCGCAGCACCGCGACGGCTTCATCTGGGAGTGCCGGTAGGTCCTCCGGTCCGATCGACAAATCTGCGGCAGTGTCCCGGAGGATCCCCTCGAGGAGTCCATCGAACGCCTCTTCGCCCGGTTGATCGATACGGACGATGCGGAGCCTGTCGAGCAGCGGACGCGGAACGCGCTCGATCGTGTTCGCGGTAAAGATCCACGAAATCTGGCTAAGGTCGGCTGGCGCCATTAGGCATGAATCGAACCAGCTGCGCGCAGTCTCGATCTCGAGCATGCCGAGCAGTGTCGCCTGAAAATCGCCGTTATGGCTGGCCACCGCCTTATCGACCTCGTCGATGACGAGAACCGGATTCGCGGTATTAGACTGGCGCATCATGAGCAGTGGCCAGCATGGCTGGGCGCCACGCCACCCACGGGCAGTGCCTTCGAGGAGCCGATTGTCAGAAACTCCGCCGGCGCCGAGTACGCCGTGGCCCGTCCCGAGCAACCGCGCGACGCGACGCGCGAACCTCGTTTTTCCGGTGCCGGGCGGACCGACCAGAATCAGGGGGCGAAATCGCGCCCATGGCACGCCGGCATGGCGCAGGAGCTTCAGATCGTCTGCGATGCGCCTGGCGCCCTCCACGATGTGCGGAAATTCGAGCGAGAGCGCCGTCCTCAGCGATTCGGGATCGATGCGGCCTCCGTGCAGGGGCAGCGGCTTCGTGAGCGCCTCGTAGGCTCCGACGATGCTGTTCTCCTCGGTCTCGGGGAACCCGATTTCCGAGATCACTTGCAATGTCGGAATTCTAAGAGGCTGCTCTTCCGGCCGCTCCTGCTCGGGTGTTGGCTCCTGAGCTGATACCTCCGGAAAGCTCGGCGAAGCGAGCTGGTAGCGCCAGCGGTCCGCCTGGATGGCCACGGGGCTCCTGATCTCTCGACACCAGGCGAGCGCTAGCCGCTCCATCTCCGCCGATTCGCGTTTGAGCGCGCGACGGTCGTCCTCATCTTTGACCCCTTCGCGTGCGAGCTGCCTCAGATGATCGGCGTGGGCCAGCAATCCTTGCGCGAGCGCAAAGGACGCCGGCTCATGTTCATAGAGCGCCGCGAGCAGCATCCAGGTCATGGCGTAATCGGCCGGCGGATGAAACGCCGACCACAGCCTCCCGGCGAGCGTGAACGTCGCGTTCGTCGCGAGAGTGTCGCCGCGAAGCACCGCGTCGAACAGATGCTTTTCGTTGCTGTTCTTCGGCGCGAAGCAGGCAGCGAGGAAGGCGCGAAGCTGGCCCGCGAGCTCGCGGTCCGCGAACATCTTCCCAGGCGCGGTGGTGCGCCAGAGCACGAGAAGCTCGGGTTGGTTGGTCATCGGCGGCTCCGCGGCCCGGCGGCGCCCCTAGCCCCGGCCCGGGACCGGCGCCGAACCGCGATGAGGACGTCCGCTGACCCTAGTGCAGACCAGACGGGCGCCTCGGCGAATTCGGCCGCTAGTTCCAGACCACCCCTCTCGAGCGATCGAAGTGCCGATGCTCCCTGCTTGACCGCTTCTGCCGAGAGCTTGGCCTTATCGCGGCCTGCACGGAGCTGTCCTAGCAGCGACCCGGCGTCGGTCTCGTCGGGCTCGTCCGGCGCCACTACTCGGTTGTGAAGAGTTTCTAGGGTGGGGAGGGCGGTCGCCAGCAGATCGATCTCGCGATCCGTCAGAATGAATCGCAGCAGACGGATCCGGCCCGTGATCAGCCGGGCGATGTCGGAGCGCGACAGCATCTGATCTCTCCTTGGACCAGGCCGAAGAGCTCGATGCTCATCGTCGGAGCGGGTCCAAGCGGCCGTCGCGACTCGAATATGTGTGCGCCGACGTGATCGCGGCAAAACGGTGGGTAGATTTTTCTTAGGTTCTTTGTGGGGAGCTAGCTCTCGATTTCGGTGATGTTCCCATTCCTAGGTGGAGCTTCTGCCATTTCGTGAATGGGTGTCCGCCGGCGAACGTCTCCCTGGCGGGGGCCTAAACTCTGATCCCCGCTCCAAATGGCCGAGCCATCCCGGACCTTGAGCGTGGTTTTGGGTCCGCCTCGGCCGTCACGGATCTCCGCCCGGCAACCATCGGATGCTCGGTAAGGGCGGGCCGGACCAGAGGGAGCGGCAGGTCCATGGGCCCGATTCCGGCGCCGGCCAGCCTCCGCGACTCCAACGCGCCAGCAGAAAAATCCAACGCGCCGACGCTAGGATTTTGAGAACTCATCGGTTTTTCCGGGAGAAGAGTACCTGATGTACTACTCGGTCTGATCTGCGACGCGCTCTCTTTGCATCAAGGCCCCGCCGGCGACCCCGGCGGGGCCTTTTCTTTGGCGAGACGCAGCCGGAACCAGAGGGCCGCGCCTCGGGTTGGCAGGAGCATCTGAGACCTTGGGAGGACCAGTCGATGCGTCTTGCCAGATCAGGCCTGCTTCTCGCCGGCGCCGCTTGCTGCGCCGTGCTTGCTACCGCCGAGGCCCAGGAACGCGCGCCCACTCCCCCGCAACAGAACCAGGAAGTCGCGCCGCCCGCGCCCGGCGGCTCCTCAGGATCGAGCCAGCCGGACAGTGGCGCGCCGGGCGCCAGCAGCAACCAGCTCAACCGTTCCGGCGGAGTGGTAACGCCCCCGCCCACGAGCGATCAGGGCGTCGTGCAGCCGCCGACCTCGGGGAGCAGCACCATGCCGGTCATTCCGCCGCCCGGCACCCCCGGCGGCAATCAGCGGGTGCAGCCGAAATAGGTCGTCGGCCGCATCCGCCGCTCGCTCATCGCTTCGGCTTGTCGCCAGCATAGGCGGCGCTCTCACCGTGCAGAGCGCGGATCTGCCGGCGCGCCGCCGCGACGTTGCAGATGGCGATCAGGAATACCAGCGCGCCCACAACCCAATGATCCCAGGCCGCGGCGGCAAGCGCCACGAAGCCCAGCACCCAAGGCGCAATGAAGACCCACACGCCGAGCAGCAGGTTGATCCATTCCTGCCAGAACTCCATGCGGGCCAGCGCCGAAATGGAGAGCAGCGCGATCAGCGCACCCAGCACCCATGCATTCCACGACGCGTTGGCGCCCGCCGCCGCCATGCCGACCACCGAGCCCGCTGGACCGCCGGTGGCGGCCGCCCCGGCTCCCCCGCCAGCCGGCGCCGTCGCCGCGCCCGATGCGTATCGCAAGACCCAGGGCGAGATGAAAAGCCAGAGGCCGAGCACCAGATTGGTCCAGTCCTGCCAACGATTGCTGCGCTTGCCGCTGCCGGCGAAATCCGCTGAAGAAGCCATCGTCCGTCTCCCACCCGGGCGCGGGGCCATCCTCCGCCCCGCATATCAACCGATTTCCCGATCGAACGACGGATGCGAAGACGCTGTTCTCGCTGAAGACTTGCGATATCACAGGGCATCGGACGATGAGCGCATCAGGCGCTCTCAGGTCGCGCCGCGCGCCAGCCATTCGCGCGCCGCCGCCTCCATGGTCAGGAAGGCGGCGCCCTTCGCGGCGAGCTTCGCGATGAGCTGCTCCAGCATCAGCATGCGATGGCCGCGGCCGATGACGAAGGGGTGGAACGTATAGGTGATGATCCCCCAGTCGGTCAGCCGGGTCATGTAGTCGAAATCGCCGTACCAGTTCTCCAGCACGCCACTCGCCGGCTTCAACCCAGGGAGCAGCGTGTTGCGGGCGCGGACGAACTCGAAATGCGGGTAATCGTCGAGTGTCCAGCTGACCGGCATCTCGACGAGCGCCGTCTCGGCACCGAAGATGGCCGGCTCCTCGAGCGCGATCACATCACCCTGGCGCGCGCGGTAGGGCCGATAGTCGTCGCCCATCATGCTGCTGTCGTAAAGAAAGCCATGCTTCAGCAGCAACTCGACCGTGTGCGGCGACAAGTCCCAGGACGGCGAGCGATAGCCTCGCGCGCGCTGACCGGTGAGTTTCTCGATCGCGATATTGGCGCGGAGAAGACCCGCCTCTTCCTCTTCGCGCGAAAGGCTCGCCGGCGGCACATGGGTCCAGCCATGATGGCCGATCTCATGGCCCGCTTCGAATACCCGGCGGCAGCTTTCGGGAAAGCTTTCCAGCGTGTGACCGGGGATGAACCATGTCGTCTCGATATGGTGGCGAGCCAGGAGCGCCAGGATGCGCGCCGATGCGGTGACGCCGAACTCGCCGCGCGAGATCGGCGTCGGCGTCGTCATGCCGCGGGCGATGAATCCCGAGATCGCGTCGAAGTCGAAGCTGAGGCAGACGATGTGCCGCGGCATGGGCGGATCCTCCCGACCGAGACCACAGCACATTGCCCGGCAGCGATCAAATCCGCCGCGTCAGGCTTGTTGCTCGCTAATGAACGCGCTCGCCGTCGCCGGGAGCGCGCGTCAGTTCATAGACCGCTTGATCGACCTGGAGCCAGGAGGTGATCGCTGAATTCTCCACCTCGCCTTCGCGCAGCTTGGCGATGCGCGCGCTCACCACTTTGGACGCGGCATCGCCATGCTTGGCGACGAGCCAGGCAGCGACTGTCCAGATGTTGCGGTTGATCATCATGCTTGCGGTTGAACGATGGCGCGAGCAGCGAAGTTCCCGCGCGATGGTAAATGTGAGAAGGCGAGATTTTCGCGCAGATGGATCGCCCATTCTCCACTTCCGCCGCGCATGTCCTTCATCCCCGTAGCTCTTTTTGACATCGTGGACGAGAGTGGCGAGTCGACGCAACGAGACTCTATGGTTAATGCGCGAGTTTTCGCGTGAGCTGCACGCTCAGGCGTCGGCCATCTTGCGCAACAGCGCCTCGGTCGCGGCGATCACCGACCGCCACGCATCGAGTGCCAGCTCATCGCCGACCTCGATCGCGCGCCATGCCCGCTCTCTGGCGAAGGCAAGCGCATCGGCGCCGTATTTCTCGGTAAGTTGACGCGCGACCTGCGCCGCTTCGCGGCCGTCCATCACCTTGGCGGCCACCCGGCCGCGGCCGATTGCACGTCGCGATTCCGTCTGCTCAATGGACAAGATCACCCTCATCCGGAGATGCCTTGATCAACTCTGCCGTGGCGCGCGCGATCCAACACCACACGACATGCGTGAGTTCGTCATTGTCGTGCTTCTTCGCCTCGCGCCCGGCAATGTCGGCGGCATCCTCGCCATGCCGTCGCACCAGGAGCATGGCCGCTTCCCAGATCTGACGCTCGCTTGTCATCATGTTCATGGCAAACCCGGCGCGGCTGGGTGGGTTCCCACCTCAGCCGCGCCGCTCATCTCCTCCTTCGGACTAAACTAGTTGACGGCGTCGGCGACCTGGTCGGGCAGCACTTGGATGCGCACCAGCGCCAGACCTTCCTTCTCCATGCCGAGCTGCTTCGCCGCCTGTGTCGACAGGTCGAGCACGCGTCCCGCTACGTAAGGACCCCGGTCATTCACCTTCACCTCGACGGATTTGCCGTTCTCGAGGTTGGTCACCTTGACCTTGGTATCGAGCGGCAGCGTGCGATGCGCCGCGGTGAGCTTATGCGCATCGAAGCGCTCGCCGCTGGCGGTGAGACGCCCCTGGTGCCAACCGCCATACCAGGAGGCGAGCCCCACCTGCCCGCCCGCCCGCGCCGAGCCGGGCGAGGCGCTGTCGGGCTGCCCGGCCGCGCTCGCCACCACCGGCGATTCCGCCACCGCCGCGCTCGAGTTCTCGCTCGGCGCCGCGGCTGGCGCGGTCGCCGCTGCGCCGCTCGCCAGCGTATCAACATTCGCCGCGACCTTGGCCGGAGCGGCAGAGACTTGCGCGTCCCGCGTCACCCCTGGAGCAATCACGGCAATTAGACTCGCCGCAGAAAGCCAATAGACCCAGAAGCCTAGCCGACGTGTCTGCATCGGAGCCTCACCTCCTGTTTACTCTTTTGGTTTATTTTCTGTGAAGACAACGAGGGAGACTACAAGCTTGTTCCCTCGAATGCAAACTATTCAGTAGATTTATTGGGTCGCTTTCGTAACGAATTAGATATTCTGCGGCACCGCCCGCGGCCGCCGGTTGTCGCCGATGGCCACGTAGGTGAATAAACCCTCGGTCACCTTGATCCGTTCCTCGCTCAACCCACGGCGGACCCAGGCCTCGATTTTCACCGCGATGGAGCTGCGGCCGACCCGGACCACCTCGCCATAGAAACTGACCTCGTCGCCCACTAGCACCGGTTGGTGGAAGCTCATCGCGGTGATCGCCACGGTGGCCACCCGCCCGCGGGCGCGGCGCGCCGCAACCTGCCCACCGGCGATGTCCATCTGCGACAATACCCAGCCGCCGAAAATGTCGCCGTTCTGGTTGGCGTCGGCCGGCATCGGCATGGCGCGGATGGCCGGCTCGTAAGCCGGAAGGCTGGTGCGTTCGTCTGTTCCGTTCATCGGCGAAACCCGCTATTGTCCGGACCTCTGCCCACATGTTGTGGCGATGGACTCCGCGCCCCTACCGTATCTGCGACGTTTTGTGATGGTACCCGCATGTCAGACCTCTTCGACAATCTCGCCCGCAAGCCCGGCTCCGGATACTCCGCCAAGGATATCGAGGTGCTCGAAGGGCTCGAGCCGGTGCGCCGCCGCCCCGGCATGTATATCGGCGGCACCGACGAACGGGCGCTCCATCATCTCGTCGCCGAGGTGCTCGACAATGCCATGGACGAGGCGGTAGCCGGCCATGCGAGCCGCATCGAGCTCGAGCTGCACAAGGATGGCAGCGTCGTGGTGCGCGACAATGGCCGCGGCATCCCGGTCGATCCTCATCCGAAGTTTCCAAAGACCTCGGCGCTTGAGATCATCCTGACGACGCTGCATTCGGGTGGCAAGTTCTCGGGCGACGCCTATAAGACCTCGGGCGGGCTGCACGGCGTCGGCGTCTCGGTGGTGAATGCGTTGAGCGACCGGCTCTGGGTCGAAGTTGCCCGCGACAAGAAATCCTGGACCCAGGAGTATTCGCGCGGCAAGCCCAAGACAAAGCTCAAGGACGCAGGCGCCGTCTCCAATCGCCGCGGCACGACGGTGGGTTTTCACCCGGATCCTCAGATCTTCGGTGACAAGGCGCATTTCAAGCCGGCGACGCTCTACCGCCTCGCGCGCTCCAAGGCCTATCTCTTCCGCGGCGTCGAGATCCGCTGGTGGTGCGACCCGGCGGTGGTGCGGCCCGACGACGTGCCGCAGGAGGAGCGCTTCCATTTCCCGGGCGGTCTCGGCGACTACCTCGCCTCACTGCTTCAGGGCCGCGACACCCTTACTCCCCAGCCCTTCAACGGCGAGCATGAGTTCGGCGAAGGTGGCCGCGTCGAATGGGCGATTGCCTGGCCCGAAGACCAGGAAGCGTTCCAGTCCTTCTACTGCAACACCGTCCCGACACCCGACGGGGGCACGCATGAGGCGGGGCTGCGCGCCGGGCTGACCCGCAGCCTCAAGGCCTATGGCGAGCTCACCAGCAACCGCCGCGCCGGGCAGGTCACCGCCGAGGATGTGATGACCGGTGCGGTGGTCCTGCTGTCGCTTTTCATCAAGGAGCCGCAGTTCCGGGGCCAGACCAAGGAGCGCCTCGCCTCGCCGGAAGCGGCGCGCCTCGTCGAGGGAGCGCTCAAGGATCATTTCGACCATTGGCTTTCGGGCGATCCCGAAGCGGCGCGCATGCTGCTCGATTGGGTAATCGAGCGCGCCGAAGAGCGCCAACGGCGACGGCAGCAGAAGGATCTCGACCGCAAGAGCGCGACGCGCAAGCTCCGCCTCCCCGGCAAGCTCGCCGATTGCAGCCGCAGCGCGGCCAGCGGTACCGAGATCTTCCTCGTCGAGGGCGACAGCGCCGGCGGCTCGGCGAAGCAGGCGCGCGATCGCGAGACGCAGGCGATCCTGCCGTTGCGCGGCAAGATCCTCAATGTTGCTTCGGCGAGCGCCGACAAGCTGCGGCAGAACCAGGAGATCGCTGACCTCCTGCTGGCGCTGGGCTGCGGCTCGGGAGAGCGCTACAGCGAGGAGAAGCTGCGCTACGAGCGCGTCATCATCATGACCGACGCCGATGTGGATGGCGCGCACATCGCCTCGCTGCTGATGACCTTCTTCTTCCGCGAGATGCCGAAGCTGGTGGCCTCGGGCCGCCTCTTCCTCGCCGCGCCGCCGCTCTACCGTCTCCATCAGGGCGAGACCACGCTCTACGCGCGCGACGATGCGCACAAGGACCAGTTGCTGAAGCGCGAGTTCGACGGCCGCGGCAAGATCGAGATCAGCCGCTTCAAGGGGCTTGGCGAGATGCCGGCAAAGCAGCTGCGCGAAACGACGATGGATCCCGCTCAGCGCACTTTGCTGCGCGTGAAGCTGCCCGAAGAGGGTGAGCGCGACTTCAAGAGCACGGTCGAGCTGGTCGAGAGTCTGATGGGCCGCAAGCCCGAACTGCGCTACCAGTTCATCCAGGAGCGCGCGCAATTCGTGCGGGACCTCGACGTCTGACCGAGGGCGCGGGCTTGTCGTCTGGCCCCATCGTGGACGCGCGCCGAAATCAGTAGAGCTACCGAACAATCAGTTATATAAACTAATTGGCGCGGCCGGCGGCGCTCTGTTTCAGAGTATCGTCGGCTGACGGCCGCGGCCGGAACAGGTCGCCTGCGTCGGGCTCGCCGCCCGCCGTGCAACCAAACAGAACGGGGGAGGTGCCAATGTCCAGGAAGACCAGCTCCAACCATCAGCCGGCTCATGGGACCGCCGGGGTGACGCGACGGCGCGTGCTCGGCGGCGCCGGCACTCTGCTGGCCGCGGCGAGCCTGCCGACAAGCCTCGCGCGCGCCGCTGGCGAGCCGCTCAAAGTTGGGTTCATCAGCCCGCGCACCGGCGCCCTCGCCGGCTTCGGCGAATGCGATCCACACGTGCTGGAGCTGGCGCGCAAGAAGCTCGCGCCCGGCCTCGCCATCGGCGGCAAGACCTATGCCGTCGAGCTCCTCGACCGCGATACGCAGTCCGATCCGGCGCGCGCCGGGGCGCTCGCCAAGGGCCTCATCAACGAGCAGCATATCGACATGATGCTGACCACCTCGACGCCCGAGGTGGTGAACCCGGTCTCCGACGCTTGCGAGGCGGCGGGCATCCCCTGTCTCTCGACGGTGGTACCCTGGGAGTCCTGGTATTTCGGCCGCGGCGCCAAGCCGGGCCAGCCCTCGCCCTTCAAGTGGACCTATCACTTCTGCTTCGGCGGCGCGGACTTCTTCAAAGCCTACAATTCGCTCTGGAACGGCGCGGTCAAGACCAACAAGAAGGTCGGCATCCTTTATCCCAACGACGCCGACGGCAATGCCGTGCGCCAGCATCTCGCTCCCGAGCTCGCCAAGGCCGGCTTCACCATCGTCGATCCCGGCGCCTATGAGGACGGCACCACCGATTTCTCGGCGCAGATCGCCAAGTTCAAGGCGGAGCGCTGCGAGATCTTCAACACTTTCCCGATCCCGCCGGACTTCGCCACCTTCTGGCGCCAGGCGGCGCAGCAGGGCTACACGCGCATGGTGAAGATCGCGCAGATCGCCAAGACCGGCCTCTTCCCCTCGCAGGTCGAGGCGCTGGGCTCGCTCGGCTACAATCTCGCCACCGCCTGCTACTGGCACCCGACCTGGCCTTATAAGTCGCCGCTCACCGGCTTGAGCTCGCAAGCGCTCGGCGCGGGCTACGAGAAGGCGACGGGACGGCAATGGACCCAGCAGCTCGGCGCCAGCATGGCGCTGGTCGACGCCGGCATCGAGACGCTGATGAAGAGCGGCAATCCCAAGGACAAGGCAGCCGTTGCCAAAGCGCTGAGCACGCTCAAGGTGGTGACGCCGGTGGGGCCCATCGACTTCACCAAGGGCCCAGTGCCGAACGTCTCGACATCGCCGATCATCGGCTGCCAATGGGTGAAGGCAAAGCCCGGCAGCAAGTTCAAGCTCGACCTGCCGATCACCGAGCACGCCGACGACCCGCACGTGCCCATCGCCGCGAGCTTGCGTCCCTATAACGCCTGAGGCAACGGGAGCGGTCGGCGTCGATGGCGGTAGAGGGCGCGATCCTCGCGGCCGAGGGCTTGATCAAGCGCTTCAACGCTCTCGTCGTGCTCGATAGAGTCGATTTCACCCTAAGCGCTGCCGAGGCTGTCGGTATCGTCGGACCGAACGGCGCCGGCAAGACGACACTGCTCAACGTCCTCGCCGGCGCACTCCGTCCGACCGCGGGCCGCGTCCGCTTTCAGGGCGCGGATGTGACCGATGGTGGGGCGGCCGAGCGCTGCCGCCTCGGCCTCGCCCGCTCGCACCAGGTGCCCCGCCCCTTTGGCGGCATGACCGTGTTCGAGAACGTGCTGGTGGCGGCGACCGCAGGCGGCGGCTTTGCGCGTGAGCAGGCCTATGAACGAAGCATCGACTCGCTCGAGATCTGCGGCATGCTGCGCGCTGCCAATCGCCGCGCCGAGGCGCTGGGCCTGCTCGACCGCAAGCGCCTCGAACTCGCCCGAGCGCTCGCCACCGACCCGGACGTGCTGCTGCTCGACGAAATCGGCGGCGGGTTGACCGACGCCGAGGCAGGGCAACTCGTCGGCACCATTCTCGACCTGCGCGGCCGTGGTATCGCCATCGTCTGGATCGAGCATATCGTTCATGTGCTGCTGCAAGTGGTCGATCGCCTCGTCTGCATGAATGCCGGCCGCGTCATCGCCGATGGCGAGCCGAAGGCGGTGATGGCGGACGCCGCGGTGATCGACGCCTATCTCGGAGGCGGCGTCGCGTGAGCCTGCTCGCGGTCGAGCATCTGGAGGCGCGTCACGGCCTGCTGCAGGCGGTGCGCGGCGTCAGCCTCGCCGTCGCCGAGGGCGAGATCCTCGCGCTCATCGGCGCCAACGGCGCGGGCAAGACGACCCTGCTGCGGGCGATCGCCGGCGCGCATCGGCCGGCTGCCGGCCGCATCCTGCTCGACGGCGCGGATGTGACGGCGTTGCGCGCCCATCGTCGCGTGGCGCAAGGGATCGCCCTGGTGCCGGAAGGCCGGTGGCTTTTCCCCGGCATGACGGTCGAGGAGAACCTGCTGGTCGCGCGCGCGAGCCGACGGTCCGGACCTTGGACGGTCGAGCGCGTGCTCGACGCCTTCCCCAATCTGCGGCCGCGCCTCAAAGCGTACGCCGGCAGCCTCTCGGGCGGCGAGCAGCAGGCGACTGCGATCGGCCGCGCGTTGATGACCAATCCGCGGCTGCTGCTGCTCGATGAGGTCTCGCTCGGCCTTGCGCCGATTGCCGTCGAGCGCGTCTACCAGTCGCTCGAGAGACTGATCGCCGAGGGCATGACCGTGCTGCTGGTCGAGCAGGATCTTGGTCGGGCGCTGCGCGTCGCGACCCGCGTCGCCTGCATGCTCGAAGGGCGCATCGTGCTCGAAGGCGCGGCGGCGGCGATGACGCGCGAGCAGGTGACGCACGCCTATTTCGGCCTCGGCCGCGACGTGGCGCGCGGAGCCGCCTCATGATCTGGGTCAACCAGATCCTCCAAGGCGTTTTGCTCGGCGGCTACTACGCGCTGCTCGCCTGCGGGCTCTCGCTCATGTTCGGCGTCATGCGGATCATCAATCTTGCCCATGGCGATCTCGCGGTGCTCGCCGCCTTCCTCGTCTGGCTGCTGGTCGCGCAAGGCGGAATGCCGCTGCTGCCCGCGCTCTTCGTCGTGCTGGCGGCGATGGCGGTACTGGGCGCGGTGATGCAGCGAACCATGCTGGAGCGCAGCTTGCGCTCCGGCATCCTCGTGCCGCTGCTCAGCACTTTCGGCCTTTCGATCGTCATCGAGAATCTGCTTTTCGCGCAGTTCGGCGCGGATACACGCTCGCTCGCTCCCGCCATCGACACGCTCGCCTATGACAGCTGGTCGCTGACCAACGACATCTATGTCGGCCAGCTCTCCGTGCTCATCTTCGTGGTCGCCGTCGCGCTGCTGACGGGTCTCCAGCTCCTGCTTTCGCGCACCGCCCTGGGGCGGGCACTCCGCGCCACCGCCGAGAATCCGGACATCGCCGAGCTGGTCGGCATCAACTCGCGCGCCGTCTATGCCATCGCCGCAGCGATCGCCGTGGTGACCGCGGCGATCGGCGGCACGTTTCTCGCCATGCGCGCCACTTTCGCACCCTATGCCGGGCCGAGCCAGCTCATCTTCGCCTTCGAGGCGGTGGTGATCGGCGGGCTCAATTCGCTCTGGGGCACGCTGATCGGCGGCATCGTACTGGGGGTCGCCCAGAATATCGGCGCGCAGCTCGATCCTCACGGCTTTCTGATCGCCGGCCACACGGTGTTCCTGCTGGTGCTTGCCGCGCGCCTCGTGCTGAGCTCGGAGCTGCGCAGCCGGCTGCGGCTGCGGCGGGAATATTCGCCATGATCCGCCGCGCCGGCATCTCGATCGAACGCTGGACGCCGCTTTCGCTCGCAGCGAGCGCCGGCGGCTTGGCGCTCGTCGCTTTCCTCGCCGTTGCTCCCCTCATCCTCGGCGCCAATGCGCTCGACCGGCTGACCACTCTCTTCATCTACATCACCCTCGGCGCGATGTGGAACGCGCTTGCGGGCTACGGCGGCCTGATCTCGGTCGGGCAGCAGGCCTTCTTCGGCGTCGGCGCCTATGCCGCCATTCGCCTCTCGCATGCCGGCCTTCCCGTCTATCCGGCGCTCGTGCTGGGCGGCCTCTGCGCCGGCCTCTTTTCGCTGCTGCTGTCGAGCTTCGCGCTTCGGCTTCGCGGCGGCGAATTCGCCATCGGCATGTGGGTGGTGGCCGAGCTCTGCCATCTCCTCGTCAATCTCGACGGCCTCATACAGGGCGAGACCGGCACCTCGCTCATCGCGCTCAACGCCTTCGCTCCCGAGCAGCGTCGCGCCGACAATTACTGGCTGGCCTTCGCCATCGCCGTCGCTCTGCTGGGGTTGATGTTCGCGCTGCTGCGCGGGCGGCTCGGCGGCTCGATCCAGGCGATCCGCGACAATGAGGAGGCGGCGGCCTCGCTGGGCGTGCGCGTGCTCGCCACCAAGCGGGTCATCTTCGTCATCGCCGGCGCGGGCTGCGGGCTCGCGGGCGCGGCCTGGCTCGCCACCTCCATCACCTTCGAGCCCAACGCCTATTTCAGCGTGCAATGGAGCGCCTACATGATCTTCATGGCACTGGTCGGTGGGCTCGGCACCTTCGAGGGGCCGATCCTCGGCGCCATTCTCTTCTTCCTGATCGAGAGCTTCTTCGGCGCAAGTGGCATCTGGTACCTGGTCGGGCTCGGTGCCGCGGCTCTGGTGTTCTCGCTCTTCCTGCCGCGCGGCCTCTGGGGAACGCTTGAAGATCGCTTCGCGCTTCACCTGCTGCCGCTCGGCTATCGCGTCAGGATCGCAGCCCCGCCGCCTGCAGCTCCAGCGGCGAGCGGTGAGGCCGTCTCGCCAGCAACCGGGATTGAAGGCTAAGGCTGACGGTCGACGATTCTCCGGCCGATGGCGAGGCCGATGATCAGCGTGCTGATGAACAGGACGACAAAGACGACGAAGAGAATCTTGGCGATTCCGGCCGCCGCCGCCGAGATGCCGCCGAAACCGAACAAGGCGGCGACGAGCGAAATCACCAGGAAGATCGCTGCCCAGTAGAGCATATCGCCTCCGTCGCGGGTTCTTCGCTCTGCAACGACTCAGGTGGCGGCGGGTTCCTGGACAAGCCAACTTCGGAGTGCTCGATTTACCTCTTCGGGACGCTCCATGGTTGAAAGATGGCCGCAATGCTCGATGATCGCGAGCGTCGCGTCGGGAATGAACGAGGCGATCTCCTCATGCAGCGCCAGCGGCGTCGACTGGTCCTCTCGCCCGCATAAAACCAGTACCTTGACGCGAATCCGCTTGAGGTCGGCACGCCCATCCGGACGTCCCATGATCGCCTTCATCTGGCGCAGATAGGCATTACGGCCGACACGCTGTGTCATCTCTGTGAGGGCGCGTATAAGCGCTTCCTCGCCGAGCCGTTCGGGGTGAATCCATTGCGGCAGCAGCCGCGGCGTGATGCCCTTGAATTCGCCCTTCTGTGCCAGTTCGATGAGGCCGCGGCGCTGGGCCAGGCGTTCCGGCGTGTCGGCGCGCGCCGAGGTATCGAGCAGCGCGAGCCGCACCACTCTTTCGGGCGACTGGCGCATGATTTCCTGGGCGAGATAGCCGCCCATCGAGAGGCCGGCGAGCGAGAAGCGCGTCGGCGCCTCCGCCAGCACGCGCGCCGCCATCGCCGCCATCGAATCGTCGCGGGTGAGATCGGCAACCTGCATCTCGGCGATATCGGCGAGACCGGCCAGTTGCGCTGCCCAGAGCGCATGGTCGCAGAGCAGCCCCGGCAGCAGGATCAGCGGAATTTTCGTGGCTGAAGACGCCATTCTTGCCTCTTCGTTAACCATTTTCCCGAGAGTATAAGCCCGCGCTACGCTCGCCAAGCGGGGCTGCCCTGCCCGCTTCCGCCGCGAAATAGTTTGACTTTCGCCCGCGCAGCCCCAATTAAAGGGCACCTCTGAAAGTCGGAAACGTAGAAAGAGCGAAGTAAAGAACTACATGAGTTTTGCCGATCTCGGCCTCTCACCGGAGGTCCTGCAGGCGGTAGCCGATGCCGGTTATGCCGCCCCCACCCCGATCCAGGAACAGGCCATCCCCCATGTGCTGACCGGGCGCGACGTGCTCGGCTGTGCGCAGACCGGCACGGGCAAGACCGCCGGTTTCACCCTTCCCATGATCGATATCCTCGCCGCCGGCCGCGCCCGCGCGCGCATGCCGCGCTCGCTGATCCTGGAGCCGACACGCGAGCTCGCCGCCCAGGTCGCGACCGCCTTCGAGACCTACGGGAAGCACCACAAGCTCAGCATGGCGCTGCTCATCGGCGGTGAGAGCTTCGCCGATCAGGAGCGCAAGCTCGATCGCGGCGTCGACGTGCTGATCGCCACCCCGGGCCGGCTCATTGATCTCTTCGAGCGCGGCAAGATCCTGCTGTCGGACGTGAAGATCCTGGTGATCGACGAGGCCGACCGCATGCTCGACATGGGCTTCATTCCGGATGTCGAGCGGATCGTCGGATTGCTGCCGCGCATCCGCCAGACCCTGTTCTTCTCCGCCACCATGCCGCCCGAGATCCGGCGCCTCGCCGATGCCTTCCTGATGAACCCGAAGGAGATCTCGGTGGCGCCGCCAGCCTCGCCGGCGGCCACCGTGGCACAGCACCTCATCACGATCCATCACGCCGACAAGCGCGAGGCCTTGCGTCGCCTCATCCGCAGTGAGGATGTGAAGAACGCCATCATCTTCTGCAACCGCAAGCGCGACGTCGACATCCTCAACCGCTCCCTGGTGAAGCACGGCTTGAATGCCGCGGCGCTGCATGGCGACATGCCGCAATCGAAGCGCACCGAGACGCTCGAGCGCTTCAAGGAAGGCGAGATCCGCCTGCTGGTCGCCAGCGATGTCGCTGCGCGCGGTCTCGACATCCAAGGGATGTCGCACGTCTTCAATTTCGACGTGCCGATCCATGCCGAGGACTACGTGCACCGCATCGGCCGCACCGGCCGCGCCGGCCGCGAGGGCCGCGCTTTCACGCTGGCCACTCCCGAAGACGGCCGCTTCGTCGCTGCGATTACCAAGCTCATCGGCAAGGATATCCCGGCCATCTCCGTCTCCGGTATCGGCGCCGCCGAGCTTACCGAGGAGGAGGGCGACGGCGAGCATCGCCGCCGCGGCGGTCGCGGACGCGATCGGCGCGGTGGACGCCGCTCCGGCGCGGAGCAGCGCGAGGCGCGCCCCGAGCAGGGCGAGCGCCCGCGGGGCGGCCGCGAGGAAGGCCGCCGCAATAGTGGGCAGCGTCCCCCGTTGCGCGAGGCGCCGCGACCGGTCACGATGGACCCCGAGGGCAAGGTGACCCCCCTGCCGCGGCGCGAGGAGCGCTGGGACGATCACGAGGATGATCGCCGCGTCGTCGGCTTTGGCGACCACCTACCCGCCTTTCTGGCGCGTCCGCCGAGGATCGCGCGCGGCTGAGGGGTCTCTTCCCCATGAAGACGATCTTCGTGATGGTCAAATGCGATCTCGGCAGGGCCTACAAGGTCGCCGAAGAAGCCGTTGAGAATGTCGAGCAGGTTTCGGAAGTCTACTCGGTCTCCGGCCAGTACGATCTGCTGATGAAATGCTATCTGCCGCCCGACATGGATATCGGCCATTTCGTCGTCGAGAAGCTGCAGACGCTGCCCGGCATCAAGGACACCTTCACCATCATGGCCTATAAGGCCTTCTCCGAGGACAAGTCGTATTAGCAGATGAGCGGCTTGGAAGCCCGAGCCGCCCTTGGCCAGACCGCGGCAACCGAATTCCAGCCGAATGTCGACGAATTCCAACCTCACGCATGTCCTGCGCGGCTTTCACCGCCGCTGCCCCAACTGCGGCGCAGGCGCGCTCTTCCGCGGTTACTTGAAGCCGGTCGCATGCTGCGCCTGCTGCAACGAGAGCTTCAGCGCGATCCGTGCGGATGACTTCCCGCCCTATCTCACCATCCTGGTGGTGGGACATCTCATCGTGCCGCTGATCCTGTTGGCCGAGCACTTCGGGCTTTCGACGCTGCAACAGGTGACGCTTTGGGTGCCGACGACCCTGCTGCTGACCTTGCTCCTGCTGCCGCGCTTCAAGGGCGCGATCATCGGGCTCATCTGGTCGCTCGGCCCCGACACGGCGAAGCCGCACGCCTGAACGCGAACGGGCGCCCGTCGCCGGGCAGCCGCTTTCTTCGTCGACGCGCCGCCGATCAGTCGGCGACGCCGGCCTGCGCGGCATACCCCGCAGCAGCAGGCACTGCGCTCTCCTCGTTGATCTCCTCGAGCGAGCGGCCGCGCGTCTCGGGGATGATGATCAACGTCAGGACCCCGCCCAGGACGGCAGCGCCCGCCAGCAGCCCAATTACGCCGACCTCGCCGATGCTGGAGAACAGAAGCGGGAAGAGGAACGCGCTGAGCGAGGCGCCGATCCGTCCACCCACCACCGAGATACTCTGCGCCACCGTGCGCACCCGCGTCGGCGCCAGCTCGACGCCGAGGATGCCGGCGCCGCTCACCATGCTCGGGAAGGTGATGAACACGCTGTAGAGCCCATAGACGAGGAGCCCCAGCAGCGGCGCGGATTTGAGCTGGTCCTGGTAGAGCGCGAAGATCGTCAGCATCACCGCGGCCATGATCATGCCGATCGCCTGCGTCGGCTTGCGGCCAAGCCGGTCCAGCGCAAAGAGGCTGAGGATGAGCGCCGTCGGGATGATGAAGACCAGCGACATCACCAGCGAGAAGATTGCCGGCGGGACACCGAGCCCTTGTGCGATCAGCGACGGTCCGAACAGAATGCCCGAATAGACGACGATATCGAACAGCATCCACAGCACCGCCGAGGCGAGGATCGGCCCCATATATTGGTTCAGCACCTGCCAGAATTCGCGTCGGTCGGCCTCGGGCATCGCCGCCCGCTTGCCACTCACCTCCTCGACGACATCGGCGGCAGCGCCGGGATCGCCGGCGAGCCGCGCCAGATAGCGCGCCGTCTCAGGCATGCGCCGGCGCAGATAGAGCACGGAGAGCGCCGGCACCGCGCCGGCAGCAAGCACGATGCGCCACTGCATGTCGGGCGACACCCCCGCCGCCTTCAGCACCAGCAGCAGCAAACCGGCGGCGACCGCTCCCGCCCACCACATCACGCCGAAGCCGATGCCGAGCGTCTTGCCGCGATCGCCGCGATTGGCATGCTCGGCCATGATCGTCGGCGACAGCACGTAATCCGCCCCAACGCCGATGCCGAGGACAAAGCGGATGGTAATGAGCGACCAGAGATCGGTGGCAAAGATCTGCGCCACCGCCGCCACGGCCATCAGTGTCACATCGAGGCCGTAGAAGGTCTTGCGCCCGCGTTGCGCCAGCACCCCGAAGATCAGGGCACCCAACGCTGCGCCGACCAGCGCCGAAGCCGCCAGCATGCCGCTCTGCAGGCCCGAAACATGAGCAACGCCGAAAGAGGCAAGCACCAGCGGCAGGACCACGCCGATCGACGCGAGATCGTACCCATCGGTGAAGACGCCCATGCCTGTGGTGAACATGGCGCGCAAATGGAAACGCTTGAGCGGCTGCTCGTCGAGCAAGGCAAAGGCGGTGGCAGTGGCCATCAGGGACCTCCAGGGGGTTGAACTGGCCTTGATTACGCCGGTGCCATTACAGGTCCTTGGCGGCGCAATGACAGTTTGATGGCAGCAACAATTTCCTGCCGCCACTCATCGGCCTGGCGGGTGCCCTTGCCTGCTCGCCTTGTCGGGGCGTAAATTGCTTTAGGTCTAAAATATCTGCGCAGGCGTGGCCGCGTGTCAGCGGAACCCGCACGACCGCTTCAGGGACAGCATGCCGTCGTCACCGGCGGCGGCACGGGGATTGGCGCGGCAGTCGCTCTCGGGCTGGCCCGGCTTGGCGCAAAGCTCACCCTGATCGGCCGGCGGCTCGCGCCGCTTGAAGAACGCGCGCAGGCGATCACGGCGCTGACCGCCACTTTCGTCGCGGTGGAGCGCCTTGATGTCACTGATCCCTCGGCTGTGGCCGAGGCGTTCGCGCGCATCCACTCGGCCGAGATCCTCGTCAACAATGCCGGAGCCGCCGAGAGCGCGCCCTTCGCCAAGACCGGGCTCGACCTGCTCGAGCGCATGCTGGCGGTGAACCTCAAGGGCGCATTCCTCTGCACCCAGGCGGCGCTGCCGCCCATGCTCCGGGCCAGGCACGGCCGGATCGTCAATATCGCGTCGACCGCCGGCCTCACCGGCTACGCCTATGTCTCGGCCTATGTGGCGGCAAAGCACGCGCTGGTCGGACTGACGCGGGCGCTCGCGCTGGAGACGGTGAAGAGCGGGGTCACGGTGAACGCCGTCTGTCCGGGCTTCACCGATACTGACCTCGTCGGCCGCGCCGCGGCGACGATTGCCGCCGCCACCGGCCGCTCGCCCGAGGCAGCCAAGGGCGAGCTTGCGCGCACCAATCCGATGGGCCGGCTGGTGACGCCCGAGGAGGTCGCGAGCGCCGTCGCCTACCTGGTGTTGCCCGAGGCCAGTGCAGTCACCGGGCAGGCGATCGTCATCGCCGGCGGCGAGCTGATGCCATGAGCGAAGTGCGGCGCGAGCCCGATCGCGAGTCGGCCGTCATGGGCGACGACAAGCTTGAGCTCAGGCTCTGGCTCCGGCTCCTTACCTGCAGCAACCTGGTCGAGAACGAGGTGCGCGCGCGGCTGCGCGAGAGCTTCGCCACCACCTTGCCGCGCTTCGATCTCCTGGCGCAGCTTGACCGCGCACCGGAGGGCCTGACCATGGGCGAGCTTTCCTCCCGTCTCATGGTGAGCAACGGCAATGTCACCGGCCTCACCGACGCGCTGGTGCGCGAGGGGTTGGTCTCGCGCGTGCCCGAACCCGGCGACCGGCGCAGCCTGCGCATCAAGCTCACGCCCACAGGCAAGCGCAGCTTCGATGCGATGACCCCCACCCACGAGCAATGGATCGATCAGATGATGGCTGGACTCGCCCGCACCGAGATGGCCCGCCTCCTCGAGCTGCTCGGCAAGCTCAAGCAATCCGTGCGCAGCGCCGCGAGGATGCCGTGAGAGCCGGGGAGCTTGCGCCGCGTCATTTCGGCTTTGCCGTCGCCGATGGCGTCGCTACCGTCACCTTGAATCGGCCCGAGCGCAAGAATCCGCTCACCTTCGAGAGCTATACCGAGCTGCGCGATCTCTTCCACTCCCTGGTGCATGCCGAGGATGCGAAGGCGATCGTCATCACCGGCGCGGCCGGCAATTTCTGCTCCGGCGGCGATGTCCATGACATCATCGGTCCGCTGACCCGGATGGATGCTGCCGGGCTGCTGGAATTCACCCGCATGACCGGCGACGTCGTGCTGGCCATGCGGCGCTGTCCACAGCCGATCGTGGCCGCAGTCGACGGGGTCTGCGCCGGCGCGGGCGCGATCCTCGCGATGGCCGCCGATCTGCGCTTCGGCACAGCGCGGAGCAAGGTTTCCTTCCTCTTCGCCCGCGTCGGCCTCGCCGGCTGCGACATGGGTGCCTGCGCGATACTGCCACGGATCATCGGCCAAGGTCGCGCCGCCGAACTCCTTTATACCGGGCGCCCGATGGCTGGTGAGGAGGCCGAGCGCTGCGGCTTCTACAATCGCCTCGTAGCGCCCGAAGCACTGCTCGCCGAGGCGACAGCCCTGGCGCAAAGCCTCGCCAAGGGGCCGAATTTCGCCCATGCCATGACCAAGCGGCAGCTCCATGCGGAATGGGCAATGACGATCGAGCAGGCGATCGAGGCGGAAGCGCAGGCTCAGGCGTTCTGCATGCAGACGCGCGACTTCCATCGCGCCTATGAAGCCTTCGTCGCCAAACGGCCACCTGCCTTCGAGGGCAATTGAGAGAGGGCGCCCATGCTTGATCCCAGCGCGCATCTCGACCACTTCGCCCGGGACCATCTGCCGCCTGCGGCGGAATGGCCGACCTTCGACGATGGCGGCTTGGCCGAGCTTGCTTATCCCAAGCAACTCAATGCTGCCATCGAGCTGCTCGACCGCATGGTGGAAAAGGGTTTCGGTTCGCAGCCTTGCCTCCGGCGCGAAACCGTCCAATGGACGCAGATCATCGAGCCCGACGGCCATCATCCGGTCGCCTACCCGCTCACCACCGCCGAGATCTGGACCTATGCCGATCTCCTCGATCGCGCCAACCGCATCGCCAATGTGCTGGTGAGCGAGCTCGGCCTGCTGCCAGGGGAGCGTGTGCTACTGCGCGACGCCAATACGCCCATGATGGCAGCCTGCTGGTTCGCGGTGCTCAAGGCGGGCGGCATCGCGGTTGCCACCATGCCGCTGCTCCGCGTGCGCGAGCTTGCCTATATCATCGACAAGGCGAAGGTGCGTTATGCGCTCTGCGCCGAGGAGCTGGCGGGCGAGCTCGACGCGGCGCGCGCGCAGACCGCGACGCTGGAAAAGCTGTTGCTCTTCCGCAGCGAGCGGTCAGACGGCCTCGAGGCGCGGCTCGCGAGCCAGCCGGCGAGCTTCGCCAATGTCGTCACCTCCCATGACGATGTGGCGCTCATCGCCTTCACCTCGGGCACGACCGGCGCCGCCAAAGGGACCATGCATTTCCATCGCGACCTGCTCGCGATCTGCGACTGCTTCCCGAAGCACGTCCTGCGGTCCGGTCCGGGCGACATCTTCTGTGGCAGCCCGCCGCTCGCCTTCACCTTCGGCCTGGGTGGGTTGCTGCTCTTTCCGATGCGTGTCGGCGCCTCGACCCTTTTGCTGCCCAAGGTGACCGCCGAAGGGCTGCTGCAGGCGATCCAGCGCCATCGCTGCACGATCTGCTTCACCGCGCCGACGCTCTATCGCGCCATGGCCGATATCGTGCGCAATTTCGACCTGGGCTCGCTCAGGAAATGCGTGTCGGCCGGGGAAACGCTGCCGCTCCCCGTCTACGAGGCTTGGCGGCGCGCCACCGGCATCCGCATCATCGACGGCATCGGCTCGACGGAGATGCTGCATATCTTCATCTCCGCCGCCGATGACGACATCCGCCCCGGCGCTACCGGCAAGCCGGTTCCGGGATATCAGGCCATGGTGGTGGACGAGGCCGGGGACCCCGCGCCGCCTGATACAATCGGCCGGCTAGCCGTGCGCGGCCCCACCGGCTGTCGCTATCTCGAGATGCCGGAGCAGCAGCGCAAATACGTGCAAAACGGCTGGAATCTTACCGGCGACGCCTATCGCTGCGATGCCGACGGCTATTTCTGGTATCAGGCGCGCACCGACGACATGATCGTCAGCGCCGGATACAACATCTCCGGGCCCGAGGTCGAAGCCGCGCTGCTCGACCATCCCAAGGTGCTCGAATGCGCGGTGGTCGGCAGTCCGGACCGTGAGCGCGGCGAGATCGTCAAGGCCTTCGTCGTGCTTCGTCCCGCAGCCGCCGCCGACGAGGCGACGCGCAGCGAGCTCCAGGAGTTCGTCAAGGCCGAGATCGCCCCCTACAAGTACCCGCGCGCCCTCGAATTCGTGACATCTCTGCCGCGCACCGAGACGGGCAAGATCCAACGCTTCAGGCTCCGCGAGGAAGAGCGGCGGAAGGCGGGGCTCTGATCTGCCGGCAGACTCGGCACTGCTGCAGCTGCAGTGCGCATCCCTCCCCCTTGAACCGCCGGCTTCAGACGCGCACCATGCGCTGCCCCTGGCGCCGCTCCACGCCGGCGATCCGCCCCACTCAACCTTCAGAAAGCGAGTTCAGCCATGGCCAAGACCATCTATGTGCTCAATGGCCCCAATCTCAACCGGCTTGGCATGCGCGAGCCTGAGATCTATGGCCGCACGACGCTGCAGGAGGTCGAGCAGATGTGCCGCGCGGCGGCGGGCGACTACGCCATCGAGTTCCGGCAGACGAACAAGGAATATGAGCTGATCGACTGGATCCACGAGGCGATCGACCGGGGCAGCGGCATCATCATCAATCCGGCGGCCTTGACCTTCACCTCCTTGGCGGTCATGGACGCGCTCAAAATGTTTCCCGGGCCGATCATCGAGCTGCATATTTCGAATATCCATCGCCGCGAATCCCTCTACCACAACTCACTTGTCTCGAAGGCCGCAACGGCGGTCATGGCGGGGCTTGGCGCCAACGGCTACAGAACGGCCATCCAGGCAATGCAGGATCTGCTGCGTCAAGCGCGCGCGAGCGGCTGACGACGAGGCCCTTGAACCGGCGCAAGGCGGCGATCACGATAGCCGCGAGCGCCAGGGCGGAGCGGACATGGGCGGGGCAGCACAGGCATCGGGCGGCGGCTACCAACTGCCCGTCTTTCCCTATCGCCGGCCGGCGGAGCTCGACGGCGAGCGCAAACGCTACAGGGTTGTCGTGGTCGGCGGCGGTCTTTCCGGCCTTACCGCCGCCTGCGACCTTGCGAGCCGCGGTGTTCCGGTGGTCCTCCTCGACGAGGACGACACGGTGGGCGTGCGCGGCGCCTCGAGCCGCGGCATCGTTTACGCCCAGAAGACGCTCGAGATCTTCGATCGGCTCGGGATTTATCCGCGCATCGCCGAGAAGGGCGTGACTTGGTCGGTCGGCCGCGTGCTCGCGGATGACGATATGCTCTATCGCTTCGATGCGGCGCGGGGCTCGTTGTCGAAGCAGCCGCCTTTCATCAACCTCCAGCAGTTCTATATCGAATGGTTCCTGGTCGATCGCCTGGCCGAGCTGCCGGCGGCCGAGCTGCGCTGGCGCAACCGCGTCACGGGCATCGAGCTCCGCGCGGATCATGTGGCGCTCGCCGTCGAGACGCCGGAGGGGTCCTATGCGCTCGAGGCGGACTGGGTAATCGATGCCTCGGGGCTGCAGAGCCTCATCCGTAGCACGCTCGGCGCCGAGATGGCGGCCGAGCTTGGCGAGGACCGCTGGTGCATCAGCGATGTGCGCTTCGAAAAGGAGCTGCCGGCCGAGCGCTGGACTTGGGCCAAGGCGGCCTTCAATGATGGCCGTGCCGTGTGGCAGCATCCGATGGCGGACGGCGTCTGGCGCCTCGACTATCAGATGGGACCGCATGCCGATCCGCGCATGATTGCCGATCCCGCGACCGTGCGGGATCGCCTGCGCCGTCATCTCGGCGAGTGCGAAGTCGAGATCGTCTGGGTCGGGCCCTATGGCTATCGCACGCAGCTCATGAAGCACTTTCGCCAGGACCGCGTCTTCTTCATCGGCGATGTCGCGCATGTCATGAACCCGTTTGGCGCCCGCGGCGGCAATAGCGGCGTGCAGGATGCGGAGAACATCGCCTGGAAGCTCGCTGCGGTGCTTTCTGATGCGGCACCTGAGGCGCTGCTCGACAGCTACGACGAGGAGCGCCGCGCCGCCGGCGCGCACAACATCCATGTCACCACCCGGACGATCCGCTTTCTGGCGCCACGCTCGCCGTTCGAGCATCGCTTCCGCGACGCCGTGCTCGACCTCGCGCGCCGCTACGACTTCGCGCGCGCGCTGGTCAATACCGGCCGACTCTCCGTGCCCTTCGATTATGCCGCCTCGCGGCTCACCACGAATGGCGGCGCGGCGATGCCGAACCTTCCGGTGACCCTGCCGGACGGCACGCACGGCGCGCTCAGCGATCTCCTGTGCGGACCAGGTGCACCCTTCCTGGTGCTTTGCTTTCCCGGCGCGGCGCCGCCCGATCTTTCTGCCGGAAGCGCACGCGCCTATGCCTGCGGCGAGCCAATCGGCCCTCTGCCGGTCATCCGCGGCGAGGCGCTGCGGCAGATCGGCAAGCCGGGCGAAGTGCTCGTCATCCGCCCCGACCAGCATCTCGCCGCGCGGCTTCTGCGCCCGGAGGGCGCCGCGCTCGCGGCCGCCCTCAACAAGGCCCTCGGCAAGGAGATCCCGCGATGAGGACCGAACCCAACATTCCCGACGCCGACGGATTCTACGAGGCGATCATTGCCGCCAATGAGGGCTTGAGCGACGCCCAGAGCGAAGCCTTTCTGCTGCGTTTCGCGCTGCTGCTCGCCAACCAGATCGGTGACCAGCAGGTGCTGCTGGAGGCAATCAAGACGGCACGCGAGATGGTGGGCGGCAACACCGCCGTTTGAGCCTCTCGAAGAACGCAACGTCGCCCTGCAGCCACTCCGGTCCAGATGGCTGCGTGCTTGCGCCCCCTATCCCACCGGCTCGGCGTCGAGCCGCACCACGATGCCGTCGAGTTCGCGGCCAGGCGCCAGGTACCGCTTCATCACCTGCGGATCGTGACCGGGCACGATATGACGCGGTGAGGTGGCGAGCTGGTGCAGCCGCTTATGCCCGTCGAGCATCTCGGCGACATTGAAGACGATCGGAAAAGGCCGCCCCTGCTCCATATTGGCGTAGAGATGGCTGGTATCCGAGGCAAGCACCACCCAGCCGCGCCGCGTCAGCACGCGCACGCACTGGATGCCGGCGGTGTGGCCGCCGATTCGGTGGACGCTGAGCCCTGACGCCAGCTCCTCGTCGCCGTCATGGAAGGCGACGCGGCCGGCGAAGAGATGACGGACCAGCGCGGTCACATCCTCGACGTCGAAGGCGTGCCGCATGGCCGGATGACACATGCAGCGCCCGGTCGCGAACTGCATCTCGCGGTCCTGGACGTGGAAGCGCGCATGGGGAAAGGCATCGAGCGTGCCGGCGTGATCGTAGTGGAGATGAGTGATGATCACGTCCTCGATCTCACCGGGATCGAGGCCCAGGGCGCGCACACCTTCCGCCGGCGCGCGCAGCAGCTGGCGCTGGCGCGCCTTCGCCGCCGCCTCGCCGAAACCGGTATCGACGAGGAAGACGCGGTCCGAGCGCTGCGCCACCCAGACGAAATAGTCGAGAGGCGATGCCTCATCATGCGGATCGCCGCCGAGGAAGTTCTCCGCTGCGCTGCGTTTTGGGTGATGCGCGTAGCGGATGGCAAAGAGATTGAAGGGCTCGACGCGCTCGCTCATGCGCTGGCCCTCGCCGCCTGAGACCCCTTGAATTTCGGCATCACCTCGGCGGCGAAAAGCTCGAGCGACGCCATCGCCTTCTCAATGCCGTACCAGGGCGGATAGTGCAGCATGAGCGAGCTTACGCCGGTCAAATGCTGGAGGCGCTGCAGCTTCTCCACCACGGTCTTGGGAGAGCCGTGCAGGATGATGTCGCGCGACAGCGTGTCGTAGTCCCGCCCGGCGGTGCCGCCTGTGCCGACGGTGCCGAGATAGCCCGAAGTGTGGCCGCTGAAGAAATGCGACTGGTGGCGCAGGATGCCGGCCTCGCTCTCTGCCTTGGCCTTGGCGTCGGTCTCGGCGACATAGACCCAGCGCGCGATATCGACATGGCCGCGCGCCGGATTGGCGCGCAGCTCCACGGGCGTCTCATCCAGCGTTTCGCGATAGTGACGCACCTGCTTCGCCAGCCCGTCGAAGGGTGTCCAGGTCGACAGCATCAGCCCGAATCCCATACGCCCGGCGACACCGATCGATCGGTCGGTGGCGCCGGCCAACAGGATCGGCGGATGCGGCTGCTGCAGCGCATGCGGGAAGAGCTCGTATTCGCCGTCCACTTTGACGTGGAAATGCTTGCCCTGATGATCGGTCCGTTTAGTGCGGAAGAGCTCCATCAACAGCGGCAGCGCTTCTTCCTGGATGTCGCGCCGCGCATCGAAGGGGACACCGAATCCTTCGAATTCATAGTGGCGATAGCCGGATCCGAGGCCCAGCGCGAAGCGGCCATTGCTGAGGATGTCGACGAACGCGGCGTTCTCGGCGACGCGCAGCGGGTTGGCGAGCGGCAAGGTCACCACCGCGGTGCCGATCTTGATGCGCTTGGTCAGCGCCGCGAGATATCCGGCATAGACGAAAACATCCGGCATGATGCCGTACTGGTTGCTGAAATGATGCTCGGCAACCCAGGCGTAGTCGTATCCCAGCTGGTCGGCGCGCCGCACCTCCTCGGTTACCCGCGCATGAACCGCCCGATGCGGATAGGGCTCGGTCTCGGTGTTGGGATGGGATGTGAAGAGAATGCCGAATTCCATGCCGTCCCGCTCCTCCCCGTGAGGGCTGGCCTTGTCGGCCCGCCTGCCTTTACCATCATCCCCCGCGTTACGCTTCAAGCCAAGAGAATAGAACCGAGGAGGAAAGAGTGACCGGAGAGACGATCGGCTTCATCGGCGTCGGCAGGATGGGCCTGCCCATGGCATCGCGACTGGTAGCGGCAGGCTATCGCCTCGTCGCCTACGACGTGCAGGGCCAGGCGCTGAGCGCCATCACCGCAAAGGGCGCCGAGAAAGCCACCTCGCCCGCCGACGTCGCCTCGCGCGCCGAAATCGTGCTGGCAAGCTTGCCGATGCCCGACATCGTGCGCGACGTGGCGCTCGGACAGAACGGCATCGCCTCGGGAACACGCGCGCGGCTCTTTGTCGACCTCTCGACCACCGGGCCACGCATGGCGAAGCAGGTCGCTGCCGGCCTCAGGGAGTGCAACATCACCGCCATCGATGCGCCGGTTTCGGGCGGTATCGCCGGCGCCAGCAAGGGCACGCTCGCCGTGATGGTGTCGGGGCCGCAGGCCGAATGCGAGCGGCTGAAGCCGCTGCTGCTCAACCTCGGCAAATATTTCTATGTCGGCGCCGAGCCCGGCATGGGCCAGATGATGAAGGTCATCAACAACCTGCTCTCGGCCACCGCCACCGCGGCGACTTCGGAAGCGATCGTGCTCGGCGTCAAAGCGGGGCTCGACCCCTATCTGATGATCGATGTCATCAATGCCGGCAGCGGGCGCAGTGCCGCCAGCGAGGACAAGTTCCCGAAATCGATCCTGCCGCGGAGCTTCGATTTCGGCTTCGCGCTCGGGCTGCTCTCGAAGGACGTCAATCTCTGCATCGGCGAGGCCGAAGCGCTAGGCGTGCCGATGTGGATTGGCAATGCGGTGAAGCAGATGTGGCTCTACGGCTTGGCGCAGGGTGGTCCCGACCAGGACTTCACCAATCTCATCACCCATATCGAGAAGTGGTCGGGGGTCACCGTCGGCGGCAAGCGGCGGTAGGAGCCTGTCTGGGACATAGCATGGGCCTGCGACGTCGTCCTTTAGGGTCCTTTGGGCCAGGAGTTTCTCGGCGTTCCGCCGCACCGCGGATTTAGCAGGATTGCCCGACGATTTTCCCGATGAGCATTTACGATCTCACAAGAAAACGATAGGAATAATGGATCAAGCCAAGAACAATCACAATAAAGGCCAAGATTTCGTCGGTTTTCGTCGGTATTTGCGAGGCATTGCAGCGGGACGGAACGGGTGGCCAGCGGGGGTACGGTGAGGCTTATCACCTTTGAGACGCAGGCGCGCCAGGAACGGAGCTGGCGGACGATCGGCATCTTCGACGACCGCCCGACCGCGGTCGCCGAGGCCGAGCGCCTGCTCAACGGCCGGCGCATCCCGGCCGTGCGCGTCGTGCAGGTGCTCTATGATCCCGTGACGTCGACCCTGACGGAATTCACGGTGTTTCGCGCCACCTGCTTCGACGACGAAAACGAGCGGGCGCGCGCGCGGCTTGCCGATCAGGCGATGTTCGAATGGGGCGAGGACGGCCGGATGCATACCACCCATCGCGAGTGGGCCGAGGACGGCCGCGTGCACAGCGCCGGCGGCGAGCCCTGGATCGAACGGCATTGGCCGAACTGGGCGCCCGATTGGGCAACCACGGCGCTCGCCCTTTCTTTTGCGGTGCTGCTCGCGTCGGTCATGTTCCGCTGGTCGCGATAGTCGCGCAACGCTTGCCTCGGCGGCGCCGCAGTGAGACTGTCGCGCCGCATGGAAGTCCTGATCTATTCCGGGCTCGAGCTCATCGGCGACGGGGTGATGAAGCTGCCCTTCGTCGGCGCACTGCGGCAGCGCTGGCCGCAAGCGCGCATCACCTGGCTCGCCGGTAAGGGCAAGACCGTCTACGCGCATGCCCTGGCGCCGCTGGTGTCGCCAGCGCTCGACGAGGTCCTCGAAGAGGCCGGCATCGGCTCGCGCGCTGCCGAGTTGCTGCATCGGCCCCTGCCAGGCCGCCGCTTCGACCTCGTCATCGACACGCAGCGCCGCGTCCTCACGACGCTCATCCTGCGCCGCATCGAGAGCCGCAGCTTCGTCTCCGGCGCCGCGCGCTTCCTGTTGTCGGACAAGCGGCCGCCCCGCGGCTACCAGCGGCCGCTGCGCCTCATCGACCAGCTTCTCGATCTCCTCGCCATCGCCAGCGGCACACCGGTCGAGCCGGCCCCGGAACTGTCGATCGGCTCGCCCTGGAGCGAGGCAGCGGCGCTGGCCTTGCCGCCGGGTCCGGTTTATGTCGGCATCGCGCCGGGCGCTGGCGGTGCGCAGAAGCGCTGGCCGCTCGCCCGTTTCCTGGCGCTCGCCGAGGCGCAGCAGCGGCGCGGCCGGCGCGTCGCGATGCTGCTCGGCCCCGAGGAGCGATCCTGGGCCGGCGAGATCGAGGCCGCGCTGCCGGAGGCGCTGCTGCCCCTTCAGGATCGGCGCATCGCCGCGGAGGTCGCAGCCTCGCCCATCTACACGATGGCGCTCGGGCGGCGGCTTGCGCTCGCGATCGCCAATGACAGCGGCGCGGGCCATCTGCTTGCGGCTTCCGGCGTCGGCATGGTGTCGCTCTTCGG
>DATNDG010000138.1:0-3699 GCA_035553515.1 Allostellaceae bacterium | reverse complement strand
GGCCCGGGAGGTGAGGATGTGGAGCGAATGGCTGGCAAGAACCCTGCGCCCGCGCCGCGACAAGGCGGCCGATGTCGCGCGCCCGCGCGACGCCCGGCGCGCAACCCCGCCCGAGCTTGAGGCCGACGGCATGCATCCCGGTGCCGACGAATACCGCTCGGCGCTTGCCGCTCTCGACGCGGAGGTGGAAGGCTGAGGAAGAGCTCAGCCGTCATCTGCTGTCAGTCATTATTTTTATTTTTCCCTCTCCGCCCCATTGGGGAGCAACCCGTTCGATCGCTTTGCGATCGAACCCTCCGGGGCCGACCGCAGAGCGGTCGGCCGGGTTGCTGGGCAGGGTGAGGTGGGGCAAGCGCAGCGCGCAGCGCTGTCGCGGGCGGGCGGCAGCGGTTGCTCTTGCAACCGCGAGAGCCCGCACGGTACCGACACCCCACCTCATCCTAAATCCTTCTCCGCCCCATGGGGCGGAGAAGGACTTCATAGGGCTGAACGCTGACCTGAGGACTTGCGACTGACCACGGACGACTCACACTCCGGCCATCGCAGCGATTGGGGCGAGTATTACCGGCGCGTGGCGGGGCGGCCGCCGCGGCGCAGCTTGCTGGTTGCGCTTGAGAAGTCGGGCGCGGGCGCGGGGCGGCTCGCGCTCGATCTCGGCTGCGGTGACGGGCGCGACACGGTGGAGCTGCTGCGGCGCGGCTGGCGGGTGCTGGCGATCGATGCGGAGGAGCGGGCGATCGCGCGCCTCAAGGAGCGGCCGGATTTGCCCGAGAGCGCCCTGCTCGAGACGCGCTGCGCGCGTTTCGAGGCGGTGGAACTGCCGCCGGCCGGGCTCATCAATGCGAGCTTCGCGCTGCCGCTGGTGGCGCCCGAGGATTTCCCGGTGCTCTGGCAGAAGCTGGTGGCGGCGCTGACGCCGGGCGGGCGCTTTGCCGGACAGCTTTTCGGCGAGCGCGACAGCTGGCGCGGCGAAAAGGCGATCACCTTCCTGCCGCGCGCTGCCGTTGAGCGGCTGCTCGAAGGCTTCGAGGTCGAGCTTTGCGAGGAAGAGGAAAGCGACGCCACCACGCCCTACGGCAAAGCGAAACACTGGCACCTCTTCCACATCGTCGCGCGGAAGCGGTGAGAGCCGTCGGCTGACGGCCTCCCGCAATGTTTAAGTCCTTCTCCGCCCCCCGGGGGCGGAGAAGGATTTAGGATGAGGTGGGGGAATGGCGGTCCCGTGCGACAGCGCCGCGCGCTGCGCGTACCCCACCTCACCCTGCCCTCTCCGCCCCAATGGGGTGGAGAGGGGGAAACTGGCCGTTGACGCCTGATATCTGAAAGCTGTCCGCCGACAGCCCCTAATGCGCCTCTTCCCAATTTCCGGCCATGCCGGTCTCGACGATGAGCGGCACGGAGAGATGGAGGGCGGGAAGGGCTGCGTGCTCCATCACCTCTTTGACGAGTGCCGCGGTGCGCTCGGCCTCTGCCTCGGGCGCCTCGAAGAGCAGCTCGTCATGCACCTGCAGCAGCATGCGGGCATTGAGCCCCTCGCGATGGAGGGCGGCGGGGATGCGCGCCATGGCGCGCTTGATGACGTCGGCGGCGGTGCCCTGCAGCGGCGCGTTGATTGCCTCGCGCTCGGCATAGCCGCGCCGCGTCTGGTTGCTTTCGCGGATGCCCGGGAGATGGCAGCGCCGGCCAAACAGCGTCTCGACATAGCCCTTCTCGCGGCATTCCTGCTTCATCCGCTCCATATAGGCGCGGATGCCGGGAAAGCGCGCGAAATAGGCCTTGATGAACTCCGCCGCCTCGGCCTGCGGCACCTGGATGCGGCTGGCGAGGCCGAAGGCGCTCATGCCGTAGAGGATGCCGAAATTGATCGCCTTGGCGCGGCGGCGGATCTCGCCGGTCATCTCCGCCATCGGCACGCCGAAGACCTGGCTGGCCGTCATCGCGTGGATGTCGGCGCCGGCGCGGAACGCCTCCTTGAGCGGCTCGACATCGGCCATATGCGCGGCCAGCCGGAGCTCGATCTGGCTGTAATCGGCCGAGATCAGCAGATGGCCGGGCTCGGCGACGAAGGCGCGGCGGATCTTGCGGCCTTCCTCGGTGCGGATCGGGATGTTCTGCAGATTGGGCTCCGTCGAGGAGAGCCGCCCGGTGATCGCGCCCGAGAGCGAGAAGCAGGTATGGACGCGCCCGGTCGTCGGATTGATCTCTTCGATCAGCGCATCGGCATAGGTGCTCTTGAGCTTCGCCAGCTGGCGCCAGTCGAGGACGCGCGCCGGCAGGTCATGCACCGCGGCGAGCTGCTCCAGCACCGCGGCGTCGGTGCCGTAGGCGCCGGTCTTGTTCTTGCGCCCGCCCGGCAGGTTGAGCTCGTCGAACAGCACCTCGCCCAGCTGCTTGGGCGAGCCGATGTTGAAGGGATGGCCCGCGAGCTTGTGGATCTCCTGCTCGAGCTCGGCGAGGCGTCCGGCGAAATCCTGCGACAGGCGATTGAGCTCGGCGCGATCGACGCGGATGCCGGCGAGCTCCATATCGGCGACGATGGAAACCAGCGGCCGCTCCACCGTCTCGTAGAAGGCGAGCCGCCGCTCCGAGAGGAGCCGCGGCTTCAGCACCTTGTGGAGCCGAAGCGCGATATCGGCATCCTCGGCGGCGTAGTCGCGCGCCTTCTCGAGCGGCACCGCCGCGAAATCGAGCTGGTTCTTGCCGCTGCCGGCGACCTCCTTGTACTGGATCACCGCATGGCCGAAATGAAGATCGGCCAGCGCGTCGAGCCCGTGCTCGTGCAGGCCGCCATCGAGCACGAAGGAGATCAGCATCGTGTCGTCGATCGGCGCGACATCGATGCCGTAGCCCTTCAGCAGCACGACGTCGTCCTTGATGTCCTGCCCGATCTTCAGCACCCCCTCGTCCTCGAGCAGCGGCTTCAAGCGGGCGAGCGCCGTGTCGAGCGGGATCTGGCGCAGGGACGCGGCCGGCGACGCGGCGAGATCGAGCTCGCCCGCGCCATTGGCCTTGTGCAGCAGCGGCACATAGCACGCCTCGCCCGGCTCGAGCGCGAGCGCGAGCCCGATCAGCGATCCATGCGCCGGGTTCTGCGATGTCGTCTCGGCGTCGATGGCGACGACGCCCTTGGCGCGCGCGGCGGCGATCCAGGCGTCGAGATCCTCGATCTCCTGCACCAGCGCATAGCGCCGCTCGATCTTCGCGAGATCCTCGGGCGGCGGCACCGCCATCGGCGAGGCCGGCTCGTGCAGCGGCCGCGGCTCGGCGCCCGGGGCGGGGGCGGCGGTTGCGACAGCCGCCTTCGCGGCAGCGCCCGCCGGCGCGCCGCCCAGCTTCGTCTCGACCCGCTGCAGCAGGTTCTTGAAGCCCATCGCCTGGAGGAAGGATTTGAGCTTGTCGCGGTCGGGCGGCTTCACCTCGAGCGCGTCGAGCGGCACGCTGAGCGGCGCCGCCACGTCGAGCTGCACCAGGCGCTTGGAGAGGCGCGCCTGCTCGGCGAAATCGATGAGCGACTGGCGGCGCTTCGGCTGCTTGATCTCGCCCGCTTTCGCCAGCAGCGTCTCGAGATCGCCATAGGTGTTGATGAGCTCGGCCGCGGTCTTGACGCCGATCCCCGGCACCCCCGGCACATTGTCGACGCTGTCGCCGCAGAGCGCCTGCACATCGACCACCTTCTCGGGCGGCACGCCGAACTTCTCC
>DATNDG010000137.1:0-11044 GCA_035553515.1 Allostellaceae bacterium | reverse complement strand
CGAGAGCTGCCCCACCTTCTTCTGCTGGTCGCTGCCGCGGAAATTGAAGAGCGCGCAATAGGCGCGGCTCGGCATCTTGCGCCGGCCGAGATCGATCTCGTCATTGCCGCCGGAGATCTCTTCGAAGACGCTCTTCCCGGGCGCCAGCGTGTCGCGCGACTGGTCGACATATCCCAGCTTCACCGTCTCGCCGACGCGGAAGCTGCCGCGATCGGCCTGCTCCTGGCCGGTGACCATGCGGAAGAGCGTGGTCTTGCCGGCGCCGTTCGGGCCGATGATGCCGACGATGCCGCCCGGCGGCAGGCGAAAGGAGAGATTCTCGATCAGCAGCCGCTCGCCGAAGCCCTTGGCGAGCTGCTCGGCCTCGATCACGAGATCGCCGAGCCGCGGCCCCGGCGGCAGCACGATCTGCGCCGTCTCGGGCGCCTTCTCCTTGCTCTGCGCCACCAGGCTCTCATAGGCGGAGACGCGCGCCTTGCTCTTGGCCTGGCGGGCACGCGGACTCTGGCGCACCCAGTCGAGCTCGCGCTCGAGCGTGCGCTGGCGCGCCGCCTCCTGCTTGCCCTCCTGCTCGAGGCGCTTCTGCTTCTGCTCGAGCCAGCCGGTGTAGTTGCCCTCATAGGGAATGCCGCGGCCGCGATCGAGCTCCAGGATCCAGCCCGCCACCTCGTCGAGGAAGTAGCGGTCATGGGTCACGGTGACGACGGTGCCGGCATAGTCGGCGAGGAAGCGCTGCAGCCAGGCGACGCTCTCGGCATCGAGATGGTTGGTGGGCTCGTCGAGCAGCAGCATGTCCGGCTTCTGCAGGAGCAGCCGGCAGAGTGCGACGCGACGCCGCTCGCCGCCCGAAAGCGTCGCGACATCGGTATCGCCCGGCGGGCAGCGCAGCGCGTCCATGGCGATCTCGACCGTGCGGTCGAGCTCCCAGCCATTGACCCGGTCGATCTTCTCCTGAAGCTCGCCCTGCTCGGCGATGAGCGCGTTCATCTCGTCCTCGGAAAGCTCCTCGGCGAAGCGCGCGCTCACCTCCTCGAAACGCTGCAGCAGCGCGGTGATCTCGCTCAGGCCTTGCTTGACGTTGCCGGCGACGTCCAACTCGGGATCGAGCTGCGGCTCCTGCGGCAGATATCCCACCTTGACGCCTTCGGCGGCCCAGGCCTCGCCGGTGAAATCCTGGTCGAGCCCGGCCATGATGCGCAGCAGCGTCGATTTGCCGGCACCGTTCGGGCCCAGCACGCCGATCTTCGCTCCCGGCAGGAAGGAGAGCCAGATATCCTTCAGCACCTCGCGCCCGCCCGGATAGGTCCTGGAGAGACCCTTCATCACGTAAATGTATTGATAGGCGGGCATCGCGCGGACTCCGGGGGCTTTCAGGGCAGGCGGCGGTTCTAGCCGATTGGGATGCGGGGGTGCAATGGAAGGCCGCGTTGGCGCGAGCGCCGGCGGCGACTAGGATCGGCGCCGGGAACCAGAAGAGCGATGAGCATGACCGGCACCGTTGTCGCCGTAAGCCTCAGCCCGACGCACAGCATGGCGAAGCCCGCCACGGACTCGATCCGCCTCGTCGCCGGGCTCGGCGTCGAGGGCGATGCGCATGCCGGGGCCACGGTGAAGCACCGCTCGCGCGTGAGGCGCGACCCGAGCCAGCCCAATCTCCGCCAGGTGCATCTCATCCATGCCGAGCTCTTCGAGGAGCTGCGGCGCGGCGGCTTCGACCTCGCCCCGGGCGAGATGGGCGAGAATGTGACGACGCGCGGCATCGACCTGCTGGCGCTGCCGCAAGGCACGCTTCTGCATCTCGGGGATGAGGCGGTGATCGAGGTCACCGGCTTGCGCAACCCCTGCTATCAGCTCGACGGGCTCCGGCCCGGGCTGATGCAGGCGACGCTCGGCCGCGATGAAGCGGGCAAGCTCGTCCGCAAGGCAGGCGTGATGGCGGTGGTGATCGAAGCCGGCGACGTGCGCGCCGGCGATCGGATCAGGGTCGTGCTACCGTCGGCGCCGCACCGCGCGCTCGAGCCGGTGTAGCCGCGGCGGCGCGCGCGTTCTGCGTCCTGCAGCGTATCCCGTTTTGACGGAAGCTTTGAATAGCCCCTCTCCGCCCGCTTGCGGGGGGAGAGGGGAGCGAGCGCAGCGAGCCGGTGAGGTGGGTATCGATGGAGAATGCGCTCGTGCCCCGGAGAGACACCTCACCCTCCCCGTGGCTCTCACGAGCCACGGGTCCTCTCCCTCTCCCCGCTTCGCGCGGAGAGGGACGAGAGACCGCCTTGCTTCCAACTAAACGAGAGACGCTCTAGTCGCATTCAACCGCCGGGACATGCGCGGCCCGCGGCGCCTTTACCTTGAACGGATTGCGGTTTCGGCATCTAATTTTAGCGGAGCCGACGGGGGCGCAAGGGGTTGGCGTCGCGCGATGAGCTTCGAGAGCTTCCTGGCGTCGATCGAGGCACCCGCGCTGCGCGAGGTGGCGCTCTATTGGCAGGAGGCGCGCGGCAGCAGGCGGATGCCTGGCTGGAAGGACATCGACCCTGCCGCGATTGCCCGCCATCTGCCGATCGTCTGGTCCTGGAAATACGACCGGCACACCGATACCTTCACCGGCCGGCTCGCCGGCGAGGAGATCAACGAGGTCTTCGGCAAGAGCCTGCGCGGCGTGCCGATGAAGGAATTCTTCGCCGATTGGCAATATGACCTCATCTTCGCCCGGCATCGGCGCGTCGTCACCGAGCCGGCCTTCGCGCATGGCGTCGGCCCTGTCTTCATCCATGCGGGGCGCTCCGGCATGGGCGAGAGGGTCATCCTGCCGCTGGCGAACGACGGGGTCCTGGGCGACGGCATTCTCGGCGCCACGGTCTATCGCATGACGCCCAGCGAGCGGCGCAGCGAGACGCTGCGCGTAGAGCCCGCGCAGGAAACGGTCGGGTTCTTTTCGCTGGACTGACGCCGACTTGCAGCATCGCCGGGTCGACCCGGTGGACCGTCGTCTCCACGCAGTGCTCCGATCGAACACGGCGTGGATGGCGGCGACCGCTCGCGCGTCAGGTCACAACGCTGTAGCAGCTCGGGCTCCAGCTGTCCCAAGCGGCAGTGACGGTGTAATTGACCACGCCCGGCGCCGACGCGGGCAAGTGCGCGGTCGGATTGTTCGCAGTGCTGAACAGGCCGCCGGCCGCCTGGACCGCGTTGCGCCGGAAAATTGCCGGCACCGCCGCGGCGGTTGGATAGAACCGGGCGCTGCCGGTCATGACGAACCGGCCCACGGTCGTGTGCTGCACATCGCGTCGTACATTGAGCCGCCCCTGCCCGTCCCATGGGATAATCGAGCACAGGCCGAACGTGTCTTCTCCACCGTCGCTGATCGTGCCGTCGGCCTGCACCTGCCAAAGTTCCCAGTAGTGGGTCTCCAGCGAATGGACGGAAGAGGCTGGGTCGCGCACATAGGCATTGAGCGCTCCCCCAGCCAATGGAGCGCCGAGCCGTCCGAGGGTGACATTGAAGGTGCGCGTGATCTCCTGGACGATGAACCCTTGGACTGGATTGGCAACCTGCCACCCTCGGATCCGCTGAAAATTCCCGCAGTATCCTTCCTCGTCGTCGGCGGGCCTCGGCAGCGCGGCGAGTATGGGGGCTGGGGCACGGCGCAGCCGCGCGAGCAGATAGTCGCGAATCTGCGCCCGGTTCCACCAAACGGCGCCCAGAGCGAGGCCGACGACGGCGGTCGTCAGCAGCGTCGTAGTGACGCCGAGCGCCGCCGCGACGGCGGTGTAGCTCGCTTCGACGCCAAGATATTCGGCCAGAATTGCCAGCGGCGAGAAGGCCTGGGCTGGGCCAGAGCTTTGCGGCACGGTCGGGACGTGAAGACCGGTCGCACGCGCAGCCGGCGCTGCCAACGGAGCGAGCTTCCGATGCGCGCTCTGTCCGGCGGCGCTGAGCGAACCGGCTGGAAGTCGCGGCACGGAGGGAGTTGCTCGAAGCGTCGACACGGACGCCGGCAGCATCACTTGCGCTCGAGCGGTCGGCAGATGGCCCGTATGGGCGACAGGTTCCCTGCGCGATGGCGCGGCAGTCCCGACCGAGCCGGATTTTGCCTGGCTGTGCGTTGGAGGTGAGAAGCGGGTCGGCGGCGCGGGAACCCGTGGCGGCAACAGTCAATCTCCGATTGCATTCGCAGGATAACATATCCAGAAGATTGCGCACCAAATTGCGGTATTCGATCGGATCTGCCCCGAGGGAATGGTGGAGTAAACATAGCGGTGCCGGGATGCTTGCGAACTCCTGACGGCATCCGATCTTGCCGTCCCGGCGAAAGCCGGGACCGATGGCGGAGCTCTGGGCCGGCTTTCGAGCGTGTGAGGAAAGCGATGGGACGACGGTCGGTGCGTCTTTCGACTGCGAGCTTCGCTCGCGCTCGGGATGCGGCACATTTCTTTGTGCCACAAAGAATCTTCCTCATCCTGAGCTTGTCGAAGGACGCAGGGCGGAACTGCAGTCGAATGCTTGCTTGCGGCCTCGTCGGGCGATGAGGGGCGCGTCGCCAGATCCCGGAAACGGTGTTAGCATGCGCCATCCGCCACTCCTGCGCGAGGGTCGGACATGGGCAAGACGATCATCTTTTGCGCCGACGGCACGTGGAACGGCCCGGGCGAGGCCGACAGCGACGACAAGACGGCGCCGGCCACCAATATCTTCAAGCTTTTCCTCAATCTCGACGGCCAGGACACGCCCGACACCTACAAGCTCGAAAAGGAGCAGGAGCGCGTGCTCGAGGAGGCCGGCGCGGTGCGGCAATGGGCGAAATACCTGCACGGCGTCGGCGACAGCGATAACTTCCTGGTGCAGCTGCTGGGCGGCTCTCTGGGCGCCGGGCTCATCACCCGCATCGTCCGGGGCTATACCTTCGTCTCGCGCAATTATGCGCCGGGCGACGCGATCTTCCTCATCGGCTTCAGCCGCGGCGCCTATACGGCGCGGGCGCTGGCCGGGCTCATCGCCCGCATGGGCCTGCTCGACGCGGGCAAGGCCGGGCTCGACGACAGGGAGCATGGCTATCGACTGGGGCTTGCCGCCTGGTACGCCTATCGCCGCGCCGCGCTCGCCGCCAATCCCGACTGGCTCAGCCGGCTCGAGGATGCGATCCTCGATATTCCCGGCATGGTGCTGACGCCGCCGCCACCGGCGCTGCTGCTCCCGGCGCCGATCGAGGCGGTCGCCGTCTTCGACACGGTGGGCGCGCTGGGGATCCCCGAATATGCCCGCAGCATGGTCCGCATCGACGCCTTCCGCTTCGCGGATACAACACTAAGCCTGACGGTGAAGCACGGGCGCCATGCGGTGTCGCGCGACGAGGAGCGCGAGGATTTCACGCCGACGCTTTGGGATGCGGATTCGCGCATCCTGCAGATGCTGTTCCCCGGCGCCCATGCGGATGTCGGCGGCGGCTATCCCGTTGAGACTGGCGAGAGCGGCCTTTCCGACGGCGCGCTGGTATGGATGACGGAAGAGCTTCGCGCGCTGGGCGTCCGCTTCGCCCTGGAGCCCACCATCATCGCAGAGCCCGACCCGCTCGGCCCCGCGCATGAGCCCTGGCTCTACGGCATCTGGCGCGTGCTGCCGACCGGGCGCCGCAGCTTCCCTGCCGGGTTTCCGCGATCGCCGTCGATCGCCCAGCGCCTCGCCGGCGGGCTGGTGCTTTGGGATCCCGACACGGACCCTGCGCCCTACGCCTGAGCGCGCCTCCTCAGCCGCGGCCGAGGAGGCGGTGCTTCTTCAGGTAGTGGCGGAGCTGATCGTAGGTGAGGCCGAGCGCGGCGGCAGTGCGGCGCTGGTTGAAACGCTGCGCCGCCAGCGCCTCGGCCAGGAGCGATTTCTCGAAAGCCGCACTGCGCGCGAGGAAACCGGCGGCCGGATCGGAAGCTGGAGCAGACGGCGGAGAGGTCGGTTCCTGGGCGACGCTATCGCCGGCCTGGTCGGCTCCGCTCGTCGCCGCGCCCGGCCGGTGCGGCGAGGCGAAGGGATCGAAGACGATCTCGCCGAGCTTCTCGTCGGGGCGCGGCCAGCGATAGAGGCTGCGCTCGACCACGTTCTTGAGCTCGCGCACATTGCCCGGCCAGCGATAGGCCCCGAGCGACGCGAGCGCGGCATCGGTGAAGCCCGGAAAGACCTCGCGCCCCAGCTCGCGCGTCATGGCGCGGGCGAAATGCTCGGCGAGCAGCGTCACGTCCTCGGCGCGCTCGCGCAGCGGCGGGATGGTGACAACGTCGAAGGCGAGGCGATCGAGCAGATCGCTGCGGAAGCGGCCGCGCTCGGCCAGGCGCGGCAGATCGACGTTGGTCGCGGCGATGACGCGCACATCGACCTGATGCACCTCGTTGCCGCCGACGCGCTCGAAGCTGCCATATTCGATGACGCGCAGGATCTTTTCCTGCACCGCCAGCGAAGCGGTGGCGATCTCGTCGAGGAAGAGCGTGCCCTGGTCGGCGAGCTCGAAGCGCGAGAGGCGGCGGCGCGTCGCGCCGGTGAAGGCGCCCGCTTCGTGGCCGAAGAGCTCGCTGTCGAGCAGGCTCTCGGCGAGCGTCGCGCAGTTGAGCTTGACGAAGGGCTTGTCCCAGCGCGGCGAGAGGTAGGTGAGCCGCGCCGCCACCAGCTCCTTGCCGGTGCCGCGCTCGCCCACCACGAGCACCGGCCGGCCGAGCGGCGCCAGCGCCGAGACCTGCGCCAGCGCCGCGCGAAAGGCCGGCGCCTCGCCGACCAGCGGCGGCAGCTCCGGATCGCGTCCGGTGAAAATTCCGATGGATTCGGGCAAAATCCCACCTTTCAGCCAATATACCTAAGCAACACCGGCGGTCCGCGCAAGCCGGCGCGAGCGAAAGTGTGGAGTTTCAGCGACTTACCGGCGGACGGCCGGGTTGGCACGGCGCCTGCTAAGGAAGCGGCATCGGAGCCGCGTCGGCTCCCCTCAGCAAAGGAATGCCTTCATGGGGATCTTCTCCCGCCTCGCGGATATCGTGAATTCCAACATCAACGCGATCCTCGACCGCGCCGAAGATCCGGAGAAGATCATCCGCCTGATCATCCAGGAGATGGAGGACACGCTGGTCGAGGTGCGCTCCTCGGCGGTGCGCACCATTGCCGAACGCAAGGAAATCGATCGCCGCGTCGCGCAGCTCGAGCACGAGCAGGAGGAATGGCAGCGCCGCGCCGAGCTCGCCATCACCAAGGGGCGCGAGGACCTCGCCAAGGCCGCCCTCCTCGCCAAGGCGCGCGTCGCCGAGGCGCTCGCCGGCCTCAAGCGCCAGCAGGCGCAGGTCGAGGAAGGGCTGCAGAAGCAGAACGAGGACATCGCCAAGCTCCAGGCGAAGCTCGCCGACGCCAAGGCGCGCGAGAAATCGATCGCGGCGCGGCACAAGACCGCCGCCAACCGCATCAAGCTGCGCACGCGCCTCCATGACGAGCGCATCACCGACGCCTTTGCCCGTTTCGAGCAGGTCGAGCGCGCGCTCGACGAGATGGAGGGCAAGGTCGAGGCCTTCGATCTCGGCCGCAAGAAGACGCTCGCCGACGAGCTCGCCGGGCTCGAGGCGGAGAACGGCGTCGACGAGGAGCTGAAGGCACTCAAGGAGCGGCTCGGCAATCGCGTCACCCCGCAAGCCGCGCGCTAAGGGATGGACATCATGTTCTACGGCGGCGGCTTCGTCCTCGGCATCATCTTCCTCGTCATCGTCGCGCCGATCTGGATCACCTTCCACTACATCACGCGGTGGCGGCAGGGACGGCGGCTCTCCGGCGACGACGAGAAAGCGCTGGGCGATCTCTGGCAGAGCGCGCGGCGCATGGAGACGCGCATCGACGCGCTCGAGAAGGTGCTCGACGCCGAGGCGCCGGGCTGGCGCATGCGGCAGGGGAGCTGAGCCATGGTGTGGACCGACAGCAGCAGCAACCGCTACCGCCTCTGGCGCAACCCCGATCGCGGCATCATCGCCGGCGTTTGCGCCGGGATCGCCGATTATATCGGCGTCGAGCCGGTGGTGGCGCGGCTGGTCGCCGTGCTCGGCCTCGTTTTCTTCTTCCCGCCGACGCTGGCGGCCTACGTGATCCTGGCGGTGGTGCTGCGGCCGAAGCCGCGCGCGCTCTATGGCAGCCGCGAGGAGGAGCAGTTCTGGCGGGGCGTCAACGCTGCGCCCGCCGACACGGTGCAGGGCCTCAAGATGAAGTTCCGCGATCTCGAGGCGCGGCTCGGCCAGATGGAGACGCAGGTCACCTCCGGCGATTTCGAGCTGCATCGCAAGTTCCGCGATCTCGGTCGCTGATACCCGGGGAGGCGCCCATGCCGACGATGAGCATTGCCCTGAACCTGCTCTGGATCATCTTCGGCGGCCTCTGGATGGCGGCCGGCTGGCTTTTGGCGGCGCTCATCATGGCGCTCACCATCGTGGGGCTGCCCTGGGCGCGCGCCGCCTTCACCATAGCCGCCTACGCGCTCCTCCCCTTCGGGCAGACGGCGGTGTCGCGCGAGCGCTGGACCGGTAACTCCGATCTCGGTACCGGCGCGCTCGGCACGCTCGGCAACCTGATCTGGCTGGTGCTCGCCGGCTGGTGGCTGGCGCTAGGCCATCTGATCACGGCGGCGCTGCTCGCCGTGACGATCATCGGCCTCCCCTTCGCCTGGGCGAATGTGAAGCTTGCCGGCCTCGCGCTCTGGCCGATCGGCAAGATCATCGTGCCGATCGAAGAAGCGCGCTATCGCGGATATGTGGGGTAGTCGACGGTTGCAAAACCGCTGATCATGCAGTGGGCGCGATCGGCTTGAACTCGCCGGTCCCGGGGTCGCGGATGAGGAGCTGGCCGGCGACGATGCCGAAATAGGCGCCGTGCAGATTGAGCTTGCCACGCTCGACCTGGGCGCGCACGAAGGGAAAGCTCATGAGGTTCCTCAGGCTGAGCTCGACCGAAGCGTATTCGAGCCGGCGGAGATAAGCGTCCCCGTCCTCAGCGCGGCGTGGCCCCAGGTCTTGGGCGGCCGGCGCGATCTGCGCCATCCAGCGACCGATGAAATCGCCGGGCGAGAGCGGCTCCTGCTCGTCGGCAAAGGCGCGGATGCCGCCGCAGAAGGCGTGCCCGAGCACCACCACATGCTTCACCCGGAGCGCCTGGACGGCGAATTCCAGCGCGGCGCTGGTGCCGTGCTGCGTCGCGCGGTCAGGCTCGTAGGGCGGCACGATATTGGCGACGTTGCGCGCCACCAGCAACTCGCCGGGCGCGGCGTCGAAGATCACTTCCGGCGAGGCGCGTGAATCGACGCAGCCGATGACCATGGTCTCCGGCCGCTGACCAGTCTCGGCGAGGGTTTTATAGCGCGAGCGCTCGGCGGCGAAGCGGCCGGCGAGAAAGGCGCGGTGTCCGGCGATGAGTCTTTCAGGGAACATCGGCCTGCCATAGCAGACCCGTCCCGCCGCGCCAAGCCCGAGGCGTGGAGCATGACGGCGGAGAACGACGCGCCGTCGGCACCGGGCCGCTAGGATCTTGCGTCCAGGACCTGGCGCAGATGCTGCGCCAGCTCGGCCACACGGTAAGGCTTGGTGAGCAGCGGAAAGCGCTCGCCGCGGTCATCGCCGGCGCTGACCGCGGAATATCCGGAGGTCAGCAGCACCTTGAGCCCCGGCCGGCGCCGGCGCGCTTCGCGCGCAAGCTCCAGGCCGCTCATGCGGTGCGGCAGGACCATGTCGGTGAACAGCAGATCGATCGGTTCGTCGGAGGCGATGATGTCGAGCGCCGCTGCGGCGGTGGCGGCAAGCAGCACGCGGTATCCGAGCTCGGCCACCGCGCTCACCGCCAGCTCGAGCACCAGCTCGTTGTCCTCGACGACGAGAATGGTCTCGCTGCCGCCGGGTATCTCCTCGCTCGGCTCGGCGCCGGTCTTGCGCTCCTCATCGGCGCGGCTGCGCGGCAAATACATGCGGAAGACCGTGCCCCGATCGAGCGCCGTCTCGGCCGTGAGAAATCCGCCGGACTGGCGCACGAAGCCATAGACCTGGCTCAAGCCCAGCCCGCTGCCGAGACCGACATCCTTGGTGGTGAAGAACGGCTCGAAGGCGTGGCGCAGCACGTCCGCAGGCATGCCGGTTCCGCTATCCCTGACCTCGATCTCGACATAGTCGCCGGCATCGGCATCGAGGACGAGCATCGCCTGCGACGGCAGCGCCGCCGGGCACTCGACCGCGGCATTGCGGGTGGCGATGCGCAGCGTTCCGCCGAGCGGCATGGCGTCGCGGGCATTGACCGCGAGGTTCAGCAGCGCAGCCTCGAGGCGGGTGCGGTCGATCTGCAGCAGCCAGGAATCGATAGAGAGGGCGAGCTCGAGCTCGATGCGCTCGCCGAGAGCGCGCTGCAGCAGATTGCGGAAGCCATCGATGGCGCGGTTCGGGTCGATCACCTCGAGCCGCAGCACGTCGCGCCGGGAGAAAGCGAGGAGCTGGCGCGTCAGCATCGCGCCATCCTCCGCCGCCTGGCGCGCGCTGGCCAGCAGGCGCAGGATCTTCCCCGAAGCGCCACCCGTCTCGGCGAGCTGGTGCTCGACCGCATCGAGATTGCCGAGCACGACCGTCAGCAGATTGTTGAAATCATGCGCCACGCCACCGGTGAGCTGGCCGATGGCGTCGAGCTTCTCGGCGTGGCGCAGCGCCTCCTCCATGCGCGCCCGCTCGCTCGCCTCGACGGCGAGCCTGCGGTTGGCCTCGACCAGCTCACGCGTACGCTCCGCGACACGCTGCTCGAGCGCGTCATTGAGCCCGCGCAGCTCCTGCTCGGCCTGGCTCAGGCGCAGCAGCGATCCGACCTGCGCCACCAGCTCTTCGGGCTCGACCGGCTCGACCAGGTAGGAATCGGCGCCGCCCTCGAGCCCCGCGGCCTTATCGCCGGCACCGGTGAAGGCTGCGGAAGTCTGCAGCACCAGCGTGCCCGGCCGGTTCGCCTTGATGTCGCGGCAGATGTCGATGCCGCTCGCATCCGGCAGCCGCACATCGAGCAGCACCAGCGCCGGCCGCTCGGT
>DATNDG010000136.1:0-24571 GCA_035553515.1 Allostellaceae bacterium | reverse complement strand
GCCGGTCGAGAAGGCAGATTGTGTCGAACAGGGATTCTTCTGCCCAAAGGGCTCGACCCTGCAGTGCGACCCCTTCTGCGTCTGCGCGAAATGTGGTGCCGCACATCCGGCGCAGCCGACGCATAGGCACGTGAAGCACAGCTAAGGACCGAGGGCCGGATAAAATCCCAGGCGCGTACATAGGGCCAATCGTTAAGACCCATTGAAAGTTTGTTCAGACCCTTGGCCCCAAGGTACGGGCCATGGGGGCGAGGGTCGCGTATCTCGTAGTTGGCCTCTCCGTAGCCGCGTGCCTTGGCGCGCTGTTCGGCTGCGCCGGCGGCAATTTCAATTCCGGCCAGCGCGCACCGTGGCGTGGCAAGGTCGAGGAGGCCTGCCTCACCGGCGGCGCGGTACACGCCTCGACCTATGTCACTCCAATGGAGACCATCGACGGTCCCGGGGTGTGCGGGCTCGAATGCCCACTGCGCGTTTCGGGTCTCGCGGACGGTCGCGTCACCGTCACGCCGCCTGCGACAATTGGCTGCCCCCTCACCGCCGCGCTCGATCGCTGGATCAAGACCTCGGTGCAGCCCGCTGCCTACCGCTATTTCGGCAGCCGCGTCATCGAGATCGGCCAGATCGCCTCGTATGGCTGCCGCGGCCGAAACGGCAACAATTGGGGCCGCATCTCGGAGCACGCCTTTGGCAATGCGCTCGATATCGCCGCCTTCCGCCTGGCGAACGGTCAGATCATTACCGTGGCCAATGCCTGGTGGCGCGGAACGCCGCGCGAGCAGGCATTCCTTGCGGCGGCGTTCACTGGCGCCTGCCAGGAGTTTTACACGGTGCTTGGTCCCGGCAGCGACCGCTTCCATTACAACCACATTCACGTCGACCTGCTGCTGACCAATGCCGAGCACGGCTCGCACTATTGCCGGCCCATCCTCCGGCGCGGCGTGCCCATGGCCCAAGCCGCGGGCGACCCAAAAACGGCCTCGGTCACACCGTTGCCCTTCACCGGCCCTGGGGCCGACTAGTCGAAAAGACCCGGACTGTTGCAGCTACGCAACGTCTATGTGACGCAAGACCAAGTATGATCGGCGAGTCGGGGGGGATCCGCACCAGGAGCGCAAGAAACCGAGCGCGAGCCATGAGCCTGTGGGCTGGTAGAATGGAGGGGCGCGATGGCAGCAGAATCGTTGGTGCAGATGCTTGAGGAGATTGCCGTCGGCCTTAGAGCCGGGGATGAAGAGATCTACGGTTGGCTGCGGCAGCAACTCAAGGAATGTGGAGCAAGCGAGATCTCTGTCGAGCTCGCCATGGGCGTGATCGCGAGGCTTTTGCCGGAAGAGGCGCAAGGAAACCTCGAAGCGGCTCAGCACCATGCCCGGCGTTGGGCTCACTGATCGCCGCTAAGTCGTTTTAGCGCTGGCGAATGTCATTAGCGCTGAGCGGAGCCTTTGCCACTCATCCTCGTTGCCCGGCAGTCCGAAGCGCAGCCACGCCGGATACTCACTGAAACGCCGCACATAGATCCCGGCCTCGCCGAGATGTCGGAATAGCGTCGCTACCTCTTTTGTGCGCGCGAGGCGGAACAATGACGTGCCGCCCACGACCTCGAGACCTGCACCAGCCAGCAGAACGTCGAGCCTCAGCGCCGCCTCGGCAAGCGAGGCGCGGGTCTTCTCGCCCCACGGCGAGTCTGCGAGGGCCGCCCGGCCGACAGCGACAGCGGCGCTGGACACCGGCCAAGGCCCGAGCGCGGCAGCGAGACGTGACGCGATCTCTGGCGTGGCGAGGGCAAAGCTCAACCGCACGCCGGGAAGCCCATAGAACTTGCCGAACGATCGCAGCACCACGATGTTGCCGCGTCCCACCTGGTCGGCGACACTAATCCCCTCCGCCGCCACATCCATGAAAGCTTCGTCGATCAGAAGAAGTCCGCCTCGGCGCCGAAGCCGATCGGCAAGCGCGAGCAGCATGTCCTTGGCCACGATCCGTCCGTCCGGATTGTTGGGATTGACCACGATGGCAAGGCGCGAGTCGGCGAGCTGTGCGACATCGGCAGCCTCCATCACAGTGTGGCCGGCAAGCTCGGCCACGCGTGCATGCTCGGCGTAAGTCGGGGCAAACACGGCGGCGCGTCCGCGCACGAGCAGGAAGCCCAGTTGCGCCACCAGAATCTGCGAGCCAGGCGCAATCGCGACATGCGCAGGCGACGGCGCGCCATAGGCACTTGCCGCCATCTCTTTCAGCTCGAGCAGGGTCGCCTGTTCGGGCAAACGCGCGTAAATCGCGTCGGAAAGCTCCGGCAAAGGGTAAGGATTGGGATTGATCCCGGCCGACAGGTCGAGGAAAGGTTCGGGCGCGCCTGGAAACAGTTTCCGCGCGGCGCCGAGATCCCCGCCATGATCGAGTGGCGCAAGTTCCCTCGGGATGGCCATGTCCGCTGTGCTCACGCTGCTTGCGCTTTTGTTCGAGGCCACCTTCGGCTACCCGGACCGGCTTGCGCAAAGGCTTGGGCATCCGGTCGCCTGGATGGGGTGGCTCATCGAGGTGCTCGATCGGCGGCTCAACCGCGATCGCGACGCGCCGAGCCGACGCCGGAGCGCCGGCGCGCTTACTCTTCTCATCGTCGTGTTTGCCGTCGGTGCCATTGCATTGGTCATCGAGCGTGGCCTCTTGCTCCTCCCGTTCGGCCTCGTCCTCGTCGCCATCCTGGCCAGCACGCTTCTCGCTCAGCGAAGCTTGCACGCCCATGTAGAGCGAGTCGCGGCAGCCTTGGAAGAGGACGGGCTCGAAGTAGCCCGCGCCGCAGTATCGCATATTGTCGGCCGCGATGCCGCCCAGCTTGACGAGGCGGGCGTCGCGCGAGCGGCAATCGAAAGCCTCGCCGAAAATTTCTCCGATGGGGTGGTGGCACCCGCCTTTTGGATGTTGATCGCCGGGCTTCCGGGCGCGGCGATCTACAAGGCGATCAACACTGCCGACAGCATGATCGGGCACCGCACGAAGCGCCATGAGGATTTCGGCTGGGCCGCCGCGCGGGCAGATGATCTCGTGAACCTGCCAGCCTCCCGGCTTTCCGCGCTTTTCATTATCGGCGCTGCCTATTTGACCGAAGGCGCGTCGGCCTCGCGTGCGTTAGCGGCCGTTAGGCGGGATGCGCCCAGCCACCGCTCGCCGAATGCCGGATATCCGGAGGCCGCCATGGCCGGTGCGCTCGGCCTCGCGCTTGGCGGTCCGCGCGCCTATGACAGCGTCCCGGTGGACGATGCGTGGATGGGAGACGGACACCGCGCCCCCACGGCGGCCGATATCCGCGCCGCGCTGTCACTCTATCGGCGCGCCGACACCATCCTTATCGCGATTGTCGCTCTTGTAGCAGCCCTCACCGCGCTAGCGTGAGCAGCCGCTCGACATCGACATGCGCTTCGAGATGAGCCGCGAGGCTGTCGAGCGTTTCATCGATCAAAGTATCGTAGGCGATGCTCGGCGCCCCAGCCAAGAAACGCGCAAGCCAAGCCGCACGCTGGCGGTCGTCGGCAAAAAGGCCGTGGATATACGTGCCGAACACGCGGCCGTCGGCCGCCATCGCGCCTTCGGACGAGCCGTCGGCAAACTTGGCAAAGGGTCGCGCGCGGTCAGGCCCTTCGGTCACGCCGATATGCATCTCGTAGCCTGCGAGTGCGGCGCCGTCGAAGCTTGCGCCTTCGATCTTCTCCAGCCGCTTCTCGACCGAGAGCGTGGTCTCCACGTCGAGCAGGCCGAGCCCGCGGGCACTCCCCGGCGCACCCTCGATTCCCTCTGGATCGTTGATAGTGCGGCCGAGCATCTGATAGCCGCCGCACAGACCGAGCACGCTGCCGCCGCGGCGAAGATGGGCAACGATATCGATGTCGAAGCCCGCGTCACGCAGCGCCGCGAGATCGGCGATGGTCGCCTTCGAACCGGGCAAGATGATGAGGTTGGCGTTGCCCGGCAGCGCTGCGCCAGGCTTCACTTTGACGAGATCGACCGCAGGCTCCGCATCGAGCGGGTCGAGATCGTCGAAATTTGCGATATGCGGCAGCAGCGGAACGGCAATCTTGATGCGCGCATCTGGCTTCGCTGGACGCTCGGCCGAGAGCGCGAGCGCATCTTCGGCCGGCAACAGCCGCGCGTCGGGGAAAAATGGAATGAGGCCGAGCGCCTCCCAGCCGGTCGCCTCGGCGATCAGCGCCATGCCGCTGGCAAAGAGCTCAGGATCTCCGCGAAACTTGTTGACGAGGAAGCCTTTGATCAAAGCCGCGTCGCCGGCATCGATTACTGCCTTGGTGCCGGCGAGCGAAGCGATCACGCCGCCGCGGTCGATGTCGCCGATCAGCACCACTGGCACATCTGCCGCCCGCGCGAAGCCCATATTAGCGATGTCGTTGGCCCGGAGGTTGATCTCCGACGCGCTGCCGGCGCCCTCGGCAAACACGATGTCGGCCTCGGCCTTCAGCTTCGCGAAGCTGTCCAGCACGAACGGCATCAGCTCTGGTTTTGCCTTCTGGAACTCGGCGGCGGTCGCCCGGCCATAGACCTTGCCCTGTACCACGACTTGCGCGCCGACTTCGCTTTGCGGCTTGAGCAGAACCGGGTTCATATGCACCGAGGGCGGCATGCCTGCGGCGCGCGCCTGTAGCGCCTGCGCGCGGCCGATCTCGCCGCCGTCCTCCGTCACTGCCGCATTGTTCGACATGTTCTGCGGCTTAAACGGCGCGACTTTAAGCCCGCGCTTGTAAAGCAAGCGGCACAGCCCGGCGACGATCAACGACTTGCCGACGTCCGAGCCGGTGCCTTGGAACATGAGCACGCGCGCGGCCACGCTTTAGAACTCGATGCCTTCTTGAGCCTTCACGCCAGCAGCGAAGTGATGCTTCACTAGCATCATGTCGGTGACGAGATCCGCCGCGTCGATCAGCGCAGGTTTGGCATTTCGCCCGGTGACCACGACATGCAGATCGGGCCGCCGCGCCTTCAGAGCTGCAACCACTTTGTCCAGAGGCAGATAGTCGTAGCGGAGCGCGATATTGAGCTCATCGAGAACCACCAGCGAAAAGCTCGGGTCAGCCATCAGCTCTTGCGCCTTGGCCCAGGCGCGCTCGGCTGCTTCGATGTCGCGGGCGAGGTCCTGCGTCTCCCAGGTGAAGCCCTCTCCCATCGAATGCCACGCCACCTGGTCGCCGAATTTCTCGAACGCATCGCGCTCGGCGCTGTGCCAGCCCCCTTTGATGAACTGCACCACCCCAATGCGCCTGCCCCGTCCGAGCATGCGGAGTGCTAAGCCGAAGGCTGCCGTCGATTTCCCCTTGCCAGTGCCGGTGTGGACGATGAGCAGGCCCTTTTCGAGCTTCTTGCCGGCGACCTCCTCGTCCTGCACTGCCTTGCGCTTTGCCATCTTGGCGCGATGGCGCTCGGCCTCGTGCTCGTCGATTCGTTTGGTCATGGGCTTTTCACCGCGACCGCGATACCCGCCACCATCATGATCACGCGTGTCGCCTGCGCCGCCAGCCTTTGATTGAGATTGCCCTGTAGGTCGCGGAACCTGCGGGCCAGCGCATTGTCAGGCACGATGCCGAGGCCAACCTCGTTCGAGACGAGCACAGTAGGCCCGCCCCGTTCGGCCAATGCGTCCTGAAGTCTCGCCGTCTCGCCTTCGATGTCGGCCTCAGCCTCCAGCAAATTCGAGAGCCACAGCGTGAGGCAGTCAACCAGGACTGCCGCATCGTTCGGTGCTGCGCGAAGCGCACCGGCAAGTTCGTGTGGCGTTTCGACGGTTTGCCATCCGGCACTGCGTCTTGCCTTATGCGCCGCGATTCGCTCGGCCATCTCCTCGTCCCTCGCCTCGCCTGTCGCCACATAGATCCACGGCTCCGGATAGGTCGTGATCAGCCACTCGGCATAGCGGCTCTTGCCTGACCGGGCGCCGCCGAGCACGAGCGTGATGAGCCCGCGCCCGCCGGCATTACGTTCTGCCATGGCTCAGCTTGCGCCGAGGAAACGGCCTCGGAACAACCCGGCGAGGCCCCCGAGCAGTACCCAAAACAGCAGCGTCGTTAGCACCACGGCAACGACGAAGCTGTGATGCAGGCTTTCGGGGATCAGCGTCTCGTAGCTTCCGGGTTGCGGCGCGCCGATCAAGTGCGGCGCGATCAGAAGAGCAATTGCAGCGAGCACGGTCCATCGCGAGCGGCCATAAACCAGAAGGCCGAGAGCAGTGGCCGTAGACGCCGCCGTCGCGACCCACCACAGTTGGCGCGCGCCAAGCTCTGCCGCGGGCATGGCCGGGAGCTCTGGCGGAAGCCCAAGACTTGGAGCGAGCGTGAACACAGCGAAACCGGCAAGCCCCCAGAACACGCCCTGGCACCAGTTCCTGATGCCGCCGGCAAGCTCGCTCGCGGCGACAAGTAGCAGGGCAAAGCCCACACCCGTTAGGATATTGGCAAGAGCAGAAAACGCCGTGCGCTCGAAGCCATTGGCCGGCGACCAGCCCTCCTCATCATGTTGGTGAACTGGTGCTTGCGCGGCATCGCCGTGATTGTGTGCCGCAGGTGTAGCGCCATGCTCCTCATAGACCTCGGCCTTGAGGATGAGCGGGACGGTGGTGAGCTGCTGGGCTACCGTCATCGCTAGTCCGGCGACCGCACCGGCGATCGCGGCAACGAGCACGATGTTGCGGACATAGTCCATGGCGCGCCTCCCTAGTGGCAGGGGAAGCCCATGGAATGGCGATAGTCATGCGCGGCGTTATGCACTGCCATGATGTGCGAGAAGCCAACCCCGCCAACGATGAACATCCCGAGCAGAGCGGCGGCGAAGATCGAAATGGCGCGTGAGGTGGTGAGCGCACCGACAGCGTGCGGCGCGGCGCCGGCAGTTTCGGTCGGTAGAGAATTCATGTGACCCCCTTTTCGCCCTCCACCCGAGGGCGCGGGCTAGCGTTGACGCCGCCGGCAGGTCTTGTGGCTCGCGGGTCTTGGCTTTTCCTCGGCCTTCCCGGAGCGAAGCTCCAGTGGCAGGTGGAGGGAAGCTCGCCGCTTACAGTTGCGGGGGCAGCCGTGGCATTGGGGATCACCCTCACCGCGTTCCCTTTTTCGTCCCGCACCACGCGGGAACCGACGACGCCCGCGACTATAGCTGCCCCGCGCTTCCGCGCAAGCCGCCTCCCCTGAACGCATTTGACAAAGGCGGCGCCTCCCGCCTTAACTGCTCGCATTCGACGGTCTCTCGAGGAGAGAGAGCGAACAGGGAACGCGGTAGGGAGCGGAGCTCCAAATCCGCGGCTGCCCCCGCAACTGTAAGCGGCGAGCCCGAGCCAAAGCCACTGGGAGATCCCGGGAAGGCGGCAAGGGCAGCGACCCGCGAGCCAGGAGACCTACCGTCGATGCAGTCGCCTTCCGGGCGGGGTGCCTCGGCGGCGGTTGATTCCCTGGGCTGTCCTTTCGGCAGCTTCACGCGCCCTGTCGTCGCAACGGTCCGTTCAGAGGAGCGACTCCGGGGTGGCACTCACCGACATCGACCAGGACGAGGACGCGAGGATCGAGGCGATCACCTCGCCGACGGTCTATGTCTGCATCACGTGCCGGCGCGCGACCGATCCCGAAGACGCGCCACGCCCGGGCCTTGCGCTCGCCCGCGCAACCTCGCGTGCGGCCGAGGGCACCGGCGTCGGGGTTCGCCAAGTCCGTTGCCTTGCCAATTGCAATCGCGCTTTGAGCGCCGCGATCAGGTGCGACGATACTTGGACCTACGTCTTCGGCGGCCTCGAGGCTGAGAGGGATGCTGAAGCGCTCATCGAAGGCGCGCGGCTGCTCGCCCGCGCGGAGGATGGCCTGATGCCTTGGTGCGGACGCCCCGAAGTCCTGAAGCGCGGGCTGATCGCGCGCGTGCCGCCGCTCGATTTCGTGGAGGACAATGAATGACGTCGCTTGCCCGCGTTCCCTGCACCATCGTCACCGGCTTTCTCGGCTCGGGCAAGACGACTCTGATCCGCCACGTGCTCGCCAATGCCAACGGGCGGAGGCTTGCCGTCATTGTCAACGAGTTCGGCGATGTCGGCATCGATGGCGAGATTCTCAAAGGCTGCGGTAATGCCGCCTGCCCAGAGGAGAACATCGTCGAGCTCGCCAATGGCTGCCTGTGCTGCACTGTGGCCGACGAGTTTGTGCCTGCTCTCGATCAGATTCTCGCGCGTGAGCCAGCGGTCGAGCACATCGTGATCGAAACGTCCGGCCTTGCTCTGCCCAAGCCCCTGGTCCAGGCCTTCCATTGGCCCGCGATCAAAAGCCGCGTCACCGTCGACGGCGTGGTGGCGGTGGTCGATGGCGCAGCCCTCGCTGACGGCCAGGTTGCCGCAGATCTCGACGCGCTCAAGCGCCAGCGCGCGGCAGACGCCGCTCTCGACCATGACGACCCGATCGAGGAGGTGTTCGGAGATCAGATCGCGTGCGCCGATCTCGTTGTGCTCAACAAGCGCGACCTGCTCGATGACGCCGGCATGGAGAAGGCGGTGGCGATGGTGTCCGGCGCGCTGCCCCGCGCAGTGAGAGTGGTGACGGTCGCAGACGGCAAGGTCGATCCAGCTGCGCTTCTCGGCTTGGGCGTCGGCACCGAGGACGACATCGAGAACCGCAAGACGCTCCACGACGACGAATTGGAGCACGACCACGATGACTTCGAAAGCTTCGTCGTGGACATGGGTGAGGTCGGCGATCCTGCCTCTGCCGCGAACCGCATCGCCGCGGTTGCCGAAGCCCATAACATCTTGCGGATGAAGGGCTTTTTGGCTGTCACCGGGAAGCCGATGCGGCTCTTGATCCAGGCGGTCGGCCCCCGCGTCAGCCACTATTACGACAAGCCGTGGGGCGAGTCTCGCCAGGGGAGCCTCGTGGTGATCGGCCTGAAAGGCCTCGACCGTGTCGCGGTGGTGAAATCTCTCGCAGCCTAGGCCATGCATCTCCTCCAAACCACGTCAGCAACCCTCGACGACATCGTCGAACCGCGCGACCTCGGTCAGACGCCGGGCGACATCGTCGTTCTGTCCTTCGCCGACAGCGATCTTTCCGGGCTTGCCTCTGCGTATGCGGCCGAGAAGGAGAACCTCCCGAGCCTGAGGCTCGCGCATCTGCGCGACCTGCGCCATCCGATGTCGATCGATCTCTGGATCGACAAATGCGCGCGGCACGCCAAGGTGATCGTGGTGCGGCTGCTCGGCGGACTCGACTGGTGGCGCTACGGAGTCGATGCGCTCTCTGCCATGGCGCGCGAACGCGACATCACGCTTGCTGTCCTTCCCGGCGAGGATCGCGACGACAAGCGCCTCGATGAGGCCTCGACGTTGGCGCCTGGCGAACTTGCGGCGCTTCTCGCTTATTTCCGCGAAGCCGGGCGGGAGAATTTGCGGGCTTTGCTTCGCCGCCTCGCTACCTATGCGGGCTATTCATTCCCGGCTCAAGTGCCGCGAGCCCTCCCACGCATGGGTGGTTATCTGCCGGGCACCGGCGCGGTCTCTCTCGATCAACTTTGCGCGGCGTCTGGGCGAGCCGTCGTTCCGATCCTGTTCTACCGCGCGCTGCTCGCCGCCGACACTGCGCCAATCGATTCACTTTGCGGCGCGCTCGCCGCGCGCGGACTCGCTCCGGCGCCACTCTTCGTTCCCAGCCTAAAGGATTCTGAAGCCAGCGCATTCGTGCGGGACGCGTTGCAACGTCTCGCCCCCGCGGTGGTGGTCACCACCACAGCCTTTGCTGCCGGCGGCGACGGCGAGGCTTCCGCGCTGGACGCGACGGATGCGCCGATCCTGCAAGGGGTGATCGCCACGACACGGCGCGCGGCATGGCAGGAGAGCCCGCGCGGGCTTGGGCCAGCCGATCTCGCCATGCATGTGGTGCTGCCAGAGCTTGACGGACGCGTGCTCTTGGGCGCCATCGCCTTCAAGGATCCGCTGCCAGCCGACGACGCGCTCGGCTTCACCGCGTTTGCCAGCCGACCCGAACCTGACCGCATTGCTATCGTGGCTGACCGCGTTGCAGCCCTCGTTCGCCTGAGGAGGCTGCCGCGCGGCGAACGCCGCGTCGCCATTCTGATGCCTGACTATCCTGCCGCTGGCGGGCGTACAGGCTACGCGGTCGGTCTCGATGTGCCGCAGAGCATCGTCGCGCTGCTCTCCGACCTTGCTGCCGCGGGCTATGACGTACGCGATAGGACAGAGAATTCCCGAGCGCTGCTCAAGCAATTGGAACTCGGTGCGCGGGAGCCCGCCCTTTCACTCGCCGGCTACTCCCGGCTCCTCGCCGAATTGCCCGCCGAGATCGGCCGCCGCATCACTGCAGCGTGGGGCGATCCGGAAAACGATCCCGATTTCCGCGATGGCGCCTTCCGTTTCCGCGCCGGGCGCTTCGGCAACATCCTGGTCGCCTTGCCGCCTGAGCGCGGCAATGTGCATGAACGGCGCGCCAGCTATCACGATCCGGCGCTTCCCCCGCGCCATGCGCTTATCGCCTTCGGCCTTTGGCTCAGGCACAGCTTCAAGGCTGATCTGCTCCTCCATATGGGCGCGCACGGCACGCTCGAATGGCTACCAGGAAAGGCCGTGGCGCTCACAGGCGCCTGCTTCCCCGAGGCGGTGGTCGGGCCGCTGCCTGTGATTTACCCCTTCATCGTGAGCAATCCGGGTGAGGCCGCGCAGGCCAAGCGCCGCATCGCCGCAGTGACCATTGGCCATCTGCCCCCACCTCTTACCGAGGGCAGCCTGTCAGGCGCAGCGCGCGAACTGGAACGCCTGGTCGATGAATATGCCATCGCCGACGGGCTCGACCGCAGGCGGCGCGAGCGCCTCGCCAAGCTCATTATCGACACCGCGCGAGACAGCGGCCTGGCATGCGAGGCCGGCGCCGAACGCGACCTCCATCCCGACGAAGCCCTGCGCAAGATCGATGCCTGGCTGTGCGATCTCAAGGACCTCGCCATCAAGGACGGGCTGCACGTCTATGGTCGCATCTTTGCCGAGACCACCGACCCGCAATGGCAGGCAAGCGCCGACGCCGAGCGCGAGGCTCTTATCACTGCGCTCGACGGCAAGCGCGTGGCGCCAGGCCCAGCTGGCTCGCCGCAGCGTGGCCGCCGCGACGTAGTGCCCACCGGGCGCAATCTGTTCACTGCCGACCCGCGCCTTCTGCCCACGCCGACCGCAATGGAGCTTGGCCGCCTCGCCGCAGGCGAGGTGATCCGTCTCTATCTCCAGACCCACGGCGAGATGCCGCGCGCACTCGTGATCGACCTGTGGGGGAGCGCAACGCTCAGAACCGGCGGCGAGGAGATCGCCCAAGGTCTTGCGCTCATGGGCTGCCGCCCCGTTTGGGACGGCGCCACCGGCCGCGTCACCGGTATCGAGGTTCTGCCATGCGCCGCCATGGGTCGTCCGCGGGTTGATGTCACCTGGCGCATCTCGGGGCTCTTCCGCGATCTCTTCCCGGCGCAGATCGCGCTGCTCGATGCCGCGACGCGGCTCGTTGCCGAACGCGAGGAGGACGGCGACGAGAATCCTCTCGCTGCTGCAGTCCGCGTCGCCCGCGGCGGCAGGCTCGACCGCATCTTCGGCAACGCTCCAGGCGCCTACGGCGCGGGCGCCGAAGACCTGCTGGGCTGCGACACAGATGAGGCCGATATCGGTGCAGCCTATCTCGCCGCTACCTCCCACGCCTATGGCGGCGCCGAAGGCGAGGGTAGGCCCGATGTCGGCTTTGCTAAGCAAGTGGCGAGCGCCGACTTGCTCTTGCACCCAAGCAACGATCCGACCCGCGACCTGCTCGAAGGCGCAGAGGACGTGGCGCATATCGGCGGTTTTGCCGCTGCCGCTTCTTTGCTCGGTCGCGCGCCGGATTTCGTCGTGCTCGATACAACCAACCCTGGACAGCCCCGAGCGCGCACGCTGCCTCAGGCGCTCGCCCGCATCGTGCGCGGCCGCGCTACCAATCCGCTCTTCATCGAAGGCATGATGCGCCACGGCGCGCGCGGCGCGGCCGAGCTCGCCGAGACCGTGGACCGGCTGGTCGATTTCGCCGAGACCACCGGCGCAGTCTCGAGCGCCCTGTTCGATCTCGTGCACGAGACCTATCTCGCCGACCCCGAAATTCGCGAGTTCCTGTTGCGCGAAAACCCCGATGCCGCGCAGGCGATCGCGGAACGGCTCGAGGGCGCGCGGCGGAAAGGGCTGTGGCACCCGCGCCGAAACGACATCGCTTTGACAAAGATGCACGCGGAGGCCTCGGCATGACCGCGCTTCACATCCGCGGCGACTGCCCGCGTCTGGCAGAGCCCATGCAGACCGGTGACGGCCTTCTCGCGCGCCTCGTGACTGCGGGGCCAATCCCCATCGATGCCTTTGCTGCATTCCGCGCCGCCGCGCAGAAGCACGGCAACGGCATCTTGGAGATCAGCGCACGGGGCAACCTGCAAGTGCGCGGACTCACGCCGGATTCCGCGCCGTTGTTTGCCTCCGCCGTCGCAGAACTCGACATCGAGCTTTGCGATAGCGTGCCGGTGATCTCAAGCCCGCTTCCCAACGATCCGACGGCACTGATCGATGGTGATGCGCTCGCCTCGGCGCTTCGCCGCGCTATCGCCGCGCGTGGGCTTGTGCTCGCGCCGAAAGTGTCTGTGATTGTCGACGGAGGCGGGCGGCTTCATCTCGATGCGCTCACCGCCGATCTGCGCTTGCGCGCAATTGAGACGGAGGAAGGCATCAAGCTTCATGTTGCACTCGCGGGTGATGCAGCATCTGCGACGCCGCTCCGCTTTGTTGCGCCCCAAGAGGCGATTAACGCCGCCATCAGCGTCCTCGCGCTGATCGCATCGCGCGGCGCCGCGGCGCGGGCTGCCGATCTGCTGCAAAGCGAGGGCATCGGCATCTTCCGTGCGGCGGCTCGATCTAGACTGGAGGCCGTCCCTCTGCCAAAACGGCCACGCGCGGAGCCCATCGGGCTGCACAGGCTAAGGGGCGGGCAATGCGCCATCGGTGTGGCGCTTGCTTTCGGTCATGCCTCGGCCGGCGACTTGATGGCATTTGCCCGTGTAGCTCGTATAAACGGTGCGACCTGGGTGAGACCTGCTCCGGGTCGCGCTCTTCTTCTTGGGCCTATCGATGAGATGGCCGGCTTCGTGCTTGCAACGGCGGCGGACGATCTCGGCTTCGTGGTGGATGCGCGCGATCAGCGCCGCCGCATCGTCGCATGTCCCGGCGCGCCATCCTGCGCCTCAGGCTTGATGGAGGCGCGACGGCTTGCAGCGCGGCTCGCCGAGCATTTGCCGCCTTCCCGCGACGGCATTGCCGTCCACGTCTCTGGCTGCGCCAAGGCTTGCGCCCATCCCGGTGCCGCTCCTCTCACCATCGTCGGCACGGGCCAAGGCTGCGGCATCGTCCGTAACGGCTCAGCCCGCGCCACGCCGCAACGCTACGTCGATCCGGCTGATCTCATCGCCCAAGTTCGGTACGCGCAACAGCCGAGGGAAACCGTCGATGCTTAAGCAGGACTATCTCCGGAACGGCGCCGCCATCTATGAGCGCTCCTTCGCAATCATCCGCGCAGAGGCCGACCTCTCGCGCTTCACGCCGGAAGAAGCCGAGGTCGCAGTGCGCATGATCCACGCCGCAGGTCAGGTCGAAGTCGCCGGCTTGATCGAATTTGCGCCCGAGTTCGTGTCAGCAGCCCGCAAGGCGTTGCGCGGCGGCGCACCGATCCTGTGCGACTCCGAGATGGTTGCGCACGGCGTCACTCGCGCGCGGCTCCCTGCCAAGAGCGAAGTCATCTGCACGTTGCGCGACCCACGCGTCCCGGATCTTGCAGCGAAACTCGGCACTACGCGCTCTGCCGCCGCGCTCGAACTGTGGCGCGATAAGCTTGCGCGCGCTGTGATCGCCATCGGCAATTCGCCGACCGCGCTATTTCGCCTGCTCGAAGTGTTGGAGGCGGGTGCCGCCAAGCCGGCTGCGATCATCGGCATTCCCGTAGGCTTCGTCGGCGCAGCCGAATCGAAAGAGGCGCTCGCGGCGAACGTGTCAGGCGTGCCTTACCTCATCGTGCGTGGCCGCATCGGCGGCAGCCCTATGACGGCGGCCGCAGTCAATGCACTCGCCAAGGAGGGAATATGACCACGGGGCGCCTCATCGGCGTGGGCGTAGGGCCCGGCGATCCAGGGCTGCTCACGCTGAACGCTATCGCTGCGCTCAATGCAGCCGACGTGATCGCGCATTTCACCAAGGCAGGAAACGCGAGCAACGCCCGAACCATCGCGGCAAAGCACCTCAAACCTGGCGTCGAGGAACTGTCGTTGCTCTATCCGCTGACGACCGAGATCCCCAAGGAGGATGCAGCCTATCGCGAAACGCTGCGCGAGTTCTACGATAGTGCGGCTGCACAAATCGCCGGGCACCTCGACCAAGACCGCACAGTCGCCGTGATCGCCGAGGGCGATCCCCTGTTCTACGGCTCCTACATGCATCTCCATGTGCGGCTCGCCCCGCGCTATCCGACCGAGGTGGTCGCCGGGGTGACCGGCATGTCCGGCTGCTGGTCGGCCATCGGCGAGCCAATTGCGCAAGGCGACGACGTGTTCACCGTGCTGCCCGGTACGCTGCCCGAGTACGAGCTCGAGCGCCGCCTCGCCGATGCCGACGCCGCGGTGGTGATGAAGATCGGCCGCCATCTCGCCAAGGTGCGACGCGCGCTCGATCGCGCCGGCCGGCTCGAACGCGCGATCTACGTCGAACGCGGCACCATGACCAACGCCGCTGTCATGCCTCTCGTCGACAAGCTCGATACCTATGCGCCCTACTTCGCCATCGTGCTGGTGCCGGGCTGGGAGGCGCGGCCATGAGCCGCAAGCTCTCAATCGTCGGGCTCGGGCCCGGCGATGACCGCTACCTCACGCGCGAGGCGCTCGATGCGCTCGCTAAAGCTGAAGCGTTCTACGGCTACGGGCCTTATCTCGACCGCGTTCCGTTGCGGAAAGGCCAATCGCGGCATGCTTCCGACAATCGCGAGGAAGCGGCACGCGCCCGCGCCGCGCTAAGCCGCGCGGCGTCAGGCACCAATGTAGCCATCGTATCAGGCGGAGACCCTGGCGTATTCGCCATGGCGGCTACGGTGTGCGAGGAGATTGCGGTCGGCCCCGACTCGTGGCGCGCGCTCGATGTCGCCATCGTTCCCGGCATTACTGCCATGCTTGCGGTCGCTGCCCGCGCAGGAGCGCCGCTCGGGCACGATTTCTGCGCGCTGTCGCTGTCGGACAATCTCAAGCCTTGGGAGCTGATCGAGCGTCGCCTCGATGCGGCCGCCGGCGCCGGCTTCGTCATCGCGCTTTACAATCCTGTCTCCCGCGCGCGACCGTTACAGCTCAGCAAGGCGCTCGCGCGGCTCGCCCGCCATCTGCCGGCTGCGACGCCCGTCATCTTCGGTCATGCGATTGGGCGCAGCGATGAAAGCCTCGCGGTAACCACGCTCGCTCACGCACGCGACACGCTTGCCGACATGGCGACGCTCATCATCGTGGGATCGCGCGAGACGCGCGTCATCGCCCGCGAGGGCCGTGCGCCGCTCGTCTACACGCCGCGTGCCGTCGAGGAGGCGATCGCATGATCGAGCCAGACGAGCGCCTCCTCTACCGTCGCGACGGAGGAAACCTCTGGCAGCGCCGGGCGCGCCAGCATGATCACCGGAAGCTGGAGCGTCCGCGCCGCGGCGATCTTGCCGTAGGTCGCGCTCCCGCCGCTGTTCTTCGCCACCACCACATCAATGCGGTGGCGCTTGAGCAGCGCGCGGTCCTCGGCCTCGCTAAACAGTCCGCGCGCGGCGATATAGATTGCGTGCGGCACGGCGAGCGGCGGGTCGACCGGATCGACGCTGCGGATGAGATAGACGTGCTGCGGCGCTGCCGTGAAAGGCTGAAGCTCCTTGCGGCCAAGCGCGAGGAACACGCGGCGCGGCGCCTGCCCGAGCGCGCGCACCGCCTCATCCATGGTCGCAACCTCGACCCAGCTATCGCCATCGACCTTGGTCCACGCCTTACGTCTAAGCGCAACGAGTGGCACGCCGGTTGCGCGCACAGCCTCGGCCGCGTTGGCCGAGATGGTCGCGGCGTAAGGGTGTGTCGCGTCGATCAGCGCGTCGATCCGCTCATCGCGAAGATAAGCGGCCAAACCGTCAGCGCCGCCGAAACCGCCGATGCGCACCGGGACAGGCTGCGGCAGGGGGTTCGCGGTGCGGCCTGCGAGCGACAGTGTCACGGTCACGCCTGGGCGCTTGGCGAGCGCGTCGGCAAGCAGTCTCGCCTCGATCGTGCCGCCAAGGATGAGGGTGCGGCTCGTGCGCGCTGAACGGACCATGCCGGACCCTGCCTCACCGAAGCGATGGCTGTCCATCGTCGGCATCGGCGAAGACGGCATCGACGGCCTGAGCCCAGTTGCCCGCGGCCTGGTCGCGGGCGCCGAAATCGTGTTCGGCGGCGAGCGTCACCTCAAGCTTGCGAACCAGCTGATCCGCGGAGAGGCAAAGCCCTGGCCTAGCCCGTTCTCGCGCGCGGTCAGTGAAGTCTTGGCCGAGCGCGGGCGCCAGGTTTGCGTGCTCGCTTCCGGCGACCCTTTCTTCTACGGCGTGGGCTCGGTGCTTGCGAACCACGTCACGCCCGAGGAGACGGTGGTGGTGCCAGCGCCATCGGCCTTCAGTCTCGCTGCCGCGCGGCTCGGCTGGGCCCTCCCCGACATTGCGCTCGTCTCGGTGCACGGGCGTGAGCTCGACCGCATCCGCCCGCATCTCCATCCCGGCGCTCGCGTGCTGGCTTTGACCTCCGACAGCGAAGGTCCTGCCGCGCTTGCGCGACTCCTGGCCGAGCTTGGCTTTGGCGCCTCGCGTCTCACGGTGCTCGAAGCACTGGGCGGCGCGAGCGGGCGCGTCCGCGCCACGACGGCAGCGAGCTTCGACCTTGCGGACATCGCCGCGCTCAATACCGTCGCCATCGAGGTGGAGGCTGCACCTGGCGCGCGGATCATCGCCTTTAGCGCAGGCCTAGACGATGCGCTGTACGAGCATGACAGCCAGATAACCAAGCGCGAGATTCGCGCCATTACCCTGTCGTCGCTCGCGCCGCTGCGCGGACAATTGTTGTGGGACATTGGTGCTGGCTCAGGCTCAATCGCCATCGAGTGGATGCTGGCTCACCCATCAATGCGGGCCATGGCAATCGAAGCGAGGGAGGATCGCGCCGCGCGCATCCGCCGCAACGCCGCGGCCTGCGGTGTACCTGGACTAGAAGTCCTCGAAGGCCATGCGCCCGAAGTTTTGCGCGGGCTTGCTACTCCAGATGCGGTCTTCATCGGCGGAGGGGCGAGCACTCAAGGCGTGCTCGATGCGGCAATCGCAGCCCTCCGGCCTCGAGGCAGACTTGTCGTCAATGCCGTCACGCTCGAGACCGAGGCCGAACTCGCCGCGCGCCACGCGGGCCTGGGCGGCACGCTCACGCGCATCGCCATTTCACGCGCGGAAGCCGTTGGCGGCAAGACGGGATGGCGCGCCGCGATGCCCGTGACGCAATGGGTATGGGTGAAACCGTGATCGTGGCCGGCATCGGCTGCCGCAAAGGAGCTTCGCCCGCCGAGATCGAGGCCGTGATTGCAGCCGCGCTCGAACGCGCGGGCTTTGCCCAGGACAAGCTCGGTGCCATCGCCACCCCGGCAGACAAGGGCGTGGAAGCAGGCATCGCTGCCGTTGCTCTGCTCTATGGCTTGCCGCTCCTGTTCGTCCCGACGCCTGATCTCAAAGCCGCGGCTGGGCGCTGCGAGACGCACTCGCAGCGCTCCCTCGCGGTCAAGGGCGTGCCGTCAGTCGCCGAAGCCGCAGCTCTCGCCGCCGGGGGTCCTGACGCGAAGCTGCTCCTGCCGCGCATCGCGGTCGGGCCTGTAACGTGCGCGCTCGCCGAGACTGGATCCGCGCCATGACCGTTCATTTCATCGGTGCAGGACCTGGTGCTGCCGACCTCATCACCGTGCGCGGGCGCGATCTCCTCGCGCGGTGCCTTGTCTGCCTCTACGCAGGCTCCATTATTCCTCATGCGCTGTTGGCCCATTGCCCATCTGGCGCCCGCATCGTGGATACGGCGCCGATGTCGCTCGACGAGATCGAGGCGGAGTTCGTTTCCGCGCAGGAGCAAGGCCTCGACGTGGCGCGGCTGCAATCGGGTGATCTTTCGGTGTTTAGCGCATTAGCAGAGCAGCTGCGGCGGCTTGACCAGCGCGGCATTCCCTACACGCTGACCCCGGGCGTTCCGGCCTTCGCCGCGGCAGCGGCCGCGCTCGGTCGCGAGCTGACCGTGCCTGAGATTGCGCAAAGCGTGGTGCTGACCCGCATCCCAGGCCGCGCCTCGCGCATGCCGGAAGGCGAAACCCTCGCCGCTTTCGCTGCGACCGGTGCCACGCTTGCAATTCATCTTGCCATCCATGCCCTCGACAGAGTCGTCTCCGAGCTGATCCCGTTCTATGGCGCGGACTGCCCGGTGGCCGTGGTGGCCCATGCAAGCTGGCCGGAGGAAAAGATCGTACGCGGCACGCTCGGCGATATCCCGTCGAAGCTCGCGGCGGAGCCCATCGAGCGCACAGCGCTGATCGTGGTTGGCCGCGCCTTGGCAGCGGAAGACTTTCGCGACAGCGTGCTTTACGACGCCGATTATCGCCGCCGCTTCCGCGGGGGTGCCGCATGAGAAGCCGCAAACGGCGCGCGGCCCACGAGCCTGCCCTCGCGGTCGAACAAAACGACCTCGATTTCGATGTCCTTGCCCGCAACGACGGCAGTCGCGGCCTCACGTGCGGCACTCGCCACTTCGTCGCCGAGCGCAACGCCTTCGGCCTCGGCATGAACGAAGGCTTCAGCCGCTGTATTGGCAGTGAGAATGTACGCGGCAAGGTCGCGCGAGCCGCCTGTACGTTCGGCAAGCTTGGCGAGCGCCACGAGGTCGACCGAACCGCGTTTGGAGTGAAGATCGAGCAGCCCTTGGGCGAGCTTGGTCATCTTGCCGACGCCGCCGGCAATGGTCACCCGCGGCACCGGATGGCTGCGCAGATATTTCAGCATGCCGCCGACGAAGTCGCCCATGTCGATCAAGGCTATCTCGGGGAGGCCGCACATTCGTTGCACCGCCCTCTCGGACTCCGCACCCGTCGAGCCAGCGACATGCGCGAGCCCCGCCGCGCGCGCGACGTCGATTCCGCTCCTGATCGCCTGGATCCAGGACGAGCAGGAATAAGGAATGACGATTCCCGTGGTGCCGAGGATCGAGAGGCCACCAATGATACCGAGCCGGCCGTTCATCGTCTTGGCGGCCAGCGCCTCCCCGCCTGGGATGGCGATCTCGACCTCGACATCGCCTGGATCACCGTTTGCCGCGGCGATCTCGGCAATCGCCGCGCGTATCATCTGCCGCGGCACCGGGTTGATGGCGGGCTCGCCCGGCGGCACCGGGAGTCCCGCACGCGTGACTGTGCCGACGCCTTCGCCGGCGCTGAAGCTAACCCCGCTGCCTTGCGCGCCACGGCGGACGGTGGTGAGGACGAGCGCGCCGTGGGTCACGTCAGGGTCATCGCCGGCGTCCTTGACCACGCCCGCGGTTGCGGACCCCTCACCGCGAACCGTCGTGGCGAGCGCGAAGGCAGGGCGTCCGCCGCCGCGCGGCAGCGTGACCTCGACCGGATCGGGAAACTCGCCGGTGAGCAGCGCGGTATAGGCGGCCTTGGCGGCTGCCGTAGCGCAGGTTCCTGTGGTCCAGCCGCGGCGAAGCGGGGATGCCTTCGTTGCCATGGCCCCCGCTATAACGCCCCGGGACGCAGCGGTCACTTGACGTGGTGGGCCGGATGACGGCCCGTGGTCTCATCGTCGCCGCGCCGCGCTCCGGCGCAGGCAAGACCACGGTGACGCTTGGCTTGCTTGCGGCGTTGAAACGGCGCGGGCTTGCCGTGCAAGCGGCCAAGGCCGGCCCCGACTATATCGACCCGGCCTTCCACCAAGCCGCGACCGGCAGAAAGAGCGTCAATCTCGACAGTTGGGCCATGCGGCCCTCGCTGCTCGACGCGCTAGTAGTCGAGGCCGCTTCGCGCGCCGATATGCTCGTGATCGAAGGCGTCATGGGCCTGTTCGATGGGATCGATGCCGCCGCAGGCCGGACTGGCTCGACTGCCGACCTTGCCGCCCGTTTCGTCCTTCCGGTCTTGCTGGTCATCGATGTCTCGGGGCAGTCGCAATCCGCAGCGGCGCTCCTGCGCGGCTTCGTCACCCATGATCCGGAGGTGAAGATCGGCGGTGTCGTGCTCAATCGCGTCGGCAGCGAGCGGCATCGCAAATTCGTGGCCGACGCCATCGCAGCATCGGGCATCCCCGTTCTCGGCTCGGTGCCGCGTGATGAGATGATCGCTCTGCCAGAGCGGCATCTTGGCCTCGTTCAGGCCGGCGAGCATGGAGACCTTGCTGAACGGCTCGATCGCCTCGCGGCAATCGCCGAGACCCACCTCGACCTGGACCGCATCCTGAGGCTTGCCGTCCCGCCACATCTCGCTGAGGCAAAGCAGGCAACGGCCCTTCCGCCGCCCGGATCGCGCATCGCACTCGCGCAGGATGCTGCTTTCACCTTCGTCTATCCACATGTTCTCGATGGTTGGCGGCGCGCAGGTGCGGAGATCGTGGCTTTCTCTCCCCTTGCCGACGAGCCGCCGCCGAAGGATTGCGATTCCTGCTGGCTGCCTGGCGGATACCCTGAGCTGCACGCGGGCCGGCTCGCGGGCGCTCACAAATTCCGCGACGGCCTCGCCCGCTTTGCCGCGACACGGCCGGTGCACGGCGAGTGCGGAGGCTACATGGTTCTTGGCGAGGTGTTGGAAGATGCCGACGGCATCAGCCACCCCATGGCTGGCCTGCTCGGCCACGCCACGAGCTTTGCGCGGCGCAAGCTCCATCTCGGTTATCGCGAGGCAACGCTGCTCGCCGACAGTCCCATCGGACGAGCAGGCTCGCGGCTGCGCGGACACGAGTTCCACTATGCGGCGCTAGTCGCGACCTGTAACGACGAGCCTTTAGTCGAGCTTGCCGACGGACAGGGCCAGAGACTCGGAACCTCGGGGAGCTGGCGCGGGCACGTCACCGGCACCTTCTTCCACGCCATCGCCGCCGCCTAATCCTCAACTCTCTTTGTCGGACACCTTCGCCTCGGCAAAGGTTGCCATGCCGGTATGGCAGGCGAGCGCCGCGCGAAGCACAAGCACGGCGACCGCGGCGCCAGACCCTTCGCCAAGCCGCATGTCGAGATCGAGCAGAGGATGAAGCCCGAGTTCATCGAGCAGCAGGCGATGCCCGGCCTCGGCCGATCTGTGCCCGGCGCGGGCATGATCAAGCGCATCAGCGCGGAGCTTCGCAAGCGGTGCGACCGCGGCCGTCGACACGAATCCGTCGATCAGCGCCGGCACGCGCGCATGCCGCGCGGCGAGGCACGCGCCAAGGAGTGCGGCGAGCTCGCGCCCGCCGAGCGCCGCGGCGATGCGCAAAGGATCGTCGAGGATCGGTGCATGACGAGCGAGCGCGTCATCGATCACCACTTGCTTGCGCCTCAGGCCCTCTTCGTCGAGGCCGGTGCCATGACCGGCGAAGCGTGAGCCGCCGCCGCCGAATAAAGCCGCGGCAACCGCTGCAGCTGCGGTGGTATTGCCGATGCCCATCTCGCCGAGCACCACGAGATCGGCCTCTTCCGGAACCGCTTTGTAGCCCGCCACAACGGCTTCGAGGAATTTAGCCTCCGTCATGGCAGGGGCTTCGGCGAAATCAGCCGTAGGGCGCTCGAGATCGAGGGCGATCACGCGCAATTCAGCATTGGCGGCGCGCGCGAGCTGATTGATGGCGGCGCCGCCAGCGGCGAAATTCGCCACCATCTGCGCCGTGACCTCGGCGGGATAGGCCGAGACGCCGCGCGCAGTGACGCCGTGATTGCCGGCGAAGACCAGGATCTCGACTTTGTCGAGCCGCGGCGGTGCCAGGCCCTGCCAGAAGCTCAGCCACTCGACCAGTTCCTCAAGCCGGCCCAGGCTGCGCTGCGGCTTGGTCAGCCGCGCCTCTCGCGCCGCGACCTTTGCGGCAGCGCCGGGATCGCCACCGGGCAGATCGAGGCAGACCGCACGCAGTTCAGCGAATGAGGCAAAACGCGTCATTTGAGGATAGACTTATTGCAGTCGGAAATGCGTCCAGAAGACTTCGTGAGCCGCGTTCGAATGAGCACGGTGAGGGGACGAGGGAATGACAGCCGGCGCCTCGATCGAAGCCCTTAACACGGACCTCAAGGTCGGCCTAGCCTTCCTGACCCGCCTGCCCTTCGTAGGCACACCATCGGCCTCTGGCGCCAATGTGGCGCGGGCGAGTTGGAGCTTTCCCGTCATCGGCGTCGGCATCGGTCTTATCGGTGCTTTCGTTGTGTGGATCGCCGACGGGCTCGGCCTGCATCCTTTCATCTCCGGTACGCTCGCCATCGCCGCGATCGTGCTTATTACCGGCTGCCTGCACGAGGACGGGCTGGCGGACATGGTGGACGGCTTCGGCGGAGGCGGGAGCCCAATGCTCAAGCTCGAGATCATGCGCGACTCAAGAGTCGGCGTTTACGGCACCTCCGCGCTCATTCTCTCTTTCATGCTGCGTGCAGGCGCGATCGCGAGCCTCGCCGACCCGAGCTTCATAGCACCGGCGCTGATCGCCGCGGAGGCCGGCGCGCGCGCGACCATGCCATTGTTCATGCGACTTGTGCCGCCCGCGCGACAGGATGGACTGTCGGCTAAGGCAGGAAAGCCGCCGCAGCGCGCAGCGCTGATCGCGACGTTGATCGGCTTCATCGTGCTCGTGCTTTGCCTCGGCTTCGGCGGCGGACTGCTCGCTGCCATGCTCGTCGCCGTAGCGATCGTCGTTCTCGCCTGGCTCTGCATGAGCCAGATCGGCGGGCAGACTGGAGATGTGCTCGGTGCCGTCGAGCAGGTGAGCGAAGTCCTGATCCTGCTCGTCGCGGCCGCCTGGCTGTGAGGAATACTAACGCGCGGGAAACCAGACTTAGGTTACGGGGTTGCCACCGAGCCAAACTGGGTAGAAATTGACGAAGGAGCAAATTCCATGCGCATCGCTGCTGCCCTTGCCTTCATCGCCAGTGTCTTAGTCATGACGCCGGAAGCGGTTTCGGCAATGCCGCTCACCCTCGGCGATCACGCCGCCCTAAGTCGCCACATGAGCACCACCGTCATGCAGGTTGCGCATCGCCACGCTTATGCCCGCCACTACAAGCGCTACGTCTACACCGCGCCGCGCCGCTACAATTGGCAGTATTATCCCTATTGGCGGCCTTACCACTATTACTACTGGCAGCATTACTACCCGTATGGCGGTCCGCTGTTTTAAGTGCGTCGAGCGCCACTGCCGCCAAAGTGGTTCATGACAAATTCGCAAGGACTAAAGAGGCCTTCCTGCTAGTGCCCTCCTGTCACCTGCCGCCTTGCCTTTCCTCAGTTTTTTAGGGCGAACGTCGGCACTGTTCCCTGATTGTACCCCATCATTTTATGCCGTCCGGTGCCAATTCCGGTGCCAACTTTTTGCGTCAATTGAGTTGGTGCAGGTCTCTGATGACCGGTTGAGCGGCTTCTTGGGGGGCACTGATCAGGAGTAGAATTATATGCTCATTGCTTCTTGAAGCCGTGAGTAGAACTGCAACGTGCCTTCGAGAGGAATTGAGGAAGCGGTGCATTCCTTTTTCTGTCCCCCGTAGGCGCTCCGTGACTTCCACATTGTTATCGCACCGACCTGACATCGATGCTCCCGATAAGCATGCCGGTCGCAAGGGGAGAAAAAGATTTCTCCAGCGGGCGGGGACGTCTGACCCAAAGCCCGACGATGCCTTTTTCGCTCACTCGCGCGGAAGTGTCTCGAAATAGCTCGTCACCGCTTTGATGTCTTCATCACTGAGCTTCTGCGCGATGGCCATCATCGTAGCCCCGCCGTCTGTGGAAGGGCCGATGCCTGCTTTCCAAAGCCGCAATTGCCCGGCCATATAAGCGGCATATTGACCTTCAAGGCGAGGATAGTGCCCAACATTGTTGTGACACGTTGCGCAAGGCAGAACGCCAGCGTGGGATCGACCTTCGACAGCCAATTTTCGGCCGCGCTCCACCAAAGCTGCATCTGAGTTTTTTGACTGCAACTGTGGTGGCGGCAGACCAGCATAGTAGTCTGCAAGCTCACGCATATCCTCCGGACGTAGGTCTGCGGCCAAGGGTTGCATGATTTCGCTCCGCCGCTTGCCCTCCGCATAGGCCTTGAGAGAAGCGAGCAGATAGTCCGCCGGCTGGCCATTCAACACTGGGACAAGATACTGAGAGGCAATTGAGCCTTATCCCCGTGGCAGCGCGCACAAGCACCGGAGGCCTTCGGATTTGATTCCACGGTTGCGAGTTCGGCGCCGCTCTGCTCCGGCAATTGGACGTTTCCCAGCGCTAGGTCGCGATAGGCCT
>DATNDG010000135.1:0-3776 GCA_035553515.1 Allostellaceae bacterium | reverse complement strand
CATCTCCATGCTGCACCTCGATGTCGATCGTCGCGGAAACCGAGCAGAACCTTCGCGAAGACGAATCCCGCCACACTTGTCACTCCCCCCGTTGGCGCGGCGCTCCCTAAATCTATCTGGGTGAGCGAGAGGAGACGAGCGATGACCGACAGGACCCACACCGAGCCTGCAGCCCCCAAGATCGTCGATCGGAGCATCTTCCAGGCGGAGCTCGACCGGTTGCGGGTCCGGGAGAAGGCGCACACGCGGGAGGGGGACGCGATTGCGGCCGCGCGACGGCGGCTGCCGATGGTGGAGGTCGATGGGGCTACGCCGCTCGTCGGCGAGCGAGGCCGGCTGACGCTCTTGGACGCGTTCGAGGGACGGCGGATGCTCATCGCCTATTACTTCATGTGGCATGCCGGCCACCCGGCGCCGGAGCAGTGCGAGGGCTGCACCTGGGTGACCACGCAGGTTCGCGAGCTTTCCTATATCCACTCCCGCGACGTGACTTTCGGCACGTTCTGCCAAGGCCCGTACGAGGAAAGCGCCCGGTACCGCGACTTCATGGGCTGGGAGATGCCCTGGTACTCGGCCCCTCGGGAATCGCTTGAGACGCTCCTGGTCGGACGCCGCGTCGGCATGATGCACATCGTCTGCTACCTGCGGCAGGGATCCCGGGTCTTCGAGACCTATTGGACGACGCGGCGCGGGGTCGAGGCGATGGACAACAGCTACCGCCTGCTCGATTTGACCGTCTACGGCCGCCAGGAGAAATGGGAAGACTCGCCGTCCGGCTGGCCGCAAGCGGATATCATGGCGACGCTGCGGACCAAGGGGCGTCCCACCTCGCACTGGTCTCGCCTGAAGGCCGGGCGTTCGGACGACCTCGGAACCGGCGGGCACTGAGCCGGATCGCGTCGAGACCTGATCGCGATCTAGGAGCGGCGCGCGGAGGCGCGCTTCGGCCGGCGCACGGCGCGCAGCTTGCCGCTGTTTCCGCCGCCGCAGAAGAAGCGCTCCCCGCCATCGGATTCGAGCCCCGACACCGCGGTTCCCGGCGGCATGTCGAGCCGGTCCAGGACATCTCCCGTCCGCGGGTCGATGCGCCTGAGCTCGCTCTCGTCGCTCTCCCAGGTGCCGTGCCAGAGTTCGCCTTCCACCCAGGTAACCCCGGTGACGAAGCGGTTGGACTCGATGGTGCGCAGGATCGTCCCGGTCTCGGGATCGATCTGATGGATCTTGCGCTCCCGATACTGTCCGACCCAAAGCGTCCCTTCGGCCCAGGCAAGCCCTGAATCGCCGCCGCCGCCGGGTGCCGGAATAGTGGCGAGCACATCGCCGGTCCGAGGATCGACCTTCTGGATGCGGTTCTCGGCGATCTGGAAGAGATACCGGCCGTCGAAGGCCGTGCCGGCATGCCCCGCGACATCGAGCGAGCGCAGCATCTTGCCGCTCGTCGGATCGAGGGCGTTCACGGTATCGCCGGCGGCGAGCCAGACATGCTGACCGTCGAAGGTCACCCCGTTCACCCTCTCGACCCCTGGAAAGGGTCCGTACTCGCGGAGAATTTCGGCCGTTGATCGTTTCATGCCGCCATCCTAGCCGCTCGGCAGCGGGGCGGGGAGTAACAAGGTCGTCGTGAATCCCGGCATCGGCGCGGCGGTCCAGCGCCGCGCCCGGCCGCGACCCAACGCCTCCACCTTGCCTGCCGCCGCAAGCGCATCGAGCGCGCGCTGCACGCTGCGCTGACTGGCGCCAAGCGCCAGCGCCAGGGCCGAACTCGACCAGGATTCGCCATCGGCGAGGAAGGCGAGCACCGCCCCGTGCTCCTCCTCGACGGGCCGCGCCAGCACCACCACCTCGCGGGCGCCGCGCGGCGTCAGCGCGAAGCCGCGCTGCGTCGCGGTCACGCTGGCCAACCGCCGCAGCAGCGAGCGCAGCCGCCCGATCTCGACCCGCAAGCGAGCGCGATGCGAATGATCGGCGTGCTTTGCGCCGAAGGCCCGCGCGACCAGCGCATCCCTGGGCACATCTCCCGGCCAGGCTTCGGCCAGCGCGCGGGCCAGTGCAAACAGGACCGGCCGCGTCGCGAGCGATACCATCGTGCCGGAACGGCGCACCGCATGACGGCAGGCGTCGATGACGAGCGTTTTCGAGGCGAGCAGCGCTTCGACCTCATCGAGCAGGAGGGGCCGCGCTTCATCGCGTGCAATGAGGCGCGCGGCGGGCGTGGTGAGCACCAGCGAGGCGCTTTCGACCTCGGCCTTCAGCGCCGGAATGCCCGCCTGATAGGCGGCGCGCTCGGCGCGGGCGAGCGCGGCGCGCGCCGGCTTCGTTTGAAGGCGTCGCAAGGCAATCCCCGCCGCAGCGAGCTCATGGACGCTCCGCAGGGCGGGCGGCAGGAGCGCCGGGTCGAGCTCGGCGAGCATGCGTTCCGCCGCCTCGATGCGGCCGATCAACAGAAGGCGTCGAACCTCGAGACACCAGGCATGCGCGGCATTCGCCTGGTCGCCATGCGCGTCGAGGGTCCTCCGCGCCGCCTCGAGCGCCTTTGTCGGCCAGGCGAGGTCGCGCGAGACTAAGGCGATCTCTGCCTCGGCGACAATGCATCTTGCCCGAGCCACCGCCTCTCTCGGGCCGAAGCCGCGCGCGGCTTTTCGCAGCAGCATCTTGGCGCGGACGAAGTCGCCGAGCTGAGCCATGGCGATGCCGCGCAGCGCCAGCGCCGGCGGATCGTCGCGGAGCGCGACCCGGTTCAGGGCGCCGAGGGGGTCACCCGCGGCGAGCGCCCGCGCCGCCGCCGTGATCAGCGAGTCCATCGAAATCCCGCCACACTTGTAACTCCCGTCCGTCGCCGCCCCGTACCTAATCTATTTCAGGAAAAGCAACCAGCGGCTTGGCAGAGGAGTGAATGACATGACCACGCACGCGACCGGAACCCCCAAAGAATGGCTGGCGGCGCGTCTTGAGCTGCTCGAGGCGGAGAAAGAGCTCACGCGGCGCAGCGACGAGGTGGCGCGGCAGCGTCAGGCGCTCCCCTGGGTGCGCATCGACAAGGAATACCGCTTCGACACCGACCAGGGGGCCGCATCGCTGGCGGACCTCTTCCGAGGCCGCTCGCAGCTCCTCGTCTATCACTTCATGTTCGGCCCCGACTACACCGCCGGATGTCCTTCCTGCTCCATGATCGCCGATGGCTTCAACGGCTTCATGGGTCATCTCGCCAATCACGATGTGATGCTCTGGGCGGTGTCGCGGGCGCCGCTCGCCAAGCTTCAGGCGTACCAGCGGCGGATGGGCTGGACCTTTCCCTGGGCGTCCTCGCAGGGCGGCGACTTCAATTTCGATTTCAACGTCGCGTTCACCGAGGAGCAGCAGCGCGCCGGCCGTGTCGAATACAACTATCGGCGTGGCGGCCATGCGATGGACGCGACTCCGGTCTCGTCGCCGGTTGCCCAGTTTGCCGCGACCTGCGGCACCGACGCGCCGACCTATTCGCGCGATCGGCCGGGCATGAGCAGCTTCGTGCTCGAGGACGGCGTCGTCTATCACAGCTATTCCACCTATGCGCGCGGCCTCGACGCCATGTGGGGCGCCTACCAATGGCTCGACCGCGCTCCCAAGGGGCGGAACGAGGCCGGCATTTGGTGGCGGCGTCACGACGAGTACGGCCAGCGCTGAGCCGCGTACGATCGGCGGCGCGGAGGACGGTGATGTCGCGGCTCACGCTTTCCGAGCGGGCATCCGAGCAAGCCTTTTGGGGCGTCTCGGCCGTACTCTTCGCCGCCAGCGCC
>DATNDG010000134.1:0-10426 GCA_035553515.1 Allostellaceae bacterium | reverse complement strand
CACCGGCACGCGCACGGCGGTAGCAAGCCGGCCGGCGTTCTCCGCCATCTCGCTCATCGTGATAAGCCCGTAGTCGGGATAGCCGAGCGTCGCGGCCGTACCGGCGCCGGTCATGTACACCGCCGGAAAGCCCGCTTGCTCGATGACGCGGGCGCCGATGCAGTCATAGGCGCCCGGAGCGACGAGCATGCCGTCCTGTTGCAGCAAGGCGCGGAGCTTGGCGGTGGTCGAAGACGGGGCCATTATGAGGCGCCTCCGGACAGGGTGAACATTGGCACGGGCGGCCCGCCGTCGCTGGGCTTGAAGACAAGCGAGACCTTCCGACCGATGCGGATCGCATCGAAGTCGCAATCGACGATATTGGTCAGCATGGTGACGCCCTCTTCGAGCGTGACGTAGGCGATCGCGTAGGGGACGGAAGCACGTCGCATAACACTGTAGGAATAGATGGTGCCTCGGCCCGACGCGGCATGCCATTCGGTCCGGTCGCTGAAGCAGAACGGGCAGATCGCGCGCGGATAGTAGTGAAGCTCGCCGCAAGCCGTGCATTTCTTGATCAGCAGCCTGCCTTCTGCCGCTGCGTCCCAGAACGGCTTCGTCTCCGGATTGACCGGCGGCGCGGCGACCACCCTGGCTTTCTGCGACATCGCCTACTCCCGTTCCAGAATCAAGGTGGCGCTGCCATGCCGGGTGCCGAGCGATCCGCCCGTGCCATGGGCGAGCGCCAGGTCGCAGTTCCGCACCTGGACCCTGGGATGCGCCTCGCCGCGCAGCTGGCGCACGGCTTCGATCACCTTGGTCATGCTGCCGCGGTTGCCCGGATGGTTATTGCAGAGGCCGCCGCCGTCGGTGTTGAAGGGCAGCTTGCCGCTGCCTGAGATCAGGTTGCCATCGGCGACGAAGCGACCGCCCGCTCCCTTTTCGCAGAAGCCGAGATCCTCCAGTGTCATCAGGACGGTGATCGTGAAGCTGTCGTAGATCGACGCATATTTGATGTCGGCAGCGGTCACGCCAGCTTCCGCGAAAGCGGTCGGTCCCGACCAGACGGCTCCGGTATAGGTGAGGTCGATCCGCCCGCCCATCTGAGTCTTCGGCGCCTCGCCGGCGCCGATGAGCTTCACGATCGGCCGTCGCAGGCTCTGGGCCACTTCCGGTGCGACGACGACGAGCGCGCCGCCGCCATCGGTGATCACGCAGCAGTCGAGCCGGTGCAGCGGATCGGCGATCATCGGCGAGCCGACGACGTCCTCCACGCTGACGACCTCGCGCAGCAGCGCGTGCGGGTTGTGCTGCGCATGATGCGAGGCGGCGACCTTGATCCAGGCGAGCTGCTCGCTCGTCGTGCCGTACTGGTACCTGTGGCGCATCGCGCACATCGCATAGAGATTGGCAACCACCGGCGCGAAGGGCGCTTCGAACTGGACGTCGGGCGCCGCCGCGCCGTAGGCGCGCGGCGCCGTGCCCGTTGCCATGCCTTCGGCGCGCGGCCGCCCCGCCAGCGTGATCAACGCGACCCGGCATTTGCCCGCGGCGATCGCTTGCGCGGCGTGCGCCACGTGAATGGTATAGGAGGAGCCGCCGGTCTCCGTCGTATCCATGTGGCGGAGCTTCAGGCCCATATAGTCGATCATCGACAGCGGACCCAGGCCCGGCGCATCGCCGGCGCAGAAATAGCCGTCGACGTCGTCCTTGCTCAGGCCCGCGTCTTCCAGCGCGCCCTTCGCAACCTCCGCATGGAGCTGAGCCAGCGACTTGTCCGGCGCATGGCGGGTCGGATGCTCATAGATGCCTGCAATGCAAGCCTTTCCCTTGGTTATCATCGTCCGGTGCTCACCGCGGCTGCGCCGCTTCCACCAGCCGCTTGGCGTCGAATTCTTCGGCCACGCGGTTGTCCTCCTCCAGCATCGCGGCGCCGTCCCGCTCAGCGTAATGGAGCGCGCCGAGATCCTCGAATGCCTTGCGCACGCGCGTGCCGAGCAGGCCGATATCCCTCACCGTCGGCACGATGCGGCTGAACAGCCGCGAGCGGAATTTGTGGGTTGCGACGGCCGCTTCATGCACGGCGCGGCATTCCGCGACGTCGAGCCCGACCGCCGACCAGACGTCCGATGGATCCAGTCGGTCGCGCATGAGATAACAGGCCTCGACCAGGAACTCCTCGCGACGGTCGCGCTCGACCTCGGTAAGCTGCGGATAGTAATCGCGCAGCGCCAACCGACCGAAGGCAACATGGCGAGCCTCATCTTGCATGACATAGGCGTTCACCTGCGCGGCGAGCGAATTGCGCGCCTTGTCGCGAATGCTCTGGAAGGATGCGAGCGCCAGGCCTTCGATCACGACTTGCATGCCGAGATAAGTGAAGTCCCATTCCTTGTGCTCGATGACGTCCGCGATCAGCGCCTGGAGTTGCGCGTTGATAGGAAAGCTCATGGTGAACTTGTCGCGCAACAGGCGCGAATACGCCTCGACATGGCGGGCTTCGTCGATCACCTGGGTGGCGGCGTAGAACTTGGCGTCGATACTCTGCACCTGCTGAACGATCTTGGCCGTGCAGATCAGGGCGCCTTGCTCACCATGCAGAAATTGCGAGATCTGCCAGGCTTGCAAGTGGCGGCGGAACTCACCGATCTGCTGCGGCGAGAGCTTCTTCCAGAGATCGGAGCCATAGAGCGAGATGATCTCGTCGGGCAGCAGCATCGGATTTTCGGGGTCGAGATCCTGCGACCAGTCGATCCGTTCGGCTGCGTCCCATTGCTGGCGCTTCCCCTTGTCATAGAGCGCCAGCAGCTCCGCCCGTCCGTCGTCGTACTCCCAGCAGAACGCCGTCTGCTGCGGAGCCGTCACGCTCCAGGCCATGTCGCCCGGATCCAGGACATAGCGGGATTGCGTGCTCATGCGTCCTCCTGGTCGGGATGTTACCGTACTTCGCGGCGGCGCGACACCGCTGCTTCTCCCGCGCGTCCGCCGCGCTAGCGACCTCTTGCCACCGCAATCAGCAAGCTGTTCGCCTCCTGCCGCGCATCCGCGCTGCTGATGGTCGCGAGATGCCCGTCGGTTCCGCACTCGACCAGCCGAAAGACGCTTCCGCTGCGCCGTAAACCGAACTCCGCCGCGCTGTAGCCTGGACGAAGAATTTCCACGGCCAGCAGATCGCCGTGGTCTCCTCCATCGCGCCGCGAGATTGTGAGGGTGGTGTTCTCGGGGCTGCCGAGAACGAGCGCCACCCACTGTCGCAGCGTGAGCCACCCGATGTCCTTGCCGCCGGCGATGCCCTCGAGAATGATGGTTGCGTCCTGCTCGGCTGTCGAAAGAGCGAGGCGATCGAATTCGGCGCGATGGTGCTCCAATGCCTCGTCGGCTTCCGTGGCAAGCTCGCTTCTTGCTTGCGCGGCAAAGGCCTGCCGCTTGCGTGCCAGGGCGCCCATCGCTTTGGCGTAGGCTGGATAGTCCGCCGCCAGCGGTTCCTTGACCTGCGCGCGAACCCGCTTTTGCTCGAGCTCGAAGAAGATCGCTGAAACGGTCGCCTGCGCGTCGTCCACCGCCGCTCGGCTGTTGGGAGACGCCGGGAGCTTATCGAGTCTGTCGGCTATTTGCTCGAGCCGCACCTGCGCTTTCTGCTTCGCGCTGACGAAATCGGCATAGGCCCGGCGAACACGATTTCGCTCCGCGCGAAGTACCGGCACCTGCTTCAGATCCTGTCTCAGCAAAGTGCGTTCGTCGTCGGAATGCGCGGCCCGGATGCAGTCGTGAAGACTTTTGTCTATGCGAGCAATATCGTCGTCGGTCAGTTGGTAAAGCGGCCGGCCCAGAACCTCCGCGGCCATCGCTTCGTCCATGCCGACCCACTTCTCGCCGAATGCAACATATTGCGCACAGTTCGGGATGTGCAGATCCGCGGCAGCGTCCGCGGGAGCCGCGCCCGGGAGCAGTAGCAGGACCGGATACAGGATGTGTTTGCCGATGCTCGCGGCGGCGGTCCGTTGCTTAGGCTGCCCCATGATCCGCCGCGATCACCAGCCGAGCGCGCGGCGAACCTCTCGAGCGAAAGCCTCGCCGTCACGCGCGGCGGCGCTGTGCGCGTCGAGATGGATCGGCATGCGGCCCACGATGCTCGCCTCGGCATACACGACGCGGTTGGCTAGCTCGGCCTCGAACAGGACGTAGCCGGATTGGGCGAGTTCGTTGCGCACATGCCGGGCGACCGCGCTGCCCACCGTAACCTGGGTCAGCAGCAGGCGATAGTTCATCGGCTGGGAGCGGCGCTCCTCGGTGGCGTTGACCTCTTCGATCAGACGAACCGTCTCAATCGCCGCGGAGATGTCGAGAGGCGACGCCTTGATCGGGATGACGGCGAGGTCGGCAACCGACAGCGCCTCGATCATCGTGCGGTTGCGAAAGCCGGCCGTATCGATGATGACGAGCTGCGCTTCTCCGGCTAGGCCGCGTGCGCGTTGCGCCACGGCCTCCGAGGTGTCGGCGACGATTGCCAGGTCGATCGGAGGCTCGCCCAGGCTGCGCCAATGCAGCAGGCTCGCCTGGGGATCTGCGTCGATCACCGTGGTGCGCAGGCCGCCGAGATGGCAGTGGCTGGCGAGGCACGCGGCGGCGGTGCTCTTGCCGCTGCCGCCCTTCAGCGTGGCCATGACCACGATCGCGCCAGCGCCGTTCCGCACGCTACCCTCCGTGCCCTCTCATCGGTCCCGCCTCGCCGCCTGCTTCGACGCGTTCAGCTGGTCGCGGTACCTCCTCGGCTCGAAATCGAGGAAAGTGCCGCCCTCCTCGAAATGCTGGATGAAGATCTTGCCGATCGTCTCTGTGGCGAGCGTGGAGGTGCCGACCGAGGTTGCGATCCCGATCACCGTCCCGATTCCCGGTGCCATGCGCGCCGCGGCGCCGGCAACGCCCGTGGCGATCGTGTAGGGCGTCCAGCCGCCAAAGAGAGCGGAGAGCAGCGAGGCGACCCGCACCCGCTCGAAAGGAACACCATAGAGCCGTGCCAGGCGCGATATCATGCGGAGCTGCACGCCCGAGACGAGTGCCGCGTCGGCCAGCGGAATCGGCGCCGCGGCCGCAGCCATGGTCCATTTGCGATAGTAGGTCAGGATGCCGATGGCAGTGCTGCGTCGGTGCTCCTCCTCCCGCGAAGGCGACTCGATCACCGCGAGCGCTCGCCCGGTGACGGGCGTGTCGGCAGCGGTGCTACCGGCATCGGCACCGGCGGCCGAAGACTCGCGCTGCTGTGGCGTCACGGCCGTCGCCGTGCGCTTAATGTCGTCGAGCGTCGGATTGCGCAATCGGGGAAGGGTCTTGCTCATGGTTCCAACCTTGCTGGCCCAAAAGCGAGCGCACGGGGCATGGTCGGGCTCAGCTCCGCTTGGGCGCGATGCTGCCGCCCTCGATTTTCGTGCAAGTGCCGACCGGCACATAGATCCAGGAATTAGGATCCTTGGCCAATTTCGATTCGCCGGCGCAGATATGGCCGCGGGTGCTGCAATCGTTCTGCCCGGCCGCGTTGACGCCGTAGCACTTTTCCGCCCGGTAGGTCGGGTCCGGCGCCGGCCCGGCTCGGCCAGCGGCGGACGCCGCCACCGTCGCCGCCACAGCGGAAGCGACGAGAAGAGACGCCTTCATGCGAGCTCCTTTGCGCAAGCCGAACGATCCACGATACACCAGCGCCCTCGCGCTGTGTAGCAAAGCAATCTGCTCATTGGCCGCCCGCCGGCTTCTGCGCCGATTGCTCGCCACCCGCATCGGTCGTGGGCGAGTTGGACAGCGGCGGCAGCGCAAGCTCCGAGCTGCTCTTCGCCTGGTTACCGCCGAGATCGCCCGGCACAGGCAGGGCGCTGCCGGCGTGAACGGGCTTCTTCTTCGCCGCCGATGCGGCGGCTTCGGGCGTGTTGGCGAGCGGCGTGAGCGCTGTCTTTCCCGAAGCGCCCCCGCCGCTCTCCGCGCTCTGAGGTGCAATCGTCGCGTCAAGGTTTCCGAGCAGAATTGGCAGGCCGGTCTTGCCCGCGCCGATGATCACCACCTTGGCGTTCGGCGACTGGGCAAGCTGCAAGGTGGCATCGATGCCCTTCCACATCAGGTACCGGTCGGTAATGCCGTCCTTTACGATGTCCTGGAACTGGCGGATGCCTTCCGCTTCGATTTTCTTGCGCTCGCTCTCCTTCTTCTCGCGCTCGATGCGGTAGTCGTATTCGAGCATCATCTGCTGTTGCTGGTTCTTTTCGACCATCGACTTCTGAAGCGAGGCCGGCAGTTCCACGTCGCGCAGGTAGATCTCGTCGAGTTCGACGAATTCGACGCGCTGGAGAAGCGTATCCGCCTCCGGGTCCATCTCGAACTCGCGCCGCATGCCGTCGCGAATGCGCTGCTGAATCTCCAGCCGCTTGGTCGAATAGACTTCCTCGGGCGTGTGTCGCGAGACTTCCTCGCGAACGCGCGCGCCGAGGCTCGGCAGGATCAGCTTCTCGACGTAGTCCGGCCCGATATACTTGTGCAGCAGCGGCACGTTGCGCCGGGTCACACGGAAGCGAAACGCGACGTCCGCGCGCAGGTTGAGTCCGTCGGAGGTGTGGGCGTCGAAGACGTAGGATTGGTTCTGGAAACGCACATCGTAGATGTACATGGTGTCCCAGGGCCAGATGACGTGGAAGCCCTCGTCATAGGCCTGCTCGACATCGGTGCCCCCGGCGAAGCGCCTGAACAGCGCGCCCTCATGACCGGCGGGAATGGTAATGAAGATGCGCGGCGAGAGGGCGGCAATGAGCAACAGGAACAGCAGCCCCGCGAGGCCCAGAGACAGCAGATGCGTGTCGATCCAATCGACGAGCCGGGTATAGGTCCCGGCTACTCGCGAAGTGAGGCGGGTAATAAAAGGGGTGGCCACCGAGCGCTCCCGAACTGATCCACGGTCCTATACTACACCAGCCGGCGGCTGGCTGTCGGGATATGCCGTTTCGGCATCGATTCGAGGGTCGCCGAGGGTGCGTTGCAGCTGGCTGGTCGAGTTGCCGCGGCAATAGGCCTGTGATAACTTCTTAATCAATTGAGCCAATAAGGGGACTCCTATGGACGAGCGTATGGCGGAGGCGATGAGCATCGTGCGGCGGTCTTCCGCCTGGTCGGCGGGTGCCGGCCTCATCCCGATTCCCCTCGTCGATGTCGGCGCGATCGCAGCGGTCCAGGTGAAGATGATCCGGGACCTGGCCAAGGTGTACGGCGTCGAGTTCCCGGAAGTGCGCGCCCGGGCGCTGACCAGCAGCTTGGCCGGCGGGATACTCCCCTATCTCCTGACCGTCGGTTCGTCCGGCTACCTGTTCTCGCTGGCGAAGGCGATCCCCATCGTCGGTCCCGTCGTGGCGATTGCCGCCATGCCCGGCTTCGCTTCGGCTGCCACATATGCGGTCGGCAAGGTGTTCGCGCAGCATTTTGCCGGCGGCGGCAGCTTGCTCGATTTCGATACCGAGGCGAAGAAAGAGGAGATCGCCAAGGAGTTCGCCGATGCACGCAACGAAGCAAAGAAGCCGCCTTCAAAGTCCGCCGTTGCCTGAGCGCCGCGGCAATTCGACCGGAGGCTAGCGCGCGCCGGCCATGCAACCTTTCATACTCGGTGCCATCTACGTCCTGGCTTGCGTTCTGGTGGGGCTTGTCGGCTCCCGGCGCTCGATGGGGTTTTTTGCCGCTTTCTTCTTTTCGCTGATCGTCAGCCCTGTCGTGGTCATTCTGATCCTGCAGCTGACGCGTACCCCCGACCGTTACAAGCGCGATCGTAACCGGCCCTCGACTCCGGCCTCATAGCATGTCCGCCTCGATGGGCCACCAACCGGGTTGCCCGACGTGCTGATCCTCACCACTCTTCGCCGGGAAAATGCCATTCCGCCCTCGCGCATGGCGATGATGATGGCGCTTGCCGGCGGCACCAACGCGCTCATTCTCAGCACGATCAACGCCGCGGCGCAGCGTGCGAGCCAGAAAGGGCCGGACCTGCACCTGCTGGCGATGTTCTGCCTTTGCCTGCTGGTCTACATCATCACCCAGCGCTACGTCATGTCGACGGCGATGTCGGAAATCGAGCGCATCGTCAACGATCTGCGCATGCGGCTCGTCGCCAAGGTACGCCACTCCGACCTGGCCCGCATCGAGCGGTTGAATCCCGCCGACGTCTTGACGACCATCGCCAAGGAGCCCGTCACCATATCGAGCCTCGCGCCGAGCTTCGTCGCAGCCGGGCAGGCCTGCCTCCTGCTACTCTTCGTGACCGGCTATGTGGCCTATCTCTCGGTGACGGCGTTGGCGCTGACCGCAATGGCCGCGTTCTTCGCCGTCTCGATCTTCCTGCGCCGGTCCGAAAAGCTGCGGCAGCGGCTACAGCGCACCGCCGAGCAGGACAGCGATGTGTTCGAGGGCATCGATGACCTGCTGACCGGCTTCAAGGAAGTAAAGATGAGCCGGGCGCGCGGAACGGCGCTGGGGCACGCGATCGAGCGCCTGTCCGAGGAAGCGACGGCGCTGAAGCAGGAAACCGCGAGAAGTTCTGCCGGCGAGTTCGTGTTCGCCCAGTCCACCTTCTACCTGCTGCTCGCGACCGTAGTCTTCGCGGTGCCCGCATTCAGCAGCGTCGCGCCCGCCGACCTCGTCAAGATCACTTCGGCGATTCTGTTCCTGATCGGGCCGATCTCGATGATCGTGCAGGCGATCCCGGCGCTTGCCACGGCGAATTCGTCGATGGAACGCTTGGTCGCGCTGGATTCCCAACTGAGTGCCGGATCTTCTGCGGCGGAGGACGCCGACGTGCGATCCGTGGCCGTTCGCCCGCAGCTCCGCCTCGAAGCTGCGACCTTCACTTATTCCGAGAACGGCAGCGGCGGCTTCACGGTCGGCCCCATCGACTTTGCCGCGCGGCCGGGTGAGATCGTCTTCATTACCGGCGGCAACGGCTCCGGCAAGACGACATTGATGAAGCTGATGTCCGGGCTCTACCGCCCGGACAATGGCCGCGTGTTCCTCGGCGAAACCATGCTTTCGCAGGCGACGGAAGCCTGGTTCCGGGATCAGATCTCGATCATTTTCTCCGATTTTCATCTCTTCCGTCGGCTCTACGGGCTGGGTGAACAGGATCCGGAGCGGATGGCGGCGCTGCTGCGGGAGATGCAGATCGACCAGAAGACGTCGGTACGGGGCGATAGCTTTACGACGATTCAGTTGTCGACTGGACAGCGCAAGCGCCTGGCGCTCATTGTCGCGCTGATCGAAGACAAACCGGTCATGATTTTCGACGAATGGGCCGCAGATCAGGATCCGCAGTTCCGACAAAAATTCTACCAGGAGATTCTGCCGGGGCTGAAGGCGAAGGGCAAGGTGGTCATCTGCGTGACGCACGATGATCGCTATTTCGATGTCGCCGATCGCCGGTTCAAGATGGAATTTGGCCGGATTTCCGGCTGAGCAGCGGTCGCGCTCGCTTTATCGTGTTTTCCGTCCGGCAAGCAAGGGAAGCAGGACGTGGGCGATGTGGCCGGCCTGCGGCTCGAAGGGAATACGATTGTGAGTGCAGGGGAGGGAGATCGTCATGATCTCGCCTTCGACTTTTTCCGACCAGTCGAAATACCGGTCAGTATTCTCGGGGTTGTGCGCGGCGCGGAAGTGAAGCACGCGACCACGGTAGCGGCCGGGAGCGTAATGGTAGCTCTGCTCGACGTTGATCCTGAATAGCTCCACGATCGCCGCTGCGTGCGTTGCCGAGAAATCCGCGGGCCAGATTCCGCTGCGCCGGGCGATTGCTATGAAGTCTTCGAGGTTGCGGATGCCCTTGCTTGCCTCTGGTAGGATCTTCTCGATGCCGAGCACGTCGATGAGCGTCTCGATGACGCTGGCTTCAGTGATTTCGACCTCGCCCTCGGGCTGCTCGAGCGCGGTATCGAGCAGAGCCAGCAGCGCCACCTCGGCGCCTGAGGCCTGCAGCTGGCATGCGATCTCATAGGCGATGAGGCCACCGAAGGACCAGCCGAGCAGGTGATAAGGGCCGGTCGGCTGCACGGCGCGGATCTCGCGGCAGTAGTCGCGGGCCATCTGCTCGATCGAGCGGGCAGGTTCCTCGCCGGCTTCCAGTCCTTTGGCTTGGAGACCATAGATCGGGTGCTGGCGCCCCAGCGCGGCGGCGAGCGGTAGGTAGCAGAAGACGGCACCGCCCGCGGGATGGACGCAGAAAAGCGCCGGAAGATCGCCGCGATTCTGCAGCGGCACGAGATGGCCGAAGCGGCTCGGCTCGGGTCGCTCGATATGCTGCGCCAGCTCCAGGAGCGTCGGATGCTCGAACACGCGCCGCACGCCGAGCTCGATGCCCAGCAGCGCGCGCAGCCGCGAGACCAGCCGCGTCGCCAGCAGCGAATGGCCGCCGAGCTCGAAGAAGTTGTCGTGCCGGCCG
>DATNDG010000133.1:0-39265 GCA_035553515.1 Allostellaceae bacterium | reverse complement strand
TTCAGGTCCACGTCCGCGCCGATCTTCACGGTCTTCACGTGGATCCGCAGGATGTCCTCGCGGCCGCGGACATCGGGCTTGTCGACGAGGACCTGGCGATCGAACCGGCCGGGGCGGAGCAGCGCCGGGTCCAGCACTTCCGGGCGGTTGGTGGCGCCCATGATGATGATTCCCTTGCGCCCGTCGAAGCCGTCCATCTCGGCGAGGAGCTGGTTCAGCGTCTGCTCGCGCTCTTCGTGCGAGCCCATCGGCGTCTGGATGCGGACCTTGCCGAGCGCGTCGAGCTCGTCGATGAACACGATGCACGGCGCCTTCGCCTCGGCCTGCGAAAAGAGATCGCGGACGCGCGCGGCGCCGACGCCGACGAACATCTCGACGAACTCCGAGCCGTTGATTGAAAAGAAGGGGACACCAGCCTCGCCGGCGACCGCGCGCGCCAGCAACGTTTTGCCCGTGCCAGGCGGTCCCACGAGCAGGATGCCTTTCGGCACCCGCGCGCCGAGCCGGCCATACTCCTTCGGGCTTTTCAGGAAATCGACCACTTCCTTCAGCTCGACCTTGGCCTCGTCGACCCCGGCAACGTCGGCGAACGTCACCTTGGTGTCGGTCTCGACATAGACCTTGGCGCGGCTGCGGCCGATCGCCATGAAGCCGCCGGCGCCGCTTTGGCCGGCCATGCGGCGGATGACGAACCACCAGACGCCGAAGAACAGCGCCGTCGGCAGCACCCAGGAGAGAAGGTCGGTGAGGAAGTTGCTCTGCGCCACGCCGGAGAATTTGACGCCGTATTTCTGCAGCTCCTGGGCGACGTCGGGCGGCACGCGGGTGGTGACGAAGTGCAGCTTGCCGTTCTGCGGCGCCTTGAACTGACCTTCGATGTAGTCGCCGGAAACCCGCGCCTCGGCGATTTTTCCCGACTTCAAATTGTCGAGAAACGAGCTGTAGGGGAGAATATCGACCTGGGTCGTCTGCATCCAGAGTTGCTGGATGACGATGATACCGATGATCGCGGCGATGACGTACCAGAGATGAAACTGGACACGCTTGTTCATCGGTCCCTCCGGGAATACCGGATCAACGATGATACCGCACGCGCGTCCCTTCGGCGATGACGCGGCCCGGAAAGGAAAAATTAACCAAGCTTGCTGCACTCTCGGCGACGGGGGTTGGCGAGGCGTTCATGACGGTTCTGCACAGCGACGTGATCACATTGACCAGCGGCTCGGCGCGCTGCCAAGTCGCACCGGGAGCGGGCGGCGCCATCGCCGGCTTCTGGTGGGAGCGCGACGGCCGTCGCATCGACTGGCTTCGCCCGGCTTCGCCTGCTGCGGTCGCGCGCGGCAGGGCGGAGGATCTCGCCTGCTTCCCGATGGTGCCCTATGGCAGCCGGATCCGCGACGCGCGGTTTCTCTTCTGTGGCCGCGAGATCGTCGAGACGCCGGCGGATGTCGAACACCGCCACGCGCTGCACGGCCATGGATGGCGGCAGGGTTGGATGGTGGTCGAGCGCAGCGAGGACCGGTTGGTGCTCGAATACGAACACGCGGCCGATAGGTGGCCCTGGAGCTACCGTGCGCGGCAGAGTTTCTCGCTGAGTGCCGAGGCGCTCGAGGTTACGCTCGAGCTGGAGAACCTGTCGGAGGGATTGATGCCGGCAGGGCTCGGCCTCCACCCCTATTTCCCGCGCACGCCCGATGCGCGCATCACAGCGCGCACTCGCGGCGTCTGGCTCACCGACGCGGAGGTCATGCCGACCGAGCGGACCAAGGTGCCGCCGGCCTGGGAACTCGGCGCCGGACGCCGGGTCAGCGACCTGGCGCTCGACAATGTCTTCACCGGCTGGGATGGCGAGGCGATGGTGACCTGGCCGGAGCGCGCTGCCCGGCTGCGGCTTGCCGCAACGCAGCCGCTGCTGTCCTTTCTCGTCGTCTACACGCCGCCCGGTCACGACTACTTCTGTGTCGAGCCTTCGAGCCACATGACCGACGCCGTCAACCTCGCGCGCGAAGGGGTGGCCGAGACCGGCTTGCGCGTGCTTGCGCCGCGGGCGCGCCGCGTTGCACACATCAGCCTGCAGCCGGAGCTGCTTTAACGCGCTTTTGCCGATCGCCAAAAAGGCTTAAGCTCTGATCCGCCGCGGGCGAGGCCCGGCTTGGTCCGAGCTGCGGCGCTGTCCTACGCACTCCTGGCGATCGAGGGTGAGATGCAGGACGATCCTAATCGCAAAAGCGAGCGGCAGCCGTCGCGCAAGGCCGATGGCGCCTCCACCGTCGAGATCTCCATCCGCCGTGCCTTCCTCGTCCATATGGGCGAGCAGCAGCGCCAATATCCGACCGCAGTGACAGCGCCGCGCTCGAACGAGCGCGCCGAGGCGAAACGGCGCTGAACCCCTTCAACCTTCGCCCGGCGCGGCTGTCGCCGCCACCCTCAGCGCCGTGCGCAACGCGCGTTCCATGACCGCGATATCCATCGAGGCGAGATCGGCTCGGTGATGGATTTCAAGCTGGCCGGCTCGCGCTGCGCGCAGCATCTCGGCGACCTGCTCGGGGAGATAGGGCAGGTGGATAAAGCCGCAGGGCACCCGCCAGCCGCGGCGGGCAAGGCCGGCCAGAAGCGAGTAGAGGGTCGCATTGCAGAGATAGCTGCCGGCGGTGCTTGAAAGCCGCGCGGGTATGCCATCGGCAAGCAGCGCCTGCTCGATGGCGCGCAAGGGCAAGCTCGCCACCAGCGCCGTTGCGCCCCCCGGCGCGATCACCGCGTCCTCCAGCCGGGCGCCGGCGTTGTCGGCGATCTCGAAATCGGCCAGGTTGAGCGCGAAGCGCTCAAGACGGATCATCGTCTCGCCGGGCCAGAGGCCGAGCGCTACGACCAGCGCCGGCCGAAACTCGTCGAGCAAGGCGTCAACGCGGCTATCGAGGCCGTCGAGCGTCACCGGCAGGGTCCGGCCTGCGATGCGGCAACCGCCGATCTCAGCCCCGTTGAGCGCCTCGGCGAGCGCCGCCGAAGGATTGTGCCGGCGGCCGCCATAGGGCTCGAAGCCGGTAACGAGCGCGATGCGAGCCAAGGGGGCGCCTCGAAAAGATCGGGAGCCGCATTCTGGCCGCGGCGGCAAGCCTGCCGCAACCGCCGCGAGCCTGAAATCTGTGCAACCCTGAATTACGCTTTAACGAGGAACCAGCAACGGGCCCCCGTCGATTGTAGCCGGGGGTCGATCCATTGGCTGTGGCCGGGGGTCGACCCATTGGCGCAGGAGCGGCGGTGGCGTATCTGGATCTGAGCCGGGCGGTGCGCGGTGTCGACTCCTTGCTGCGGCAGCGGCAAGGCATCGAGGAATTCACCGAAGACGAGAAATGCATCTTCCGCATCTCGCGGGTCCCCGCGAGCCGCGACGTGGTGCTGTCGGACGGGACGCAGATCCGCGAGGGTGATCCGGTGCTGCAGCTCCACCTCTGGAACGAGCATCTGCCGGTGATGCCGAGCGCCGGTCCGAGCCCGGCCTGGGCCATCCGCCTCAAGCGGTGCATGCGCAGCTCGCTGACGGCGGTTGCCGCCTATGTCGAGCGCGAGCATGGCCTCGATGCAATCCGTGCGCTGCACGGGGCCCCACCCTTCGGCAGTCGGCTGGGTGCCCTGCAAATGGTGCGCACGGCATACCGCTTCGGCTTCGACGTGATCGATCCTGACGCGCCTCCCGAATGGCGCGAGCGCATCCATCTCGTCTTCGACAGCATGCTGCTCTGGGGGCTCGCCTACGCCTTCAATCCGGCCGGGCTGAAGACCAAGGGGCTGCTTCGTTATCGCCATCAGCTCTGGATTTCGCGGCGCAAGCTACTGTTGCGCTATGGCAGCGGCCACGACGCGGTGTCGATCCGCGCCGAGCGTCACTGAAGTCCGCCGGCTTTGTCCGGATTAATCGCCGCCGCCGTCTCGCTGTTCTGGGCGCTGACAGTTACCCTGTTGATCGCGCGCGCCGTTCGCCAGTACGGCGCCTATGACGCAGTTCAGCCGGCGGCTTCGCTGAAGGTTGCGCCGTCGATCGACGTGATCGTGCCGGCGCGCAACGAGGCGGCCGGAATCGGGCGATGTCTTGCCGGTCTCGCGGCACAGGACTACCCGCGCGATCGATTCATGGTCACCGTGATCGATGACGGCTCGACCGACGCGACGGCGAGCCTCGCTGGTCGTGCCGGAGTCCCGGTGGTCACGGCCGGTGCGCTGCCCGAAGGATGGACCGGCAAGACGCATGCCTGCTGGCAAGGTGCTCTGCGCGCCACCGGCGAGTGGCTCTGCTTCATCGACGCCGACACCGTCCCCCAGCCCGCGCTGCTGCGCGCTGCGATTGCGGCAGTGCAGCGACATGATCTCGACCTGCTATCGCTCGAGCCCCGACAGGAACTCGTCACGCTGTGGGAGCGGCTGATCATTCCGGCCGGACTCTGCGCTTTGGGTTTTGCCGGCGAGCTCCGGCGGACGGCAGATCCCGGTAGCGCCGCCGCTCCGGCAAACGGGCAATTCCTGCTCATCCGGCGCGCCGCCTACGACCGCGCCGGCGGTCATCGGGCTGTGCGCAGCACGGTGGCCGAGGACAGCGCGCTGACCGCGCGCATCAAGCGCCGCGGCGGACGCGTTGCGCTGAAGAGCGGAGCGGCGCTGATCGGCGTCCGCATGTATCGCAGCCTGGCGCAACTCTGGGAGGGGCTGGGCAAGAACGTGACCGAGACCTTCGGCGGCGTGTGCGCCACCGCGACCATCGCAGCGCTCGGGCTGGTGCTGGCTTGGGCGGCGGTCGCGGTTCCGGCCGTACTTTCGGCAGTTCTTGTGCTGGCGCCCTCGCCGTTGTTGACCGCTGCGCTCGCGCTTGCCACTTGTGCCACGCTGGCGCTGTTTGGCATGCACGTCGCGGCGGCGCGCTATTTCGAGGTGCCGCCCTGGTACGGGCTGCTCTTCCCCATTGCCTATAGCCTCGCGGCGGCGCTGGCGTTCGCCGGAATCCTCGCGCGCCGCCGCGGCCGCGTCGCATGGAAGGGACGCAGATACCGCACCGCTGCCGATGCGGGCGATTGACGGGACGGGAGGCGCACGGTGGAGGATCGGCGCGCGCCGGTGAACAAATGGGCGGTGACGCTCGCCGTCGGCGTGGCGCTGGCCTTCCTCTACGTGGTGCGGCTGGCGGTTCTGCCGTTCCTGATCGCCGCAGCCATCGCCTATGTTGCCGAGCCCGCCAATCTCTGGCTGCGCCGGCGCTTCGGTTTCTCGCGCAACGCGGCGGCCCTCCTGGCCTATGCGGCGGTCATGGCGGTGCTGGGCGGCGTCGGTTACTGGGCGGCCGAGACCATCGCCACCGATTTCGCCATCACGCTGCGCGATGCGCCCGCGTTGCTGCACAAGTTCTTCGCCGAGCTCTTCGGCGGCGAGGAGCTCAATCTCTTCGGCCACCGCCTGCAGGCGGCGGCGCTCTCGCAACAGATCCTCGATTCGCTCTTTGCCAAGATCGGCAGTCCGCAGCAGATTTTGAACCTTGCCTTCCTCGGCTTTGCCGCCATCACCGGCGCGGTGCTGATCATCATCCTCATCTTCTATTTTCTCCAGGCCGGTCCCCAACTTGCCGAGGGCGCGCTCTGGCTGGTGCCGCCCGAATACCGCGAGGAGGTGGCGGAGATCGCGCGCAAGATCGATCCGCTCCTGCGCCGCTATCTCGGCGGCCTCTTCGTCATCTTTCTCTTCGCGGCGGCGCTCTCCTGGATTGCGATCCGCTTCGCACTGCAGCTGCATTTCGCTCTGCTGCTGGCCTTGCTGACCGGGCTCTTCGAGCTCGTCCCGGTGATCGGACCGATGGCTTCCGCGACACTGGTCGGACTCCTCGCCCTGGAGCAGCATGGCTTTTGGGCAGTTGTCGCCTTCGCCGTTTACGTCACCGTCTTCCGCCTGCTGATCGATCGCGTCGTGGGGCCCCTCGTGCTCGGGCGCGCGGCGCACATCCATCCGACGGTCGTGATGTTCGCTTTCCTGGCCGGCGGTCTGTTCCTCGGGGTGGCGGGGGTAATTCTGGCGGTTCCCGTCGCCGCTTCGGTGCGGGTGGTCCTCGAGCATTACTACTCGCAACCAACGCGCCGACCGGGCTGAACCCCCGCTGGACCCGATGCGGCGTCTGCGCTATGCGCCGGTCAGCAGGACCACGAAGAAGATCTCCCGTGAGCAGCGCCAGCGAGTTCGTCCAGTTCCGCATCACCCTCTGCGGCATCGCCGAACTCGGCGCACATAGCGCCGCCGGCGTCACGCATGTGCTGTCGATCCTCGACCCCGACTTCCCGGACCCCGACGCCTTCGGCGCCTACGGCGAGCATGAGCGGCTTGCTCTACGCTTTCACGACATCACCGACGAGCGGCCGGCGATGCGGCTCGCCGAGAGCGGGGATGTGAGCGCGCTGCTGCGCTTTGGCCGCGACCTCGCGCGTTCGCCGGGCGCGCATCTTCTGGTCCATTGCCACATGGGTATTTCGCGCTCGAGCGCGGCCATGGCGCTGATCCTTGCGCAGGCACGGCCCGACCGCCCGGCGGCGGAGGCGCTTGCCGAGGTCCGTCGCATCCGGCCGCGCATCTGGCCGAATTTACACGTGATCGAGCTGGGCGATGCGCTGCTCGACCGGAGGGGTGAACTCGTGAGCGCGGCAATCGCTCGCTATCGGCACGTCATCGAGCGTCGGCCCGAGGTCGGCGATATGATGACTGCGATGGGACGCGGTCGCGAGGTGCGGGCTGCCCTGGCGCGCCAAAGCTGAGACGCGGCGCAGATCACACGGCTACTTCGCCCAAGCAAGACTGAAAGACTCAGGCGCCGCCGCTCAGGCTGAAGCGCGTGCCGGCTCGGCGCGCGGCGCGCTGCTTGGCCGAATAGAAGGATGCGTTCTGCTCGCCCGCGGCGGCCTCCCGCGCGAAGGTGATAAGGTGGTGCGCGACGAGGCCAACATGGATCACGTCCTCGATGCGCCCCTGGCGCAACAGCGGCCATGCCATGCGCCAGAAGACGCGGCGGTAATCCGCCAGCACGCCGGCGCGCAGCAGCAGATTGCTCATGATGCGCAGCCCCTTTCGCATATTGGCCCAGGAGGCGCGCTGCGCGCTCGCCGGCAGCTTCAAGCGTTTCGGGTAGGTGTGCGCGACATTGTGGGCGAAGCGGCGATAGAGCGTTTCGGGCGCATAGGCCTCGGCGACGACACGCCGCCAGCCGGCCACCACCCGGTCGTAGGGCTGGCGGAATTCAACATTCGATTCCCGCGCGGGATCCTCGACCAGCCTTCCCTCGGCAGCGAGCCGGTCCCACAGCGGCGTCCGCGGCAACGCCTGCAGCAGATTGACGGTGAGCATCGGGATCTGCGAGCGCTCGATGAAGTCGAGAATGCGGTCGGGGGTGTCGGGCTGGTCGCTGTCGAGGCCCATGATGATGCCGGAGACCACCTCCATGCCGAAGCCGTGCAGGACGCCGATCGCGTCGAGGATCGGCATGTCGGTATTGTGGTCCTTCCGCATGGCGTGCAGCGCGTCGAGCTCCGGCGTCTCGATGCCGCAGAAGACGGTGGTGAAGTAGGCCTCGCGCATGCTCGCAAGCAGGTCCGGATATTTTGCGATGTTGAGCGTCGCTTCGCAGGCGAACTCGATCGGGTAGCCGTTGCGCTTCTGCCACCGGGCGAGATGCGCAACCAGCTCGCGCGCGGCGCGGCGGTGCGCGATGAAATTGTCGTCGACGAAATAGACCGCGCCGGGGTTGCCGTGGCGCAGCATCGCATCGAGCTCGGCGGTCACCTGCTCGGCCGTCTTGAGCCGTGGCGTGCGGCCGTAGAGCGCGGGAATGTCGCAGAATTCGCAGCGATAGGGGCAACCGCTCGAGAACTGGACGCTGCCGATGAAATATTTGTCGAGCTGGGCGAGGTGATAGGCGGGAAGCGGGAAGCGGTCGAGCGGCAGGCGCTCTTGCGTCTGAAGCCGTATCGGTTCTCGCGGCCGGCGGGGATCAGTCTCGAGGAGCGCGATCAGCCGATCGGTCGCGTCGCCGAGTTCGCCCAGATGAACGTAGTCGAAGGCGGCATAGGGCGCAGCATCGCCCGAGACCGAGGGGCCGCCCAGCACGGTGGTCTTGCCGAGCGCATGGGCGCGCTCGTTGATGTCGAGAATCTTGGGACGCTGCACGTGCATGCCGCTCACCAGCACCGCATCCGCCCAGGCGAAGTCGCGGTTGCCGGCGCGCCGGATATTCTCGTCGATGAAGCGCACCTCCCAGTGCTTCGGCAGATAGGCTGCAATGGTCAGCAGCCCCTGCGGCGGCATGAAGGCCCGCGTCGTGCCGCGCAACCGATAGGCGTACTCGAATGTGCCGAAAGAGGGGCTGTAAGCCGGAAACACGCACAAAATTTTCCGGGGGCTGCCGGCGGTGGGCGCCATTGCGCGGGTCTCCTGGCTACGGGAAGGTCCGTTGCTCGGGGAAACGTCCCCCGGTCGGCGAGGGTTCACCTCCAAACCCGTGCCTCCGCGTTCACCTGATAAGGTGCGGGGCAAGGAGAGGAAGATGCAAATAGCACAGCACCGCTTGAAGATCGCCACGAAGGGCCAGGGCCTTTACGAGGTCACCGCCGAGGTCGCGCGCTGGGTCGAGGGCACGGGGCTGCGCGACGGCCTCCTGACGCTCTATCTGCCGCACACTTCGGCGTCGCTGCTGATCCAGGAAAATGCGGCGCCGGCAGTGCGCGCGGACCTCGCGGATTTTCTCGCGGCGCTGGCGCCTGAGGATCCGCGGCGCTACCGCCACAACGAGGAGGGGCCGGACGACATGCCGGCACACATCCGGGCGGCATTGCTGCCCGTGCAGCTCTCGATCCCGCTCGAGGCGGGCAGGCTGGTGCTGGGCACCTGGCAGGGCATCTATCTCGTCGAGCATCGCCGTGCGCCGCACCGGCGCGAAATCGTGCTGCAGCTGCTGGGTGCGTGAAACAGCGGGCGAATGTTTCACGGGCGCGGGCGTTCCCCCGGGGAGACTCGCTCCGATCGGACTTAATGCCGCAAAGACAGCGACTTCTCGCGCTCAGCTGCGCTGCGGCCGTCGCGCGGGCTCGCGCTGGCCGGGACGAGCGGAGATGGTGCAGATCGCCGCGGGGTCGTCGATGCGCAGCACCATGCTCTCGGCGAGATAGAGGTGATAGTGGACGCCGTCCTCGTTGGAATAGCCGGCACTCATGTCCTGGCCGAGGATGAGCTTGCCGACATGCGGATCGACCAGCACGGCGGTGTCGATCGGCGCCTTGTGGATGCCGCGCGTGCAGAGTCGCCGCAGATGCTCCAACTGCAGCACGTCGGTGCCGGGATAGAGGCGGAAGAGCCCGTTATAGAGGGCCGGCGCGAGCGCCAGCGCGTAGGGACCGCGAAATCCGGCCTCGTCGAGCTTGGTCACCGCGGCCAGCACATCGGCGAGTGCGCGTTCGACCGCCGCCCAGTCGCCGCCCTCGATCTGCTGGCGGCCCTCATGGGTGAGCAATCCCGGAAGCTCCCGCGTCGGCTGGCCGACATAGATGAATTCCTCCTCGCGATCAGCGACCGCCTCGGCGGCATCCTCGGCCGGAGTCATGTCGAGCGGCTGGCCATGGTCGAGATGCGCCGCGACGCGACGGATGCTGAGGCGGAAGCTCTTGCGCAGCATCGGCACCGAGACGGCGCGGCCCATCACCGCGCCCGCCTCGTCGGCGGCCGGCTGGCGGCAGTAATCGTCGTTGCCCGTCTCGATCGCGGTGAGGCCGAGGCCGAAAGGGCCGTCGAGATCGAGGAAGCGCCGCCCGGTCAGGCGGTCGCGCGCTGCGGCGACGGCGGTCTCCTCGACCGCCTGCCAGAGGGAGTCCGGAAGCTGTGCCTGCCGGCGGTTCAGGTAATCCATGGCTCAAGATCTCCGTTCGCCGTCGAGCCGGCCAATGGTGAAGCCGGCGCGCTTTGCCGGCCCGCCGCCCTCGCCATCCTTGCCCTCGGCCGCCTTCTCGACCTCGAGGATGGGCTTCTCGGTGAAGAGGTAGGTTTTGAGGTGGCCGCCGAAATCGGCATCGGTGCGGCGGATCCACTCGAGCAGCATTGAGGCGTGCTCCATCTCCTCGCGCATGTTGTGCAGCAGCAATCCTTTGAGCTGCTCGTCCTCGGTGTCGTCGGCGCGCTGGCGATACCAGTCGATGGCCTCGAGTTCCTCCATGAGCGAGACCAGCGCGTGATGCAGCTTGAGCGCATGGCTTGACAAGCGCTCGCGCGGCGCGTGCAGGCTCTCGCTGGACATTCGCGTTCTCCGCTATTGGGGGGCGTCGAGGTAGAATCGGATCGAGAGCCAGAACGCCGCGACCGCTCGGCCGGTTCCTGCGTGCGCGTCAGGTCGGCGGCGGATTGGTCCAGACGCGCACCGAGAGCAGCTCGCGCATGGCGATGAGCTCGCGGGCGATGGTGATGACGGCGGCGATGAAGCCGGCGAAGATGCCGGCGAGCGCCAAGCCGATGATGAAGCCGATCACGGTCGAGAGCGCTTGCTGCGCGGCGCTTTCGGGAGGCACGAAAATCCGACCGGCGAAATCGCCGCGATAGCCTTCGACCGTCGCCGAAATGATGATCAGCAGCGCCAGTATCTTGTTGACGATGTCGAGGATGCCGATGAGCAGCCGATTCATGGTCGCTCTCTCCTTGCTGGATGCGAGAAACCAGTGGCGCTGCGGCGCGACGCCTCAGCGCCGGTGGTGCAGCAGATAGGCAATGGCGTATCCGACCGCGCCGGCGATCAGCAGCGCTGCCAGCGGGCGCTCCTCGACGCGCTCGGCCAGTTCGCGCATGGTCTCGCCGCCGCGGCGATACGCGTCGGCTGCGCGCTCGCGCGCCTCGCTGCCGGCGCGCTGCGCCACGTCCCACGCCGTGTCGCGCGCATCGCCCAGGCGGCCGGCGGCGGATTTGGCGAAGGATGCCGCCTGCTCGGCCGCTCCCTTGGCCCGCTCGCCCGCCTGCTGCGCCGCTTCCTTGGCGCGGTCGACTGCCTGCTCCGCGGCGTCCGCCGCTTGCTTGCCGAGCTTCCCCGCCTGGTCGCCGATGCCGGTCGCCATGCCCCGCCTCCCCGAGAATAGCCTGTCGGAAAGGAGAACAGCCGAGCGGCCGGATTCATCCCGGCGGGAAGTGAGCGAAACCGATGCGGGAGCGAAAGGTGGCGAGTGCCGTCAGGCGCGCAAGCCGCCGGCCGCGCTGGCGAGCGGCGCGTCCACCCGATGCTCGTGGCGCGGGTGGATCTCCTCGGTGACCGGGATCTCGCGGAAATTGGCGGCGCCAAGCATACCGTCGATGCGCTCGCCGCTCTCGGCAAGCGGCAGCAGTATGCTGCGATAGACGATCGGCTCGCCCTGATGGATGCCGACGCCGCCGGTGCTGATCGGCATGCCTTTGGAGAGGACGCGGCCGACATAGGAAGTGGCGGCACAGAGCAGCGTGCCTTCCTGGCATTCAGAAAGGCTCTGGCGGTCGAGCGTCGGCCAGGAGGGATCGCGGAGATTCTCGCCGACATAGGCGAAGCGCGAATGGTCGAGCTTGGGGTCGACGTCGATCAGCAGGCAACTGGCCCAATCCTGTCCGAAAAGCTGCGGATCGATCTGCGAGCGCCGCGGCAGGGCGCCGTCGCGGCAAAGGCTGCGCCAATGCGCCAGAACGCGCAGCACCAGGCGCTGTTCGCGGCTCTGTCCGTCCATGCTCGCTTCCCGCTTTAAGGGCCGATCTTGTCCGGAAAGCCTAAGTGCCGGGCGTTAATGAAGGATTAGGAGGCGCGGGGCGGCGATGACCCCCGGTGGAAATCAGCGGTGTCCGGTGGGACGGTCGGGAATGATCACCGGCAGCGCCTGCGGCGGCGTGAAATGCGTCACCTGCGGCGGCAGCGGCGGCGGCGGGGCCGGCGTCGTCACGGGCGGCGGATATCCTGGCGTCGGCGGCGGCGGAACATAGGCCGGTGGCGGCTCGACCACGGGCTGCGGCGGCAACAGCACGATGCCGACATGGCCGCCGGCGAGCGCCGGCGCGGCGCAGAGCGCGAGGGCGGCGGCCAACGCAAGGCTCGCGGTTAACCCAGGGCGCCGCGCACAAGAGAGACTGGGCATAATCTCCATGTGGGGGCTCGCGCGCGCGAAGGCGAGGGGTCACCGCCGGTAATTGGCGCTGCCGTCCTCAACACTCGATCAGCGCTTAGGCCAGGGCACGCCCTTGGGCCGCAAAAACTCGCCGCGGCCGGAGAGTGGGGGGAACCCTCCAACCGCGGCGCTCGGGCGAACCAATGAAAAAAATGCGACGAATGAAACGGTACGGACGATCAGATGCCGAGCGCAGCCGAGGCGACGCTGGCAGCGAGGCCGGCGAGCGTAAAGCAAAGCGCGAGGGCGCCATCGACATTGAGCCGCATCGAAGAAATCTGGGACATGGTTTGCTCCTCCATCCTGCGCAGCGGTTCTCGGGGGGCGGGTCGCCGCGACGGGAGAAGAGTGGGGCCGAGGCGATTAAATCCGAGTAAAAAGCCGTCGAAGGATGCGGGATTTACTGAATCAATTTGCCGAATTACTTCGGCGTATTTATCTAAAATTGCAGATGATCAGGGAATGCGGGCATCGCGTATCCGCGGCCGCCGCTCGCAACCGCTCATGCGATCAACGCAAGCAGCCCCTCGATAATCTTTTCGGGCGGCGGCGGACAACCGCGAATGTGGAGGTCGACAGGGATGACCGAGGCTACGCCACCGACGCAGGCGTAGCTGCCGGCGAACAGGCCGCCATCTAGCGCGCAATCGCCCAAAGCGACAACCCATTTTGGATTGGGAATGGCGCTATAAGTGCGCTCGAGCGCCTCCCGCATGTTGGTTGTTACGGGACCGGTGACGAACAAAACATCGGCATGTCGCGGTGACGCGACCAAGTGGAACCCGAAGCGCTCCAGGTCGTAAAAGGCGTTGCCGAGGGCGTGGAGTTCGAGCTCGCAACCATTGCAGGAACCGGCGTCGACGACGCGGATCGAAAGACTGCGGCCGAGCCGTCGCCGCGCTGTGCGGTCGAGACTATTCGCCAGCTCCGCCAGCGCTGCGCCATCCGGCGAGGGCGCCGGTTCAGTCAGCGGCGCGCGGATGATCCCTTCGAACAGGTGCTTGCGCATGCCAATGGGCCCTCAGAGATCATGCCCCGAGTAGGAGCAGTTGAACGACTTGTTGCAGAGCGGGAAGTCCGCAACGATGTTGCCCTCGATCGCCGATTCCAGAAGCGGCCATTGGAACCAGGATGGATCGCGGAGATGGCATCGCTCGATCGCGCCGTCGGCCCCGACCCTCAGCCAGACCAGAATATCGCCGCGAAAACCTTCGATGAGAGCCGCTCCTTCGGCTGGCTCGCCGCCGACGCCTGGCAGTCGCGCCGAAATCGGACCGACCGGCAAGCGTTCGAGCAGCCTTTCGATAAGGTCGAGGCTCTGCTCGACCTCGCTGATGCGAATCCGAACGCGGGCGTCGACGTCGCCCTCCCGACGGACTGGCACGTCGAGCCGCAATCGATCGTAGGGGGCATAGCCAGGGCTCCGGCGGGCGTCGAACGGCCGGCCCGAGGCTCGGCCGACATATCCTCCCGCGCCGAACTGGCGCGCCAGCGCCGGCTGCAGCGTGCCCGCCCCGACCGTGCGGTCCTGCAGCGAGGCGGTATTGTCGTAAAGCTGGACCAAGCCTGGAAAACGTCGTCGAGCTTCGGCTATGAGCAGGCGTATCGCGCCGATCCCCGCGTCTGCCAGATCCACGGCGACGCCGCCCGGCACGACGCGATCGCGCATCATCCGGTGGCCGAAGGCCGCGTCGGCCGTGCGCAGGGCGCGCTCGCGAAGCACGCCGCAATGGGCGAGCATCAGAGGGAACGCCGCGTCGTTACAGATCGCGCCGATATCGCCGAAATGATTGGCGAGCCGCTCGAGCTCGGCCATGACCGCGCGCAGCCACTGGGCGCGCGGCGGGACCTCGGCGCCGAGCGCCGATTCCGCCGCGCGCGCGAAGGCGAGCGCGTATGCGACGGTGCTGTCGCCGGAGGTGCGACCGGCGAGCTTGGCTGCATGGTCGAGTCCGGCGCCTTCCATCAGCTTCTCGACGCCTTTGTGGACGTATCCCAAGCGCTCTTCGAGCCGCACGACGGTCTCGCCGCTCGCCGTCACTCGGAAATGGCCAGGTTCGATAATGCCGGCGTGAACCGGACCCACCGGGATCTGATGGAGACTCTCGCCCTCGGCCGGGAGGAAAACATAGGGCCTGGGCTCTTCGGATCTCGGCGTTGCGCTGCCCAGGGGATGGATCAGGGGCCAACGCCCGTGATCGAGCCAAGAACGTGCGTCGGGCGCCCCCTCAGGCTCGATTCCCCAGAGATCGCGGATCGTGCGCTCGAGGCGGCTCGCCGGCGGATGCACCGCGCTTACCGAGGGAAAGCGCTGGGCAGGACAATCAAGGCTGAGCACGGCAATGCCGCCAGCCGCCTCGTCGAGAAGCGCCATGTGCACGGCGCTCCGATCGCCCCATAAGCCCAGCAGGCACAGGCGTCCATCGCGCAGATCCTCGGCGGCGAGGCTCCAGACGCCGGCGTCGACGATCGCGCGCGGCCAGGGGCGATGGGCCTCGACCGGCCGTCCTTGCGTGACGAGATCGCTGAGGGTCGTCATTGGCGTGCCGCCCTAGCCGAGGAGCCGTGAGACATGCTGAAACCACGACACGAGCGGCGGCGGCAAATAGACGCCGGCGACGAATACCAGTGCGAGATGGGCAAACACAGGCGCATACGACGCCTTGACCGGGGCATTGCTGCCGCGCGGCGCGCCGAAGGCAATGCCGTTCAGGCGCAGGAACAGCGCGCCGAGGGCGATCAGCAGGCCCGCGACGAACGCGACGGCAAGCAACGGTGCTCGGGCGAAGGTCGAGGTCACGACGAGGAATTCGCTCATGAAGACGCCGAGCGGTGGCAGTCCGGCGATCGCCACGACCCCGAGGACAAGGCTCCAGCCGAGCCAGGGATGGGTCTCGGTAAGACCGCCGATCTCGCTGATACGCTGCGTCCGCTTGGCCTGCGCGATATGGCCGACCGCGAAGAAGATTCCCGACTTGGCTAGGCTGTGCATCGCCATGTGGAGGAGCCCGGCGAAGTTCGCGAGCGGGCCGCCCATCCCGAAGGCGAACGTGATGATTCCCATGTGCTCGATCGAGGAATAGGCGAACATTCGCTTGATGTCGCGGCGGCGGTACAGCATGAACGCCGCGAAGAGCAGCGAGAGAAGGCCCAGCGTCACCATGAGCGGGCCGGGCGCCACGGCTGCCGCATTGGCGGCCATCAGCATCTTGAACCGCAGGATGGCGTAGAGGCAGACATTGAGGAGCAGGCCGGAGAGCACCGCCGAGATTGGCGTCGGCCCTTCCGCGTGGGCGTCCGGCAGCCAGGCGTGAAGCGGCGCGAGGCCGACCTTGGTCCCGTAGCCGAGGAAGAGGAAGACGAAGGCAACGTTCAAGAGGGCTGGATCGAAGGAAGCCGAACGGCCGAGCAGCGTCGTCCATATCATAGAATCGAGGCCCTCGCCGATCACGGGCTCGGCGGCGACATAGACGAGGATCGTGCCGAAGAGCGCGAGAGCAATGCCGACGCTGGCGAGAATGAAGTATTTCCACGCCGCTTCGAGCGCCTCATGGGTACGATAGAGCCCGACCATGGTCACGGTGGTCAGCGTCGCGATCTCGATCGCGACCCACATGATGCCGATATTGTTCGCCATCAACGCCAGGTTCATGGCGAACATCAGGATCTGATACATGGCGTGATAGAAGCGCAGATAGGCAGGCGTCAGTCGTCCAGTCTCCACTTCGTGGCCGACGTAGCTCGCACTGAAGACGCTGGTGGTGAAGCCGACGAACGCATTGAGGGCGAGGAACACGACGTTGAGGTCGTCCACGAGCAAGTAGCGGCCCGGCGCCGGATGAGCCTCGATCAGGAGCGAGGATGCCGCAAGCAGCGTCAGGAAACTCGCCCCGACGTTGATGCGCGCCGGGCCCAGATAGCCCGGCAGCGCCGCAAGGACCCCCGCCGCGCAGAGCGGTATCAGGAGGACCGCCTCCGCGCCGAAGGAGAGGATGTTCATCGGCGCTCTCCCCGGAATTGGTCGAGCGCCCGCAGATCGACCGTGTCGAAGCGCTCGCGGATGCGAAAGAGAAAAATGCCGATGACGATGAAGGCGATGAGGATGGAGAAGGCGACGCTGATCTCGACGACGAGTGGCATGCCTTTGGCACCCGTCGCCGCGAGCACCAAACCGTTTTCGAGAGCCATGAAGCCGATCACCTGACCGACCGCATTCCGCCGCGTTGTCATGATCAGCAGGCCGAGCAGGACGACCGCGAGCGCAAAGGCAAGATCCTCGCGCGCGATCGGCGTCGCATCGCCGGTGACCCGAAGCATGACCACCATCGACAACGCGACGAGCGCAATGCCGACCAGCATGGTCGGGCCGATGCCGACCACCGTCTCGATCCCGCGGTGAATGTCGAGCCGTTCGACGATACGCCGCAAGGCAACTGGAATGATGACGGCCTTGAAGCCCAGCGCGATCAAGGCCGTCACGTAGAGATGCGGAGCGTCTTGGATAAGGGCCTGCCAGGCGACGGAGAGCGCCAGCGTCAGCGCGTGCAGCGCATAAACGTTGATGAGCGCGGGAAGGCGATCTTGGTAGAGCAGGACAAACGTCAGGAGCAGCAGGGTGCCGGCGAGCAGGTGAGCAATGTCGAGCCCCAGTACGTTCATCTAGAAGCTCGTCGAAAAGAATTGCAGGAGCGCGGCGAGAAGGCCGAGCATGAGCGCCGCGCCTAGGAACTGAGGCACGCGGAAGACCCGCATCTTCGCGACGGTGGTCTCGAAGACCGCCAACAGACTGCCACCCGCCGCCAGCTTGGCAACATAGGCGAGCGCGCCGAACAGCGCTGCGGCTGCGCCATCCTGCGGGCGGGCGATGCCCCACGGGAGGAAGAGGCAGGCGATCAGGGAGACGTACAGAAGCAGCTTGAGTGCGGCGGCGAGCTCGATCAGCGCGAGATGCCGCCCGGAATACTCGAGCACCATCGCTTCGTGCACCATGGTGAGCTCTAGATGCGTCGCAGGATTGTCGACGGGAATGCGCGCGTTCTCTGCGATCGCCACGATGACGAGCCCGGCGAGCGCAAGTCCGAGAGATACGCGCACGCCGACGTCGGGTGACGCCATAAAGGCGGCGATCGTCGAAAGCTGAGTCGAGCCGGCGACAAGCGCGAGCGTGAACACGATCATGATCATTGCCGGCTCAGCCAGCGAAGCGATCATCACCTCTCGGCTCGATCCGATGCCGCCGAAGCTGGTGCCGACATCCATGCCGGCGAGCGCGAGAAAGAAGCGCGCGCAGGCCAGGAGAGCGATGATAGCGATCAGATCGGCGGACCAGCTGAAGAGAAGTCCGGTCGCGAAGGTCGGCACAAGGGCGGCGGCAACCCAGGTTGCGGCGAAGATCAGATAGGGCGCGACGCGGAAGAGCCAGCTCGCATTCTCTGCCACCACCGCTTCCTTGCGCAAAAGCCGAAGCAAATCGCGATAGGGCTGCAGAATCGGCGCGCCGCGACGGCGGAGAAGCCGGGCCTTCTCCTTGCGGATGAGCCCGATGAGGCCCGGCGCCAGCAGCAGAACGAGGAGCATCTGCGCCCCCTGCACGAGGAAGGGACGAGCTAGGTCCATAACGCCACGATCAGAAGAAGCGATACGAGAGCGAGGAAGACGAGACTGAGATACCTGCGGATGGTCAAAAACTGGAGCTGGTTAAGCTGGTCCGCCGCGATCCCCACCCACCGGGAAAGCGGCGTATAAAGCCAATCCCAGGCGAGATCGCGCAGCTCGAGGTGAAAGACGGCAGCGCCGGGCGCGCCGGGCGGCGGCATCGTGACACGCTCGCGGGCGCGGAACGCGACGCTGCCGAACACCCGCCGGATCGGCTGGGCGAAGCTGGCCGCGCTGTATTGCGTCAGCGGGCTCGGATCGGGATAGCCGCAATCCCATGGCGCTGCGCGCCGCAGCGAGCGCCCCGCCAAGCGATGAACGCCCCAGGCCGAGAGCAGCGCCGACAATGCCATGAAGAAAAAGACGAGAAACCCGTCATAGGAGCCGCGGCTCGCCGCGACGGGCACGATCGCGAGCCAGGAGGTTCCCGCCTGCGTCGGCAATTCGCCCGCGACGAGGCTCCGCGTCAGCGGCGACAGCGCATCGATCACAGGGCCCGGCAAGACGCCCGCGACCAGGCAGAACGATGCAAGGAGGAACATCGCCGCCAGCGAAAAGCGGTCCGCGTCGGCCGCCTTCGTTACGGCGGGAGATCGCGGCCGGCCGAGGAAGGTGATGCCGAAGGCCTTGACGAAGCACGCCGCGGCGAGCGCCGCCGACAGCGCCAGCACCGCGCCGACGGCCGGGATCAGTATCTTCAGGCTCCATTGCGCGAGACCCGGGCTCAAGATAATGGCCTGAAAGGTCAGCCATTCCGAGACGAAGCCGTTGAGTGGCGGCAGCGCCGAAATGGCGACGCAGCCGACGAGGAATGCGCCGCTCACGAGCGGCATAGGATGGATGAGCCCGCCCAAGCGTTCCATGTCGCGTTCGCCCGTGCCGGCGAGCACCGCGCCGGCACCAAAGAACAGCAAGCTCTTGAAAAGTGAATGATTGAGGACGTGAAAAAGGGCCGCGGTGATGGCAAGCGCGGCTGCGCCCGCCATGCCATCGGCGCGAAACGCGAGCGCCAAGCCAATGCCGATGAACACGATGCCGACGTTCTCGACCGTGTGATAGGCGAGAAGCCGCTTCAGATCGTGCTGCATCAGGGCGTAGAGCACACCCATGAGGGTGGTGACGCCGGCGAGTGAAAGGACGACCATGCTCGACCACCAGCTTGGTGCGCCCAGGAGGTCGAAGGCGATTCGGATGAAACCATAGACGGCGACCTTGGTCATGACGCCGCTCATCAGCGCCGAGACATGACTGGGCGCGGCCGGATGGGCGAGTGGGAGCCAAACGTGCAATGGCACGAGTCCAGCCTTCGAGCCGGCGCCCAGAAGCGCCAAGGCAAGAACGAGTGCGCTCACAAGTGATGAACGGGCGACATGCATTGTCTCGAAGGCGTAGCCGCCGCCGGGCCCAGCGAGCAGGCCGAAGGCCAAAAGCAGGGCCAGCGTCCCGAAGCTCGCCATCACGAGATAGACGTAGCCGGCCCTGGCGTTGTTGGCCTCGCGATGATGCGCCATCACCAGCGCCCACGAGGTCAGCGACATGAATTCCCAGGACAGCAGGAAGGTGAAGGCATCGTCGGCGAGGACGACCAGGTTCATCGCCGCGAGGAAGGCCGGATAGAATGGCAGGACCCGCTGCGGCGCCGGTTCGTGTCGTCCGTGGCCGAGCGCATAGAGGCTCGCCGTCGCGCCGCCGAGATTGACCACGACGAGAAAGAATGAGGCGAGCGCATCGTCGCGGAAGTGCGCGCCAAGCCAGGGCAGCCCGAGCGGCAGCACGATGTCAGATACAGCAGCTCGCGCCAGCAGATTGGCCAGCGCGGCCATGAGTGCGACCGTCGAAGCCGCGAGGCAGGCGCCGTAGATCAGCGCGGTTCCGATGCGCGCTCGCGCCACCCCAATGCCAAGGCAGGCGGCGGTCAGTAGCGCGGCGACGCAGCAAAGTACGACCAACATCTCGCGCCTCGCCGCCTGTCAGCCTTTCAAGCGCACGCCACGACCACCGCCCTGGCTCACGCTCCCTTCACCGATGAGTTCGATCCCGGCGGAATTGAGGGCGCCCACCAGCTTCATCAGCGAATCCACGTTGCCGCGGATCACGCCCTCGCTCGCCTCCATGCGCTGGATGGTCGGGACGGAAAGACCCGAGATGTCCGCGAGCTTGCGCTGATCGATCCCGAGAAGCGCCCGTGCGGCCCGAAGCTGCGCAGCGGAAATCATGGGAAAAACATCAGATGTGCAACCTCTAACATCAACATTAGGTAATATCCTATCGAAAGGCAAACTTCAAGCGTCTGCGTAGGTCACCGAGGTGGTGGCAAAAGCGCTCGCGGCTAAGGCCATCGGCTTGAGATGATGGAGTTGCTCGTGCAGGGCGGGCGAGGCGTCCAAGCGCTGGCTGAGCGCGCCGAACGCCGGGATCGAAGACCGTCGCTGATTTATTCTTGAGCGGGGGATGCAGAGATCGAAAGGCTCGACGAGGACAAAAACGCCGTCGAGTTCGATGCACCTCGCATCCGATCCGATCGTCGAAATGCTTCGACCAATCCGTGCCGCCGCGCCGGCGCTACGCTGCCGATGCGCGACGCCCGGCAATGTAAGCGACGCCTTGGGGACCGGCCTGTTCAGCGTGCACCTCGCCGGCGGCGACGGCGCAACTGTCGCCGGTACGAAATGTCTCCGACTTCCCCTGACGCCTGATCGTGATCTCGCCGCCGATCACCATGACGCGGGTCTCCCAGTCATGGGAGTGGTCGGTGTTCACGTGATCTGCCTTCAGGCCCCCATAGAAGACCTGGTAACCGTGGCGCCGCAGATCGGCCTCAAAATCGCTCTGGTTCATGCCGGGCTCCTATTGCTGATGCCCTAAGAGTTCTGCCTTCCGACATTGATGATTCTAGGGCGATATCCATCGATCTTGCCGCTTGACCGGGAAATAATCCAGTAGCCGCGGTCGTGCGTTGGAACACAACCGCCGTGATGGGCGCCCGTCAGCGCGCTGCCGCCGGCGTCGGCGGCGCTTTGATGCGCGCCTCGACGCTCTTGGCGATCTCTGCGGCGCTGTCCTTGACGTTCCCGTCCATATCATGCCCGGCAAGCACGAAGCGGGCGGCGACGACATAGGGGTTGAGGGTGACGGCGGCGCCCGGAAGGCTGCGGCTCTGTGCGTCGATGTCCAGCTCATAGAACGCCGCCGGTGTGCCTTTCGCGAGATCGTCTACCGCGGTCGCTACCTGGAGCTCAGTTGCGCCCGCACCGAAGCCGACGACGGCGCGGCGCAGGCGGTTGCCTTCATCGACCTGGAGAAAGGCGCCGCGAACGAGCCAGCCCGCCGCGGGAAGCGGCATCCCGGCGGGGAGACGCTCGGCGCGGAGCCCCGCCTTGTCGAGATCCTCGACCAGCGTCTTGGCCATGAGATCGACGACATGCCGGGCCTCGGCCTGCGGATCGTTCCGCTGGTGAATCCCGGCGAGCGGTCCATTGGGCAGGGCTCCATTCGGCAGGATGCCGAGCCGCGGATGGGCACCGAGAGGGCCGGGCTCGGCGGTGACGCCCGCCGCCGAGAGCTCGAAATCCGTGACATAGACAATGTCGGGGCGGGGCGTGGTCGCAGCACCGGCGCCGCTGCTCGCCGTCACCTTCGCGGTCGAACAGCCGCCCGGCAGGAGCGGCAGGGCCAGGATGCCGAGAAGCGCCCAAGCCATGGCAAGACGGGAAGGGGAGTTGCGCATCGCATGCTCCTTTCCGCTGCGGGAGAGGGGGCGCAGTCCCGCGGTCATAAGCCTGCAGGGTCTTGAGATCGGCCGAGACGCATCCGTCCTCTATCGGCAGGCTCGCCGTTGCGCCCGCTGCTGCGGCCGATCCTGCCTTCATCCCCAGGACTTCGCTTGTTCCGGCGAATTCGTTCCTCGAGGCTCTGGATCACGACGAAAAAGGACGGGACGAACAGTACCGCAAGGCAGGTTGAGGCGAGCATGCCGCTGCAGACCGTGATCCCAATCGATTTGCGTGCGCTCGCCCCGGCACCGGTCGCAACAACAAGCGGCGCCATGCCGAAGATAAAAGCGAGGGAGGTCATCAGTATCGGCCTGAACCGCGCCCGCGCTGCCTCGACCGCCGCCGCGGTTAGCCTCGCCCCCTCCGTCCGGCGCAGATCGCGCGCGACCTCGACGATCAGAATCGCGTTCTTGGCGGAGAGGGCGATCAGTAGCACGAGCCCGATCTGGACATAGCGGCGGCGGCGGCACATAGGCGTTCTTCTGGTCACAGGCGGGAAGGGTCGCGATCGCCGTCAGGACCGCTGCAGCGCCGGCGGAGACGCAGCGCGCGGATCTGGCTTTGCTTCGCTCGCCCATGCCTTCCTCCTCGGCGCAGGCAACTGACGGGCGCAGCTCTATGGCGCGCCTATCCTCTAATATTCATGCGGGTCCGGTTGGCGCGTAGCGGCGGGTCTTCGCGCCCGCCCGGGCTCATTCCCATGGTTCGTCAGGGCGCGCCGATCACGCGCCGCTCCGGCTCACTGCCGAGCCGTTTTTTTGCGAAGAAGCTTGCTGGCGCACCATTTGCGGGAAGTTCACTCTAGCATCAGCACGCTCGCCTGGACATGGAATTCCGGCGGGCTCCGGTTGCAGGCGGAGCGCTATAGCTATCCGCTGGAAATGAACATAGCCGGCAACGAGCCGGCCGTTATGAACATCATCCGTATGGAATGTTTCCGGCAAACCAATCGGGCTCACCGCTTCGGCGCCACAGGTGATACCGTCGTTCCGCCTCCCGCGAAGAAGCTCCGATTGAAGGCGTGCTCGCCGCTAGACAAATCATTGTGTGATAGCGGTCACCAGTCCTGTGACGGCCGAACGGCAGTATAGCGGTTCAATCTCTTTGGGCAGGGGACCGTATGCTGACAGCACTTGTGCTCGTGTGCTCGCCAGCGGCAACGCCGGACCTTGCGGCCTGCACTCGAGAGAATGCGCTGGACGTCATGCGCGTGCCCGAAGAATTCGCCAGCGCCGCGAGCTGCGCGCTGCATGGCGAGGCCTATCTCGCCCAGACCGCATTGGGGCGCAATCTAAATGACCAAGAGGCCGTCAAGGTGATCAGCGCGCCGAGCACGACGATCGACACGGTGCGGAAAAGGTCGACACGTAACGAATAGGGGCAGCGGTGATTGGCAGCGAACTCACCGCATCTGCGGCTCGTTCACTGAAGGCTTCAACGCACGGGACATCGCAGCAAAGGCGCGGCCGGACGAGCTGCAATGATCCCGCGAGCGATATGCGCCCCACTGTGCCATCGGAACTGAACTTCCCAGTTCGGGAGGAGATTATGTCGGACGACGCTCTGGCGCTCGGTTCATTCCCGGCAATCGCCGAGAGAGACGAGCTGTTTGGGACATACAAGCTCGTTAGCACCACCCGCACCACGCTCGATACCGGACAAGTGGTCTCCAGGAACCAGACCGGTTACATCATTTATGACAAGAGCGGTCGCATGATCGTGCTCGTTCTAAACGGCGAAAGGCCTAATCCGGGATGCTTTGACAAAATGACCGATCTCCATCGTATCGACCTCTTCGATTCGATGGTTGCCTACGCCGGTACCTACAGATACGACGGCAAAACCATCGAGCACTGCGTTGACCTCTCGTGGAATGAGATGTGGACGGGCACCATTCAGATACGGGATGTCAGACGAGAGGGGGACATACTGATCAGTACCACCCGTCCAGCACCTGATCCCTTTGATGGCAGGCTGGGCTTCACGACCTTGATTTGGGAGAGGGTGCGATAGGCATACCCACAGCGTGCCACCGCGCGCGTCGCATCGCATCCCGGCCGCGCGGCCCGAAGGTGCGCCTATCGGGAGCGCTTGCCGAACCCGCCACCGCCGCTGCCGGCCTCACGGCAATCGCCGCACGTGCGGTCAGCGTCTCGTGATCAGGCCAGGAGATCGCCTGCGGCTGATAGATGGTCGCGCTGGCGCCATCGACGGTGACCGTGTGCGGTCAGGCCGTCGTCTGCGCCGTCGCGGCCGTAACGGCGGTGAAGAGGGTGAGCAAAAGGGAAAGGGCGACCCCGCACGCCCGGATGCGCCACGCGCTCGGCATTGCTTGCGCCTGCGAAATTCGCCAGGCCTCGGGCAGTCCTTCCGGCAGGCGTCAGCGCCGATGCGAACGCCCCTTACATGCCCGGTCCCTGCACGACAATCTCGACACGCCGATTGCGCGGCTCTTTCACATTGTCCGCAGTCGGCACTGCGAGCTGAGATTCGCCCAGCCCGGCGATGGAAATCTGGTCGCTGGGGATACCGTCCCTTACAAGCTCGTTGCGCACTGCCGCGGCGCGGCGATCCGAGAGTTTCTGGTTGTAGGCGCTCGCGCCCGTCGTGTCGGTGTGACCGGTCACGGTGATCCGCGTGGCTTGGTCCTGTCTCGCGGTATCGGCTGCTTCGCGCACGACCTGTCGTTCTTCGCTGCTCAATTTCGCGCTGTCGTGTGCAAAGTAGACGGTAAAGGCTTTTGGCTGCGGCGGGGCCGGAGCCGGCGGCGGAGGGGTATAGACCGCTGGCGCGGCCGCGGGCGGAGGCGGTGGGGGCGGTGGTGAGCCGAAAGCCCAACGGAAATTGATCAGAACGGCATGGTCGTAATAATTGGCGTGGCCGCTCTCGGTGATGGGGTTTGGTTTGAACGTCAGCCCTTCGGTGCCAAGGAACCGATATTCGACGCCGACCCTCGCATTGTAGGACACCGGATATTCTGCGCCTGCCATGGCCTGCCAAGCGAAGGGCCAGTCCTTGCCGACGTTGTTGACCTTGACGTTGGCGGCGCCGACACCGGCTCCGATATGCGGGATCAGCCCCCAAACCGGGTGGAAGTCGTAATACAAGTTCGCCATGTAGCTATTCGCCATGGCGTTGGCCTTGAGACCCAGCGCCGTTGGCGTTGTCGCCCCGCTTGGCAGCGTGATGTTCTTCGCGTCGTTATGGCGATAGCCGTACTCGATCTCGGCGCGGAAATTCGCGGGCAGTGCATAGCCCAGCGCGATCACCGCCATCGGTCCGGGATTCTGATTCAGGTCGAGCGTCCCGCCGCCCGTGCCCTTGGCTTGCAAGCCCTCGAGGAAGCTCGCCCCAACTCCGAGGTTTATATAAGGCCGTCCTGCTTCCTGCGCCGCCGCCGGCATAGCTGCGAGGAGGGCGCTGCACACGGCGATTCCGGCGGTCACTCGCATGCTGAGCATGAGTCTCCCTCCCCATTTTGTCTTCACCATAAGTTGGTTGAGCGGGGGGAGACATACGGCGAATCCACTAGGAGGCCGCGGGTAAGCGGCTGAGGCAGCGAGGCGTCCGGCGGAGTGCCTCGCGGGCTTCGCAAGTGGAGGGGCTGTTTCCGAGGGTTTCGCCTGATGTCCCGGATCCTGCAAAGGGGTGCACATTGTGGGCACCTCTCCGAGGGGACATTCCAAGTTACGCATGGGGCGCGCCAGGGCGGCAATCTGCCCTTGGGACCCGTGCAAGGTGGGAGCCATGCCCGACCCTGCCAAATATTCCGCCGGTGAGCTGTTACCGGATGGGCGGCATGTCGAAATCCGCGCCCTCAGGCCGGACGACCGCTCGGACTTTCTGGCGGCCGTCGACCGCACCAGCGCGAAATCGCTCTACCGGCGCTTTTTCGGCGTCAAACGGGATTTCACGCCGCAGGAAGTCGGCTTCTTCCTGGACGTCGATTTCGTCAGCCAGGTTGCCCTGGTCGCGGTGGTGGAGGAAGCCGGGCGGGAAGCGATCGTCGGCGCGGGGCGCTACATCGTCACGCAACCGAACCGGGCGGAGCTGGCGTTCGCCGTGATCGATCAATACCAGAGGCTGGGGATCGGCAAGGCGCTTATGCGTCACCTCGCCGCGATCGCACGCGAAGCGGGGCTCGAGGAAGTTCGCGCGGAGGTGCTGCCCGACAACATCGCAATGCTCAAGGTCTTCGAGCAGAGCGGCCACAGCATGACGGTGAGACGAGGCCGCAGCGTGGTGGACGTCACACTTCGCCTCGGCTAGCGGAACCGGTGCGAAGCCTCTCGTCCGCCAACGATCAGGGAGAAGCGGACGCGTCTTCGTGGGGCGCTACGCCCAACAGCAGGGCATCGATCTTCTGGCCGTCACTCGAAAGCGGCAGGATCAAGCCGTCATATCGGTAGGAGCGGCCATCGCATATCATGCGGCGCGTGTTGGGGACTGTGTCTCGAGATTGATCCGCTCGAGCTGAAGTCCTGCTGGGAAACCGGCTGGTCATCGAAACTTACGGAGTTGCGGCGCGGTGATCTCATCTGGAACCTGCATCAGCGCGAAATTCGGTGACGGAGCGAGATCCATATCGAGCCAGCGCGGCTCTTCGGAACAAACTCCGCCCCTCGGGGTACGATCGCGCATTCGACTGAGAGACGCATTCAAAAGGGCAGCAACACTCAGGCAAAAAACCCGCAGAGTTTGCCGCGGCCGGAGAGCGGTAGGACCCTCCAGCCGCGGCGCCCGGGTGAACCCATGCAAAAAAACCGAACGAAACCGATCAGACGATCACGACGCCAATGGCCGCCGCGGCGACGTTGGCAACGAGGCCGGCCAGCGCGAAGCAGAGCGCGATACCGGCGTCGAGATCCAGCCGGAACAGGCTGTGCTCGATCTCCATAGGAATGTCGGACATGTTCTTGCTCCTCCATCTGTGCAGCGGTTCCCGGGGGCGGGAAGCGCGCACAGGAGAAGACTGCCCGGCCAATTAAATCCGAGTAAAAGACGAGCGAAGCACACGCGAATTACTCGTCTAATTTAGCGAGATCCTTTGGCGTATTTGTCTAAAATTGTAGGGATCGCGGATTTCCGCGACTCCCGACCGCAATGGCTGCGCTCGGATCACTCAAGGTCATCATGCGCCGGCGTGTCTGCGCATCCGCCCTTGTTTCGTGGCGGGGTGAGACAGCGATGGTCGGGACAGCGCCCGCCATGACGATAAGGCGAGACCTAGTGCCGATCTCCCCTAATTCGGGGCGTAAGTTCCGCTGAAGTGACGGGCGAACTCCGCCGCCTGGTCATCCGAGGCGAATTCGACGACCACGACGCGCTCGTCGCGGCTTCCGGTCGAGACGAGCTTGTGCACGCAGCCGCGCTCGCGCAGCCAGCGCCGCACCTCGTCCATGCGTTCGCCGAGATGTGCGGTGGCGATCCTGATTTCTACGCTCGGCATCCGGCCTCCCGCTCGCGTAGACGAACGCCTGACCCGCCTTGCGGTTGCATACCGGGGGGCCGGAGCCTGGGCACGCGTTTTTCGGTGGAAAACTCCGCGCTCGATGTTGCACTGCGGCGAAAGCATCAGTAGCGTCAGCGATCCACAACAGGGGCAGATCGACAAGCAGCCCCGTAGGGGGACGCCCGGATGCTGCGCTTCCGCTACACCTGCCTGCGTCATCAGGAAGCGTTCGTCGCTGCAGCCCATCGCGCCGGCTGCCGCGAGCTCGAGAAGATGGACGAGATCCGGCGCAAGACGCTGGCCTGGCTCTCGGCGCGCTTTCCCCGACTGGTGCTCGAGCACTTCAACGAAGAGAGCTGCATCGCCTGCAAGCTCGAGGCGAACGGCTTCGACACCCACGAGGTCGAGCGCGTCGTCTCGGACTTCGCCCGGGAGATGGCTCCCGAGACAGCCAAGGATCACTGCTGAGGGCTGGCCGCCGCGCGCGGGTGTGATGGCGGTCACGCTTGCGGCAAAACAGGTGCATATACTCCTATTAGCGGGCGGGCCTGGACCGCCCCGGGAACGGAGGTGCATCATGAGTGTCGGCGAGGCGATAGCGCGGCAGGCGAGCGTTGCGAGCGCAGCCAGCCGGCCGAGGCTGGGCTTCGGCAGGCTTTCTCTTGCGGGGTTGGCGCTGGCCGCGGGCTTGGCGACCGCCTGGTACGGCTATGACTGGTGGCGTCTCGGGCGCTTCGTCGAAACCACCGACGACGCCTACGCCGGCGGCAACATCACGGCCATCTCCCCGCATGTCTCGGGCTTCATCGACCGGATCCTGGTCGCCGACAACCAGGAGGTCCGCTCCGGACAGGTGCTGATCCGCCTCGACCCCCGCGATTTCCGCGCCGCGCTCGATCGCGCAAACGCCGTCGTCGGGCAGCGGCAGGCGGGGCTGGCCTCGCTCGAGGCCAAGGACCTGCTGCAGCAGTCGGTGATCCGCCAGGCGGAGGCGGATCTTGCAGCCAAGACGGCCCAGGCCACCTTCGCCCAGGAGGACGAGATCCGCTATCGCCGGCTCGCGGAATCCAGCGTCGGCTCCCGCCAGAACGCGGAGAAGGCCTGGGCCGCAGACCAGGCCGCGCAATCGGCCGCCACCGCCGCCAAGGCAGGGCTTGCCGCCGCGCGGCAGCAGCTCGCCGTGCTGGAGACGGAGATCGCCGAGGCGCGCGCCGCGGTCGCGCAGGCCGAGGCCGAGGTCGAAACCGCGCGGCTCAATCTCGGCTATACCGAGATCCGCTCGCCGATCGACGGCTTCATCGGCAACCGCGCCGCGCAAGTGGGCGCCTATGTCTCGAGCGGCGCCTATCTCCTTACGGTCATTCCCGCGCATCGCCTCTGGGTCGATGCCAATTTCAAGGAGGACCAGCTCGCGCGCATGAAGCCGGGAGAGCGTGCGACCGTCGTCGCGGATGTGCTGCCCGACCATGTTTTTCACGGCCATGTCGAGAGCCTCGCCCCCGGCACCGGGGCGATCTTCAGCGTGATTCCCCCGGAGAACGCTACCGGCAATTTCACCAAGATCGTGCAGCGCGTCCCCGTCCGCATCGCGCTCGACCCCGGCGATCCGCTGCTCGGCGAGATTCGCCCCGGGCTCTCGACGACGGTGAGCGTCGATACGCGGCCGGAAGCGGGGAGGGCGCGATGAGCGCGACGGACCCCACCGGGCGCTGGCTGAAGAGCCTGCTGCCCTTTGTCGTGATGTGCGTCGGGATGTTCGTGGCGCTGCTCGACATCCAAATCGTGGCCTCCTCGCTCCAGGATATCGGCGGCGGATTGTCCGCGGCGCAGGATCAGATCAGCTGGGTCCAGACCGCCTATCTCATCGCCGAGATCGTCATGATCCCGCTCTCGGGCTGGCTGACGCGCGTCTTCTCGACCCGCTGGCTTTTCACCGCCTCGGCCGCCGGCTTCACGGTGAGCAGCATGTTGTGCGGTCTTGCCTGGAACATCGACAGCATGATCGTCTTCCGCGCGCTCCAGGGGCTGCTCGGCGCCTCGATGATCCCGACGGTCTTCACCTCGTCCTTCCACTATTTCGAAGGGCCGCGCCGGGTCTATTCCGCCGCGGTCATCGGCACCATCGCCTCGGTGGCGCCGACGCTCGGGCCGGTGATCGGCGGCTTCATCACCGACACGCTGAACTGGCACTGGCTCTTCTACATCAATGTGGTTCCGGGCACCGCCATCGCCGTGCTGGTGCCGCTGCTGGTCAGGATCGACGAGCCCGATCTCTCGCTGCTCAAGGAAGCCGATTATCCCGGCATCGCGCTGATGGCGGTGGCGCTCGGCACGCTCGAATACGTGCTCGAGGAAGGCGCGCGCTGGAACTGGTTCGAGGACGCGACGATCCGCCGCTGCGCACTCGTCGCCGGGATCGCCGGCGCGCTCTTCGTGATCAGGAGCCTCACCGTCGCGCGGCCGGTGGTCGATCTGCGCGCGCTCGTCAACCGCAACTTCGCGCTCGGCTGCGTGCTCTCCTTCATCACCGGCATCGGCATCTTCTCGACCATCTACCTGACGCCGCTCTTTCTGGGCTATGTGCGGGGCTTCAGCGCCTGGCAGACCGGCACCGCCATCTTCTCGACCGGCGCAGCCTCGCTGGCCGGTGTGCCGGTCTATATCGCGCTGGCGCGCAAATTCGACACGCGCTGGCTGATGATGGCCGGTCTCGCTTCCTTCGGACTTGCGATGTGGAGCTTCAGCTTCATCACCCATGAGTGGGGCGCGGCCGAGCTGCTCCTGCCGCAGATCCTGCGCGGCTTTCCACAGGTCTTCGCGGTGGCGCCGAGCGTCACGCTGGGGCTCGGCAGCCTGCCGCCGGAGCGCCTCAAATATGCGAGCGGACTCTTCAACATGATGCGCAATCTCGGCGGCGCGGTCGGCATCGCGGTGAGCGGCGCCGTGCTCAACGACCGCACGAATTTTCATTTTCTGGCGATCGCCTCGCATCTGACGCCGGCGAGCGTGCCGATGGAGCGGTTGGTGGCCGGCATCGCCCTGCGCTACGGCGCGGTTCTCGGCGGGCCCGAGCAAGGCCATGTCGCCGCACTCGAGCGGCTCTGGCATCTCGCCTATCGCGAAGCTTCGACCTTGGCCTATGCCGATGCCTTCCGCGCCATCATGGTCGCTTTCCTCATCGCGACGCTGCTGGTCCCGCTGATGCGCAACGTTGCAGCCCCGAAAGCGCCGGCGCCGGCGGCGCATTGAGCGGCGAGGCTGGCTGGGGCCCGCTCGTCCGGCTCAACGCCTCGTCCGGGAGCCGCGCCATCCTGTCGCCCCAAGGTAGCGGGAACTTTCCCACTTCTGAGCGGTTCAGTCGGTCGCGGCGGATGTTCGCCCCTTTTTGGAGCGCCGGCTGTCCTTCCGGAGAATTGTGCGCCAAGGCGGGGGGCGGATACTTAAGGTGCGCCGTGGAGCGGTAGGGATGATCGAGGAGACGGTGCTGGACGATCCTGGCGCTGCCTGCCTTGCGGGCGGCGGCGAGATGGGCGCCTTGATGCGCGCCCTCGACTGGTCGAAGACGCCGCTCGGTCCGGTCGAGAAGTGGTCGCCGAGCCTGCGCATGATGGCGAGCTTCCTGCTCGCCAATCGCTTCCCGCTGCTGCTGTGGTGGGGGCCCGAGTTCTGCCAGCTCTATAACGACGCCTATCGCCCGGTGCTGGGAACGAAGCACCCAAAATCGCTTGGCCAACCGGCGGGCGAGTGCTGGGCCGAGATCTGGCACATCATCGGCCCGCTCGTCGAGACGCCCTTTAACGGCGGTCCCGCCACCTGGATGGAAGACATCTTCCTCGAGCCCAATCGCCATGGATTCGTGGAGGAGACGCATTTCACCATCGCCTACAGCCCGGTGCCCGACGAGACGGCGCCGCGCGGCATCGGCGGCGTGCTCGCCACGGTGCACGAAATCACCGAGAAGGTGGTGGGCGAGCGGCGCCTCGCGGCGCTGCGCGATCTGGGCGCGCGCGCCATGGAGGCGAAGACGGCAGAGGAGGCCTGCGCGGCCGCCGCGAGCGTGCTGGCGACCAACGCCAAGGACGTGCCCTTCGCGCTGCTCTATCTCATCGAGGGCGAAGGCAAGCGCGCCCGTCTTGCCGGTGCTGCCGGGATCGCGCCGGACACGGCGGCGAGTCCGGGTGTGGTGGAGCTCAGCGAGGACGCAGAAGCGCCGGGCTGGCCGCTGGCAGCAGCGGTGCGGCAGGACGCGATGGTCGCCGTCGAGGATCTGGCCGAGCGCTTCGGACCGCTGCCATGCGGCCCCTGGGCCGAGCCGCCGCGCCGGGCCGTGATCGTGCCGGTGCGCTCGAACATCGCGCACCAGCTCAACGGGGTGCTGGTCGCGGCCGTGAGCCCGCGGCTCAGGCTCGACGATCTCTATCGCAGCTTCTTCGAGCTCGCGGCGGCGCAGATCGCGACATCGATCGCCAATGCCCGCGCCTATGAGGAGGAGCGGCGGCGCGCCGAGGCGCTGGCCGAGATCGACCGCGCCAAGACCGCCTTCTTCTCGAATGTCAGCCACGAGTTCCGCACGCCGCTGAGCCTGATGCTGGGCCCGCTCGAGGAGGCGCTCGCCGCGCCCGCCGAGACGCTGCCTGAGCGGCGCGACGATCTCGCGCTCGTCCATCGCAACGGGCTGCGCCTGCTGCGGCTGGTCAACACGCTGCTCGATTTCTCGCGCATCGAGGCGGGGCGCGTGCAGGCCTCTTATACGCCGGTCGACCTCGCGAGCCTCACCACCGAGCTTGCGAGTGTCTTCCGCTCGGCGACGGCGAGGGCGGGGCTCGCGCTCGAGATCGATTGCCCGCCGCTCGCGGAGCCGGTCTGGGTCGATCAGGACATGTGGGAGAAGATCGTCCTCAACCTGCTCTCCAACGCGTTCAAATTCACGCTCGAAGGCGGTATCACCGTGCGGCTGCGGCAGGACGGAAGGCGCGTGCGGCTCGCGGTCGAGGACACCGGCACCGGCATTCCGGCGCAGGAGCTGCCGCGGCTCTTCGACCGCTTCCATCGCGTCGAAGGCGCGCGCGGCCGCACGCATGAGGGCACCGGCATCGGCCTCGCGCTGGTGCAGGAACTGGTGAAGCTCCATGGCGGCGAGGCGCGGGCGGGGAGCGTGCTGGGTCAGGGCAGCACCTTCACCGTCACCCTGCCGCTCGGCACGGCGCATCTGCCGGCCGAGCGCCTCGGCGCCGAGCGGACCCTCTCCTCGACGGCGCTCGGCGCCCAGCCCTATGTCGAAGAGGCGCTGCGCTGGCTGCCCGAGGAGGCCGGTGCTCCGGCCGACGAGATCGAGCGCGAATTGGTGCCTGAGCTGCCTTGGGGCGATGCCGGCGGTGGCATGCGGGCGAGGGTTCTGCTCGCCGACGACAATGCGGATATGCGCGACTATCTGGGCCGCCTGCTCAGCCGCCGCTACGAGGTGCGGATCGCCGCGGACGGCGCCGAGGCCTTGTCGCTGCTGCGCTCCAATCGTCCGGATCTGCTGCTGTGCGACGTCATGATGCCGCGGCTCGACGGCTTCGCGCTGCTGCGCGAAATCCGCGCCGATCCCGCGCTCGCGGGGCTGCCGGTGATCCTGCTCTCCGCCCGCGCCGGGGAGGAAGCGAGCATCGAGGGGCTCGAGGCGGGCGCAGACGACTATCTGGTGAAGCCCTTCAGCGCCCGAGAGCTGCTCGCGCGCGTCGGCGCCAATCTCAAGATGGCGCGCTTGCGCGGCGAGTTCGAGCGGCGCCTCGGCGCCGACCTCCGGGCGATGACCCGGCTTCATGAGATCGGGCTGCGCTGCCTGCGCGCCGACGCCGAGGAACGGGAATGCCTCGCCGAGATTCTCGACGCGGCCATCGAGATCTCCGGCGCCGAGAAGGGCGTGGTTCAGCTCATGGACCCGGAGACGGATACGCTCGAAATCGCGGTGCAGCGGGGGTTCGATCCGGCGTTTCTCGGTTTCTTCCGCCGGGTGACGCGAGAGGGCACCGGCGTTGCCGCCACGGCGCTTCGCTCGCGTGCGCGCGTGCTGGTCGAGGATGCGGAGAAAAGCCCGCTCTTCGCCGATGCGGGCGCGGCGGCGGCGATGCGCGCCACCGGGATGCGCGCCGTGCAGGCGACGCCGCTCGTCAGCAGCGCCGGCAAGATCCTCGGCCTGCTCTCGACCCATTGGCGTGAGCCGCACCGGACGAGCGAGCGCGAGCTGCGCCTCATCGATCTCGTCGCCCGCCATGCCGCGGATTATCTTGAGCGCCGGCAGGGCGAAGCGGCGTTGAGCAGGCTCAAGGATCAGCTTCAGGCGATCTTCGAAGGCAGCCCGATGGGCGTCTATATGGCGGATGACCAGCTGCGCGTCCGCCAGATCAATCCGGCCGCGCTGCCCGTCTTCGGCCGCATCGACGACCCGATCGGGCGCGATCTCGGCGAAGTGCTGCACGTCCTCTGGCCGCAAGCCTATGCCGACGAGGTGATGGGGTGCTTCCGCCATACGCTGGCGACGGGCGAGCCCCATCATATGGCCGAGCGCGCAATGGTGCGCCGCGATCTCGGGGTGCTCGAATATTACGAGTGGCGGATCGACCGCGTGCCGCTCGAGGGCGGGCGGTATGGCGTCGTCTGCTGCTTCCGCGACATCTCGGCGCAAGTGCTGGCCCGGGATACCATCACGCAATCGGAGAGGCGGCTGCGGGAGCTCAACGATTCGCTCGAGCGCCTGGTCCAGGAGCGCTCGCGCGCGCTCGAAGAGGAAATGGCGGAGAAGCAGCGGGTGCAGGCGGCGCTGGATCAGGCGCAGCGGCTCGAGTCGATCGGCAGGCTGACCGGCGGCATCGCGCATGACTTCAACAATCTGCTCACCGTCGTGATCGCGCAGGCGGAATCGATCGGCATGGTCACGCGCGACGAGCGGGTGACGCGGATGGCGGCGGCGGCGCAGCGCGCCGCCGAGCGCGGCGCGCAACTCACCAACCAGCTCTTGTCCTTCTCGGGCCGTCAGCAATTGCGGCCGGTGACGCTTGCCACCGACACGCTCATTCGCGGGGTCGGCGACCTCGTTCGGCGCACCATCGGCGAGGAAATCACGGTCGAGATCGCTGCCGGGCCCGAGCTCTGGCCGGTGCATGTCGATCCCGTCCAGTTCGAAGCCGCCGTCCTCAACCTCGCGATCAACGCGCGCGACGCCATGACGGGTGGCGGGCGCCTGACCATCAGCGGGCGAAACGAGCGGGTGGCGGGCGCCCAGGCGGAGCGACTCGGCCTGCGGCCGGGTTCCTACATCGTCACCAGCGTCTCAGACACCGGCACCGGCATGTCGGCCGATGTCCAGCGCCTCGCCTTCGAGCCGTTCTTCACCACCAAGGATGTCGGCAAGGGAACCGGGCTCGGCCTCTCGCAGGTCTACGGCTTCGTCCGGCAATCGGGCGGCACCGCGGCGATCGAGAGCGCGCCGGGGGCCGGCACGCGCGTCTCGCTCTATCTGCCGCGGGCGGAAGCGGCGGCCGCGTCTCAACCGGCTCCGGTCGAAGCGCGCCGCAGGCTCCACAACGGCGCGGGCAAGACCATCCTCATCGTCGAGGATCAGGCGGATGTGCGCGACATCATCGAGATGACCCTCGAAGACGCGGGATACCGCATCCGCACCGCGCGCGACGGCGTCGCCGCGCGCAGCATCCTGCAAAGCGAGGAGTCGATCGACCTGTTGCTTACCGACGTGGTCCTGCCGAATGGCGTCAACGGGCTCGACCTCGCCCAGTCGGCGCGCCGCCTCCGGCAGGATCTCAAGATCGTGGTCATGTCGGGATATCTGCGCGAACTGGGCGAGCGCGACCTCGCAGGGTTGACCTTCCTCGAAAAGCCCTTCCGCCAAAGCGACCTGGCCGCCACGGTCGCCGCGGCGATCTCGGGGTAAGCCGGTCGACAGAGGAAGGCGGATGGACTAAAGCATCCGGGCAGATCGCAGCCCCGAGACGACGGACGAGAAACCGGCGTGACGAAGAGCAAGGCGCAGAACAGCAGCTCTCCTGCCGAGCTCATCGATGGGAGGATCAAGGATCTCGGCGACTGGCGGGGCGAAATGCTCGGCCGCGTCCGTCGTCTGATCAAGGAGGCCGATCCCGAAATCGTCGAGGAGTGGAAGTGGCGAGGGGTTCCGGTGTGGTCGCATGACGGCATCATCTGCACCGGCGAGACCTACAAGAGCGTCGTGAAGATGACCTTCGCCAAGGGCGCCGCTCTGAAGGACCCTGCGCGCCTCTTCAATGCCAGCCTCGAGGGGAACACGAGACGCGCCATCGACATCCGCGAGGGCGAAACGATCGATGCGGCGGCGCTGAAGGCGCTCATCCGCACGGCCGTGGCGCTGAACAAATCCAAGGTCAAACGCTGATCTAGGACTTAGCGGGCATTTCGCGCGCGGATGCGCGCTTGCGATATGAGACCTCGCAAGCGCGGCACACTCCTTCCGGCGCCGATGAGAGAGACCGACCCTCCAACCGGACTCACTCCATAAAGCGGCGAGCCTCGATGACAACGCGTGCTACGGCGCGCATGAGCTTATCGGCGGTCGCCGCAAGGTGATCGATGGTCTGCTCATTGGGATTCCTCGCGGCTTCAGAGAAGGCGGCATCAAACGCTTCCATCGCCGTACTCACACGCTCGCGCAACTCCGGTCCAAGGGGCGCGGCGAGGTCTTTCTCGGCGCACATGCCTGCTCCTTCGCTGGGGCGGAGCGCACTCCTGGGCGCGCCCGGCGCCAGCACGAAACGTTGTTCGGATGGTTCCTTTCTCGAGCTCCATAGAGCGAAGACTGCTTCTCTGACGAGCGCGCACTCTTCGGATGTTCGGAATGTGAGGGAGACGCGAAGGAATCCATCTTCAGAATGGATGATCACGCCCGGCGAAGCGCAAGCACCGGCTTCGGCCGCGTGCCACGTCGCAGCGATCAGATGTTCCGCTTCAGTTGCGGTTAACTTCCGAAATTCCAGGCTTCGGACTTCGCGAGAGTCCCGAAGGTCATCTGGTTCGCGCATGGTGTCCCCCGTTGTGCATTGCCTGCGCATGCGGGTCGGAAACGCAGCGATTTCAACCAGCCTGTTCGACATTATCCCGCTCATCCCGGGAGCACGTCTATGGCCGGTTGGGACGTGCAGGAAAGCGCGCGCGCATCCGGCAGTTTCGCCGCGATGCGGCAGCCCGCCGGCCCTCGGAGCGACGCCGCCAAGCGTCATGACTCGCGCCAGAAAAAGCGGCGAACTGCGCATCGAGTGCTGCGATGAACTGCGGCCTTTCAGTTCGACCACTCGCCGAATGCCGGGATTGTTTTTCATTCTCATCGGGTGGAACCCCGATGGTTGATGCGGTTGCCGCCGTGCGAGAATCATGGGGCGCAGGGTGGGGTTTGCGGCGACATCCCATCGAGGCGCAGCGGGCGCCGGGCAACCCAACTCGGGCCGCGCGGACAATACCTCCGCGCCGATGAAATGCGTGTGGATGTGCGCGACTAAATCGGGCCCTGTCGCAAAGGACGCGACCTTGCCGACGACAATCTCACCAGAACGCGCGGCTCGGGAGGATGCTCATGACAAACCTCGAAAAGCACGGCGATCAGGCGGTACTTATCGGCCGTCTCATGTTTTCGTTGATGTTTATTCTGTTTGGCTACGGCAAGGTGACCGCTTATGCCGGTACGGTGGGCTACATGAGCTCACTCGGCCTTCCCGTACCCGCGCTCGTCACGTTGGCGGCCATCATCATTGAGATTGGCGGTGGCCTGCTGATGTTGGTTGGCTTTCAAACCCGAATCGCATCACTCGTGCTTGCGCTCTACGTCCTGCTTTCGGCGCTTATCGCGCATTCGCAGTGGGGCGATCTAAATCACTTCCAGCACTTCGTGAAAAACGTGGCGATCGCCGGCGGCTCACTGGCGTTTTTCGCTTTCGGCGCGGGCGCATATTCTCTCGACGCAAGAAAGCCCGAGACGTTGAAGAAAGTCCGGGCTCTCTAGCGGCAAGCTATAGATCGCCCGGCCGCGTCTCCTGTATGCGATGTCGGTTGAGACCGACCGTTTCAGGCTGTCCGTCATCTTTCACGACGCTCGGGCGCGGAAGCTCTCAGAGGATGGGTCGATCATCCGACAAGCGCTGATTCCAGGGTCGCGTCACTCGAACCAGTCCTGAACAGTGACGACATCGAACAGTCGGAGCAGCAATGGCACATAGTGGCCGCGGCGGTGAGCCGCGTCTAGCTCGCCTGCGGTTTTCGCCGCACGGCGCTGAGGGCGCGTTCCTCCTCGCGCGCAGCAAGCACCTCATAGCTTTCTGCCATCTGTCGATAGGCGGCCTGCGCCGCCGGGGAGCACAGCTGGTCGCCGACAGCCCGGCACTCCTCCGCCCTTTGCCGCCAGCGTTGCGCCCGCGTGAGATCGCCGCTCTGCGCGACGCGCTGAAAGCGTTCGATCGTCTCTTCTGCTCTGAAGAACCCGGGGCTTCCGTGGCGGTCGATGTGTTGGGCCAGCTGGGCAAGCTGAAACGCATGGTCGAGCAGCTCATAGGCGAGCGGCTGTTCCTCCGTCGCCGCTTTCCGGCAGAACCTCGATTGCGCGCGCAGCTCCTCTGGCGTGGGGTTTCGAGCCATGGCCTCTTCCCCTCCGTCCGTGCGGACGAGACCGACCCCTTCTCGTGCGGCGTTGTGACCTCTTCTGAGTCTAGGGGCCATGCATGATCAATCCGCACGCCCACCCTACACCCGAGCGGGTCTCAGCCGTTAGCCGCGATCAAAGTGAAAACTTTCTGCCGATATGAAACCTGCGCGTTGCCGCCTCTCCGCGGCTGAGTTCGAGGAGGACGGATGCCACCGCGCTTATTAGGGAAGAATTGGGGAAGAGAACTGGAGCCGCTGGCTAAGCGGTTAAGTATGTTGGCGTCCCCTACCGGACGATCCGCGCTCGATGTCAGAAGTGCAGATGTGGCTTGATTGCGGGCACTTCTTGAGATAGACGTGTGGGGAATTCGTGTGTGGAACGGGAGCCCTTTGCCGTGTACCTCGAACGCCGCCGTCGCCGCTGGTACGCCCTTCACGACATCCCCGCAGACGTTCAGAAGGTGATCGGACGGAGGCGCTTCGTCCAGACCTTAGACACGGAGGACGAGCGCACCGCCAAACGCCGGGCCGTGGTGCTCCAGGTGAAGTGGCTGGCCGAGATTGAGCAGGCTCGCACCAAGCGCGCCGACCACATCGAGAAGGACGCGGCGTTCTGGCAACGGGCGTTCAAGGAGGCGGCTCCCGAGCAACGTGACGTGATCCTGTCCCTGATCGGCGACGAGGCCCGCGAGATGGTTGACCGGGCAGCGTCAAAGGCCGGGTTCATGGACGAGCGGGAAGAGGGCTACGACGAGCTGGCGGTGCACCCCGCCGCGGAACGGTTCGTGGACCTCGCGACGGGCAAGCTGGTGCGACTGGACGCGCACCTTGAGGAGTACCTTGCGACGCTCGGGAACGAGGCGAAGACGGTCGACATGAAGCGGTCGACGGTCAAGAAGTTCGCAGTCACCTTCGCGTACATCACTGATGTGAGGCGCAAGGACGTTCAGCAGTGGGTCAACGAGCAGGTGCAGCAAGGCAAGAAGCCGGCCACGGTACAGCGTTCACTGTCGGAGCTGCGTGGGTACTGGAGCTATCTGCTGTCCGTCGAGGCGGCGCCTGCGGATAGCCTGCCCTTTGAGAAGCTGTCCATCCCGAAGCCGGGCAAGAACGGGAAGGCTGACGAGCGCAAGCCGTTCGCTCCGGCTGACGTGTTGAAGCTGCTTGAGGAGGCGAGGGGGCGCGAGGACGCTTCGTTGCGGGATCTGATCGAGCTGGCGATGTGGACCGGCGCGCGGATTGAGGAGCTGTGCGCGCTGAAGGTCGAGAAGGCACACAGCGGCTACCTGGAGATCGAGGACGCGAAGACCCCGGCCGGTTGGCGACAGGTGCCCGTACACTCGAAGCTCAAGGACACCGTTGCGCGGCTCAAGAAGGAGAGCGCAGACGGCTACCTGCTCTCAGGCTTGACATCGAACAAGTACGGCGACCGTAGCAACGCCATCGGGAAGCGCTTCGGTACGCTCAAGACCGCTCTTGGGTTCGGCCCTGACCACGTGTTCCACTCCATCCGCAAGACGGTCGCAACGCTGCTGGAGAACGCGAGGGTTCCT
>DATNDG010000132.1:0-7241 GCA_035553515.1 Allostellaceae bacterium | reverse complement strand
GGCGCGACAAGCGCGAGGGCGGCGAGACCTATGTCGCCAATCTCAGGCGCGCCGCGGACCGGGCGGCGAAGCAAGGCATCACGCTGGTGATCGAGCCGCTCAACACGCGCGACATGCCCGGCTATTTCATCGCCACCACCGGCGAGGCGATCGCCTTCATCGATCGGGTCGGGCGCGACAACCTCAAGCTGCAGTTCGATCTCTATCACTGCCAGATCATGGAGGGCGACCTCGCCACGCATGCGCGGCGGCTCGCCGGGCGCTACGGCCATGTGCAGATCGCCGGTGTGCCCGAGCGTCACGAGCCCGATCGCGGCGAGGTCAATTACGCCTATCTGCTGCCGCTCCTCGACGAGGTCGGGTATGGCGGCTGGGTCGGCTGCGAATACCGGCCGGCCGGCGAGACGCGCGCCGGGCTCGGCTGGGCGGCGCGCTGGGGATGCCATCCCTAGGAAAGGCGCGCAGAGCGAAGGATTGAAACGAGGGGAGGAACGGAGAGAGGCATGGCGGAGCAAGGGGAAGCGGGGAGCGGAACGCTGCTCGCGCTCGAGGCGCGCGAGGTCTGGAAGGCGTTCGAGCGGACCCAGGCGCTTTCCGGCGTCTCCTTCGCGCTCCGCCCTGGCGAAATCCACGCGCTGGTCGGCGCCAATGGCGCAGGGAAATCGACCTTCTCGCGCATCGTTTCGGGCCATCTGCCGGCGGATCGCGGCGAGATCCGCCTCTTCGGCGCGCCGGCGCGCTTCGCCTCGGCGCGCGAGGCGATCAGCGCCGGCGTCACCATGGTAATGCAGGAGACGAGCCTCGCCCCCGATCTGAGCGTGCTCGAGAACATCTACCTGCCGGAGTTCGGCGCTGCGGGCCGGCTCTCCTGGCGCGGCCTTGCCGCGCGCGCCGGGGAGCTGCTCGACCAGTTCGGTCAGCGCGGGCATCTGCCGCTGGGCCATCCGCTGCGCGACCTTCCGGCGAGTCAGCGGCAGATGGTCGAGATCCTGAAGGCGCTAGCACTCGACGCCAAGGTGATCATTTTCGACGAGCCGACCGCCTCCTTCTCGCCCAACGAGGTGGACCGCCTCTTCGACGTGATGCGCCTCCTCGCCCAGCGCGGCAAGGCGCTGGTCTTCGTTTCGCACCGGCTCGAGGAAATCTTCGAGATCACCGACCGTATCACCGTGTTCCGCGAAGGCCGCGTCGTGGCCGATGCTTCGCCCACGGCGGAGATGCGGCCGGCCGAGCTGGTGCGGCTCATGGTCGGGCGCGAGATCGCCGACATCTATGCGCGCGGTGTCGCCGGCCGCGGCGCGCAGGCGAGCGGCACGCCGGTGCTCGAGGTCGAGCACCTCGCCTCGGCGCCGCGCGTCAAGGATGTCTCCTTCAGCGTGGCGGCGGGCGAGATCCTCGGGCTCGCCGGGCTGGTCGGCGCAGGCCGGTCGGAAGCGGTCGAGGCGCTGTTCGGCTTGCGGCGCATCGAGCGCGGCGACATCCGACTCGGCGGCAAGCCCTACCGACCACGCGCGCCGATCGATGCGGTGCGCGCCGGCGTCGGCTTCATTCCGGAGGACCGGCGCCGGCAGGGTCTGGTGCAGGATTTCACCGTGCGCGAGAACCTGCTCCTCGCCCATCTCGGTCGCAAGCGCGGCTTCGGCCTCGGCTATGACGAGCAGCGCCCGGCGATGGAGCGGCTTCTCGATGAGCTCGGGCTCTCGCCGCGCATCCTCGACGACGGAATCCTGACGCTTTCCGGCGGCATGCAGCAGAAGGTCGTGCTGGCGCGCTGGATCCTGCTGTCGCCGCGGCTGCTGATCCTCGACGAGCCGACACGCGGCGTCGACATCGGCACGCGCAGCACCATCTACGCCATGATCCGGCGGCTGGCGCAGCAGGGCATGGCGGTGCTGCTCGTCTCCTCCGATTTCGAAGAGGTGATCGGCGTCTCCGACCGTATCGTGGTGATGAGCGACGGCGCCGACGTCACCAGCATCCCGAGCCGGCTCGTCGATGTCGAGAAGCTCGCCATGTTCGCGGCGCCGCGCAGCTCGGCCGAGGCGACGCATATCGTGGTCGAGGAGTTGGTGCGGCGCTTCGGCGGCGTCGCCTACTGGATCTTCCTCGAAGGCGAGCGGCTCTACTGCTTCGACGCGGTGGCGGCGCCGGGCGCGCCGGAGCTGGGCTTCGCGCGTGGCAGCTTCCCGGAGATCGGCGAAGCGCGCATCCCCGAGACCCTCAGGCAGCGGCCCCAGCGCTTCTTCGCCGAGCGAGAGGGCGCGAGCCTGCTGGTGCCGCTGCGCGGCCATCGCGGCCACGATCTGGGTTATGTGGGCCTCACCCTGCCTGCGGGCGGCGATCTGCCAGATGCGGACGCGGTGCGGCGCATCGTGCTCGCCGGGCCCGCCGCGGCGGCGCCGGCGCCGGCCGCCGCAGGAGGACGCTGAGATGGCAACCGAGATCAAGACCGCGCCCCGGCGGCGCTCCTCGGCGCTGCGGCGGCTCTTGCGCGGCGCGCAGCTCGAGCTGCGCATGCTGGCGCTGCTGGCGCTCCTCTCGCTCGGCCTCTCGCTGATCTCGCCCTATTTCTTCACGCTCAGCAACATCCTCAACCTGATGGACCAGTCGGTCATCACCGGCATCGTGTCCATCGGCCAGACCTTCGTCATCCTGATCGCCGGCATCGACCTGTCCGTCGGATCGCTCACCGGCGCCACCGGCATCATCCTGGGCCTCTCGCTGGCGAGCCTGCCGCTGCCGCTCGCCATCCTGGCGGCGTTGGTCGCCGGCGGCTTTGCGGGATTCGTCAACGGCTTCATCATCACCAAGGGCCGTGTCGCCGCCTTCATCGTCACTCTTGGGATGATGTCGGTCGGCCGCAGCATGGCCTATGTGCTGAGCGGCGCGAACTCGATCTCGCAGCTTCCGGAATCCCTGGGCGACCTTGCCAGCTCGACGGTCTTCGGCATTCCGACCAATTTCGTCGTGCTGGTCGTTCTTTACATCGCCGCCTGGTACTACCTCACCTTCACCAAGGGCGGCCGCACCATCTACGCGATCGGCTCCAACGCCGAGGCCGCGCGCACCGCCGGTCTCGCGGTCGACTTCTACAGCATCCTCGTCTATGTCATCTCCGGTGCGCTCAGCGCCGTCGCCGCCGTCTTCCTCGCGGCGCGCATCCTTTCGATCGACCCGATCGCCGCCACCGGACTCGAGCTCGACACCATCGCGGCGGTGGTCATCGGCGGCGCCAGCCTCTTCGGCGGGCGCGGCACGATCATTGGCACCTTCATCGGGGTGCTGATCATGGTGCTGATCCGCAACGGCCTCAACCTGCTCAACGTCAATCCCTACTGGCAGGGCACGGCGATCGGCTCGATCATCGTCGCCGCCGTTCTGCTCGAACGCTTCCTGAGCGCGCGCGAAGGGCTGCGCCGCGCCGGAGACGAGGGGTGAGACCGAAGGCTTCGCCGCCGCCCCATGCCGCCGGGGCGGATCACGGCAGCGACCGGCCGCGGGGCCGGCGCCGAGAGGCGGCGGACATTTCGGGAGGAGGACCGACCATGAGACGGAGAACGCTGATCGCGGCACTTGCCGCCGTGCTCGCCGTGCTGAGTCTTGCCGCACCGGCCGATGCGCAAGAGAAAGCACGGCATTTTGCCTATCTGACCCCCGGGCTCGACCTGCCGTTCTGGCGTTACCTTGCCGCCGGCATCGCCGACGAGGCGAAGAAGCACAATGCTACGGTCACCAACTACGACTCCCACAACGATGCGGCGACGCAGCTCAAGAACGCGCAGGATGCGATCGCGCGCAAGGTGGACGGCATCCTGATCTCGCCGACGGATTCCTCGACCGCGCCAAGCGTACTGAGCCTGGCGCAGAAGGCGAACATCCCGGTGGTGATCGCCGATATCGGCACGGTCTCCGGCAACTACGTCTCCTTCATCATCTCCGACAACGAGAAGGGTGCCTACGAGACCGGCCAGGCGCTCGCCGCCGCGCTCAAGGAGCATCACTGGGACCAGGGTCCGGTCGGCCTTGTCACCATCTCGCTCGCGCGCAACAACGGCAAGGCGCGCACCAAAGGCTTCCGCGATGCGATGAAGCAGCATGGCATCAAGGAAGTGGCGCTCGACCAGATGCAGCGCTACACCGCCGACGAGACCTTCAAATACGTGCAGGACATGCTGACCGCGCATCCCGACCTGCGCGGCATCTTCGTCCAGACGGATACGCCAAGCCTCGGCGCTGTGAGAGCGATCCAGGCGGCGCACCGGCAGGACAGCGTGCTGCTCGCCGCCTTCGACGGTGTGCCCGAGTTCATCGACCTCATCCGCCAGGGGAAGATCGTCGCCTCGGGGATGCAGCAGCCCTATCTCATGGGCGAGCGCTCGGCCCAGGCGATGTTCGATCATCTCGCGGGCAAGACTCCACAAAAGGAGATCCTGGTGCCGATCATCGTGGTCTCGCAGAAGAACCTCGACCAGGTGCTGCCCACCATCAAGCGGACGGTCTTCGCCAACGAGCTGAAGAAGTAGCAACAAGGCGGCCTCGGCTCGCGCCGGGGCCGCCGCTCAACCGCTCCAGATGCTGACAACCCTGATCACCGGCGGCGAGGTATCGCTCGCCCGCGTGATCTTTTGCATCTACCGCAGATTGCCGGCATTACATTCGTCGCGGCGATCACGGATCCGTGCATGGATCGTGCGTGGACAAATTGCGAGGATCGTATCCGGAGGAGCCGATGCGCCGGATGCTCGCCGCCATCCTCATGCTGCTCGCGACCGCATGCCAGATCGCCCCCGGCAGTTCGGCCTACGCGCCCGCGGATTGGTCGCGGGTCGATCCGTCGCAGGCGGGCGGCGGCTCAGGCGGCGGCGCCGGCGGCTCGATGTAGCCTTGCTGCGCCGGCCGCGGCACAGCGCGCCCTCTCGTGCGGGTTATTCCATGGTGTTCGACAGCGTTCCAATGCCGTCGATGGCAATCTCGATACGACCGCCCGGCTTCATGCTTCCGGCACCAAGCGATGTCCCGCAAGAGACGATGTCTCCGGGGAGAAGGGTCAGATCCTGCGAGATGAGGCTCACCAGGCGGTATGGCTTGAAGAACATGTCCGCCACGGGGTAGTTCTGCCGTTCCTCGCCGTTTAAGAGGCTGCGGATGACGAGCGAGTCGGGATCAAGCCCGGTCGCAATCGTCGGGCCGAAGACACCAAAGCCGTCGAAGCTCTTGCACCGCGTCCATTGAGCGAATGAGGGGTCACGATTGAGGAGGTCGAAGGCGGTGACGTCGTTCACGCAGGTATAGCCGAAGATGTGGTCGCGCGCGGCCGTTTCGGAGACCCCGGCACAACGCTTCCCGATCACGATGCCGAGTTCGCCCTCGAACACGACACGTCCGCTGTAGGATTTCGGACGGGGAATCTGCAGCCCGGTCGGGTGGAACGCCGTTTGCGACTTGAAGAAATAAAGCGGCTCCTGCGGCTCTTGAAGATTGAGCTTCCCGGCGAGCGCGTGAAAATTGTTCCACAGGCACACCATCTTGCCGGGCTCGCACGGCGTCAGCAGCTTCACCGCATTGAGCTGCACGGTGCGGCCGGCAGGCCTAGGATTGGCGAAAATATCGCCTTCGTAGACCGAAATCGTCTCGTTCTCGAGGGTTCCGATGGATATTTTTGCGCCTTCCGAAAACCGCACCCATCGCGCCATTGATCTTCTCCCAGCAGCTCAGGTCAGGCTCTTTGCCACGCGGAGCGGCGAATGTGAATACGAAGCCGATACGCAATTTCGATCTATGGAATGCGATTTCGACCTACGGAATGGAAGTAAGGCTGGGCTCTTCCTCGGTGCTTGGTTCCGGAAAGGTCGGGTAGACCTTGGCGACGCGTCCCATCTGCTGGGTGATCGCCAGGACTGTGTCGATGATGGGCGTCTCGACGTCGACGAGGCGGCCGATCTCTTGCACGACCGTCAACAGGGCATCCAGTTCGATCGGGCGACCCTTCTCCAGATCCTGCAGCATCGACGTGCGATGGGCTCCGACGGCAGCCGCTCCGTTGATGCGCCGTTCGATATCCACGCGAAAATGCACCCCTATCCGCCGCGCGATCTTCTCTGCCTCTTCCATCATCTTGCGTGAAACCATCCGGGTGCCCGGATCCGTGGCAACCACGTCGAGCGTGGCGTGGGTCAAGGCGGAGAGCGGATTGAAGCAGAGATTGCCCCAAAGCTTCAGCCAGATATCATTGCGGATTTCGGGATTGAACTTCGCCTTGAGGCCGCCGGCGGTGAAGGCTTCCGCGAGCTTGGCGACGCGTGGGGTTTCCTTGCGTGTCGGCTCGCCCAGGCCGAACCGGTCGCCATAGATGTGCTTGATCACCCCTGGCGCGACGATTTCGGCCGCTGGATAGACTGTGCAACCGATGGCCCGCTCGGGCCCTATTGCGTTCCATTGCCGGCCATCCGGGTCGACGCTCTGCAGTTGAAGATTCGCGTACTGCCCGGTGAAGCCATGGAAGTACCACCAGGGGATCCCATTCTGTGCCGTCACGACGGCTGTATTGGGTCCCAGAAGCGGCGCCATCTGGTCTGCAACCTCCCAGGCCTGATGCGCCTTCAAGGCGATGATCACGTAATCCTGCGGTCCGAGTTCCGCCGGATCGGATGTGGCCGGCAGGCGCGCGACCTTCTGATCGTCGCCCAGGACGAGCTTGAGGCCGTTGCGCCTGATTGCCTCCAGATGGGCGCCGCGGGCGATGACCGACACGTCGGCGCCGCCTTGCTTCAACAGCACCCCCAGATATCCACCGATCGCCCCGGCCCCATAGACGCAGATCTTCATGGTTGTGCCCAGCACTGTTGTCGCCAACCCCCATGAGAACACCGGCCGCAATGATCTTGTCGATGAAAAAATGAAAACTAGACCGTTCGGGTCCTGTTCCCTCGTGTGAGGGGGTTGGTGAGCGGGGAGGGCGATCGGCCGCACTGAGTCAATGTGCCGCGTGGCGGTTGATGGCACTTCCTGTAGATACAACGGTCCATGGAAGACGAGGAGCAACGCCGCGAGCGCGTGGCCTGGACCGTGCGTCGCGCGGTTCTCGAAGGCACGAAGCGCAGGGAGGCGCGGAAGGTCGGCGTTCTCCGCCTGAAGCCGTTTCCGCGGATCGAGCTCGAGGACGACGGCAAGAACTGATCAAGGATTGATAAAGAGTTCGTGCGCGCCCTCAGCGGGTGCGCCGCGCTTTCAGCTCCGCCAGT
>DATNDG010000131.1:0-30351 GCA_035553515.1 Allostellaceae bacterium | reverse complement strand
CCGGATTGGAGACGCTTCCTCGCCTTCTCGGCGTAATTGCGGCTGCGGCCTTCGCCGCCGAGCCGGAACATGCGATCGGCGAGCCGCGCCACCCGCGCGGAGGATACCTCGATCTCGCCTTCCTTGGTCTTCACCTTCATGGGCGATGCTCTCCTTCTCTTGCGCGCTCTGCTAGAGCCTCCCGATGCGCTTTTCAAGGAGGGGCGCCGGGGAGGCAAGCATCGCGCTCGCGGGCTCGCCCCGGTGCCTCGCATGCTCGACATGCTCCCGCATGAGGTCGAGCGTCACTCTCATCGTCTCGAGGAGCGCCTGCGACAGGCTGATATCGTGTCCGTGGAGAGCGAGCAAGCTGACCAGCGCCTCCTGATGGGCGACACGCGCCTCGGCATCGCGGTAATGCTGCTCCGCCATGCCGAGCGGCTCATCGACAGCCAAGTCGTTCGCGCTCATGGCCCCTCTCCCCGTCCGCTGGGTGCCACGTCAAATCTTAGCGGACGCCGACGCGCCTCTCCTTGATATGGATCAATCGCGGACGGATGCACCCGTGGCTGAAGGGAAATGGGTTTGATATCACACAAGGTGGCCGTTATTGTCGCGCCATCCTTGTGACGGAGCGCATCTCTCCCATGAACGCCGCAAAAATGAAGTCGAGCGCGGTGCGCGCGACGACGCTGCTCAAGGGCCTCGCCAACGAGCATCGGCTGCTCATCCTCTGTCACCTGGCGAATGGCGAGAAATCGGTGAGCGAGCTCGAGACCCTTCTCCGCATGCGTCAGCCGCATCTGTCGCAGCATCTGGCGCGGCTCCGGCGCGATGCGCTGGTGACGACGCGCCGCGATTCCCGCTCGATCTATTACCGGCTCGGCAGCTCCGCCGCCGCCAAGGTCATCCGTCTGCTCTACGACCTCTATTGCTCGCGCTCCGGGACGGCGGCACGCGGGCAGGTCCGCAAGCGCGCCGCCGCCGCCGTTACGACGCGGGGCAGAGCCCGCCGCGGTTAGCCGGGATCGCGATCTCAATCCCTGGCATTGCCCGCAGAAGCGGGCATCGCGAGAAACCGACGTGAATCTGCCCTAGCGCCGCCGCCCGTGCCGCGCCTCGCCAATTCGGGCTAGGATCGCCGCCGGAACTCCCCGTGAGCGAGGAGGCGGCCTTATGCACATCCGTCGCATCCTGCATCTCTCGGCGCGCCGCACCACCCTGGCGATAGCGCTGCTCGCCGTCTCGATGGCCGCCGCGCCGGCGGCACCCCGGGCACTCGTGCTCGACATCGATGGCGCGATCGGGCCGGCAATGGCGGGCTATGTCGCCCGCGGACTTGCCGGGCTCGACCCGGCCGAGACACGCGTCGTCGTGCTGCGCCTCAATACGCCGGGCGGGCTCGACAGCTCCATGCGCAGCATCATCGCCGCGATCCTGGCCTCGCCCGTGCCGGTGGTAGCCTATGTCGCGCCGAGCGGTGCGCGCGCTGCCAGCGCCGGCACCTATATCACCTATGCCGCCGCCCTCGCCGCCATGGCGCCCGGCACCAATATCGGCGCCGCGACGCCGGTGCAGCTCGGCGGCGGCACGAAGCCCGGTGACGCCGAAACCCGCAAGATCGTCAACGATGCCGTGGCCTATATCCGCGGCCTCGCCGAGTTCAACGGCCGCAATGCCGATTGGGCGGAGCAGGCGGTGCGCGAGGCGGCAAGCCTGCCGGCTTCGGCGGCGCTGAAGCAGCATGCGGTCGACGTGATCGCGCCGGATCTCCCTGCGCTCCTTGCCGCCATCGACGGCCGCACGGTCAAGGTGGCCGGCAAGCCGCAGCACCTCGCCACCGCCGGCCTTGCGATCGTCGAGCGGCCGCCCGGGTGGCGCACCGGCCTCCTCGCCGTCATCACCGATCCCAACGTCGCCTTTGTGCTGTTGCTGCTCGGCGTCGCGGGCCTCGTCTTCGAATTCACCACGCCGGGCGCGATCGCGCCGGGCGTCGTCGGCGCGATCAGCTTGCTGCTGGCGCTCTTCGCCCTCGACCTGCTGCCGATCGACTTCGCCGGCGCCGGCCTCGTCTTGCTCGGCATCGGATTGATGATCGCCGAGGCGCATATCGGCTCCTTCGGCGTGCTTGGCATCGCCGGGGTGGCCGGCTTCGTCATCGGCGCGTTGATGATGTTCCCCTCGACCGCGCCGGGGTTCGCGCTCTCGCGCCCGCTGCTGGCCGCCGTCACTTTGGCCGTCGCTGGATTGTTCATCATCGCCCTCTCGCTGCTGCTGCGCGCGCGGCGACGCCCGGTGGTGACCGGGCGCGAGGCGCTTATCGGCGCCGAGGGCGAGGCGGTGAGCTGGTCGCGGGACGAAGGGCGCGTGCGCATCGAGGGCGAGATCTGGCGGGCGCGTGCGGCGCAGCCGCTGAGCGCCGGCGCGCGCATCCGCGTCACCGGCCGCCGCGGCCTGATGCTCACCGTCGAGCCGCTCTGATACCCGAGCGACACCTTCCAGGGAGGACCCGCATGCTCGTCTCCGCCGCCGCCATCATCGTCATCATCGTCATCGCCCTTTTTCTCCTGTCGCAGGCGGTGCGCATTCTGCGCGAATACGAGCGCGGCGTGGTGTTCACGCTGGGCCGCTACACCGGCACCAAGGGGCCCGGTCTCTTCCTGCTGCTGCCGCTGCTGCAGCAGATGGTGCGCGTCGACCTGCGCGTCGTCGTCGACGAGGTGCCGCCGCAGGACGTCATCTCGCGCGACAACGTCTCGGTCAAGGTGAACGCGGTCATCTATTATCGCGTCGTCGATGCCGAGCGCGCGGTGATCCAGGTCACCAACTACACCGCGGCGACGAGCCAGCTCGCGCAGACCACGCTGCGCTGGGTGCTGGGCAAGCACGATCTCGACGGCATGCTGGCCGAGCGCGACAAGCTCAACGCCGACATTCAGGACGTGCTCGACAAGCAGACCGAAGGCTGGGGCATCAAGGTGTCGACTGTCGAGATCAAGCGCATCGATCTCGACGAGAGCATGGTGCGCGCCATCGCCCGCCAGGCCGAAGCCGAGCGGGCGCGGCGCGCCAAGATCATCAACGCCGAGGGCGAGCAGCAGGCGGCGCAGAAGCTGGTCGATGCGGCGCGCGTGCTGCAGGAAGCGCCGCAGGCGATGCAGTTGCGCTATCTCGCGACCTTGTTCGACATCGCCGGCGAGCGCAGCTCGACCATCGTCTTTCCCTTCCCGATCGATCTGATGAAGGGTTGGGCGGCGAAGCCGCCGGCGTGAGGCGCTTGCGCCGCGCCTCAGGCGAAGCGCGGGACCACGGGGGCGAGAAGGTTCTGCCAGCGCTGCCACCCGCGCGGCTCAGGCTGCTCGAGCCGCCACTCGCCGAGGGCGATCTTCTGCCGCGTGTTGCGCAGCACGCTCAGCAGCTGCCCATGCGTGGTCCTGGCATCGTCGTTGAAGGCGGCGAGGCCGACATAGCGCTGGCCGGTATTCTCGCGGGCCGCGCGCAGCACCGCCCGCCACAGCGGCTGCTCCGCATGCGCCTCCTGCAGCGCCGCGACGAGGCAGCGCCGGCCGTCCGCCAGATGTCGCGCATGCTTGCACCATCGCTCTTCGCTGCCGAGGAGATCGATCACGTCGTCTATTTTTCTGAGCGCCTCGCTCTCCGGCATATCCGTGCTTTCCAATGACATCCGGTTCTCCTGTTGCGGGCCCCGTCGAGGGACCCCCTCTATCTTTTGGAACGCGGCGGGCCGGCGCCGTTCCCGTTTCCGACCGGCGATTGCGGCGCTTGCGGCATCCGGCGATCAGCGGTCAGAGGGGCGGTGGCGCGCGCCGGAATGGCCTTCTGCCGAGCGCCGTTCTTAGGCGAGCCGGCGAAGCTGCACCTCGCGGAGGCCGATGACGGACGTCCTGGCACAACCGCTTCCCGCCCGGCAGGTACGGCTCGTCTTCGGCGCGCTGCTGCTGCTGCTCTGGCTTGCCTCGCTCGACCAGACGATCGTCGACACGGCGCTTCCCACCATCGTCGGCGAGCTCGGCGGGCTCACTCACCTCGCCTGGGTGGTCACCGCCTATCTGCTGGCGAGCACCATCGTCTCGCCGGTCGCCGGCAAGCTTGGTGATCTCTACGGGCGCAAGATCATTCTGCAGATCGGGACCGTGCTGTTCCTGCTGGGATCGACGCTGTGCGGCTTGAGCCGCGACATGATCGAGCTCATCGTCTTCCGCGCGCTCCAGGGGCTGGGGGGTGGCGGGCTGATCGTCACCGCGATGGCGGTGGTGGGCGATATCATCCCGGCGCGCGACAGCGGCCGTTATCAGGGCGTTTTCGGCGCGGTCTTCGGCATCGCCACGCTGGCGGGGCCGCTGCTCGGCGGCTTCTTCGTCGATCACCTCTCCTGGCGCTGGATCTTCTACGTCAACCTGCCGATCGGCTTTCTCGCGCTCGTCATCATCGCTTCCGCCTTCCATTCCCGCACCCCGCACCGCGCGCACGCGATCGACTACATTGGCGCGGCGCTCCTCAGCCTCGCGCTCTCCGCGACCATCCTCTTCACCAGCCTCGGCGGCACGAGCTTCCCCTGGCTGTCGCCGCCCATTCTCGGTCTCGCCGCCGCCGCTCTCCTGCTGACGGCGCTCTTCGCTCTGGTCGAGATCCGCGCGCGCGAACCGATCCTGCCGCCCGAGCTGTTCCGCAACCGGGTCTTCACCGTGGCGAGCGCGCTCGGCCTCGTCGTCGGACTGGCGCTCTTCGGTCCCGTGACCTTCCTGCCGCTCTATCTTCAGGTGGTGAAGCAGCAGAGCCCGTCGATCTCGGGCTTGCTGCTCGCGCCGATCACCGTCGGCGTGCTCGTCACCTCGATCCTGAGCGGCCAGCTCATCAGCCGCATTGGCCAGTACAAGCCCTTTCCGATCATCGGCACCACGCTCGCCGCCCTCGGCCTCATTCTGCTGTCGCAGCTCGGCGTGGCCAGCAGCCTCTGGGCCGCGGCGGCGGCGATGCTGGTGCTCGGGCTCGGGCTCGGCCTCATCATGCAGGTGCTCGTCCTCGCCGTGCAGAACGCGGTCGACTACCGCGTCCTCGGTGTCGCCACCTCGGGCGCCACGCTGTTCCGCTCGATCGGCGGCACGCTGGGGGTGGCCTTGCTCGGCACGATCTTCACCAGCCATCTCCGGGCTCGGCTGCTGCTGGTGCCGGCGGACGGCGAACCGCTTTCGACCAATGCCGGTCCGGCGGCAATTGCCGCGCTGCCGCCCGCGCTTCACGACGCTTATGTCGCGGCTTTTGCCGCATCGCTCCGCCCGGTCTTCCTGACCGGCGCAGCGATTGGGGTTCTCGCCTTTGTGCTGAGCTGGCTCCTGCCGGAGGTGCCGCTGCGCAAGAGCGTCGAGGCGCACGGCCTTGGCGAGAGCTTCGCCATGCCGCGGCCGGCGAACTCGCGGCGCGAACTCGAGCGCATCGTGGCGCGGCTCGCGCGGCGCGAGGAGCGCTGGGGCGTCTATCAGCAGCTCGCTGCGCGTGCCGGGCTCGACCTCGCTCCGCCGGAGATCTGGCTTCTCGTCCGCCTAGGCGAGCACCCGGTGATGCACGCGGCGCCGCTCGCGCGCGTGCTTCGCACCCCGCCGGCGCGCCTCGCCGCGCTGCTGCAGAGCCTGCGGCGCGCCGCGCTCACCGAGCGCGATAACGCGCACCGCATCGTGCTGACCGAGCGCGGCAGGGCGGCGCTCGATCAACTCCGCGCCGCGCGGCACGACGCGCTGGCCGAGCTGTTGAGCGGCTGGTCGGTCACGGAGCATCCCGAGATCGGTCAGCTGCTCGAGCGCCTCGCTCACGAATTCGCCGACGAGCTTCCGGCGCCACCGCAAACCGGCGCGCCGGAACGCGGCCCGGTCCCTGTGGTCCAGGACTAGTCGAGCGGCTTAAGGTCCCCAAGAATTGTCGGGAACATTTCGGACACGGTCGGGTGGATGTGCATCGCGCGCTGCATGACCGTGTACGGCGCCTTCGCGTAGATCAGATCGAGGATTGCATGGACCGCCTCGTCGCAGCCGGTGCCGAGGAGGGACGCCCCGAGGATCTCCTTGCTATCGCCGTCGACCAGGATACGGATGAATCCTTGCGTCTCGCCCTTTTCGATCGCCCGGGCGACGCGCGTCATCGGCCGTTCGCCGACCAGCACCCGCCGGCCGCATTTGCGCGCCTCGGACACACTCATCCCGACCCGGCCGAGCGGCGGATCGGTATAGAGCGCATAAGCGGCGACCCTGTCGCTGACCCGGCGCCGGCCGCGCTCGAGCACATTGGCGGCGACAACCTCGAAATCATTGTAGGCGGTGTGGGTAAAGGCGCCCCTGCCGTTGCAGTCGCCGAGCGCCCAGATGCCGGGCACGTTGGTTCGCAACTCATCGTCCACGACGATGTAGCCGCGCTCGTCGCATTTGACGCCGGCATGGCCGAGACCAAGGTCATCAGTATTGGGCCGGCGGCCGACCGCGAGCAGGACATGCGAGCCCGCGACCTCAGGCGCGCCTTCGGTGCAGTCGAGCCTCGCCACGATCCCGTCGTCGCGTTTGGCGAAGCTGACGCATTCAGCGCCCAACCTGACATTCACCCCCTCCCTCTCGAGGACGTCCCTCAGTGCCGCCGACACATCCTCATCTTCGCGATGAACCAGCCGCCGTTCCATTTCGACGATCGTCACCTCGCTGCCAAAGCGGCGATACATCTGGCCGAATTCGAGGCCGACATAGCTGCCGCCAACGACGATCAGATGCCGGGGAAGGAAATCAATCTCCATCATCGACGAATTGGCGAGGTACGGCACCCCGTCGATGCCCGGCATTTCGGGTATCCGCGCCCGCCCGCCCACATTGATGAAGATGAGATCGGCGCGGACCGGCGCGGCGCCGGTCTCGACCTCGCGCGGCGACCGAAACCGGGCATGTCCACGGTAGAGGGTGATGTTCTCCGCGCTTTCGAGCGCCGAGGTCAAGCCGTCGCGCGACCCCGCGACGATGGCGTCCTTGCGTTCCTTGACCCGTTTCATATCGACGCCGATCTCGCCGGCGATCGCGACACCGTATTCGGCCGCACGTCGGGCCATTTGCGCCGCATAGGCGCTCGCCACGAGCGCCTTCGTCGGGGTGCAGCCGGTGTTGACGCAGGTGCCGCCGACGAGATGGCGCTCGATGACCGCGACCTTCATGCCCTTGCTGGCGAGCCTGAACGCCAGTGACGGCCCGGCCTGGCCGGTTCCGATCACGATCGCGTCAAAATCTGTCATCGCTCCACCTTCGCTTCGGCGGGTTCGATCCGATGCCGATGACGATCGCAGATATCCGACCCCTCTCTCCGTGGTCAGCGCGCGCGGCGCGATGCGCCGCTGGACCGGCGGGGAAAATCGATCGCACTCATGTGCTTGGTGTCGCCCGCGCTCTTGCCTGGAACAAAAAATGCGGTGCTCGCGGCCACTGTCACTGTGAGCCGGATTCTTGGGACGGTCAACATTTGCTCTGCACCAGAGCGACATATAGGGTTTATCGGCGGTCAAGAGAGAGCACGGGTTTGCCAAGTCAGCCGAAACGCGCCGCGACCCATACAAGCCATGCCGGCGCCTCGACGCCGGTTGGCCGTCTTCGCCGACTGCGCCGGTCGGAACTGCCCGAGGATACGGTCGAGCTGGCGCGTTTCCTCATCGGGAAAGTGCTCGTTCGCGATCGCCGCGGCGCCAGGACTAGCGGTCGGATCGTCGAGACCGAGGCGTATCCGGTCGGCGATGCCGCGGGCCATGCCTTCATCGGCAAGACTGCCGCCAATCGCTCGCTCTTCCTCGGCAAAGGGCATGCCTACGTCTATTTCATCTATGGCTCGTCCTACATGTGCAATGTCGCATCCGAGCGGCGCGGCATCGGGGCCGGTGTGCTGCTGCGGGCGCTGCAGCCGCTGGAGGGAATATCCGTGATGCAGCGCCGCCGCGGGACGATGCGGCTGACAGAGTTGGCGAAAGGGCCGGGCCGGCTGGCGGCGGCGATGGCGATTGATCGGCGCTGCGACGGCATCGATCTGTGCGCCGCGGGACCGCTCTGGCTGGGCGTCAATGAAGAGCGGCCCGCGCTGCGACCCGCACGCAGCGTTCGCATCGGTTTGACCAAGGAGGTCGATCGGTTGCTGCGGTACTATGAGCGCGGCAGCGCCTATGTCAGCGGCCCCCGCGAGCTGCCTCGTCAGCGCCGTCCCGGCGCCGCGGCAAGTCAGTCGGTCGAATAGACCCGCGGCGGGAGTGCCAGCGGCAAGCTGCAGCGGCGCGCGCCCAGCTCCGCCGCGACGCTCGCGGCTTCCTCCTCGAGGCCGAGCCAGCGCAGCTTCAGCATATGCTGCCACAACCGGCGACCATCCTCGCAGGAAGCGGCATATCCGGCCTCGCCGGCAACATGGGTGTCGCTCAGCATCGCTCGTCTCCTTCATGCATAAGGAAGAAGATGTTGCGCCGCCGGCGCGCCGTCATTGCGCTAGGGCAATCCGCGTGACGAACCCGGTCCGAGGCTGCGCCGCGCCGGACATCGGCGCCGCGGACAAGCCGGTCTGCCGTGCGATCCGCTAGGCCTCCGGCGACGTGCGCATCTGCGGACAAACGATGGGGAGCTGTCGCCGCAGCTCGGCAATGAGCCAACGCCCCGCACGCCCGGGCGGGCGGCTGCGCTCATGCATGACGTGCAGCGGCAGGGCGAACTCGCGCCCGCGGTGCTCGGCGATGTCGAGGCGCTTCAACCGTCCGGCCGTCAGGTGCGCGCCTACCAGGTGGGCCGGCATGTAGCACCAGCCGAATCCATCGAGCAGATATTGAAGCCGCGTGTTCATGTCCGCGAAGCGCCAGATGCGGCGACCGATGACGTTCCCCTGGAATCCCGTGGTGAGTGGCGTGCGGTCGGTGAGGACGAGCTGGACATGCCGCTCGATGATGTCGCGCGGGAGCGGGCCCGGTTCGTGTGCCAACGGATGGTCCGCGGCCACAACGGGCAGCATGGGATTGGAGGCGAGCAACTCGCCGATCAGGTCGGACGACGAGCCGCTCGGGAGCGGCGAATAAATGCCAAGCCGCGCCACGCGCTCACGCAACCGTTGCTCGGCGCCGCCAAGGCCTTCCGTGAAGAGCGTCACCGGAAGATGTGGGAATTCGTTGCTCAACGCTTTGAGGCTCGCCCGCAGGGCGTCCTCGGGCAGGATCGCGTCCACGGCCAGCGTCAATTCCGGCTCAACCTCGGAGGCGATGCTCTCGGCATGGGCGCGCAGGCTCTCCGTGCTCGACATGATCTGCCGCGCATCGGCGAGGAGTGCGCGTCCTGCGTCGCTGAGCTTCGGCGTGCGCTCGCTGCGATCGAAGAGCGAGACGCCCAGCGTCGCTTCCAGCGCCTGGATGGACTGGCTCACCGCCGACTGGACGCGCCGAAGCCGGCGCGCCGCTGCCGAGAAGCTGCCGGTCTCGGCGACGGCAATGAGGATGCGAAGCTGGTCGAGGGTCAGCGGGTCGAGCATGGTCTATCCATCATCTGAACTGATGGATCATATCATAATTTGGCCGGTTTTCATGATGGAGGGCAGCCCTAAAATCCATTGCCGAGGATCAATTCGGCTTTGGGAGGGTGGTATGAGCAAAATCCTGTTAGTCACCTCGAGTCTGTTCGGCGGCCAATCGAAATCGGGGCAGCTCGCCGGTGAATTCGTCGAGACCTGGCGCCGCGCACATCCTGGCACGGCGGTCGTCGAGCGCGCCCTCACGCCGGCCTCAATTCCCCATCTGAGCTTCAATGCCCTCGGCGCATTGATGACGCCGGCCGAGCAACGCACGGCCGACCAGCGCGCAAGCGTGGAATTCGCCGACCGTCTGATCGAGGAGCTCGAGACGGCCGACACCATTGTCCTGGCCGTCCCCATGTACAACTTCTCGATCCCGTCGACGCTCAAGGCGTGGATCGATCATGTCGCCCGCGCGGGTCGCACCTTCCGCTACACCGCCACCGGTCCCGAAGGCTTGCTCAAGGGCAAGAAGGTCTTTGTCGTCACCGGCCGTGGCGGCGTCTACAGCGGCGAAAGCCCGGCCAAGGTGTTCGACTTCCAGGAACCCTATCTGCGCGCCGTGCTCGGCTTCCTCGGGCTCACCGACGTGACCTTCATCCATGTGGAGGGTCTGAAGGTCAGTCCGGAAGCCGCCGAGCAGGGCGTCGCTCGCGCCCGCGAGCGCATTGCTGCGATCGCGTTGCCGGAAGCGACAGCCGCATAGGCGCGGCGCATCGTAACTAAGCAGCGAGTGCCAGGCCGAGTGCCGATTTCCCGACCGAGAGGAGACCACGATGCAGCGATCAGACGCTACCCCGGCGGTGATCCCGATCTCCGGGCTTGCCCATATCGGCATCCGGGTGCACGACCTCGAGCGCGCCGTGCGGTTCTACGAGTTGCTCGGCTTCACGAAAACCGCGGGGCCGCTCGGTCCGGAGCCCGTTGCCATCCTCGACCATCCGTCTGGCCTGGAGTTGAACCTCATCTTGAATGCGTCGAGCGCGAATGGACCCAACGTCCTTATGGATCTGGCCGAGAAGTACCCCGGCATCACCCATGTCGCCCTGCTCTGCCCCGATATCATGGCGGCCAAAGCGCGTCTCGAATCCGCCGGCATCCCGCTGAGCGGCGGCCCCGTGCACTTTAGCGCCGAGGCGCAGGCGATCTTCGTACGCGACCCCGACCGCAACGTGATCGAGCTGCACCAGAGAGGGTAGAAGCGACAAAAGCTTTCCGCGATCGGGAAGGTCGGAAGTGCCGAGGCCGATCGCCGATCCGCGAGCCCTGCTGGACAACGCCTGCACCGGGTCATCCCGCGCAACGGGCACGCGATCTTCTGTTCAGCACGATCCGCGAGCGGATTTGCCCGCTCGAGCGAACCCCCATATAGTTCGGCCCCATCGTGCGAACTCGGGGAATCGGCGGAATGCAGGGTAGAATCTTCGGCGCTTGCGTCCTGTTGCTGGCCCTCCTGCTGGGTGTCCCGGGTTCGGCCTTCGGCACCACGCTCACGGTCGCGTATATCCCGATCATGCCCATGGCGCAGCTCTACGTGATGCAGAGCGAAGGCTGGACGAAACAGGCAGGGCTCGACCTGCGCTTGACGAAATTCTCCTCCGGCCCCGCCATGGTGCAGGCTATGGCGTCGGGCAAATACGACGTCATGTATGTCGGCATCGGCCCGGCAATGGTGGCGCGCGCCAACGGCGTGCCGCTCAAGGTCGTGGCATCGGCCGTGGTCGAGCAGATCGCGCTCATCGCGCAGGGCGCACTGGCCAAAGATGCCGCCGGCGCACAGAGCGCCGCCGATGCGATCCGCGCCTTCACGGCGGAGCATCACCGCAAGCCGAAGATTGCGACGCTGCCCAAAGGCTCGGTGCCGGATCTCGTGCTGCGCTATTGGCTCGAGCGCCGCGCCAAGCTACCGATCGATTCCGTCGAGATCGTCGGCATGGGCGAGGACCGCGTGCAACAGGCGCTGCTGACGCGCTCGGTCGATGGCGCCTCGATCCTCGAGCCGATCGTCACGATCGTGCGCGAGCGGATGCCGGATGCGCGCATCCTCGTCGCCGGCGGGGCGATGTTCCCCGATCAACCCGGCGCCGTGGTTGCGGTGACGCAGCGCGCGCTCAAGGACGACCCGGCCGCGATCACGCAGCTGGTCGCCCTGCACATCCGCGCGACCGAACTGCTCCACAGCGATCCCGCCCGCGCCGCGCGCGACATCTATCCCTTCCTCGGCCAGGGGCTGGTGCCGCTCGCCACGATCGAGCGCGCGGTGCGCTCGCCGGTCAGCCACTTCGTCAGCGATCCCCGGAAGATCGTCGACGCGACCCGCGAGATGCGCGACTTCTCCAAGGAGATCGGCACCCTCGCCAAGCCGGTGCCGGTCAAAGAACTCTTCGACACCGCGATCTACCAAGCGGCCCAGCGGCAGCAGTGAAGCGCGACACACTGCTGAGCGCCGCCGGCGTCGCCGGCTTTCTCGCCGTCTGGGAGGGTGTGGCGCTGAGCGGCCTGGTGCCGCCGACACTGCTGCCGGCGCCGAGTTCACTGCCGCAGGTGTTCCTGTCGGAAGTCTCGCTCGGCATCTGGCAGCGCATGGTCGGCGCGAGCCTCCTCCATTATTCGATCGGCCTCGTCCTCGGCTCGCTGCTCGGCGTCGGCGCCGGCGGCGCGGCCGCGCTCTTTCCGCGCGCCGATGCGGCGCAGGCCTGGGTGGCGCGCCTGCTGCGCCCGATCCCGCCGCTCGCCTGGATTCCCTTCGCCATCATCTGGTTCGGGATCAGCGAGACCGCCGCAGCCTTCATCATCGCCATCGGTATTTTCTGGATCAATTATTTCACCGCTTACGCCGCCGTCCACAGCGTCGACCGCGAGCTCGTCGAACTCGCTGCCGCCTTCGGCCATGGCTCGCTCGCGGCGCGCCTCGCCAAGGTGATCCTGCCGGCGGCTGCGCCGGGCATCCTTTCGGGGCTGCGCGCCGGCGTCGGCCAGGGCTGGATGACGGTGGTGGCGGCCGAGCTCTTCGGCATCACCGGCATCGGCGGGCGCATGATGGAAGCGGCGGGATTGCTGGCGACGCCGGTCGTCGTCCTTTATATGGCGACGATCGCGGTGCTCTATGGGCTCAGCGACATGCTCTTCGTCATCGCGCAACGGCGGATCCTCCGATGGCAGGCGTGATCGAGCTCAGCGACGTCGCGATCGGCTTTCCCGGCGCCGTGCAGCCGGTGCTGACGGGGGTCGCGCTCTGCCTCGAGCGCGGCGAGTTTGCCGCCATCGTTGGCGCATCGGGCGCCGGGAAATCGACGCTGCTCCGCGTCGTCGCCGGGCTCGCGGCGCCGGCGCGCGGCGCGGTCCGCCGGAACGTCGCGACGGCGCGCGACCGCCGCGCCATCGCCATGGTCTTCCAGGAGGCGCGGCTGATGCCGTGGCGGACGGTCTATGACAATGTCGGGCTCGGCCTCGAAGGCCTCGATCTGCCGGAGGCTGCGCGCCATCAACGGATCACCGATGCGCTGGCGCTTGTGGGCCTCGGCGAGCTCGCCGGGCGCTGGCCGCGCCAGCTCTCCGGCGGGCAGCGCCAGCGCGTCGGCATCGCGCGCGCGCTTGCGGTCTCGCCCGAGGTGCTGCTGATGGACGAGCCGTTCAGCGCGGTCGACGCCATCACCCGCCAGGCGCTTCAGGATGAGCTGTTGCGCATCTGGAATGCCACCGGCACCACCATTCTCTTCGTCACGCACGACATCGAGGAGGCCGCCTATCTTGCCGACCGAGTGCTGCTGCTGGGCGGCACGCCGGCGAAGATCAGCGAGACCTATGTCGTGCCGACGGCGCGGCCGCGCAGCCGCGGCGACGCCGAGCTCAGCGGGATCGTGCATCGCGTCAAGGCGGACCTTTCCGATCTGCTGCTCGACGGCGGCGGCATATGAGCCGGCGCGTCCTTCTCCACGCGCCGACAGCGGCCGCCCTCGACCGCGCCCGCGCCAATCTGCGCAACCTGCGGCGCGCCGACCCCGCGGCCGAGGTCCGCATCCTCGCCAATGCCGAAGGCGCGTCGGCGGCTGTGAGCCGGCCGGATGCGGACACGGACCGCCATTTGGTGCTGTGCCAGAACAGCCTCGCCTCGCGCGGCCTTGCGGCGCCGGCAGGGACCGCGACCGTGCCGGCGGTGGTTCTCGCGCTCGCCGAGCTGCAGGAACAGGGCTGGATCTATGTCCGTGCTTAGTCCGGGCAGCAAGAAATCGGCGCTTCAGGCTATCGGAAGCAGTCCCGTCTGACTTTCCTTTCCGCCGCGCAGCCCGGCGGCGAGGCTGCGCCGCGCCGCGCGATGATGTAAAAGCATTTCACATGGGGTGGTCCGGACATCGGCGCGGCGGGCGGCGCGGATATCATCACGGCGATTTGCGCGAGGCGCTCATCGCCGCGGCGACGGCGCTCATCGCCGAATATGGGCCCTTCGGCTTCGGCTTCGTCGATGCCGCGCGCTGGGCCGGCGTCAGCGCGGCCGCACCCTATCGCCATTTCCGCGATCGCGATGAGCTCATCGCCGAGGTCGGGCGGCGCGGCTTCGAGGAGTTCGCCGCTGCGCTGGAGCGCGCCTGGGATGAGGGCCGCCCCGATCCGCTCACCGCTTTGACCCGCGTCGGCAAGGCCTATCTCGCCTTCGCCCGCGACCACCGCGCGGCCTATGCCGCGATGTTCGACGCCAATCTGCCGGCGGCGGCGCATCCGGCGCTGCATGCGGCGGGCGAGCGCGCTTTCGCCGTGCTGACCCGCGCCGCCGGGGCGATCGCCGCGCTGCTGCCGCCGGAGCGCCGGCCGCCGCCGCTGATGCTGAGCCTCCATGTCTGGGCGATGAGCCACGGCATCGCCGCGCTCTTCGCCCGCACGGAGGCAACGCCGCGGACGCTTCCCATGTCGGCCGAGGATCTGCTCGAGGCCGGCGTCCTGGTCTATCTGCGCGGGCTCGGCCTCGGCGGGGCGCCGCCGCCTTGACAGCCCGGCGCCGGCTTCCTATGTTAATGTTATTCACATTTACATAGAGGCTGCCATGAGCATCGCGGCGGGAGTGGCGGAACGGCTGGACGAGATCGGCAAGCCGGCCTGGATTGCGCTCATGGTGCTGGGCTTCGTGCTGTTCTGGCCATTGGGGCTCGCCACCCTCGCCTTTCTCCTATGGAGCGGAAGAATGGGATGCTGGAAGCATGGCGGGCTTGCCCGCTGGCAGCGCCACGCCGACGAGCGGTTCGGGCGCTGGACTTCGCGCGCGGCGCCGTCGAGCGGCAATCGCGCCTTCGATCAGTATCGCGATGAGACGCTGCGCCGGCTCGAAGAGGAGCAGCGCGACTTCCGCGCCTTCCTCGACCGGCTGCGGCTGGCCAAAGACCAGGCCGAGTTCGACCAGTTCCTGGCCGAGCGGAATCAGGGCGGGACTCAGGGATCGGAGCGCCCTCCCGGCGTCTGAGCGAGGTTCGCTGTCGTCCGGCTACCAGAGCTGCGCCACCAGCACGGCATGGACGATGGGCAGACTGGCATCGTCCCAGGCGGCGATGCCGCCGCGATACCAATTGACGTTGATGTAGCCCATCGACACGGCGCGCAGCGCCGCGTTGTAGCCGGACCAGCACTGCGGCGAGCCGCAGAAGATGATGAGCGGCGTGTCCTTGCGGGGCGCCACTTCATTGAGCAGGGTGCGGAAGAGCGCATAAAGCGCGGCATTCGACTTGTCCGCATCATCGCCGGCGCCGCGCAGCCAGAGCGCGCGCGGCAGCGTGTGATGCAGCCCGCCATCATCGTCGACATCGATCAGCACCGGCGGTGAGGAGCCCGCCAGCGCGTCGGCGACGTAGCGTGTGGTGATGAGCCGCGCGCCTGGGATGGCAACGGGAGTCGGACCGGGCTGGTTGCCGGCATGGAGCGCGCGCAGCGGCGGCACGCCGTCATTGTCGAGCTCGCCGGCATAGGCATTGGCGAGATGCTTGCCGTGGAGCTGCGGCAGGAGCCCGGCCGAGGCGCCGATATTGCCGGCATAGCTCGCATACATCAGCGCATCGTCGGCGGCATAGACCTCGCACAGCACGCGGCCCGCCTTGTTGCAGTTGTAGACGGCGCCGAGCTCGGCCATGAACCAGCCATCCCGGCCGGAGCTCCAGCCATATTGCCCGTTGGGGCCGATGGCGAAGGCCTTATGCTGCGGCGCATCGAGATAGTGCTGGTATTGGGCGCGATCGGCCGGGGCGAGATGCGGCACCGCGGCGACGTCGGTGACGTCCTGGGCGCGGGCGGCGCCGATGGCGGCAAAGGCAAAGATCAGTACGGCAAAAGGGCGGACAAGCGGCGGCATGGACCTGCTTCCGGGAGAGGGCGGACGACCGTCGAGTTAACGGAGCGGGGCGGCGGGCGATCCGTTCGAATGGGCGAATGGTTAACTGCGGCGCTGCCGCAGCGGCGCGCTTCCGCCATTCCCTAGAGAGAATATTAACCGTTCGCGAGCATCGTTGACCGCCATGGCGGCGGAAGGATCTCGGGTGGATCGCTGGCAGCAAAACATCCACGCGGCAGAGCTGCGCCTCATCGCAGGTTCGCCGCGCACGCTGGCCGGCGCCGCGATCACGGCCGCGCTCGGCGTCGCCGTGCTCTGGCTCTATCTCGACCATGCGCTGATCCTTGCCTGGGCCTCGGCCATGGCCGGTCTGACCGCGCTGCGCTTCGCGCTCTGGAGGCGCTTCCACACCGTCGCCGGGGAGGATGCGGCGGTCATCGCCTGGGACCGCACGCTCACTCTCACCGTGGCGGCGAGCGGCGCGCTCTGGGGCATCTTCGGGCTCAGCTTCTATCTGCTCGACGACGCCGAGATCCGCGGTGTGGTGCTGCTGATCCTCGCCAGCATGCTGGCGGCGGGGACGATTTTCTATTCGGCGCATCTGCGGGCGCACAACGCCTATCTCCTCTGCTGCACGCTGCCCATCGCCATCGCCTCCTTCTTCCACGACAAGCCGGCCTCGATTCTTTTCGGCTGCGTCGCGCTCGCCTATATCGCGCTGATCGTCCGCGCCGCGCAGAGCTTCAACCACAGCATCGCCGGCGCCATCCGCCTGCAGCTCGAGAACGCGTCGCTGGTCGACGGGCTGAAGGCGGCCAAGGACGGCGCCGAAGAGGCCAATCGCAGCAAGTCGCAATTCCTCGCCAATATGAGCCACGAGCTGCGCACGCCGCTCAACGCCGTGATCGGCTACAGTGAGATGATGCTCGAGGACGCCGAGGCGGCAGGCTCCGGCCAGGAGCACATCGCCGATCTTCGGCGCATCCACGGCGCGGGTCGCCATCTGCTCTCGCTGGTGAACGACGTGCTCGATCTCTCCAAGATCGAGGCCGGGCGCATGGACGTGTCGGCAGCGCCGATCGAGATCGCGGAATTCCTCGACGAGGTCGTCGCCACCGTCTCGACCTTGGTGCAGGGCAACGGCAATACGCTCGAAACGGTCTGCGCCGCCGATATCGGCAGCCTCGTCGGCGACGCCACCAAGCTGCGCCAGATCGTGCTGAACCTGCTCGGCAATGCGGCCAAGTTCACCCGCGGCGGCAGCATCACCCTCACCGCCGAACGCGCCCGCCCGCCGCAAGGCGATTGGATCTCGATTTCCGTCGCCGACACCGGCATCGGCATGACCGAGCAGACCCTGGCGAAGCTCTTCACCGCCTTCACCCAGGCGGATACCGCCACCGCGAGCAAATATGGCGGCACCGGCCTCGGCCTCGCGCTGAGCCAGCGCCTGGCGCGGCTGATGGGCGGCACGATCGCCGCCGAAAGCGAGTTCGGCCGCGGCTCCTGCTTCACGCTGCGCCTGCCGGCGACCCCGCCCGCGCCGCCCGAGGAGCGCGGCCCCGAGCGGCGCGGCGAGCGCGCCTGCCCCTTGGTGTCACCCCGCAGCTCGGGCTCTCCTGATCAGAAGGGGACATGTCGCCGCACCCGCTTGCGGTGAGCGTATCCACACCTTAAACTAGAACAACCAACCCTAGCGGCAATTGGCACAAAAATGCCATACCCCTGCGTGAGCGGCTTTGCGTTCACTGGTTGGTTAGTCGAATCAAGGACTTTGTAGGTCTTTGTTAAGCTTGTCGCGGTATTACCCGGTGTATGTCGATTGGCGGCCCGGATGAATCGGAGAGTTGGATGCGCTTAAGTCCGGAAGCGCTCGACGCCGTCCTCCAGCTGCATGAGCGCTTCCTCGCGCGCAAGCCCGGCGGCCGACGCGCGCTGCTCAGCTACACCGATCTGTCCGACTTCGATCTCGCGGCCCGCGACCTCTCCGAGGCCGAGCTCACCGGCGCAAGGCTGCGCCGCGTCAACCTCACCTCGTCCAGCCTGCGCGGTGCACAGCTCTCGCTCTGCGATCTGCGCCAGGCCGAGCTCGACGGCGCCGACATGACACGCGCCGATATGCGCGGCAGCTGCTTTCGTGGCGCCGAGATGAATCACAGCATTCTCGCCCATGGCGATCTGCGCGAGGCGACGGTGGTGCTCTACGAGCCGCGCCAGGCGCAGATCGTGCGCAGCTTCCGCGAGCCGCTGGCGCATGACGGCACCGATGGCGAGCGCGAGCTCGCGCCGCTGCCGCAAGGCACATCCTACGAGCTGCGCGCCGACTTCACCGACGCCGCCATGCGCGGCAGCAATCTCGAAGGCGCCGATCTGCGCCGCGCCAACTTCACCGGCACCAACCTCGAAGGCGCCAATTTCGCCCAGGCGAAGCTCGCCGGGGCGACCTTCCATTCGGCGGTGCTCACCGGCGCCAATCTGCACGGCGCCGATCTCGAAGGCGCCGATGTCAGCGACGCCATTCTCGACCCCGAGGCGCTCGAGCTCGCCGAGCTCGCCAAGGCGAGCCGCAGCAGCTATCTCGCCCGCAGCGAGGAGGATCTGGCCGAGCTGCTGCACGAGCACACGCTCTGGCTCGACAGCCAGGGCCAGAAAGGCACGCGCGCGCTGCTCGCCAAGCTTGATCTCAGCGGCCGCGCGCTGGCGCAGGTGCGGCTCGTCATGGCGCTGATGCCCGGCGCCAAGCTGCAGCGCGCCGATCTGACGCGCGCGCTTCTCACCATGGCGGACCTGACCTCGGCCGATCTGCGCCAGGCGACGCTCGCCGAGGCGGATCTGCGCGGCGCTACACTGCGCCGCGCCTGCTTCAATGCCGCCAATCTCGCCGGCGCCCGGCTCGGACCGCTGCTCGATGTCGGCGCGCATCACACCGACTTCCCGGCGAATTGCGAGCGCGCCCGCTTCGTCGGCACCAATCTTACCGGCACCAATCTGCGACGCGCCAACCTCGTCGGCGCGGATTTCACCGGCGCCGATCTTACCGGCGCGCAGCTTCAGGAAGCCCGCCTCGACGGCGCCACCTTCACCGGCGCCAAGCTCGACGGCGCCAATCTCGACGGGGCCAGCCTCAACCGCACCCGGGGCCTGCCGAAGCGTTCGTGAGGCGGCAGACGCGGCCCTGCAGCCTTCCTGCAGATCGCGCGGAGCCGGCCCGCGTGGCTCCTTTCAGCTAGAGCGGTGTTGCATCGTCAACTTGTTTTCGCAAGTCAGCGTCGCTTGTGGCTGGGTAGCTCCGCGTGGCGACGAACCACGCCTTACTGCGGCCACGCAGGGGGCTGGTGGGCATCATGCGACGCGTCATGTGGGCCACGAGCGGCGGTCGCTCGCGATGGTCGGGAGAGCTTGGGGCGGGCCAGCCGCCGCGCGATATCCGACCGGCGGCACCGCGAGCGAGACGGGTAGGGAGGATTGGTTCTGGCGGAGCCGCATGGCGACGCCTGCTGCGGTAATCGTGCCCGAAAGGATCGCGCCCGCCGCGACGATCACAAAGAGGACCGGTAGAGGCGCGCCAAAACAGGCGATGGCGAGCCAACCGCCTCCGGCGGCAACTGCAAGCCTGATTGTTCCGGCGATGAAGGGCACCACGACTTGGCCATAGCCCTGACTGGCGAAATACAGCAGCATCCCGAGGCCGGTCGCGCCATATGCCGGCCCGACCCTGTGCAGATAGATCGCTCCTGCCGCAAGCACCGCCGGATCATCGCTGAACAGTCTCAGCCAGAGCAATGGGATCGCGGCCGCTATAAGCCCGATGGTCTCGGTGACGCAAGCCGCAAGCAAAGCGCCGGTCCAGGCGACCTTGCGCACGCGTTGCCGGTCGCCCGCACCGGCGGCGCTGCCGACCAGGGTGATGACCGCAGTGCCGAGGCCGAAGAGCAGCGGGATCTGCACATAGTCGAGGCGTGAGGCGATACCATAGCCGGCGAGCGCATCGGCACCGAACATGCCCACTGCGCCGGTGATCAGAACGACCGTCCCGTTGAGCTGCAGCGTCCCGACCGCCGAGAGCAGTCCCACGCGGAGAATGTCGGCGAAAAGCCGCGACTCCAGCCGCGACCATCTCAGCGTGAGCCCGGTCCGGCCAGAAGCCATGATCCGGATGAGCGCAAGCGACGCGAACGAGTAGAACAGCGTGACCGCCGTTCCCGCGCCGGCGATGCCGAGGCGCGGGAACGGGCCTATCCCGAAGATGAGTGCCGGGGATAACACGACCAGCAGAGCCGCGCCAATCAAGCTTACCGTTGTCGGCGTCCGCACATCTCCTGCGCCGCGCATCGCCGCCGCGAAGAGATTGACCATCCAGAGCGGCACGGCGCCAATGAACACGAAGCGTGCATAGGTGACCGCTGCGTCCAGCGCACGCCCGCTGCCTCCAAGCGCGCGGAAGAGGGTCGGACCGGCGGTTAGCGCGCCCAGGGCGAATAGTCCGCCGAAGACGATTGCCAGGACCAGAGCATGGAGGAGCAAGGCATCGGCATCGGCCGTTCTGCCGGCGCCAACAGCCCTCGCAACGGCGGACGATACGCCGCCGCCGATGCCCCCGGCGGACATCATCGTCATCAGCGTCACCACGGGAAAGACCAGCGTCACGCCAGCGAGCGCATCGGTGCCGAGAAAGCTCACATAGAACGTCTCGGCGACGCTGACCATCGTCTGCAGCACCAACACCGCGATGACCGGCAGCGCCAGTCGCAGCATCAATGGCATGACAGGATCAGTAAGGAGGCGTTGGCGCAGCTGGCCGCGCTCCATCGCAGCCTCCTTTACTAGGCCGACGCTCGGCTTGTCTGCGCAGGCGACCTGGCCTGCTGCTCGCGAAGGAATGCTTCGAAGCTCTTGGGCTTTGCGCCGCCGAGCGTTTCGATCGTGTCGGTAATTTGATAGCCCGCCGAGTCCGGGCGAAGGCCGGAATGCCGGAAGAAACGCCACAGCTGGGAGAGGTGCTCGACGGCGTGCGGATCGAAGCCGCGAGCGAGCGCTTGGCGGCGCCACTCCTCGTCGGAAATCGGCGCGTATTCGATTTTGCGGCCGTCCACCTGGCCGAAGGTCGCGATGATGTCCCGCACGTTGGGGGCCGAACCGATCAGTCGATAAGCAGAGCCAGGGGGCACCGATGGACGCGTCAGAAGGCCGACGGCGACACGCGCCACATCCTCCGCCGAAACGAGCGGGACGACCGTAGTGTCCTTTCCGAGAGGCAGCGCAACCGGTCCATCGGTCCCAAGGCTGAAAGCCACGAGGGCGCGGATGTTCTCGTAGAACACCGCCGCGTTGATGTGCGCCACTCCGACACCGGCCCAGCCGAAAATCTGCTCCGCCAAATAGTTTTGCCGCATGCGGGGCGTCGGTGCGTCCGCGGAAGAGCGCAGCATCATGAGATTAACGAGGCGAGAGACGCCCGCCTCGCGCGCCGCGACCGCCATCGCGGCCGCCGCCTCGAGAAGACCGTCCTGGACCGGATAGGCAAAATAGATCGAGGCAACGCCCTGCACGGCGCGTTGCACCGAAGCAATGTCGAGGAGATCGCCTAAAAAGAGTTCGGCGCCAAGCCGGCGCAAATGCTCGGAACGCTCGTCTAGCCGGTGCACGAAGGCGCGAACCGGCACGCCTCGCGCGAGCAGCATCTCCGAGACATGCCGACCCGTCTGGCCTTGCCGACCGCCGGCCGCGCCGGTGACGAGAACCAATCCCTTCATCATAATTCGCCTCCCTCTTCGGGTACCATGCAGTACCGTATTTTGAAGATATGGTACTATATGGTACCCAATCAAGGGCCGCTATAATCCCCGCCTATGACCGCTGACAGGTGACCACGGATCCCGGCGGCCAAGTTAGCCCGCGGCACAAGGAGCCAACATTCCACTTGATACGGTACCATGAGGTACCATATAGGTTATTGGTGGCAGGTTCCCACAGGTACCAATTGCGAGAAGCGATGTCGGCGAAAAAGGCAACTTCCAAGAGGCGCGAGCAAGATCCCGGCGACGTGGCGGACCGCCGCCGCCGAATTCTCGACGCCGCGTTCTCGGCTTTCATGAAGAGCGGTTATGCCATGACCAGCACGCTGGAGATCGCCACGCGTGCCGGCGTATCCAAGCGGGCGCTCTACCAGCTGTTTGAAAGCAAGCAGGAAATCCTTGCGGTTTGCATCAGCGCGCGGGCGCGGCGGCTGGAAGTGCTCCCCGAACTATCATCACCGCGTGACCGGGAAGGGCTTGCTCAGGTTCTGACCGCCGTCGGCGCGCAACTCATGCGCGAGATTAGCGATCCGGCGGTCATTGCCGTCTTCCGCCTCGCGATCGCAGAGGCAATCAACGCGCCGGAAGTGGCCTGGGCCCTGAACTCGATCGGACGTGAAGCGAGCCGAACAACGCTGAGAGAAGTCATGACCCGGGCACAATCAAGCGGCCTGGTCGGCGGCAACCCTGCCGAAATGGCTGAGGATTTCGCAGGGCTGCTATGGCGCAATCTGATGGTGAGCCTGCTGCTGCGTGTCGCTGAAAGGCCGACGGAGCAGGAGGTCGAGCAGCGCGCGAGCGCCGCCGCCGCAGCGTTCCTGAGACTCTATCCGGAACCGAAGTGAACCTGCCGCCCCGTCCAGCGGCGCAACAGAGCCCCACGACGCCGTCGGGCTTGACGGGACTGCCGGGAATTTCCGGCCCGGCATGCTGACCCACGGTGTCGAAACCCCGTCAATCGGATTGGAGGCCACATGTCACCCGCGACCATCTTCCAGATACATCTCGTCCTGGGTTACGCCCCGTGGCTGCTTTGGTTCAGTTCCTATGCTTGGCCGAGGCTCTCGTCGATGGACCGAGTCGAGGCACAACGCGCGATCGCTACTCTGCATAGCTTCCGCTTCTTTGGCCTCGTCTTCCTCGTCCCAGGGATTGTCGGCCCCAATTTGCCCGCCGGCTTTGCCACCTTCGCCGCCTATGGTGACTTCGCAACCGCGGTGCTGGCGATGTTGGCGCTCCTCACGGTGAGAATACATTCCCTCTACTGGCCGCTCATCGTCGCCTTCAATGTCGTGGGCGCGGCCGATATCGTCATCGACTATTATCACGGCAGCCAGCTCGGCCTTCCTGCGCTGGCGGGAGAGCTGGGCGCCGCCTACGCGATCCCGATCGTTTACGTACCTGTGCTGATGATCACGCACATCGCCGCATTCTATTTGCTGGCGCGTCCCAGGTTTGCAGCCGCTTGAGGTCCTTTCCGCGGCGATGCCGGCAGAGCTTGACGCAAATTTGGAGCCGACAGGCGCGCTCCTCGACCCCAAGGCACACCCAGCGCTTACACCGCGTAAAATCTCTTCCCCGCCGCCGCCATCTCGCGCAGCAGCTTCGGCGGGGCGAAGCGCTCGCCGTGGCGCTGCGCAAGGTGGTCGCATTCGGCGACGAAGCGGTCCAATCCCACCGTCTCGACCTGGCTCACCGTGCCGCCGAGATAGGCGGGAAAGCCCCAGCCCAGGATCGAGCCGACATCGGCATCGCGCGGATCGAGCACGACCTTCTCCTCGAGGCAGCGCGCCGTCTCGACCGACTGGACATAGAGCAGCCGCCGCTTCACCGCCTCGACATCCGGCTGCTCGCTCACTGGTTTGAAGTGCTGGGCAAGCCCCGGCCAGAGGCGCTTCTTGCCCTCGGCGGAATAGTCGTAGAAGCCCTTGCCCGACTTCTTGCCGACGCGCCCGAGCTTCTCGACCATCAGCTCGATCACCGCTTCCGAGGCGGCATTGCCGCGATACTGCGCACCGAGATCGGCGCGCGTCTGCTTCCGCACCTTGTGCATGAGCTCGATCGAGACCTCGTCGGCGAGCGCCAGCGGCCCCACCGGCATTCCCGCCATGCGCCCGGCATTGTCGATGAGCGCCGGCGCCACGCCTTCGGCAAGCAGAGCCAGCCCTTCGTTCACATAGGTGCCGAAGACGCGGCTCGTATAGAAGCCGCGGCTGTCATTGACGGTGATCGGCGTCTTGCCGATGCGCCGCACATAGTCCATCGCGCGCGCGAGGCAGGAATCGGAAGTACGCCGGCCGCGGATGATCTCGACCAGCGGCATGCGGTCGACCGGCGAGAAGAAATGAAGGCCGATGAAATTCTCCGGCCGGGCGCTCGCCTCGGCGAGACCGGTGATCGGCAAGGTCGAGGTGTTGGAGGCGAAGATCGCGCTCTCGCCCAGCACCGCCTCGGCCTTGCGCGTCACCTCGGCCTTCACCGCGCGATCCTCGAACACCGCCTCGATCACCATCTCGGCGCCGGCGAGATCTTCAAAGCGCGTCGTCGCATGGATGCGCGCCAACACCTGGTCGCGCTCTGATTCGCTCATCCGCTTCTGCTCGACCCGCTTCTGCAGCAGCGCGCGCGACTGCGCCTTGCCCTTCTCGGCCGCCTCCGCGCCGATGTCGAGCAGCACCACCTCGATGCCGGCAAGCGCGCTCACATAGGCGATGCCCGCGCCCATCATGCCGGCCCCCAGCACGCCGATGCGGCGATAGGCCTGCTCCGGCACGTCCTTCGGCCGCGCGGCGAGCTTGTTGGCGTCGCCGATCGAGAAGAAGAGGCTGCGGATCATGTTGCGCGCTTCCGCAGAGAGCGCGCAGGCGATGAAATAGCGGCTCTCGATCTTGAGGCCGGTATCGAAATCGGTGATCAGCCCCTCATAGACCGCCGAGGCGATGTGACGCGGCGCCGGATAGTTGCCATAGGTCTTGGCGTGCAGCAGCGCGTTGCCGGCAACGAAGGTCTCCTGCCCCTTGGGCGTGTTGACGCCGCCATCGGGAATGCGGAAGCCCTTGCGGTCCCAGGGCTGCGCCGCATTGGCCGGCCCTTCGGTGAGAAGCCAGCGCCGCGCCGCGCCGATGAGCGCTTCGGCCGGCACCACCTCGTCGACGAAACCGGATGCTAGCGCCTTCTGCGGATCGAGCTTGCGGCCTTCGAGCATCAGCGGCAGCGCGTTGCGGATGCCGATGAGGCGCGGCAGGCGCTGCGTGCCGCCACCGCCGGGCATCAGGCCGATGGTGACTTCCGGCAAACCGATGCGGATGCGCGGATCGTCGGCGGCGATGCGGCGGTGACAGGCGAGCGCGACCTCATAGCCGCCGCCGAGCGCGGTACCGTTGAGCGCCGCGCAGAACGGCTTGCCGCTCTTCTCCATGCCGCGCAGCAGCGCATGAAAGCGCGCCGTCGAGGCGGCGAGACTCGCGGCGTCGCTCGCCTTGCCGAGCCGCGTCAGATCGGCGCCGGCGAGGAAGTCGCGCTTCTTCGAGGTGACGATGACGCCCTTCACCGCGGCATCGCCGATCGCCTGCTCCACCGATGCCGCGAAGCGCGCCACCGATTCCTCGTTGAGCACGTTCATCGAGCGATCGGCCATGTTCCAGGCGACGACGGCAATGCCGTCCGGCCCAACCTCGTAATCGATCATACGCGCACTCCTGAGTGCTTTCCTCGAGGGAAAAGGGATCAACGCGGAGGCCGCCGAGGATGCGCAGAGGACGCAAAGGACTTGAACATATAATCTCTGCGCCCTCCGCGAATCCTTCGCGCCCTCCGCGTTAAACCTTGGCCGTTCTAGACCCGCTCGATGATGGTGGCCGTGCCCATGCCCGCGCCGACGCAAAGCGTCGCGAGGCCGGTCGATTTGCCGGTGCGCTCCAGCTCGTCGAGCAGCGTGCCGAGGATCATCGCCCCGGTGGCGCCCAGCGGATGGCCCATCGCAATGGCGCCGCCATTGACGTTGATCTTGTCGTGCGGGATGTCGAGCGCCTGCATGAAGCGCAGCACCACTGCGGCGAACGCCTCGTTGAGCTCGTAAAGGTCGATGTCGTCGGCCCGCATGCCGGCGCGTTTCAGCGCCTTCTCGGCGGCAAAGGAGGGGCCGGTGAGCATGATTGTCGGCTCCGAGCCGATCGAGGCGAAGGATCGGATGCGCGCGCGCGGCGTCAATCCGAGCGCCTCGCCCGTCTGCCTGCTGCCGATCAGCACGGCGGCGGCGCCGTCGACGATGCCCGAGGAATTGCCGGCATGGTGAACGTGGTTGATGCGCTCGATCTCGGGATAGCGCTGGATCGCCACGGAATCGAAGCCCAGCGCCTCGCCATTCCTGACGAAGGAGGGCTCGAGCGAGGCGAGCGACTGCATCGTCGTCTCCGGCCGCATATGCTCGTCGCGCTCGAGCACTGTGAACCCATTGATGTCCTTCACCGGCACGATCGACTTGGCGAACCGCCCCTCGGCCCAGGCCCGCGCCGCGCGCTTCTGGCTCTCCACGGCATAGGCGTCGACATCGGTGCGGCTCATGCCGTATTTGGTGGCGACGAGATCGGCCGAGATACCCTGCGGCACGAAATAGGTGTGGAACGCGACCTCGGGATCCATCGCCCAGGCGCCGCCCGAAGAGCCCATCGGCACCCGGCTCATGCTCTCGACGCCGCCGCCGATCGCCATCTCGCTCTGCCCGGACATCACCTGCGCCGCCGCCATGTTGCAGGCTTCGAGCCCGCTGGCGCAGAAGCGGTTGATCTGCACGCCCGCGGTGGTCTCGGCATAGCCCGCATCGAGCACGGCGACGCGCGCAATGTCCGCGCCCTGTTCGCCCACCGGCTCGACGCAGCCCAGCACCACGTCGTCGACCGCCGCGGTATCGAGAGCGTTGCGCCCGGCGAGGCTCTTCAGCGCCGTCACGGCCAGCGCGATCGGGGTCACGCTGTGCAGCGCGCCGGATGCCTTGCCGCGGCCGCGCGGCGTGCGCACGGCGTCATAGATGAAAGCCTCGGTCATGCTTCCCTCCCGGCATTTCGTGGGGTCTTTCCCCTAGACTAGCGGCAAGCGGCATCCGCTGCCAGCGCGCAGCACCCGTTGCCGGAGCGAGTGAAAGGAGAGAGCCGGGGCGCCCCAGCGAAGCGGGACGCCCCGTGACGCCAGCGAGGGGAGAGCGGCGTCAAGTCGGTACCTAACAGGAGAGGTACGAGCGCAAGACTAGCCGGGGCGCCGGCGCGACGCGTTGATCTGGATCAAATCGGCGCGAAAATCCCCCGCGCCGGACACTTGCACTATTGCCTTGTGCCCCCGCCGCCAATTTCCCCCGTGAAACATTTCCCCGATGTTTCACGCAGCCTGTTACACGCCCAGCCCCGGCACCAAAAACCGGGCGAGGCTCTCGCGCATCGCCGGGGCGATCTCGATCGCCTTGCGCGTCGCCATGTCGAAGGCGACGGCGACCGCCTCGGTGGTCGCGACCGCCTCGCCGGTCTCGCGGTCGAAGAGCCAATGGCCCCAGGTGAACGCCTTGCTGCCGATCGCCTTGATGCCGGCACGCAGCGCCAGCACATCGCCCTGGCGCGGCGTCGCGTGGTAGACGAGGCGGTATTCGAGCGCCGCCCCGCCGCCGTTGCGATCGGCAGAGCGATCGACGCCGCGCGTCTTCGCCACCATGTTGGGCACGGAATCGGCGACCCGGCCGATCACCGCGCGCGTCACCATGAAGCCGCGCGGATCGCACTCGCCCGGCGAGACCGCCCCCTGCTGCGTCAGCATCAATCCGAGCCCGTCCGCCTCGTCCCAATTCGGCCGCGGGCGCGGCGCATCGAGACTCAAGCCGCGCGGCTTCGCATAGTCCGGCAGCGCCTCGATCCTGGCTTCCGCCGCCGCGCGCAGCGCATCGGGCAGCGGCACGCAGCCGCGCCGGCGCTCGGCGTCGACCAGCACCGCCTCGGTGACGAAGCTCGCCGCCGTTGCGCCGGTGAGCGTGTTGCGCAGCTCCTGGTAAAGCCTGAGCCGGTCCTCGCTGACCGCGAGCACGCCGCCCAAGATGGTGAAGGGCTCGCCCGGCCGCAGCTCCTTCAGGAAGCGGATGTGCTGATCGACCGGCACCAGCTCGATGTCGAGGGCGCGGCAGCGCCGCGGTCCAAACTCCAGCGCGGTTAGCAGCGCGGGCAGGCTGTCGCTCATGCGCGCGACGTAGAACTGCACGTTCATATGCCCCATCACGTCGCATTCCCAGCTCTGCACGCTGCCGAGCCCGATCTCGATCATGTCCTTGCTTCTCCAGGTTCGGGGAACGACAAGGCGCCAGCGGCGCGCGGGAACGGCGCCGGAGCGGTCTCTGTCGCCTCATCGAAGGCGACCGAGCTTAGCCGCTCGCCCGGCCTTGTCGAGCACCCGGGCGACAGCGTCGCATGCCGCAGGCGCGGGCGAATTGGCGGCGGCGCAGGCTTGTTCTAGGCTTCCGTCCCAAGGCTTTGGCAACCGGCCCCGGGATGGAAACGTGACGGGACTATCGCTTGCGGCCGCCCAGGCCGCGCTCACCGCACCGGGCGCGCCCTTCGAAATGGAAGAGAGGCCGATCCGCGGCATTGCCACGCGGGTCTGGAAGAACGCGCCGTCCAGCCTGCGCGCCGTTTTCGAGGCAAGCCGCGCGTATGGGGAGCTGCCTTTCCTGGTCTATGAGGAGGAGCGGCTCAGCTATGCCGAGCACCACCGGAAGGCCGCGGCGCTCGCCCGCGCGCTCGCTTCCCGCTTCGGCATCGCCAAGGGCGATCGCGTCGCGATCGCCATGCGCAACTTCCCCGAATGGTCGGTGGCGTTCTGGGCGGCCGCTTCGGCTGGCGCCATCGTCGTACCGCTCAATGCCTGGATGACCGGGCCCGAGCTCGAATATTGCCTCGCCGATTGCGGCGCGCGCGTGCTCATTGCCGACCGCGAGCGCGCCGAGCGGCTCGCGCCGCATCTGGCGACGCTGCCGCTCGAGGCGAAACTGCTGGCGCGCGGCGGCGAAACCCTGCCGCCGGGCTGGCGACGCCTCGAGGAAACGCTTGCCGGGCCCGGCGAAGGGCTGCCGGAGGTGGCGCTCGATCCCGAGGACGACGCGACGATCTTCTACACCTCCGGCACCACCGGCAAACCCAAGGGCGCGCTCGGCACGCACCGCAACATCTGCACCAATCTGCTGAGCATCGCCTATTCCCGGGCGCGCACCCTGCTGCGCCGCGGCGAGACTCTTCCCGCGCCGGGCACCGCACCCAAGACCGCGACATTGCTGTCGGTGCCGTTCTTCCATGCGACCGGCTGCCATTCCGTGCTCTGCGCCAGCCTCTATACCGGAAACAAGATCGTGCTGATGTATCGCTGGGATCCGGAGCGCGCGATGCAGCTCATCGAGCGCGAGCGCGTCAACAGCTTCGGCGGCGTTCCCTCGATGGCCTGGCAGGTGATCGAGCATCCGGCTTTCCAGCGCTACGATCTCTCCAGCGTCGAGAGCATCGGCTATGGCGGCGCGCCGGCGGCGCCGGAGTTGGTGGCGCGCATCAAGGCGCGTTTTCCCAAGGTGATGCCGGGCAACGGCTACGGACTGACCGAGACCTCGTCGGTGACCTCGCAGAACGCCGCCGAGGATTACCAGCGCAAACCCGAAAGCGCCGGCCTCGTCATCCCGGTCTGCGATATCCGCGTCGTCGATGCCGCAGGCAAGGACGTGCCCGACGGCACCATCGGCGAGCTCTGGGTGAAGGGGCCCAACGTGGTGAAGGGCTACTGGAACAAGCCGGAGGCTACGGCGGCGAGCTTCGTGGGTGGCTGGCTGCGCACCGGCGATCTCGTCCGCGTCGACGAGGAAGGCTTCCTCTACATTCTCGACCGGGTGAAGGATATGCTGATCCGCGGCGGCGAGAACGTCTACTGCGTCGAGGTCGAAGATGCGCTCTACAGTCACGCGGCGGTGATGGATGCGGCGGTGATCGGCATCCCGCACCGCGTGCTGGGCGAGGAGGTCGGCGCGGTGGTGCAGGTGAAGCCGGGGATGCGGGTCAGCGAGGACGTGCTTCGCCGCCACGTCGCCGATCGTCTCGCCGCTTTCAAAGTGCCGGTGCGCATCGTGCTGCGCGACGAGCCGCTGCCGCGCAACGCCAACGGCAAGATCCTGAAGCGCGAACTGCGGAGCGTCTTCGCGTGAGGCGAGCGGCAGGCTCGCCATGCGTGCTATGCTTGCCGCGACAACATTCGGAGCCTCTGACATGACTGCATCGGCATTGCGCCGCACGGATGCGCACCCCGTCATCGAGAAGCTGAAGCAGCTTTTCGGCGACCGGCTGTCGACCTCTGTTGCGGTGCGGGAGCAGCATGGGCGGGACGAGAGCTACCACGCACCGGCGCCGCCGGATGCGGTGGTGTTCGCGCGCTCGACGGACGAGGTGGCGGCGGTGGTCCGGCTCTGCGCGGCGGCGCAGGTGCCGGTGATCCCGTTCGGCACGGGGACGTCGCTGGAGGGGCATGTGGCGGCGCTGGAGGGCGGCGTTTCGATCGACCTGTCGCAGATGAACCGGGTGCTGCGGGTCTCGGCCGAGGATCTCGACTGCACGGTCGAGGCCGGGGTGACGCGCAAGCAATTGAACGAGTATCTGCGCGACACGGGCCTGTTCTTTCCGATCGATCCCGGGGCGG
>DATNDG010000130.1:0-13044 GCA_035553515.1 Allostellaceae bacterium | reverse complement strand
TGGCGTCCCCGACGGGATTCGAACCCGTGTTACCGCCGTGAAAGGGCAGCACGGACGGACTCCCGCCATCCATCGCCGTCCGACGCGATCCCTTAAAGTCCCCGTCCCGCGCCATTTTCCTTGATGTCGCGTCCGGGCGCGTCCACATTAATTCTGGAACGTGCTTGGGACACTCTCGGGACACCAAGCCGGTTCCGCCTCTTCACGGCGGTAACGGGAGGAGCGGTATGGCTCGACGGACGCGCTCGCCAAAGCTCGAAACCCGAACTGCTCGGCTCAAGCTCGCCATCCGGAAGAAGCCCTATTCGACGCCGCTCGCGCCGGGCCTGATCCTGCTCTACCGCCGCAACAAGGGGCCGGGGGCCTGGAGCGTCAGGCTCACTGCCGACGGCAAGGATCAGGTCATCCGCCTGGCGACCGCCGACGATCACGCCGAGGCCGATGGGCGCGGGGTGCTCGACTTCTGGCAAGCGCAGGACGCGGCGCGCGCGAAGGCCGCGGAGCACGCCGGCACCGCGGAGCCCATCACCATCGAGAAGGCGCTTGCGCAGTATCGAGCCGACCTCGAAACCCGGGGCGGCGATACTGCCAACGTGCAGCGCGTGCGCGCGCACCTGCCGGCAGATTTGCTAGCGCGGACGGTCTCAAGCCTCCATGCCGGCGAGCTCAAGCGATGGCGCGACGGGCTGGCGAAGAGAATGGCGCCGGCAAGCGTCAATCGCACCGCAACCTGTTTCAAGGCCGCGCTCAATCTAGCCGCGGACCACGACGAACGAATAGCGCGCCGCCCTTGGGAGACCGGCCTCCAAGCGATCCGGGGCGCCGAGCGGTCGCGGAACGTGATCCTCGACGATGCGACGGTCCGGGCAATCGTCGCCGAGGCGGCGCGACCCGTGCCGGTGCGCGAAGGCCTCGATGGCGACGAGCGGCGTAAAGCCGAGGACGAGGCGCGCCGCTGGGCAGACGCCTTCGGCCTGCTGGTCGAGGTGCTGGCGGTGACCGGTGCGCGCATTTCCCAAGCCGCCCGGCTCGAAGTGCAGGATATCCAGAGCGATCGCAGCGACCCCCGGCTGATGATGCCGACGAGCCGCAAGGGCAAGGGCGTCAAGCAGGTGCTGCGCCGGCCGGTGCCGATCCCCGCGACGCTGGCGCTCCGTCTACGCCGCGCCACCGGCAACCGCACGGCCGATGCGCCCCTGCTGATCAAGCCCGGCGGCGGCCCATGGCGCAAAAGCGACCACGCGCGATTCTTCGCCCGCACCATCAAGCGGCTAAGCGACAAGGCAGGCCAGGACGCGCAGCGGCGGGGGGCCGATCGGGACGGCATCGCGACGGCGAGCGCCGCTTTGCAGACCGTGACCATCTACGCGCTGCGCCATTCGAACATCGTTCGGCAGCTCCTCGCCGGCGTGCCGATCCGCGTCGTCGCCGCGGGGCACGATACCAGCGTCGCGATGATCGAGCGCACCTATTCGCGATTTATCGGCGATCATAGCGACACGCTCGCCCGGCCCGCGCTGCTCGACATCTCCAAGCCCGAGCCGGGTGGCAGTGTCGTGACGCTCGGGAAGGTGGATGCCGCCTGATGGCGCGGCGACTTCGGATAGCCACGGTAAGCGGCACGCCGATGAGCTCCGAGGGCGGCCGCTCGAATGCCCAGCGCGCAGCCACAGCCCGCGCGCAGCGTCGCCACCGGGTCCGCGTCGGCATTGTGTGGCAGATCGTCATCAACGCGTGGAATGTCGCCGAGGGTGCTGCAGGCCACCGGATCAAGGCTGAGGCGTTTCTCGCCGACGCCAATGCCGAGCTGGCGGCGGTGCGCTTCGCGCCGATCTCGCTCACGACGCTGCGTCGTATCCAGACTTTCCGGCGGCGCCATCCCGATAGGCGCGCGGATGAGCTGGCGTGGGAGGAAGCGCGTACGCGCGCCGGTAGGGACAAGGTTCGCCCTCTGACGACTTCCTAGAGAAAGGCGAATTTTTCCTTCAATTTGGCGAATCGCTTCGCTTCGGCGGCCGCTGACTGGCAGCGTAGGTTCCATGAACGCACGCCGCAATCCGGCGCCGTGTCATGGAGTAAAGCGATGCTCGCCGAAGACCTGCCGTCGCTCGACGATCCCTTCGTTCAGGCCGTTTTGGCGGGGCTGAGGCGCGCCGCCTTCACGCTCGAACAGCACCGCGAGGAGGTCCTGCCGATTTCGCGCTCGGCGCAGTACGAGGAAATCGGCGCAGGACGTCTTAAGGTGACAAAGCGCGGCGCGACCACCCTGATCGCCGCCATCGACGCCGCGAGACACCTGGCGCTACTCAGGCGCGAGAGCGAGGCGCCGTCGGCACCGGCTGACCCCTCGCCGCGCCGCCGCGGGCGGCCGCGCAAGACGCTGGCCAATCAATAACCCCTCGACGCGGCTAGGGCGACGGCCCGAAGAGCCGGTTTCCGCACCGGCCTGCCGCGTCGGCACCCTTGCGGAGCCCCGCGGAGGGCAGATGCGAATGCTTCGATGGCGCAAGCCGGTGATCGAGGAATTCCGCCGTTGCCACCTTATCGGCGACGGCGCGATGTGGCTCTCGGGCGAGGAAATTCTTGCAGGGTGGGACGCCGAAGAGCGCGAGATCGACGATCATCGCAAGCGGCACCGCGTGCTCTACGCGCGCCAGGAACGCCGAGAGAGCTTCATCGATCGTTTCACAAAACACCAGCGGCACCGGCGCTCCTTCGTGAACCTCGGAGACCTGATCGGCGCCGCCGCGAGCAGCAGTGGCCAATCCTTGGCCGACCTCGCCGCCGAAATGGCACGCTCGATCCGAACCGGCGAGTTCGATGCGGACGCGAAGCCGGCCGTGTTGTTCCTCGAACCGGATCATCCGCTCGCCGCCATCGAGATGAAAGGGGCCGCGCCGGCGCAACTGCGGGCCCTGGTCAGCCCTCGCTGGCGGCTGAAAGCGCAGCTCGAAGCGACGGCGGACGGCTCGCCGCTGATGGAGCTCATCAAGCGCTGTTGGCTGCCGCGCAGAGCGGCGCACCGATGGTGCGAGCGCCGCGGGTTTCCGTGGCCGGCGCATTTCGAGCCGGAGCACGGTTGTCTGGCCGAGCCGCCGACCACCGGGGCTGCCCGGACGGAAAGCGCAGCGACCGATCAGGACTCACAGCGTGCACCGGCGCCCCAGAGCAAGCGGCGCCGCGGGCGAACACCGGTGAAGCGCGCCGGCATCCAGGCCGCAATGAACCGCGATCTCGACGACGGGCTCAGCGTCGACAAGCTGCGCGGGATGCTCGGGAAAGAGCTGCAAGCGCACTACGGCGCTTCGCGGGACACCTGCGCCAAGGCGCGGCGCGCGGTGCTCAGCGCGCGCGGACACCAATTCTCGACAATTCCCGACAGTTAGCGACTGTCGTCACAATTCAATGGGTTGTGGGAGATTTGGAATTCTCGACAAACGACATTTTCCGACACGGGCGGCAGCTGGGTCATTCTCTCAGCTATGGATGATGAGCTCGACCGCGACATCGCCGACCTCAGCCTGCCCAGCCGAGCGCAGAATGCGCTCCGCCGGAGCGGCATCGCGACCGTCGGCGAATTGTGCGCGCAGCCCGAGGATCGACTGCTGCTCCTGCGCCGCTTCGGGCGAGGCGGCCTTGATGCGGTGAAGGCGGCGCTGGCAGCACGCGGCCTGCAGCTGGCGGCCGACGGCTTCACGACCCCCCTGAAAACGAAGCGGGCCGTTCGGTCACGACTCCGAACGGCCCGCGATCTCTTTTCCCACCCTGGCCACCACGCCAATGCAGGAGCGTCACGAGTGCAACGTCTACTCCCCCCGATCCCTCCCCGTCAAGCTGCCGCCGCGTCGGCCGCGATTATCGACTTCGCCGCCGAGCTGGCGCTCGCCTGCGATGCCGCTGCTCATCAAGCGCGCACCCTCATCGCCGCGGCCGCCATGGTGCGGCGCCGGTCGGCGATCCGCGGCCGGCTCGCACGGGGAGCCGGCCGATGAGTGTCGACCGATCGCTCCTCTTCCACGTCGTCGTCGATCGCGCTCGGCTGGCAATCCTGGGCGCCGTCGAGCTGTCGGCGACGGCCAAGGTCATCGCGTCGGTCATGTTCGCGCACGTCAACCGGGGGGTCTACGACGCCACCGGCGAGCTGGAGTGCTGGCCCTCCGAGGAGACGCTCGCAATTGAGTTCGCCTCCTCAGCGAGCACGGTGCGCCGCGCCCGTGCCGAGCTCAGGCGACTAGGCGTGATGTCGCCCGTCAATGATGGCGGAGGCAGAAAGGGCGCGCGGTATCGGTTCAGTAGGAATTGGCTCGATGCCGCCTATGCCGAGCGCGAGTGCCGCCTCAGCGAGCGGCCGAAGCGACGGCGCGCGTGCCAGTCGCAGCCTATATCGGCAGGCCAGCGTCACACCGCATCATGCAGCGCCGAGGCGGGAGGGGGTGCGGAATTGCGCCCCCCACGGGGTGCAGGTTCGCGCCCCGACTCTTCTGAAGCTCACCTACTTGAGGATTCCTGCTCGCTTTGCTCGCAGCCGCGCGCACCGCGCACGGCGGCCGCGTTGGATTTTGATTTGACCGCCGACAGGTTGCGCGAACTCATAGCCGGCACCGCAGATCCGCCTGAGCCGGAAGCTCTCGCCAAGTTTGTCGGCCATCTCATGAAAACTTTCGGCCCGGCAGCGGTCGAGAACGGCCTCGACATCGCGCTCGACGAACCCCGCCGCCCGAGAAGCTGGGCCACGGCAAAGGGAATGGTCCTCGGCATCATGGCGGGTCAAGGGTATCCGCGCCGGGGCAGCAATTTCCGCCCGACGCGAGAGGCGTTCGAGCAGCCCCTTTGCGAGCATCGCGTCCCGCGATCACCTCCGCCGAAAGTCGACCGGGGTCAGGCCAGCAGGGCGCCGGAACCGGAGTTTCCACCGGCGCCCCCGCCGGGTCAGCGGCGCGATATCGGGGCTGAAGCGCGCTGGATGATCCGGCATGGAAAGGGGCCCGGCACGCCCCAGTGGTCGACCTGGGCGCTGTGCTGGGGCGGCGAGGAAGCCGCTCGGCAAGAGCTTGCGCTGCAATGGGGCGCCGATGGAGAAATCCGGCGGGAGTTGGCAGCATGAGCCGCTCGATCGCTCCCATCGCCGGGCGGCTCGCCAAGCTGCTGGCGCTCTTGGCCTCAGATCAGCCGGGCGAGGTGCTGGCCACCCTCGCCGCGCTTCGGCGCGCGCTCGATGGCGCCGGCCTCGATTTCAACGACCTCGCCGAGGCGATCGGGCGCTTGGCCAGCTCGGAGCCGGCAGGTTGGAACGAGCTGGTCGAGGCGTGCCTGTCGCACGCGGAGATGCTCAGCGAGCGCGACCGCGCGTTTCTCAACGGGGTGCGGCCGCGCGTGCTGTTTGGCGGCGAGCCGAGCGAGGCGCAAAAGAAGTGGCTACGCGACATCTGGAAGCGTGTACTGCCGTCTGTCGAGGAGGCGGCGTGATTTTCATGAAGCGAGGAGAACGGACGATGCCGAAGCGCGCAGACCCCCGGACCCGCGAGCTGGCGCGCGGCTCCCTCGCCGTCATCGTGATCGCCCATCCGAAGAGGCCCAAGCGCCGGCGCCGGGCTACTGTCGCCGGCAACGCGCCGCCGCACCGGAACGGACGCCGCGCCCGCGGCGGGCTGCTGGCGCCGGATCCGCGCGACGCCACCATGAGTCCTGAGGAGCGGGCGTGGGACCGTCTCACAACGGCGCAGCAGCGCCGCTTCGTCGAAGCCGAGCGCCACGCAACCGCCAAGGGACTGCCCGGCGGCCGGCGCATGTGACGGCGGCGCTCATGTTCCGGACGATATTGCTCGCCAGCATTGGCCTCGCGCTCAGCATCGTCCCCGGCGCAGCGCGAGCCGCCGAGCCGCATTACCTTCCCGACCCGATGGCGACCCCGGGCGCGCTCAACGCCATGGTGACGCAGCAGAACATAGGCACGACGATCTGCCGGCGGGGGTGGACGCGCAGCATCCGCCCGCCCGAGCGCTACACCGAACCGCTCAAACGGCGGCTGCTCTACTCGCCGGGCAGCCCCTACTTCGATCCAGGCGCAAGGCTCCGCGAGTTCGAGCTCGACCATCGGGTTCCGCTCGGCTTGGGCGGGGCGCCATCCGATCGGAAGAACCTTTGGGACGAGCCGCGGTTCGGCCTTTGGAGTGCGCGACGAAAGGACGAGCTGGAGGGTCTGATCCAGGGGTTCGTCTGCCGCGGGCGGCTCACGCTCGCGCAAGGTCAGGCGGCATTCCTCGGCGATTGGACTCGTGCTTATCGCCGCTATCTGGGCGAACCGGCTTGGCAAGGCGACACCGGAACGACCGATCCTCTCGCGACACCGGAGACCCGCGCTCGAAGCCACGATGATGGGCCGCCGCCGCTGCCACCATTGCCCGCAAACAAACCGGCCGTCGCCGCGGCTCCGCACTGCGCTTTCGCCTGGAGCCCAACAGGGCCAGGGCGCGGCCCGTGGTTTTTCAAGCGCTGTCCCTGAGCAAAGCAGAGCTATTAGCCATCCTCCAGGTAATCCTGACGCTCCAACTCCAGGACGGGCTTCGCTTCGCGCCGCGCTTTGACCGCGCGCAGGATGCCTTCGAGCGTGTCGAGCTCCTCCGGGGTCCAGTCGCTGAAATCGAGCGGTGGCGCGTCCCGCCGCGGCTCCAGGCGCCGCGCATGCTCCAGCTCGTCGATGGCGTGGTGGCGATCCTCGAAGGCGATGCGCGTCCGCACCGTCGTGCCGGTCGCCGTGACGCGCGTCACCGCTTCGAGCGCTTTCACCGCATAACCGATGTCGCCCAAGCCCTTGAGCAGCGCCTTCGCCTTGACTGGATCGGTCTCGTAGAGGACTTCGGCGAAGTCACGGGGATGAGTGTCGGCGATGATCCGGCGCAGGTAGAGCGCGCGGTCGGCATCCCATGAAAGCCGGTCTAGCTTGCGCTTTAGCGTCGCAGAAAGTTCCTGTTGGACCTCAATGTTTTTCAACATTCGGGACCCAATCTGAGCCGCGCTCGCCTTCGTCGCGCCCAACCGCTTAGCGGCCTCGGTCGCCGATCCGGTCTCGATCAGCGCGAGGACGAAGATGCGCCGATGGTCGGGATTGCGCGCGCTGATCCGCATTTTCGGCCGCGGCTCCGTTACGGCGCCGTCTGTCATGGCCGGCGGCGCCGCTTGCGGAACAGCTTGATCGAGACGATGCGTCCGTTTCTCGCCGTGACCTCCTCGATGGCGGCGCTCGCGGGGTGCGTGCGCAGCCATTCCATCTGATCGGCGGCGGTGAGCAGGTCGCGGAAGTCCTCCGGCATCGCCGTGTCGATTAGGGCGCGCAGCTCGCGGAGTTCCTGGTCGCTCAGCGGCCGATCGTGCTCGTCGCGCGTCATGCCGCAAGCACCTGGCCGAGCAGCGCATAGAGAGCCGCGCGCAGTGTGTCGCGGTCGTGCCGCTGATCGGCCGCCTGCAGGCCACGGCGCACCAGCGCCTCGATGTCGTCTTCGTGCAGTTCGCCCATGGCGATGCCGTCGGCGTAGGTCGGGACGGTGCGCTCCTTGAGATTGCGGCCAGAGCCCTGCCAAGAGCCGCCGCGCGTCGCGCTTTCGACCGTCCGCCGCGCCTGCTGCGGGTCCTTCCACATGTGCGCGAAGTAATCGTCGATGAACGCCCGCTGCGCCTGGCCAGGCAAGCGCCGGATCGCCTGCTCACGGTTCTTGTTGAGAGCGCGGATATAGTCGGCGAGAGGCTGCAAGGACGGATCGGCGAGCGGCACGCCGGCGCTGCGGCCTTCGAGATAGGCCATGAAGTCTCGACCTGCAGGCGTGTCGAGGCTCGGCGCCTGGTCTCGGAAGCGCTCCAGACCGGCGCGCGCTTGCTGGGTGAGCCGGCGGGCGAGCCCGTGCTCCTCTCGCGTCAGCGCCGCTTGGCGCTCGGCCGCCCTGCTCCCGGTCGACGGTGAGAAGATTTTGCCGAGGAAGCTCCGTGCGAAGCGGGCCGCCTGCCGCCGCTGCTCCGGCGTGTCCAGCGGAAGTGTACCTTGCTGCGCCGGCCTCGCGCGCTGCTCCGCCGCCTCCGCGCCACTCAGCAGGTCGCCGCGCTGCGCCGGCTCGTAGCCGCCCTCGCGGAAGCCCTCGAAGATGCGCCCAGTCGCGTCGCGCCCGAAGAGCCGGCGCAAGCCATCGACCATGCGATGCCAGATGGCGCGCACATGGCCGAAGACGGACCGCGCCTTGGCATCCTCGATCGACCGATGGTCGAAGTACCGGTCTGCCATCGTCTCAGCGAAATACTCGCTCCCATTCTTAAAGCGGTAATTGCTGTGGTTCCAGCGCATCGCCACGGTCGGGCTGTCCTCGGTGCCGCCGATCGCGACGCGCTCGCGCGCCGGCGTGTTGCCGTAGCGTTCGATCCAAGCCTGCGCCTCATCGCCCGTAAGCGCATCGCGCAGCTCGCCGCCGTGCAGGAATGGGCGTGCCCACGGATTGCCGGTGAGCCAGCGCGCCTGACGCCGCTGGAACTCGCGGGCGACCGCCTCTCTGTCCGCAGGCGGTAGCACGCGCTCTAGGCTGCCGCCGCGTCGATAGGGAGCCGTGATCGGGCTTAGAGGCATTCGACACGATCATGGATCGCTGGCGGCTAGACCCCGCAAACGTCGGGTATCCGGGGATCAGACATGTGTTTGCCCAGCAAGGAGGTAACATGACCGCTGCCCTTGATCCAATGGCCGTGCTGGCGGAAGCCGATCGACAGCTCGAACTCTGCCAACTCCGCGAGCTGCGCGCCCTAATCGACTCGGCGAGACCGGAGGATTTCCACGACCTGCTCGGTGCCGACGATCAGATGGAAGCGCTGCGCACGCACCCCAAGTCCGCCGCTATCCAAGCGGTTACCGTGAGGAACGGACGCATCGTCTCGATCAAGCTGTTCCCCAAGCGGCGCCGCCGGCCGCGGCCTACTTCTTCAGCCCCGATCGCAGCGGCGAGCATCCCGCCCGCCATATGGCCTCGTTCACCGGCTTTCTTCAAGCTGATGGCTATGCCGGGTTCGAGGCACTGTTTGGCACCGCTCGACCCGGTCGAAAGCCGATCACGGAAGTGGCGTGCTGGGCGCACTGCCGCCGGAAGTTCTTCGATGTGTGGGAGGCGACGAAGTCGCCGGTGGCCAGGGAGGCGCTCGACCGGATCGGCGCGCTCTATGGCATCGAGGAGAAGGCGCGGTTCGCGCCTCCTGCTGAACGCCTTACCCACCGCGCTGAGACCGTGCCGCTGCTGGCGTCATTCTTCGCGTGGGCCGACGGAACCGTCGCCAAGCTGTCGGCGAACTCGGCTCTGGCGGAGGCGTTCCGCTACACCATCAAGCGCCGCGATGCGCTCGCGCGCTTCACCACCGATGCGCGGCTCGAGATCGACAACAACATCGCTGAGAATGCCTTGCGCGCCATCGCGATCGGACGCAAGAACTATCTCTTCGCCGGTTCCGATACCGGCGGCGAACGCGCCGCCGCGATCTACACCATCGTGCAGACCGCCAAGCTCAACGGCGTGAACCCAGAGGTCTATCTCCGCGAGGTGCTTGCCAAGGTCGCCGACGGGCATCCGATCAATCGCATCGATGAGTTGATGCCCTGGGAATAACCACCTCAACGGCCAGGGCCGCACGCTTACGTAGCTCCACCGGTCGTCCTCGCGGGTTGATGACCTCCAATGCGCGCCGACAATCGGCGTCGAATGCCCTAACACGAGAGCGAGATCGCCGTCGAGGTCGATTCGCTAGCGTAGGTGGCGCGCCCAGCGTGTCGTTCGCCAAATCCGCGCCATCATCGAGACGATCAAGAACTGGCCTGGCTCTCCGAGCTCAAATTGCGCATTCCGCGGGCTGCTGCACCTCATCCGACGACGGGCAGCTCGTCCCGCGCAACGGCAACCGGTCCCCCAATCTCGGCGCGCCCATCCAAAAGCTGACCGAACCGCGCGAGGGCAATGTAGAGCTGACTAGCGACTGCTGCTCCAGACTGTCCGGATATTCCCGCTCTGCTCGCGCGGCTCGCGGGCCTCGATCTTGACGTCGTGCCCCAGGTTGCCGACACGAATGCCGTCCTTCAGCGCGTTATGACATGCCTCGCCGCGGGTAGCGAATTCTCCATTGGGCCTGCCACCGAAGCTGACGGTCCAAAAACCGCTGCATTTCTCCACCAAATATTTGAGATGCGCTACGGCGCTCATTGGTTCCATCCTTACGTTTGCTATTGCGGGAGCGGAAAATCCGCCTCCCTCGATCAGATATACTTGGCGTGTGGGGTGCTCAACGGTAGGCCACATTAACGCGTGCGGAGCCCTATCAATGCGCCCGGCTACGGCTGGGTTTGCCAACGATAAGCTTAGGCGAGGCTCGCAGATGATCGAGCAGGCGCTCGCGCAAGGGGCGTAGGAACCAAGCAGCCCGGCCGACCCAATCGGCCAGCGTGTGGCCGTGCAACTGAGGTGCCTTCGCTACTTGGAGCCGGGCGGGTTGGCGCTCGCTACTCAAGAGCTGCGCCAACATGGCTGCGTGCCGGGCTTCCACGGCGCGTCCTCGCTGCGCTAGTAGCCGAAGTGTGTGCCGCCGAACAAGACGACCACCAGGAGAATGACGACGAGAATCCCGAGCAAGCCGCCCAAGCCCCTCCCACCGTAATAGTCGCGGCGATAGCCATAGTATCCGCCTCCGCCGAAAAAAAGGAAAAGCAGAACCACGATCAATAACAATGACATTACTTTCTCCTGCGTCTAAACGCCCCATGATGGCGATGTAATCGGCCGAAGCCAGAGCTGCGAAGTTGCTTAGTCCGGTCGCCGCGTGGGGGTAGTGGTCGTCGTCGTCGTGGGAGTGCCCGGAGACGGTAGTGGGCTCGCCGACAGTTCCGTCGTGGTGGTCCTCTCGGTAGTGGTCGTTACGCGGTCGGAACCGCAAGCCGCTACGAAGGCGGTGGCAGTAAGGAGCGCGGCACCGGCCAGGAGGCGGAGGCGGGATCCTGCATTCATGGCTTCACTCCAATCTCACCGGCAATTTTACGAGTGGGCACTTTTGGCGGCGCCTTTTCAGGACTGCGGATGCCGTGCCGGAAATCTACGGTCAGCCTTATGTGGGATGAGCAACAGAGGCAGACAGCGTCGGAAACTACTCACCAAGATCGCATGCCGCAGAAGCGCTCCTTGCTAGGGCGACGCGCACGAACGAGCGCGCCAGCCCATTTTCACGCGGCGATAGCTGCGGAGCTACTCGGCCAGTGCCGGCAACAGCGCGAGGCGTGGCGCCTCGGCGCGCGGAGCCATCCTGCGGCATCTGCCGAGGCTATTTTGAGCGATTGGGGTTGGATGGCCGCAGGCCACGCCGCGTGGTAGTTCAGCGGGGCTGGGGGCGGCGATCACTCGACTTGTGCGGGCCTGCCGAGCCTAGTCATCGGCGTCCAGCTTGGCGCGTCGCTTGCCGGAAAGCTATCCTCAGAGTTCACATCGATTTCGTCGGGAATTACTGCGACGACGCGTCTGGGCCGATGGTCCGAGGTTGCTGCCCGCGTCCGGATTCGAGCGACCGTCTCAAAATCGGAGATCCACAGCTGCAATCGCTCAATGACTTGCCGATCAGTCGCGAGCTTGAGCAGGTTGCGGCAATGGTCAACCTTTGCACGAAGCCACGCAGCGGGCATGAAATTCTCCCTCCAGGACGTTGCCTACTCAGTGAACAAACCGCCGCTCCGCCCGACGGTTTCATTTTGGTGCAGATGGCGCTTCCTCGGGGGAAAGTAAGCAATCCACTCGATCTGAGTATTTGTACTTAGGGCGTGTCCGGATTCGGCAGGAATCGCGATCGGGCGTGGCGGTGCTCCGCGCATTCGCCTGCGATCAGAGTAGTTTCCAATCCTATCGCTCACGCTCACCGCTCCCAAGTTATTACCTTATACCTCCGCGCCCGCTCAGCGGCTCTCAGGGAGCGTGTCATGACAGCATGGTCCAAATGGACCGCCGCAAAACCTGCAGCGATCGCTCTGGTGATCGGCTTGGTCGCGGGACCGTTGATTTCCAACGCTATCGGCTGGCAGGTAACGAGCGGCACAGCGCGCGCCGAACTCCACGACAGGCTCGTCGCGGTGTTCTGCGAGGCGCGTGCGCGAGCCGAGGTACCAACGGCCGCCAAGCTCGACTGGGAAGCACGATACGCGTTGGCAGGGAAGTGGGCGGTGATGCCCGGAAGCGCGCCGGCCGATCCCGATGTTACGAGTGCTTGCGCGAGGAAGCTCGCAGCCTGATGCGCCGCTTGTTTGGGGGCGCAGGTTCGAAAATGCCGATCTCCGGTCTAGGAAGTCTCATCTTTCGGCACGACGCTCCGAGAGTGCGCGATGGCTGCCGGCGCTAGTGCAGGCTTGGTCGACCATTCTGTCGCGTACGTGGCAGCGCATCGTCGAGCATAACCTCTCCGCCCTCGCCGCCGCGGCCGCCTTCTACGCGATCCTCTCCATCTTTCCGGCGCTTACCGCCGTCGTATCGGTTTATGGCCTGATCGCTGATCCAAGCATGGTCGAACGGCAGGTCGCGATCATGCAGGGGCTCTTGCCTCCGGAAGCGGTTACGCTCATTGCCAACTGGCTCCAAGCCTTGGTCGGCGGTCCGCCGAGCTGGTTCGGCATCGGCCTCATCGTCAGTGTCCTGTTAGCGGAATGCTGATGATCGCCGTCAACATCTGCTATGGCGAGAAGGAAAATCGCACGTTCGTCCGGTTCAATCTGCATGCCGTAGCGCTCACGGCCGGGCTCGTGCTCTTCGGCATTGCGGCGCTTGCGCTCCTTGCGTCGCTGCCCGCCGCCCTCGGCCTCCTACCTCTTCCCGGAGCTTGGGACTCCGCAATCGCGCTGGTCCGCTGGCCCATTCTCGCTGACCTGAGCCCCTGAATCTCCGCCAGATTTGAGTAGAGTCCGGCCAGGGATGGAGGGTCGGACGATGAGGGGCAGCCGGTTCAAGGAAGAGCAGATCATTGGGATCCTGCGGGAGCAGGAGGCGGGGCTATCGACGGCGG
>DATNDG010000129.1:0-40241 GCA_035553515.1 Allostellaceae bacterium | reverse complement strand
CGGACAGCACAAGCTGAACCTGGGTCTCGCCGTGTTGCTGGTGGTGCTGATTGTGGCGTTCGTCGCCTCCGGCAGCCAGATCGTCTTCTGGCTGATCGCTCTGCTGGCGTTCGGGCTCGGGTTCCTGATCATCATCCCGATCGGCGGCGCCGACATGCCCGTCGTCGTTTCGATGCTGAACTCGTATTCCGGGTGGGCGGCGGCGGGGATCGGCTTCACCATCCAGAACCTGGCTCTGATCATCACCGGCTCGCTGGTCGGCGCCTCGGGCGCGATCCTGTCCTACATCATGTGCAAGGGCATGAACCGCAGCATCATCAACGTGCTGCTGGGCGGCTTCGGCACCGAGAGCGGCGCGGCCGCCGCCGGCGGCGGCTCGGCGGATCGCACGGTCAAGACCGGCAATGCCGATGACGCGGCCTTCATCATGAAGAACGCCTCCAAGGTCATCATCGTGCCAGGCTACGGCATGGCGGTGGCGCAGGCCCAGCACGCGCTGCGCGAGATGGCCGACACGCTGAAGAAAGAGGGCGTGGAGGTGAAATACGCCATCCACCCCGTCGCCGGCCGCATGCCCGGCCACATGAACGTGCTGCTGGCCGAAGCCAATGTGCCCTACGACGAGGTCTTCGAACTCGACGAGATCAACCGCGATTTCCCGTCGACCGACGTCGCGTTCGTGATCGGCGCCAACGACGTTACCAACCCCGCTGCCAAAACCGATCCGACTTCGCCGATCTACGGCATGCCGATCCTCGATGTCGAACGCGCGAAGACCGTGCTGTTCGTCAAGCGCTCGATGGCCTCGGGCTATGCCGGGGTCGAGAACGAACTCTTCTTCCGCGACAACACGATGATGCTGTTCGGCGACGCCAAGAAGATGTGCGAGGAAGTCGTCAAGTCGCTGGAGTAGCGCCGGATGCCCCGCGACGGCGGCCGCGGGGGCCGCGGCTGGTCTTTGGGCCATCGGCAACTCAAAAGCCGCCGCGGAAGGTCCGGGCGGCTTCGCTAGCAGGCAGCGGAACGGGCGGCTAGTAGCCCTCGCGCTCCAGGCGCTTGCGCAGGAGCTTGCGGTAGCGGCGCACCGCTTCGGCCTTCTCGCGGGCGCGACGCTCGGACGGCTTCTCGTAATTGCGGCGGAGCTTCATCTCGCGAAACACGCCTTCGCGCTGCATCTTCTTTTTCAGCGCTCGCAGCGCCTGGTCGACATTGTTGTCGCGGACGAGCACTTGCACGAGTTCTTCTCTCTTTATCATCAGGGCGAAAAAAAGCCGGCTGCGAAACCGCAGCCAGATTGCCGGTACAAATACCATGTCATCGCGAGCTTGTGAAGCCGAGGGCTGCCATCGTGAAGGGGGCCCGGCACCTGCCAGCGCTAGTCTTGCACTCCGGAGGTGCATCATGGCGAAGAAGGTCAAGTGGCCCGCCCTGGCGGCGCTGGCGCTCGCTTTGGTCGGTTGCGCCGAGACCGCTGGGTCCGACCGGCCAGGCGTCTACAATACCGTCGGCCAGCAGGTCGATCCCAAGACGGGAGTTGCACTGCCGGGCACGACCAGCAGCATCGGCGGCGGAGGCGGCGGCTACTAGGCGGCCGAGCGCGGGGGTACGGGGCGGCACCGCTTTACCCCGGCGGTGCCGGCGCACATATTAGCGGCCATGGCCATTCTCAAGATCGCCCGCATGGGACACCCGGTGCTGCGCAGGGTCGCGGCGGAGGTGGCGGATCCGGCCGCGCCCGAAATCGCCCGTCTGGTGTCCGACATGGCGGAAACCCTCGCCGATATCGGCGGTGCCGGCCTTGCCGCGCCGCAAGTCCACGTGCCGCTCCGCGTGGTGCTCTTCCAGGTCCCGGCCGAGCGCGTGGGCGGCACCGAGGATGACCGGCCGCAGGCGCTCACCGCGCTGGTCAACCCGGTGATCGAGCCGCTCGGCGAGGTGACGGAGCTCGGCTGGGAAGGCTGCCTCTCGGTGCCGGGGCTGCGCGGCGCGGTGCCGCGCTGGACGCGGATCCGCTATCGCGGCGTGACCCCCGCGGGCGAGCGCATCGACCGGATCGCCTCCGGCTTTCACGCGCGAGTGCTGCAGCATGAATGCGACCATCTCGATGGCATCTTGTACCCGCAACGCATGACCGATCTGGGATTGCTGGTCTTCGTCGAGGAGGGGATGCGTTATCCGATCGACCTCGGCGCGAAAGCAGCGGAGTAGCCGCATGGACGCGCGGGAAGAGCGCTGGGCGTTGGTGGAGGCAATGCTGCCGGACGTGCCGTTCGACGGCTGGAGCCGAGCGACGAGGGAGGCTGCGGCACGCCGTATCGGCGTCGACGAGACGGAGCTCGCTGCGCTCTTGCCCGACGGTGCGCGCGATGCGGTGGCGGCGTTCAGCCGGTGGGCCGACCGATCCATGCTGGCGGCGTTGCCGGAAGCCGAGCTGGAGGCGATGAAGACGCGGGAGCGGATCGCTTTGGCGGTGCGCACGCGCCTGACGCTGCTCGAGCCGCATCGCGAAGCAGTGCGCCGCGCGCTGGCGCTTCTGGCCCTGCCGCAGAATCTCGGGCTGGGCCTGCGCCTGCTTTACGAAACGGTCGATGCCATCTGGTACGCGGCCGGCGACACCGCAACCGATTTCAACTTCTATACCAAGCGCGGGCTGCTTGCCGCGGTGCTCAGCGCCACGACGCTTTATTGGCTCGACGACCGGTCGCCCGGCGGAGAGGAGACGGAAGCCTTCCTGCGACGGCGCCTCGCCGATGTGATGGCACTGCCGAAGTTCGGCGCGCGGTTGCGCGAGGGCGTCGAGTGGCTGCCCAATCCGTTCCGGTTCATGCGGGTCATGCGCCGGCCCTAGTCAGGACCGGCGCTCTCTCGCCGCCGTCGTACCCGGCGCGGCGGCATACCAGAATGCGACGGCGGCAACGGCGCCGCCGGCGGTGATCGCCCACAGCACCGCGCCATAGCCGCCTGCCGCCGCCCAGAGCAGTGCCGCCCCGAAAGGTGCCGCCGCCCGCGCCAGATTGGCTGGCAGCGTCAGCGCCCCGTTGATCGCGCCATAGGCTTCGCGCCCGAGCAGCTCCGGCACGGCGAGGCCGCGCACGATGGTGATGACGCCGTTGGCGGCGCCATAGACCGCGGCGAATGCGAAGAGCGCCGCCGTCGAGCGGTGGGCGGAGATGAGCATCAGTACCGAGACGGGAAAGGCCAAGAAGGCGATCCGGCCGGCGATAGCGGCGGAGAGCTTGCGGCCGAGCGCCAACAGCACGATGCGGCCGAGGACCTGTGCCGGACCGATCACCGCGATCGCGGCGACGATGATGCTCATGGGCACGTGCCGTTCGTCCAGCAATGGGATGATATGGAAGGTGAGCGCGGCGAAGTTCGCATAGTAGGCGGTGAAGCAGACCGCGAGCGCCCAGAAGACCGGATGGCGGAGCGCACGGCGGAGGGCCGCCCGGTCGAGGGCGCGCGCTGCGCTGTCTTCCTGGCCGGTCTTCGCGCTGCGCGGGCCCTCACCGAGCAGGAGCGCGTGCACCGGCAGCGCCAGGGCCAGATTGCAGAGCGCCAATGCGAGCAGCGCGCCGCGCCAGCCGAAGCTGGTAATGAAGAACTGCGTCAGCGGCACGAACACGGTGCTGGCGAAGCCGCCGATGAGTGTCAGTGCGGTGATCCGCGTGCGGTAGCTCTCGGGAAAGTGCCGCGTCAGCACCGCGAAGACTGGCTCGTAGAGCGTCGCGGCCAGCGCCACGCCGAGTCCGAGCCAGAGCAGATAGAAGAGTGCGACGCTCTCGACCCGCGACCATAGGGCCAGCAGCGTAGCGCCGAGCAGCGAGCCCAATGCCATCACCGAGCGGCTGAAGCCGCGGTCGATCAGCGCGCCGACCGGATAGGCCATCAGCCCCGAGGCGAGGAGCCCCAGCGACAGCGCGCCATTGAGCCATTCGCGGCTCCAGCCGAGGTCGCGCTCCATCGGAACGACAAACAGCGAAAAGCTGTAATAGATCGATCCCCAGGATACGACCTGGGCGAGCGCGAGTGCCCAGACGAGCAGCCAGCCTTGCTTCATGTGCGGGCATAGCCCAGAGGCTCGCCCGACGGGAGCGCGTGCGCTCCGTCGCCGAGTGCGAGCTGCATTTCCACCACGTCGACCCAGCGGCCGAATTTCAACCCCACCGCCACTTGATGGCCGATGGTGCGGAACCCCAAGCGCGTGTGCAGCCGGATCGACGCCTCGTTGGCGCTGTCGCCGATCACCGCGATCATCTGTCGATAGCCGAGCGCCGTGCATTCGCGGATGAGGTCGCGCATCAGCGCGAGGCCGACGCCACGATGCAGCTGCTCGGCCGCGACATAGATCGAGTTCTCGACCGTGTAGCGGTAGGCCGAGCGCCCGCGGAAGCGACCGGCATAGGCATAACCCAGAACGCCGCCGGCGCGGCTCTCGGCGATCCGCCAGGGCAGCCCAGCCTGGCAGGTCTGCTGCCAGCGCCTTGCCATCTCCGCCGCGTCGGGCGCCGCCTCCTCGAAGGTATAGACCGTGGTCTCGACATAATGGCCGTAGAGACGCGCGACTTCCGGCATGTCCTCCCGCCCGGCGTCGCGCAGATGCACGAGGGCGGCTTCCCCCGCCATGACCGGCCTCCGTTTCAGCCATAGAAAACTTGCGGCTCGCGCCGGAATGAGACTTTGGTCGCTGGACGCAGCCTGCACAAACGAATTATCGTGATCAAAAGCAATAGTTTTTCTGATGCTCCATGGCTCGTGGTCAACTGCCCCCGCTCAACGGATTGCGCGCCTTCGAGGCGGCGGCGCGCCTCGGCAGCTTTGCCGCTGCCGGTGACGAGCTCGGCGTTACCCCCGGCGCGGTCAGCCAGCAAGTCCGCGCGCTCGAGGCGCGGCTCGGGGTCTCGCTGTTCGAGCGGCGGCCGCAATCGTTGGCGCCGACCGCAGCGGGGCAGGCATTGCTGCCCGCGCTCACCGAGGCGCTCGATGCGATTGCCGCCGCGGTGGGAGGACTGCGCGGCGAGGGGGAAAGGGCGACGCCGCTGCGCATCGCCTGCCCGGCCGGCTTCGCCGCCGGTTTCCTGTTGCCGCGGCTAGACCGCTTCCATCAGCGTGTTCCGGCGGTGGCGCTGACTTTGACGGCCACCGAGCGGCTGGTCGAGCCCGGCGGCAACGAGGTCGACTGCGCCATCCGCTTCGGCCGCGCCGGCTGGCGCGGTGAACTCGCCTGCGATTTCCTGTTCGTCGATTGCCGCCTGCCGGTGTGCAGCCCGCGCTACGCACAGAGCCGGCCCATCGCCGCCGAAGCGGCCGATCCGCTCGCCGGCCATACGCTGCTGGAGGCGCTTTCGCAGCCCGAAGATTGGCCGGACTGGCTCAGTTGGGCCGGGATCGCCGGGGAGCGTCGCCAGCGCTTGAGCTTCGGCGACGAGCGCCTCGCCACCGAGGCGGCGTGCCGCGGGCTCGGTCTCGCCCTTGCCGACCGCGCGCTCGTTGCCGACCTGCTGGCCGCGGGGACGCTGGTGGCGCCGCTCGCGTCATCGGAGATGCGGCGCGGAACCGCATGGTTCCTGGTCTACCCGGCCGGTTCCAGGGACGGCGCCGTCGGCGAATTCCGCGCCTGGCTCCTCGACGAGTGCGGCGGGCGCGAGCGCTAAGCGCGCCGGCTGAGAGGTCAGTCCCGACGCGCCGTCAGGCGCGTCACATGGCCCATCTTGCGGCCAGGCAGGGCCTCGGCCTTGCCGTAGAGATGGAGCTTGGCGCCTGGCTCGTTTAGCAGCTCGCGCCATTTGGCGATGTCCGCGCCGATCAGGTTCTTCATCACCGCATCCGAATGCCGCTCGGGCGAGCCGAGCGGCAAGCCGCAAATGGCGCGCACCAGCTGCTCGAACTGGCTCGTCGTGCAGGCGTCGATCGTCCAATGGCCGGAATTGTGCGGCCGCGGTGCCAGCTCGTTCACCAGTACCTCGCCCTCGGCGTTGACGAACATCTCGACAGCGAGCAGCCCCACGAGGTCGAGCTTGTCGGCGACATGGCGGGCGATCGCCTCGGCGCGCATCGCCACTGCCGGGGTGACGCGCGCCGGCGCGATGGTCGTGTCCAGGATGTGGTGCGCATGATGATTTTCGACCGGCACATAGGTCGCCCAATTGCCGCCGGCACCACGCGCGACGATGACCGATATCTCACAGAGAAAGTCGACGAAGCTCTCGAGGATACCGATCTCTGCGCCCATTTCCTGCCACGCCGCAGCGAGGTCCGTGTCGGGGCGGATCGCCACCTGGCCCTTGCCGTCATAGCCGCCGCGCACCGTCTTCAGCACGCCATGCGGACCGATATCGCGCACGGCGCGCTGCAGCGCGGCGGCGCTCGTCACCTCGCGGTATCGCGCCGTAGCGATATCGATCGAGCGCAGGAAGTCCTTTTCTCTGAGCCGATCCTGCGCGATGCGCAGCGCATCGGGGCCGGGTCGCACCGGCTTGCTTGCCGCCAGGATCTCCGCGCAGTCCGCCGGCACGTTCTCGAATTCGAACGTGACCACGTCCACCGCCGCGGCAAAGCGCGCCAGCGCGTTGTGGTCGTCGTAATTGGCGGTGGTCTGGTAGGGCGTGACCTGCTTGGCCGGGCTGTCCTGCTCGGGGCAGTAGACATGGCTGCGATAGCCGAGCCGCGCCGCGGCGAGCGCAATCATGCGGCCGAGTTGACCGCCGCCGAGAATGCCGATCGTCGCGCCGGGCTCGATCATCAGCCCTCGGGCCGCTCGGCCACCGCGTCGGTCTGCTCGCGCCGCCAGCGATCGAGGGCGGACGCGATGGCGGCGTCGCTGAGCGCGAGGATTGCGCTCGCAAGAAGCGCCGCATTGATCGCACCCGCCTTGCCGATCGCGAGCGTGCCGACCGGCACGCCGCCCGGCATCTGGGCGATCGAAAGCAGGCTGTCCATGCCTTTGAGCGCGGCGCTTTCGATGGGGACTCCGAGTACCGGCAGCGGCGTCAGCGACGCCACCATGCCCGGCAGATGCGCGGCGCCGCCCGCGCCGGCGATGATCACCTTGAGACCGCGCTGGCGCGCGCCCTCGGCATAGGCGACGAGGCGCTTGGGCGTGCGGTGGGCCGACACGATGCGGCGCTCATGCGCGACGCCGAGCTTCGCCAGCGTGTCCGCCGCGTGCCGCATGGTGTCCCAATCCGACTGGCTGCCCATGATGATCCCGACCGCCGGCTGCGCGTCGCTCATCCCGCTTCGAATCCTCCGCCGAGGAAAACGCGCATTATAGGTGCGAGGCAGGTGAGGGCAAGGAGAGAGCCGTGTCGGCCGGCGCGTGATCGCGGAGAATCCAGCCGTCAGGCTCCTAGGATCCCGCCGCCCGGCTTTGCGACGCGGACGAGTTCTGGCATAATTGTCGCGGTTGGGCGATTCGGGACCGCACAGTATCGCATTATGGAAATTCGCGACACGAAGCCGGTCGCTGGCGCCGGCGCCAGCCGCAAGCTCGAGGCTCGGCGCGCCATCGAGGCCGGCGAGCCGGCAGCGATCCCCGAGCCCACCGATGTCCTCAACGTCGCCGGCCTTGCCGAGAGCGAGCTCACGCCCAAGCTGCGGCAGGCGATCATGGGTCTGATGGCCGAAGTCGATTCCCTGCGGCGTGAGCTCGGCGTGGCGCGCCAGCGCATCGACTATCTCGAGCGGCTCGCCGACGAGGATCCGCTGATGCCGATTGCCAATCGGCGCGCCTTCGTGCGCGAGCTGACGCGCATGATGTCGTTTGCACAGCGCTACGGCGCACCGGCGAGCATCGTCTATATCGACGTCAACAATCTCGGCCAGATCAACGACGATCACGCGCATGCCGCGGGCGATGCGGCGCTGCTCCAGGTGGCGCGCGTCCTGCTCGATAATGTGCGCAACACGGACGTCGTCGGTCGGCTTGGCGGCGACGAGCTGGGCGTGCTGCTGGTGCAGACCGACCAGGCGCTTGCCGAGCAGAAGGCGGCACAGCTCGCCGCCGCGGTGGCGGAGAAGCCGCTGCTCTGGCAAGGCAAGGAGATCCCGCTCAGCATCTCTTACGGGGTCTATTCCTTCCGCGGCGGAGAGAATGCCGGCGAGGCGCTCGATGCTGCCGACCGCGCCATGTATCAGGCCAAACGTCAGCGCGACGCCGCGCCTTAGCCTCCTACGCGATGATGTCCGGGAGCAGCTGGCTCTCGAGCTTGGCGATCAGGTCCTTGAGCGCCAGCTTGCGCTTCTTCAGCCGCTGGACATGCATCGGATTGGGCGCGCCCTCGCTGAGGCGCGCGATCGTCTCGTCGAGATCGCGGTGCTCGCTCCTGAGAGCCTCGAGCCTGGCCTTGATGGCTTCGACGTCGATGTCCATGGACCGGAAAGAACGGGGTGGCGGTCGGCGGTTAACAGTATAGCAAAGCGGTGCGGGGAGGGTGAGGGTCGGCGAGGCCGTTAACCCTTCGAAAGCCCTGCCAGAGCAAGGAGACCCCAGCATGGCCCAGTCGCCCAAGACCATCGGCATCCTGACCAGCGGCGGAGATTGCGCCGGGCTCAACGCCGCCATCCGCGCCGTGGTCGGTCGGGCCGTTCAGGGGTATGGCTGGCGGGTGCTCGGCATCCGCCACGGCACCATGGGAGTTCTGCGCCGGCCGATCGAATTCGAGGCGCTCGATCTGCGCATTTCGACGGTCAACATACTGCGGTTGGGCGGCACGATTCTCGGCACGACCAACCGGGGCAACCCCTTCGCCTTCCCGATGTCCGACGGCAGCGTGCTCGATCGCTCGGAGGAGGTCATCGCCGGTCTGCGCGAACTCGGCATCGATGCGCTCATCGGCATCGGCGGCGACGGCAGCTTCGCGATCCTGCGACGGCTGGCGCAGCAGGGGGACATCAAGCTCGTCGGCATTCCCAAGACCATCGACAACGACGTGGGCGCCACCGAGAACTCGATCGGTTTCCATACCGCTGTGATGGTGGCAACCGAGGCGCTCGACCGGCTGCAGCCGACCGCGGCGAGCCACGACCGCGTCATGATCCTCGAAGTGATGGGCCGCGACGCTGGACATATCGCTCTTGCCGCCGGAATTGCCGGCGGCGCCGACGTGATCCTCATTCCCGAGATCGCCTACAGTGTCGATAAGGTCGCGGCGGATATCGAGAAGATCCGCCAGCATGGGCGCAATTTCGCCCTGGTCGTCGTCGCCGAGGCGGTAAAGGACCGCACCGGCCAGCCTGTGCAGCGGCAGCATTCCGGCGGCGGCATCACCTATGGCGGGATCGGCCACAGCCTCGGCGACGCGTTGGCGCGCACGACCGGAGCCGAAACGCGCGTCACCACGCTGGGTCACGTCCAGCGCGGCGGCCAGCCGACCTGGAGCGACCGTCTGATCGCCTCCGCGTTTGGCGTCCATGCGGTCGATCTCATCGCCGCCGGCAAATACGACCGGATGGTCGCCTGGCAGAACCGCGCCGTCGTCGACGTGCCGCTCAGCGAGGCGGTGGCCGCGCCGCAGCAGGTCGATCCCGACGGGACCCTGGTGCGCACGGCGCGCGGACTTGGTATTAGTTTCGGCGATGGCTGATTCCGACGATTCCTTCTGGAGCTTTACCCTCGGCTTCTATGGCCGACCCGGCGTATCGCCGGCCTGCATCGCGCTCCAGGACCGCCACGGGTGCGACGTCAACCTAGTGCTCTATGCCTGCTGGGTAGGGCTCAGCGGCCGCGGCCGGCTGACCGCCACAGACCTCGCTCAGGCGGAATCGACCAATGCTCCGTGGCGCAGCAGCGTCATCGAGCGGCTGCGCGCAGCGCGCCGCACCCTCAGAGAGGAAGATCGCACCGGTCCGGTGCTGGAGCTCTACGAGGCGGCGAAGGCCGCAGAGCTCGCTGCCGAGCGCATTGCCCAGCGGCGGCTGCAGATGCTGGCGCCGACCGATCCTGCGCGTCCGGAGGGCGAGCGCGCGGCCGATGCCGCCGCCAATCTCAGGCTCTATCTCGAGGGCAGGGGCGCCGACGAGACCGCAGCACCGATCTTTGCCGCGATCAGCGCTGATTCCGGGTGACGGAGGCGCAAGCGGCGCACCGGCGAACATTGCGATAAAGGGGGAGCCATCTTGATCAGGTCGATTGCGGCTGCGCTGGTCGTGGTGGCGCTTGGCGTGCTGCCGGCGCGCGCGGATGAGCAGCTGGTGCGCCTGCCGACACGTCCCGGAGTGACGCAACCCTTCTGGGTGTTGACGCCGCCGGGGCCACCTGTTGCCAGCGTCATCCTCTTCACCGGCGGCAACGGCCTGCTGGGCAGCGCGCATCGTTCGGTGCTCAACGGCAAGAATTTCCTCATCCGCTCGCGCGGCGCCTTCGCCGCGGCAGGCTTCCTCGTTGCCTCCGTCGATGTGCCGTCCGACCATCCCGAAGGGCTCGAGGGCTTCCGCGCTTCGGCCGAGCATGCGCAGGATATCGCCGCCGTGATCGCCTATTTGCGCCAGAAGGCGCCGGTGCCGGTCTGGCTGATCGGCACGAGCATGGGCACGATCTCGGCCGCTAATGTCGCTGCCAGGCTGCAGAGCGGCGGCGCAAACGGGCTGGTGCTGACCTCGAGCATCCTGGTGGCGAGCCGGCATGCGGCGCCGGTGGCAGCGTCCGTCGATGTCGGCACGATCGCCGTGCCGACGCTCTTCGTGCACAACAAAGAGGACGCCTGCCCCATCTGCCCCTTCGACGCGATCCACAGCCTGATGGATCGCTTCGCCCGCGCGCCGCGCAAGGAGCTGATCGCGGTGAGCGGTGGCAGCCCGCCCCAGAGCGCCCCCTGCGCGCCATTGTCGCGCCACGGCTATTTCGGCGTCGAAAGCGAGGTCGTCGGCGATATCGTCCGTTGGATCAAGAGCTAGCGTATGTGCGTGCCTTCATCATCGTTCGTTCTCGTCACGAGGTACACCGAGAATTCAATGTCGATCCCCTCTCGACCCAAGACTTCCGCGACACGGCTAGGTAAATGGTATGTGGCAAGCGCCGATGTCTCTCCAAACGAAACGGCGAGATCGATGGATACCCGTCCGATAAGGTGATCGTTCCGGAGGGCTCGTATATGCGGCCCGAGTTGCTCAATGCGCACGATGATCTGAGCCCAAAGATCGTCCTCAGCGAGTATTTCGATGTCGCCTGCGATGACATCGACTTGGGCATAGTGCAGGGAGCCAGTGCGCGTTGCCTCGTAGCGGACAACCCTGACGCCCAGCGCGGCCTCTAAATCAGATCGGGAGGGCGCGACATCGCTTATCCGCAGAACTATCGCAAACGGCGGATTAGCCAATTTACGTCTCCCAACCTTCTCGTATCCTTCCTTGCCAGACTTCAGTGAAATCTGGCCGGATAGGAAACCCCGGATTCTACTGGATCAGCTCGGCTTTCGGCGCAGCGGCCGGAGCTTCTCTCCGGCATCGACATCCTCGCCCCAGCGGCGCAGCCCCGGCGCCTCGAGCCCGAAGAGATCCAGCATGCGGCCGAGCGTGTGATCGACCATGTCGGAGAGCGTCGCCGGCTCGGCATAGAAGGCCGGCACCGGCGGCGCGATGACGGCGCCCATCTCGGCCAGTGCCGTCATGCTGCGCAGATGGCCGAGGTGGAGCGGAGTCTCGCGGACCATCAACACTAGTTTGCGCTGCTCCTTCAGGGTGACGTCGGCCGCCCGAGTGAGCAGGGTCGATGTGGTGCCATGCGCGATTTCGGACATGCTGCGGATCGAGCAGGGTGCGACGATCATGCCAAGCGTGCGGAACGAGCCCGAGGCGATGGGCGCCGCGATGTCGGTCACCGCATAGGCGCGATCGGCGAGTGCCTGTGTCTCGGCCACCTTGCGTCCGGTTTCATGCGCCAGTGTGACCTCGGCCGCCTTGGTCATCACCAGATGGGTTTCGACGGGCAAGTCGCGCAGCAGCTCCAGCAGGCGCACGCCGTAGGTGACACCCGAGGCGCCGCTGATGCCGACGATGAGGCGAGTTGACGCAACCATTCCGGTCCTTCCGGCGGTACTGGAAGACCGCCTTGCGCGAGCATATCTCTGTTGGAGCGCCGCTCCAAACGGCGTTAGCATAGAGCTGTCAGCAGCCCTCGCCTGCGTTAAGCATTAGGAGGAGCCATGTCGCTGCAGGATCGACTCGATTCCCTCCGGGCCCGTCATCGTAGCCTGGAGGAGGCCATCGATCAGGAAATCAGCCGTCCGATGCCCAATGTCGAAACCCTTGCCGACCTGAAGCGACAAAAGCTCCGAATCAAAGACGAAATATTCAGTCTCGAGCACGCCGCCCACGCCTGACGACCGGTCGCGCTTAGCTGGCGCCTGAATCGGCGCCGGGACCGGTTCTCTTGGACGTGGCAATCAGGGCAGTGCTTTCGCCTGATCGCGAAGCGCGAACTTCTGAATCTTACCCGTCGATGTCTTGGGTAGCGGTCCGAAGACGACTGTTTTCGGCGCCTTGAAGCGCGCCAGATGCTCGCGGCAGAAACGGATAATGTCGTCCGCCGTGGCGCTGGCGCCAGGCTTCAGCGTGACGAAGGCGCACGGCGTCTCACCCCAGGTTTCATCGGGACGTGCCACCACCGCCGCTTCCAGCACGGCGGGATGCCGGTAGAGAACACTTTCCACCTCGATCGTGGAGATGTTCTCGCCGCCTGAGATGATGATGTCCTTCGAGCGGTCCTTGATCTCGATATAGCCGTCGGGATGCATGACCCCGAGGTCGCCGGTATGAAACCAGCCGCCGGCGAAAGCCTCCTCGCTCGCTTTGGGGTTTTTCAGATAGCCCTTCATGATGATGTTGCCGCGCATGAACACTTCGCCGATGGTTTCGCCATCGTTCGGCACCGGCGCCAGCGTCGCGGCGTCGGCAACCATGAGGCCTTCGAGCACCGGATAGCGCACGCCCTGGCGCGCCTTGCGCGCGGCCGCCGCTTCGCGCGGCAGGCTGTCCCATTCATCATGCCAGGCGCAGACGGTTGCCGGCCCGTAGCTCTCGGTCAGCCCGTAGACATGGGTGATGTCGAAACCGAGCTTCTGCATGCCTTCGATCACGGCGGCGGGCGGTGCCGCGCCTGCGGTCATCATGCGCACGCTGCGTCCGGCGACCTTTTGCCGCAGCTCCGACGGCGCGTGCAGCAGCATGTTCATGACGATCGGTGCGCCGCAGAGATGGTTCACTCCCTCGTCGGCGATCGCGGCATAAATCGCCGGGGCTTCGACCCGGCGCAGGCAGACATGCGTCCCGGCCAGCGCGGTCACCGTCCAGGGAAAGCACCAGCCATTGCAGTGGAACATCGGCAGCGTCCAGAGATAGACGGCGTGCTGCGGCATGCCCCAAACAAGAGCATTACCGAGCGCGTTGAGGTACGCGCCGCGATGGTGGTAGACGACGCCTTTGGGATTGCCGGTCGTGCCTGAGGTGTAGTTGAGCGCGATCGCGTCCCATTCGGTAGGCGGCATCTCTTCGGCGAAATCCGGATCGCCGCCGGCGATGAAGCGCTCGTAATCCATCTCGCCCAGCAGCTTGCCGGGCGGCGCCAGCTCATCATCGATATCGATGACCAGGGGCTTCCGCTTCACCTGCGCCAACGCCTTCTCGATCACCGGCGAGAATTCCCGGTCGGTGATCAGTACCTTGGCTTCGCCGTGATCGAGGATGAAGGCGATCATCGCCGCGTCGAGGCGGATGTTGAGCGCGTTCAGCACCGCGCCCGCCATGGGCACGCCGAAATGCGCCTCGAAGGCTTCCGGCGTGTTGGCCGCCATCACCGCGACCGTGTCGTTCTTGCCGATACCCCGCTGCCGCAAGGCGCTCGCCAGTCTTCGGCATCGTGCATAGCTCTCGGCCCAGCTGTAGCGGCGCTTGCCGTGAATGACGGCGGGACGGTCGGGAAAGACCGCCGCGCTCCGGGCGATGAAGCCCAGCGGCGTGAGCGGCGCGTAATTCGCCGGACTACGGTCGAGATGGCTGTCATAGGCGCTTGGTGTCTGGGCCATGGCGGGCTCCTCGCTCGGCTTGGCAACGGCCTGACGCTGCCGCAGAATTCGCAGTACAAAACTACGGATATCCGCGCCGGGAAGGCAATATCGCCAGAGCGCTTTCCGGCCAGATAGGGAAGGACGCAGCATGACGGGCTCTTATGCCGAGGCGCATCGCCGCTCGCTCGCTGATCCCGAGGGCTTCTGGGGAGAGGCGGCACAGTCGATCGATTGGGAGAAGCGCTGGGACAAGGTGCTCGACGACGGCAAACCGCCGTTTTACCTCTGGTTCCGCGGCGGCAAGCTCAACACCTGCTGGAATGCGCTCGACCGGCACGTCGAGCGCGGGCGCGGCGACCAGCCGGCGCTCATCTATGACAGCCCCGCCACCGGTCAGATCCGCAGCTTCAGCTATCGCGAGCTGCGCGACGAGGTGGCGCGGCTCGCCGGCGCGCTCAAGGGACTCGGCGTCGTCAAGGGCGACCGCGTCCTGATCTACATGCCGATGGTGCCCGAAGCGGCGATGGCGATGCTCGCCTGTGCCCGGCTTGGAGCGATTCATTCGGTGGTCTTCGGCGGCTTCGCCGCACCGGAGCTGGCGACCCGCATCGACGATGCGAAGCCCAAGGTAATCCTTTCCGCCTCCTGCGGCATCGAGGTGCAGCGGGTCATTCCTTACAAGCCGCTGCTCGACCGAGCGATAGAGATCGCCGCGGCGAAGCCTTCGGCCTGCGTCGTGCTGCAGCGCCCGATGGAGAAGGCGGCACTCGTATCCGGCCGCGATCACGATTGGCAGGCGCTGGTGGATGCCGCCAAGCCCGCCGCCTGCGTCGCGGTCGAGGCCACCGACCCGCTCTACGTCCTTTATACCTCCGGGACGACCGGCATTCCGAAGGGGATCGTGCGCCACAACGGCGGCCATGCCGTGGCGCTCTACTGGTCGATGGCGAACATCTACGGGCTGAAGCCCGGTGAGGTGTTCTGGACCGCCTCCGATGTAGGCTGGGTGGTCGGCCACTCCTATATCGTCTACGCGCCGCTGATCTATGGCTGCACCAGCGTGCTCTACGAAGGCAAGCCGGTGGGCACGCCCGATGCCGGCGCTTTCTGGCGCGTCATTGCTCAACACGGCGTCTCGGTGATGTTCACCGCGCCGACGGCGTTCCGCGCCATCAAGCGCGAAGATCCGGACGGTGCGCTCATCCGCAAGCACCCGATGCCGAAGTTCCGCGCGCTTTTCCTCGCCGGCGAACGCGCCGATCCGCCGACCGTCGAATGGGCCGAGCGCCAGCTCAAGGTGCCTGTCATCGATCATTGGTGGCAGACCGAGACCGGCTGGCCGATCACAGCCAACTGTGTCGGGCTCGAGCAGCTTCCGGTGAAGCATGGTTCCTCGACCAAGCCGGTGCCCGGTTGGGATCTCCGCGTCCTCGGCACTGACGGCCACGAGCTGAAGCGCGGCGAGATCGGCGCGCTCTGCCTGAAGCTGCCGCTGCCGCCAGGTGCGTTGCCGACCCTGTGGCACGCCGATGACCGGTTCATCAGCTCCTACCTCGAGGAATATCCCGGCTACTATCACACCGCCGATGCCGGCTACATCGACGAGGACGGCTATGTCTTCGTCATGACGCGCACCGACGACATCATCAATGTCGCCGGGCACCGGCTGTCGACGGGCGGCATCGAGGAGGTGCTGGCGTCCCATCCCGATGTCGCCGAATGCGCCGTGATCGGCGTCGGCGACGCCTTGAAGGGGCAGGTGCCGCTCGGGTTCCTTGTGCTCAAATCAGGTGCGAGCAAGCCGCCGGCGCAGGTGGCAGAGGAGGCAGTGCGGCTGGTGCGCGAGCGCATCGGTCCGGTAGCGAGCTTCAAGACGGCGGTGGTGGTGCAGCGCCTGCCCAAGACGCGCTCGGGCAAGATTCTGCGTTCGACCATGCGCCGCATCGCCGATGGCGAAGAGTACAAGACGCCCGCGACCATCGACGATCCCGCCATTCTCGGCGAGATCAGCGACACGCTCAGAAGCGCGGGCTATGCGAAGGAAAGTCGCTAAGCCGCCAAGCCGGCGGGCGAGCGCGAGCGGTTCAGGGCGTCGCGGTGTCCTCGGACATCGGCTCGGCCTCGGGCGGTTGAGCGCCCTTCTTGCCGCGATTGGCGCGCGCGACCGCGGCGTCGAGCTCCTGCATCGTGCAGAGGCCGAGCGCCACCGGATGGCGCGGCTTGATGTTCTGAGTATTCCAATGCGAGCGGTCGCGCACCGCGGCGATCGTCGGCTTGGTGGTGCCGATGAGTTTCGAGATCTGGCCGTCGCTCAGCTCGGGATGCGATTTGAGTAGCCAGGCTATGGCGTCGGGCTTGTCCTGGCGGCGTGCGATCGGCGTGTAGCGTGGGCCGCGATGCTTCACCACCGGCACCGGCACCGCCTCTGCCGACAGCTTCAGCCGTGCAGACGGGTCCTTTTGGCAGCGCTCGATCTCCGCGAGGGTAAGCTGCCCGTTGGCAATCGGGTCGAGCCCTTGCATCTGCACCGCGACTTCGCCATCGGCGATCGCCTGCACTTCCAGCGCATGCAGCCCGCAGAACTCGCCGACCTGGTCGAAGGTGAGCGATGTGTTCTCGACCAGCCACACGGCCGTGGCCTTCGGCATGAGCGGCAGGGCCATCGATTTCCTCCTTGCCTTACAATTGCTTAGCGCGGCGCCCGGGACGCGCGTCGGTAGTGATCATGTCCTGGATCGGCCCTATATAGGCGTTTCCGCCCAGGCTGGAAAGAGCCGGGCTGGCAGACCGGCTAAACCGTGAGCACGATCTTGCCGATATGCGCCGAACTCTCCATCAGCCGATGCGCCTCGGCCGCTTGGGCCAGCGGGAAGCTGCGGTGGATCTGAGGCCTGACCTTGCCCTGATCGAGCAGCGGCCAGACGATCCGGCGCAGCGGCGCGGCGATCGCCGCTTTCTGCTCGACCGTGCGGGCGCGCAGCGTCGAGCCGGTGATGGTGCCGCGCTTCAGCATCAGCGGCATCAGGTTGACCTCCGCGGTCGAGCCCTTGAGGAAGGCGATGTAGACGATGCGCCCTTCGAGGGCGAGCGCGCTGATGTTGCGCTGGATATAATCGCCGCCGACCATGTCGAGGATGACGTCCACGCCCCGACCGCCGGTGGCATCCTTCACCACCTTGACGAAATCCTCGTGCTTGTAATCGATGCCGCGCGTCGCGCCGAGCTTCTCGGCGGCATGGCACTTGTCGCGGCTGCCCGCGGTGGCGAAGATCTGATGCGCACCCAGCACCTTGGCCAGCTGAATTGCCGTCGTGCCGATGCCGCTCGTGCCGCCATGGATGAGCACGGTCTCGCCGGCCTTGAGGTCGCCGCGCTCGAAGAGATTGGTCCAGACGGTAAAATAGGTTTCGGGCAGCGCCGCCGCCTCGATCATGCCGAAGCCCTTGGGCACCGGCAGGCACTGCGGCTCGGGGGCAACGCAATAGGTCGCGTAGCCGCCGCCAGTGACCAGCGCGCACACGGCGTCGCCGACCTTGACGTGATTGACGCCGAGGCCGACCGCCGCGACCGTTCCGGCGACTTCGAGGCCGGGAATATCGGAGGCGCCGGGAGGCGGCGGATATCCCCCCAGGCGCTGCATGACATCCGGCCGGTTGACGCCGGCCGCGGCGACGCGGATCAGCACCTCGCCTGCGCCAGGCAGCGGCATCGGCCGCTCTGCCGGCCGCAACACCTCGGGTCCGCCCGGCTCGGTGATCTCGATCGCCGTCATGCTGGCGGGAAGCGCGGTCATGGTCTGGTCCGTTCCTGGGGTCGCTGATGGATTGAAGCTCTAGCCGGATCGCGCCAGACTGGCAACAGCCCGCCCATAAGGATACGCCCCATGGACGAAGAGGATTTGCTGCCGCGCCAGAAGAAGCCGCAGAAGAAGGATCTTTCGCCACTCTCTCTCGTCGAGCTCGAAGCCTACATTGCCGAACTCGGGCAGGAGATCGAGCGCGCTCGCGCGGAAATCTCGGCCAAGCGCAAACAGCGCAGCGGCGCCGACGCCCTGTTCAAGCGCTAGCGGACTTGACCGCGAACGCTGTAGTTCTCGTCCATCCCCGAAAAGGAGTTCCACCTATGTTGAAAGGCAAGGTCGCTGTCGTCACCGGCTCGACCAGCGGCATCGGCCTCGGCATCGCCACCGCGCTGGCGCGCGACGGCGCGGCGATCATGCTCAACGGCTTCGGCGACGCCGGCGCCATCGACCGGCTCAGGCGCGATCTTGCCGAACAGCACGCCGTCAAGGTGAGCTATTCCGGCGCCGACATGTCCAAGCCACCGCAGATCCGCGAAATGATCGGCCAGGCGGAGCGCGAGCTCGGCTCGGTCGACATCCTGGTCAACAATGCCGGTATCCAGCACGTGGCACCGATCGATCAGTTCCCGGAGGAGAAGTGGGATGCGATCATTGCCATCAACCTCTCCGCTGCCTTCCACGCCACCAAGGCGGCGCTCCCAGGCATGAAGCGGCGGCGCTGGGGCCGCGTCATCAACATCGCGTCCACTCACGGGCTGGTGGCGAGTGCAGGGAAGGCAGCTTACGTCGCCGCCAAGCATGGCATCATCGGCTTCACCAAGGTGACGGCGATCGAGGGCGCCAATGACGGCATCACCTGCAATGCCATTTGCCCGGGCTGGGTGCTGACGCCGCTGGTGCAGCAGCAGGTCGAGGCACGCGCCAAGGCCACGGGCCAGCCGGTGGAGCAGGCGAAGATCGAGCTGCTGCGCGAAAAGCAGCCGATGCTGCGCTTCACCACGCCGGAGAACCTGGGCGCGCTCGCCGCGTTCTTGTGCAGCGACGCGGCCGAGACCATGACTGGCGAAGCGTTACCGATGGAGGGTGGTTGGCTCGCGCAATAACGCGCCGCCGCCGGGCGCTTCAGCATCTCTTAACAGAAGGCGGCCATACTCCAGACGCGGTCAGGGGCTCCGCCCCGCCGCGGGTTCCGGTATGGTCCGCACCTTAAAACATTGAACCTTCAAGGAGCCGCCACTCGCTGGCGGCTCCGCGCTTATCTGTTTCTCGCGTGAAGATTGAGCCGACGGTCCCGGCGCTCAACGATCCGGATCGTTACAAGCGCCAGACAATCTTGTCGATGTCGATGAAGACCACGAGGGCCACTCCCCAGACGAGGAGTGCCGCGACCGCTAGCCGCAGGCGGGTCCGGAAATCCATTCGCGAATTCGGTCGCATGCGATGTCTCACGCCGCGTCGAGCGTCTGGCGCGTCAGCACGCCGACACGCCGGTCGAGATGCCAGATCTCGAGCTGCGGCGCCGCGGGGTGACGCTGCAGCAGCTGTCGCGCCTCGCCGGCGGCCGCGGTGTCGTCTGCGCAATAGACGATATCAGCGGCACGGATATGGCCGTCGAAACCAATGACAAAGCAGCGATAAGCGCTCATCGTCGTCTCACTTCCGGCAACACCTCTAAAGATCATGGTGCGCGGCCAAGGCTTCCCCAAATTAATTCGCCTTAAGCTGCTCGCCACAGTGCGGCCCGAATTTGCATCGCCGGGGCGGAGATGCGGCAGCCCGCGCCTTTGGCTATGGTAGCGATCTTCGTCTCTCGCCCCGGACCGCCATGGCCGATGCCAAGTTTCCCAAATTCGCCACGCTGAGCCTGCATGCGGGCCAGCGTCCCGATCCCGGCACCGGCGCGCGCGCGGTGCCGATCTATCAGACCACCAGCTACGTCTTCCGCGACAGCGACCAGGCGGCGGCACTCTTCAATCTCGAGGAGCCCGGCTACATCTATTCGCGCATCGCCAATCCGACCGTGGCGGTGCTCGAGGAGCGTCTTGCTGCACTCGAAGGCGGTGTCGGCGCGATCTGCACAGCGAGCGGCCAGGCGTCGCTCCATCTGGCGATCGCGACCTTGATGGGGACTGGGGGGCATATCGTCGCAGCCGCGTCGCTCTATGGCGGCTCGATCAACCTGCTGAAGCTCACGCTGCCGCGCTTCGGTATTCAAACGAGCTTCGTCGATCCGCGCGATCCGGCCGCGTTTCGTGCCGCGATCCGGCCCGAGACCCGCCTCGTCTTCGCCGAGATCCTGGGCAATCCCGGCCTCGAGGTGCTCGATGTTCCGAGCGTGGCTGCTGTCGCTCACGAGGCGGGGCTGCCGCTTATGGTCGACGCCACCTTCGGGACGCCCTATCTTTGCCGTCCCATCGAGCATGGCTGCGACATCGTCGTGCATTCCGCCACAAAATGGCTGGGCGGCCACGGCGTAGCCATCGGCGGCGCCCTGATCGATGGCGGCCGTTTCGACTGGCAGGCGACAGACAAATTTCCGACGCTCAGCGAGCCCTATGCCGGCTATCACGGCATCGATTTCGCGGAGGAGTTCGGACCGCAGGCCTTCATCATGCGCGCCCGTGCCGAAGGCTTGCGCGATTTCGGCGCGTGCATGAGTCCGGCGAATGCCTTTCAGCTCCTGCAGGGCGTCGAGACCCTGCCGCTGCGCATGGCGCAGCACGTCGCCAACACTCGCCTCGTGCTGGAATTCCTGACCAAATCCGATGCGGTGGCCTGGGTGCTGCACCCGGAGCTGCCGAGCCATCCCGATCATGCTCTCGCCGAGCGCCTCTTGCCACGCGGCGCGGGCTCGATCGTCAGCTTCGGCATCAAAGGCGGGCGCGCGGCGGGCAAGCGTTTCATCGACAGCCTGAAGCTGGTCTCGCATCTCGCCAATGTCGGCGACGCCAAGACGCTGGTGATCCATCCGGCGAGCACCACTCATCAGCAGCTCGACGCCAAGGCTCTCGCCGCGGCGGGTATCGGCGAGGACATGGTGCGGCTTTCCGTCGGCCTCGAGGACGCGGCCGACATCGTCGAGGATCTCGCGCAGGCGCTGCGCGCGGCGCAGAAATCGACGCTGCGTCCGGCGGCGGAGTAGGCGCGACCATGGAATTCGGCCTCGGCGGCAAGCGGGTCTTCGCCGGTACTGGCGGTCGGGTGCACGACACGGCCTTGCCGCATGTCGTGCTGCTGCACGGCGCCGGCATGGATCACACCATCTTTGCGCTGCAGGCGCGCGCGCTGGCGCATCACGATCGCAACGTTCTGGCGCTCGATCTGCCGGGCCACGGGCGCAGTGCCGGGCCGGCGCTCGACAGTATCGGCGGGCTCGCCGACTGGGTGCTTGCCGCCGCCGCTGCCGCAGGAGCCGAGCGATTTGCCATCGCCGGGCACAGCATGGGCGCCCTCGTCGCGCTTGAGGTGGCCGCGCGGGGCGGCGAGCGGGTCAAGGCGGCGGTGCTGCTGGGCTTCGTCCCCGAGATGCGGGTCCATCCGGACCTCCTCGCCGCGGCGCGCGCCGGCAGCCATGGCGCTCTTGAGCTGATGACGAGCTGGAGCTTCGCGCCGGCGGGCCAGCTCGGCGCCAATCCGGCGCCCGGCCTCTGGCTTCCCGGCGGCGCCCTGCGCCTGCTGGAGCGTGCCGACCCCGCGAGTCTCGCCCTCGATCTCGCCGCCTGCGACGCCTATCGCGATGCCGCCGAGTCGGCGGGAAAAATCCGTGGTCCGGTGCTGCTGCTGCTCGGGGGCGAGGATCGGATGACGCCGGCCTCGCGTGGCCGGGGCTTTGCCGCGCGCCTCGCGGAGGCGCGGGTCGTGGTGCTGCCGGAGGCTGGACACATGATGATGATCGAGGATCCCGTGGGCACGCTGTCGGCGCTGAGGACGCTTCTTTGATGGCCGAATCGGCGATCGAGCGGCGGGTCGACTACCCGCATTTCCTGACCATCACCACGCGCTGGATGGACAACGACCTCTACGGCCACATCAACAACGTGATCTACTATTCCTTCTTCGACACGGTGATCAATCAATACTTGATCCGTGCGGGTCGACTCGACATCCACCATGGGCCGTTGATCGGGCTCGCCGTCGAGACCATGTGCCATTTCCATCGCCCGCTCGCTTATCCCGATCCCGTCGATGCCGGTCTGCGCGTCGGCAAGCTCGGCCGCAGCAGCGTCCGCTACGAGATCGGCCTTTTCGGGCCGGGGCATGACGAGCCGGCAGCCACCGGCCACTTCGTCCATGTCTTCGTCGAGCGCGCGACGCGGCGGCCCTCGCCGATTCCTGCGACGATTCGCTCAGCGCTCGAGGCACTTTTGCCCCGAGAAAAACACACCAACGGTTGACGCGACTCACGAGATAGGCGACTCTTTCGGCAGTTCCGCATCGAAGGGAGCGGGCCGATATTGCGTAGAGTCTGGGGGACCCTTCTGTCCGGGCCGTTCCTGTCGGCGATCTGGCTCGTTCTATGCGGCATCTACATCCAAACCCAGGTCGGCTGGGACGTGCTCGGGGCGATGCTGCCCAACGAGATCGCGGTCACCGTGCTTGGCGTGACCATGCCGCTGGCCTTCATCTGGGTGGTTGCCAGCTTCCGCCGCCGCGCCGCCGAGCTCTCGCTGGCCGCGGCGCGACTGGCGCAGCGCCTTGACGCTTTCTCCTTTCCCTCCAACCAGGCGGAAGAGCGGGCCCGGAACGCCGGACAAGCACTGCAGCGCCAGGCCGATGAGTTGGCACGGACGGTAGGAGAGGCGGCCGAGCGACTCGAGCAGACCGCCGCCGGGCTCGGCAACCGCATGGGCGAGACGCTGGGCGCGGTCGGCACCGCTGCCGAGCGCGCCGAGCGCGCCCGCGGCGGGCTCGAGGCGGCGGTTGCCAATATCGAGCGGTTGGCGGCGGCGATCGGCGCCCAGGCGGCGCAGATCGAGAAATCTGCCGGCCGCGACCTCGCGGCTGCGACCGACCGGCTGGCCGGCCAGGCGGCGGTCGTCGAAACCGTGATCGAACGCGCCTTCGCAGCCAGCGGCGACCGCATCGCCGGGCGCGCCGGCGAACTCGAGACGACGATCATCGACGGCTTCGAGCGGGCCGCCGACCGGATTGCCTCGGAACTTGGCCGCGCCGGCGACAATCTGCTGCGCGAGGCCGGCGCCGCCACCGACCGTGTTGTCGGCGAGATCGGTGCCTTCGAGGCGATGGTCTCGCGCACCACCACCGCGGCCAGCGAGCGCCTGGCCGAGCAGGGCGGCGCCATCGAGCAGCAGCTCGCGCAGGTCTCTACCCGCCTCGACGCCTCGGCGACACAGATCGGCGGCGCGGCGCGGCGCGGTGCCGAGGCGCTCCATACCGAAACCGAAGCGCTGCTGATCGCCTCGGACAAGGCCGCGGCGCAGTCCGAAGTCCTCGCCGGCACCTTCCGCAACTACGCCGCCGATCTCACCCGGCACACCGAGCAAAGCGCCAGCCAAGCCGACATTCTCGGCACCACGCTGGCGCGTCAGGCGCAGGCGCTGCGCAACGCCGCGGCCGAAGCGCTCACAAGGGTCAAGGAAGGCGGCGAGGCGTTCGGCGCCAATGCCGAGCATCTGGCGTCGTCGGCGCGGGGCGCCAGCGCCCGCGTCGAGGAGGTGAGCGAGGCGCTGCGCACGCAGGCCCGCGAGCTGCTCGCCGCCAGCGAGCAATCCGCGGTGCGCGTCCAGGCGGTCGGCGAATCGCTTCGTCAGCGCAGCCAGGACATCTCGGCCGTGGTGCAGGGTACCATCGCCACGGTGCGCCAGGCGGTAGACAGCTTCCGCGAGAGCGGCGAGGCGCTCACCGGCTCGGCCGATCAGGCCGCCAGCAAGGTGGGCGAGGCGGCAAGCGGGCTGCGCGGCCAGGCGAGCGAGCTGCAGTCGATCGCCGATCAGGCGACGGCCAAGATGCGCCGCGCCGGCGAGAGCTTCGACCAGCAGGCGGACCGGCTCGCCGCCGCCTCGGCCGAAGCCAGCGCGTCGCTGACCAACGTCGGCGACATGCTGCGCCAGCACATCGATGGGGTGAAGGAAGGCACCGAAGCCGCAGTCGCGCAGGTGGCCCAGCTCCACGATGCCTTCACCCAGCAGCTCGGTCGCCTGAATGCCTCGCGCAACGCGGTCGCCTCCCAGGTCACCGAGATCCGCAGCCTGCTCCAGCAGCAGACCCAGGAGCTGACGCGCTCGTCCGAAGCGGCTGTGCAGCGCTCCGGCCAGGTCGGCGAAGCCTTCCGCGAGCATGCGCGGCTGCTGAAGGAGAGCGCCGCCGAGGCCGGGACCCAGGCCGAGGCCATGTCCGTCGTCATGCAGCGTCAGGTGCGCGACCTGCACGCGGTCGCCGACAACCTGTCGAGCCTCACCGCGACCATCAATGAGACGATGCAGGCGGGTGCCACCGAAGTGACGCAGGCGACCGATCGGGCGGGCACCAAGATCGAAGAGATCGGCCACCAGCTCGGCGAGCAGAGCCGCGCGCTCACCCAGGCGAGCGAGCTGGCGGTGCTGCGTCTCGGCCAAGGCGGCGACCTGCTGCGCCAGCGCGCCGGCGAGATGCATGAGACGACGGAGCGCGCCGCGGCCAAGCTCGGCGAGATCGGCGATCGCTTTGCCGAGCGTACCCAGCAAGTCGCCGCCGCCAGCGATGTGGCCAGCGGCAAGCTCCGCGACAGCAGCGCCGCCTTCCGTCAGCAGGCTCAGGATCTGGCCGCCGCTGCCGACCGCGTCGCCGCTCGGCTTCAGGATGCGAGCGAGCATCTGGGCGAGCGTGCGGCGGCCGTCGCCAATGCCGGCGACTTCGTTGCCGGCAGGCTGCAGGAGCTCGGCGAGGCGGCGCGCGCCCAGGCGACCAACCTCACCGTCGCCTCGGAATCCGCTTCCTCACGCGCCGATCAGGTGAACGAGGCGTTACGCAGGCAGCTGCGCGACCTCGCTGCCGCCGCCGAGCATACCGGCAGCCAGCTCACCGAGGTGCGTAATGTGCTGCGCGAGCAGACGACCGAGCTCAATGGTGCCACCGACAAGACGGTGGAGCGGCTGCGCGACGTCGCCGATACCTTCCGGCGCCATTCGGGCGATCTCATCGCCGCCGCCGACCGCGCCGGGGTCAAGGCGAGGGATGCCGCTGCGCTCTTCGAGACCCAGACCGAGGCTCTGCTCAAGGCAGCGAACGATGCTTCGGGCGAGGCGCAGCGGGTGCGCGAGGCAGCGATCCAGACGCAGCAGGATACCTTTCTCAAGGCCGCGACCTTCATCATCGAGACGCTGCAATCGATCGCCGTCGACCTCAACCGCGTGCTCGACCAGAGCATTCCCGATGCAGTGTGGAAGCGCTTTCATGCCGGCGACCGCGGCATCTTCACGCGCCAGCTGCTGCAAATGCAGGAAAAGAACGCGGGCGGGCTCATCAAGAAGAAGTTCGAGGAGGACCCGGGGTTCCGCGATTACGTGCTGCGCTACCTCAATCAGTTCGAGACGCTGCTCGCGCAAGCGCGGGAATGCGACCACATGGATGTGCTCGGCGCCACTTTCGTGACCGCCGATGTCGGCAAGCTCTATCTGATCCTCTCCAATGCAGTTGGCCGGCTGAAGCACTGACCTGCACGCGCCCAAAGAAGAAGGGCGGCTCCGCGGAGCCGCCCTTCGCATGCGCAAGCCGACGAAGCGTGGTGGTCAGGCTGCCCGCTGCTCGATCGTCTGCGGGCCGACGCCGGTGGCGATCTCGACTTTCCGCGGCTTCATTGCCTCGGGAATCTCGCGGGCCAGGTCGACATGGAGCAGCCCGTTATCGAGGCTCGCGCCCGTCACCTTGATGTGATCGGCAAGCTGGAAGCGCCGCTCGAAGGCGCGTCGTGCGATGCCGCGATAGAGATACTCTTTCTCCTCCTCTTCCTTGCGGGAGCGCCCGCTGATGATCAGCGCGTTCTCCTTCACCGTGACGTCGAGTTCGTCGGATGGGAAGCCGGCCACCGCCATGGTGAGTCGGTAGGCGTTCTCGCCGGTGCTTTCGATGTTGTAGGGCGGGTAGGAGTTGCCGCCGTCGAACCGGGTCGCCGTATCGGCGAGCCGCATCAGCCGGTCGAAGCCGATGGTGGAGCGGAAAAGGGGAGAGAAATCGAAACTATCCATAACCATATCCTCCTGATGAGCAACATGGGCTGCTTCCGGCCCCGCCAACATTGGCCAAGCGCTCGGAATTGTCGGACCCCAAGGGGCGTCCGACAAACTGGAGATAGTCAGCGGCGTGTGTGGTTCAAGAGGCAGAAGGCCGTTAACCCTGTCGAGGGCTGGTCTTGCCGCTAACGGGGTGGTAGAGCACGCGGTGACGACCGGAGAAGGTTACGTGCAGGCAACGGCGTTTTTCGGCAAGACCTATGGCGAGGCGATGGACCTCCTGGTCGAGGCGCGCGACTACCTCGCTCATCGCGAACCCATCGACCGCGAGACTTTGGTGCCGATCGACCGACTGCGTTTCTGCGGCGAGACCATGCGGCTTACGGCCCGGCTGACGCAGATCATGGCGTGGCTCCTTGCGCAGCGCGCCGTCCATGCCGGGGAGGTCAGCCAAGAAGAGGCGTTGGGCGATCATCGCGCCTTGGCGGAGCATGCGCTGTGCATGGACGCGCCGGAGACCGAGATGCCGCGACGGCTCGCCAGCCTGCTTGACCGCAGCCAGCGGCTCTATGTCCGCGTCGCGCGCCTGGACGAACTGGCCCGCCGCCAGCTCGCCTGAATTCGAATGCGATGGAAGGGATGGGAAGGCGGTCGCGCCTTCCGCCGCCTATTTCTTGACGCCGAGGCCGCCGAAACGCTTGTTGAAGCGCGCGAGCTGACCGCCGGTGTCGAGCAGGCGTTGCTGCCCGCCTGTCCAGGCCGGGTGCGACTTCGAATCGATTTCCAGACGCAGCGTGTCGCCCGGCTTGCCGTAGGTCGAGCGCGTCTTGTAGCTCGTACCGTCGGTCATCACGACAGTGATCTCGTGATAGTCGGGATGAATGCCCTCTTTCATCGCTCGCTCCGAAAAAGCTGCGGCTTTATAGCCAAGCGAATCGCATCGCGCAACTCTGAGAACGGAGTCGATTCGCGGGGAAATGCGGGTCAACACGTGGCGAAAATGCTTCTGTGACTCAGTTTTTGCCCGGTTTGACGCAAAAAATCGACTGCGTGACCCGGTTTTCGCGCAATTCCATTCGACTTTCGGTTGCGACTTTCATAGAATCTCGGCGTTTCGTCGGCACAGGGGGTTTTGACTCATGAAAGCAAGACGTAAACGTGCCACAGCCGCCGCCTCCAAGGGCGCGGCGAAGAAAGCGCCAAAGCGGAAGAAGGCCGCGAAGCGCAAGAAGGCAAAGAAGAAGTAGTTCGGTCGCTCGCCGCCGCGACGCTCCCCCACGGAGCGTCGCGGCGGCGACATCCGAGAGAAAAGACGAAGCCGCGGAGCGATCGCTCCGCGGCTTCGGTTTTGTGGGCTTGCCCGCAAGCCGCTCAGCGGTCGGTAAGCTTCAACTCGATGCGGCGGTTGCGCCGATAGGCATCCTCCGAATTGCCGGGGTCGATCGGATCGTATTGACCGAATCCCGCCGCGGCCAGCCGGTCGGGTGGAACTCCCTGGCTTATGAAGAAGCGGACGACGGAGATGGCGCGCGCCGTCGAGAGCTCCCAGTTCGAGGCGAATTGAGGCGTATGGATCGGTCGCGCGTCGGTATGGCCGTCGATGCGCAGCACCCAGTTGATGTCGGGCGGGATCTTGGCCGCGATCTCCTTGAGCGCCTGCGCCACGGGCACGAGCTTCTGCTTGGCCTCGTCAGTGAGATCGGCGCTGGCGATCGGGAACAGCACCTCGGACTGGAAGACGAAGCGGTCGCCGACGATGCGGATGTCGGACCGGTTGCCCAGCACCGCGCGCAGCCGTCCGAAGGACTCCGAGCGGTAGCGCGCGAGCTCCTCGACCTTGTTGGCGAGCGCCGCGTTGAGCCGTTTGCCGAGATCGGCGATCTGCACCTCCTGGGCCTTGCTCTTGGCTTCCGAGGCGTCGAGCGCTGCGGCGAGCTGCTGCAGCTGCTGGCGCAGGGCGAGGATGTTCTGGTTGAGCTGGTCGATGGTGGTCTGGGCCTGCGACAGCTTCGCATCGCGCTCCGCGATCTGCTGCTTGGCATCGGCGGTGGCTTGGTCTGCCTTGTTCGAGAGCTCCGCGACGCGGTTGGTGAGCTGGTCGCGTTGGGCGTCGACCGCCTGGAGCTGGCTCGAGAGCTGCGCGACATTGAGGCGGAGATCGGCATTGGCCTTGCGCTCGAGCGCCAGCAGATCGGAGAGCTGGCTGATCTGCTGCGACAGGCGCTGCAGCGCCTGATCACGGCCGCTCAGCGCATCGGTCAGGTAGAACTGCCCGGCGGTGAAGACGAGCAGTACGAAGACGATGACCATCACGAGCTGCGACAGCGCGTCGACGAAGCCCGGCCAGATATCGATGCTCGATCGGCGTTGGCGGCGTGACGGGATCGCCATGCGTGGGAACTCTCGGCGGAGCTAGCGCTCCGACTCCTCGGCCAAGGCGGCGATGGTGCGCGCGAGCAGGCGGATCTCGCTGCGTATCTCCTGGACAGCCTCGCCGCGGCCTTGCGCTACCTCCTCGGCCATTCGCGCCAGGTAGATTTCGATATTGCGCAGATGCCCGCGCGCCTCGTCCTGGCCCGGTGGTCCGGCGGCGGTACTGTCGGCGAGCCGCTGCAGCACCGGCTTCAGCTCGACCTGTCCCTCGGCAAGCCGCAGCAGCAGCGTCTGCTCGGCCCGCATCTGGTCGGTGAGCGTCGACAGTCGCTCGGTGAGCTGCTGCAGATTTGAATTGGCCGAGATGCGGCTCTCCTCGCCGCGACTCATGATGCGCTGGAGGTTGTCGAGGCTGTCGGCGGTCTGCTCCAGGAGTGCCTGGATGAAGGCCGGCACCGAGGTTTCGCCGGCGTCGCTCGCCGGGCCACCGCCGGAGAGCCTAGTATAGCCGGAAAGATACTCCTCGAGATCGTGGTAGAAGCGATTCTGCGCCAGCCCGGCCTGCAGATCGAGGAAGCCCAGTACCAGCGAGCCGGCGAGACCGAAGAGCGAGGCGCTGAATGCAGTGCTCATGCCGCCCAGCGGCGATTGCAATCCGGTCTTCAAGGCGTTGAAGGCGCGCACGGGATCGCTCGCGCCGCCGGACAGCGACCCGATCACGCCGCCCACCGACCGCACCGTCTCCAGCAGCCCGTAAAACGTGCCGAGCAGGCCGAGGAACACCAGGAGCCCGATCAGATAGCGCGAGGTTTCGCGGGTCTCATCGAGCCTGGTGCCGATGCCGTCGAGCAGCGTGCGCATCGATACCGCCGAAAGGCTCACCCTGCCGCCGCGGCGATCGGCAAGCATGGTCGCCATCGGCGCCAGCAGGCGCGGCAAATGCTCACCCGGCGCGCCGCCCTGGTTGCGGCGAAAGCGCTCGAGCCAGGCCACCTCGGGATTGAGCAGCAACACCTGGCGGAAGATGTAGACGATGCCGGCGGCCAGGATGCCCAGGATCACGCCGTTGACGGCGGGATTGCCCATGAAGAAGCTATAGAGCGCGGGTGAGAGCAGCGCGGCGATCGCGGCGACGAGGCCGACGAAGACGGCCATGCGGACGAGGAAGCGTTGCGGGCGGGTCAAGGCGTGATCCTTCTGCTACCGCTCCAGCGGTCGAGCCTCTAGCGATCGAGCATGACGACGTCGACGCGGTCGAGCGGGCCGCCAGCATTGCCGTCGCTGCGGTTGCCGAGCGCGCGCACATCCATGCGTGTCGCGGCGACACCCTGCTGCATCAGGTAGCTGCGCACGGCGAGGGCGCGCTGCAGCGAGACGCGTCGCGCTTCGTTCGCCTCGTCGGGTGAGCCGCTGGCACGGGCGACGAGCTGGAGGCGGGCATGGTCATCGCTGCGGAGCTTCGCCACCATCGCATCGAGCATGGGTTTGGCGTTGTCCGGCAGATCGGCGGCACCGCCGGCGAAGAGCACGCGCGCATGGTCGGCGCCTACCGAAACCGTCGCCGGAGCCGCGGCTGGCGTCAGCGGCGTCGGTGCGACCGGTGTCGGCGCCGGAACGGCGGGCGGCGCGTTCATCGCCGCTTCAGCCGCGCTCGACGGTGACGCGGTCGGCACGGGCCCGGGCGGTGCGGGCGGCGGTGGCGCGGCGGTCGCGGCTGCCGCCGGTGCTGTAGGCGCGGCGGGCGCCCCCGGCGGCGTCGGTGCAGCCGGCGCGGCGGTCGCGTCATTTGCTGGCGGCGCTTTGGGGGCGGTGGGTTCCGCGAGGGTCGTGGTCGCCACCTTGGCAGGGGTTTGGGGGCTTGCCGGCGCATGCGTCGCCACCGGTGCGACCGGAGCGGCGCGCTTTGCCGCGACGGCCGGCTTTTTGTGCTTTGGCTTCGCCTTGGCGAACGCCTTCTTCTTCTTCGACTTCTTGGCGGTCCGGTGCAGCGGTGCGCGCTCGCCCTCATGCCGCGTCACCGCGATGTGCCGCTCCGGACGCCGGTTTTGCAGCAGCTCGGGCAAGGTCGGCGAGGGGCCCAGCGAATCGAGCACGTCCTGATTGACGGTCACCGGCGGTCTCGCCCCGCCGCCGACCACGGTCTGCGCCGCCGCCGGCAACATGCCGCCAAAGAATGTCAGGGTTAGAGCGAGAAAGATCGTCCGTTTCACGAAAACCCGAGGGGGTAAGCTGGCCATACAGCCGCGGTCCATCACTGCTTCGTCGGGCGCGCCAATTGCCGCGTCGCTCGCGTAAAATACCGCAATCGGGCCGGTTGCCGCCACAATCAGTTTGTTGCCGATTCCTTAAGCGCCTTGTTGAGAAGCTGCATCAGCGGTTCATGCAGATACGCATTGGCGGCGAGCACATCCCCGCCGCCGAGCATGCCCGAGCCGCCGCCTATGTCGGTGACATAGCCGCCGGCTTCGCGGACGATGAGGATGCCGGCTGCAAGATCCCAGGGCGACAGGTTGAACTCCCAGAAGCCGTCGAGTCGCCCGGCAGCGACATAGGCGAGGTCGAGCGAGGCGACGCCGAGGCGCCGGACGCCGCTCGTCGAGGCCATCACCGCGGCAAGCGTCGCGAGATAGCTTGGGTGGTCGCCGCGGCCGATGAAGGGAATGCCGGTGCCGATCAGCGACTCGGTGAGATGCCGACGCGCCGAGACGCGTAGCCTGCGGTCGTTATGGAAGGCGCCGGCGCCCTTCTCCGCCCAGAACATCTCGTCGCGCACCGGCTCGTAGATCACGCCGGCGACGATCTCTCCGTCGCGCTCCAGCCCGATCGAGATGGCGAAATGCGGGATGCCGTGCAGAAAATTGGTAGTGCCGTCCAAGGGATCGACGATCCAGCGGTGATGCGGGTCGCTGCCGGCTTCGCCGCCGCTTTCCTCCATCAGGAAGCCGTATCCGGGCCGCGCCTTGCCGAGTTCGGTGCGCAGCACCTTCTCCGCCTTGAGATCGGCGGCGCTGACGAAATCGCCGGGCCCCTTGAGCGAGACCTGGAGCTGTTCGACCTCGCCGAAATCGCGGATGAGTCCGCGCGCCGCCTTGAGAGCGGCGTTAGCCATCACGTTGATGGTAGCGGAGCGCGCTGGCAAGCAGTCCTAATCCTTCGCCCGTTCGAGATAGGTGCCGTCGGCGGTGTTGACGACGATGCGCGTGCCGGCGGCGACATGCGGCGGGATCATCACGCGGCGGCCGTTCTCGAGCTTGCCGGACTTATAGGAGGAAGAGGCGGTCTGCCCCTTTACCACTGGGTCGGCCTCGACGAGCTTCATCGTGACGGTCTGCGGCAGGCTCACGGCGAGCGGTGCGCCCTCATAGAGCTGGATGGTGCAGATCATGCCTTCGCTGAGGAAATCGGCGGCCTCGCCGATCATCTCGCGCGCGACGGTGAGCTGCTCGTAATTCTCATTGTCCATGAAGGTCGCCATGTCGCCGTCGAAATAGAGGAACTGCATTTCCTTCTCGTCGAGGCGGACGCGCTCCACGGTCTCCTGCGTGCGGAAGCGCTCGTTGAGCTTCGAGCCGCCACGCAGATCACGCATCTCCACCTGCGCAAAGGCGCCGCCCTTTCCCGGCTGCACCAGCTCGCGGCGCACCACCAGCCAGAGCTTGCCCTGATGCTCCAGGACATTGCCCGGCTTGATGTCGATGGCATTGATCTTCATGGCGCTCGCCTCGCTGGCGCGGTGGAAAGGACGGGATTTGGCTTGGGGGCGCTTCCTAGCAGCTTGGGCGCGGCAAAGGAAGGGGCGACAGCCCGAAAACCCTGCGCCATCCCGTCATCGCCGAGAGGCCGTCACGCGCTTTGCCCGGTGCGTGCCGGCTGGATTTCTCGCGCGTGCCCGCGCCGGAAATCCGGGCTAGGCTTGCCGCCGATCTGCGGAGGGAGGGGCGATGACGGTCTGGAGAGGCATTGCGGCAGTGCTCGCCGCGTCCGGGCTCGCGCTCTCGCCGGCGGTAGGGGCCGCGCCCGAGGCCGCGACGACGACACCGATCCGGCACCTGATTGTCGTGATCGGCGAGAATCTGAGCTTCGACAACGTCTTTGCCACCTTCGTGCCGCCTCCCGGCCAGACCGTCGACAACCTGCTGTCGAAGGGGATCGTGAAGCGCGACGGCAGTCCCGGCCCCAATTTCGCGCTCGCCGCCCAGCGCATGGCATCGCCTGACGGGCGATATCAGGTGACGCCGCCGGCGACGGGCGTCTTCGCGAGCCTGCCGCGCCCGAACACCACCTATGCCCGCGGTCAGCCCTTTTTCGTCCCGGATCTGCGCTTCCCCACCGAACTGCCCAACGGCCCGCTCCAGATCACGCGCTACGCGCCCTACATGGAGTTCGTCGGCGATCCCGTGCACCGCTTCTTCCAGATGTGGCAGCAATTCGATGGTGGCCGCATGGATCTCTTCGTCTGGACCGCGCTCACCTCGGGCGAGGGCGCCAAGAGCCATGACGATCCTACGCTGAGCACGCGACAGGGTGGCGTCGCCATGGGCTTCTACAACATGGCGGCGGGCGACGCGCCTTATCTGCGCGAGCTGGCGCAGCGCTACGCGCTCGCCGACAACTACCACCAGCCGATCATGGGCGGCACCGGCGCCAATTACTTCGCGCTTTCCACCGGCTATGTCGCCTCCTACCTCGCGGACGGCAAACCTGCGGTGCCGCCGGCAAATCAGATCGAGAATCCGGAGCCGCGTGCCGGAACCGTCAACTGGTACACGCAGTCAGGATATCGCGGCGGCTCCTATGTCGATTGTGCCGATCCGCACCAGCCGGGTGTGGCCGCCATCCGCGGATACCTCGCGACCTTGCCCTATCGCACCTTCCGCGACGGCAATTGCCGCCCCGACACCTATTACCTCGTCAACAACTACCATCCGGGATTCACGCCGGGGGGCGAGCCGAAGCCGCTCGGGCCGAACGAGTTCACCCTGCCGCCGCAGAATCAGCCGACCATTGCCGAGGCGCTCGCCGCCAAGGGCGTCAGCTGGAAGTGGTACAGCGGCGGGCGCACGGATGGCGGCATCAATCGCGATCAATATTGCGATATCTGCGATGCGCTGACGCATTCGCGCGCGGTGATGACCGGTCCGCTCAAGCAGAATCTCGTCGGCGTCGATCAGCTCTACCACGATCTCGATGCCAGCGCGCTGCCGGCGGTCTCCTTCGTTGTGCCGCCCAACATCGAATCGGGTCACCCCGCCTATTCCACCGTCTCGCGCTACGAGAGCTTCCTGCGCCAGCTCATCGCCAAGGTTCGCGCGCAGAAATCGCTCTGGGCCTCGACCGCAATCCTGGTCACCACCGACGAAAGCGGCGGCTATTACGATGACGGCTACACGCAGATCCTGGATTTCTTCGGCGACGGCACGCGCATCACCATGATCGCGGTCTCCCCCTTCGCCCGGAAGGGGCGCGTCATCCACACCTATTACGACCACGTCTCGATCCTGAAATTCATCGAGCGCAATTGGCGCCTTGCCCCGCTCTCGCCGGAAAGCCGCGACAACCTGCCTGATCCCGTGATGTCCGCCACCGATCCCTACGTGCCGCAGAACCGCCCGGCGATCGGCGATCTGATGGAGCTCTTTCAATTCTGAGAAAATTTCCATGATCGGCGAAGCATGGTGGCGGCCGGAGCGCTTTGCGGCGAAGCGCGCGCACCTCGAGGCACGGGGCCGCGTCGTCGCCGCGATCCGCCGCTTCTTTGTCGAGCGCGATTTCGTCGAGGTGGAAACGCCGGCGCTCCAGGTGAGCCCCGGACTCGAACCGCATCTTCAGGCCTTTGCCACCGAGCTCACCGAGCCGGGCGAGGGACGGCGGCGGCGCTTCCTGCACACGTCTCCCGAATTCACCATGAAAAAGCTGCTGGTGGCAGGCGTGCCGCGCCTCTTCCAGCTCGCTCATTGCTTCCGCGACGGCGAGCGCTCGCGCACGCATCATCCGGAATTCACCATGCTCGAATGGTATCGCGCCGACGCCGAGTACCGCGCGCTGATGGCCGATTGCGAGGCGTTGCTCGTGGCCGCGCTCACCGCCGGCGGGCGTGAGCGCTTCACCTTCGCCGGCCGCGCCGCCGATCCGGCCGCGCCTTGGACTTATCTCAGCGTCGCCGAGGCATTTCAACGCTTCTGTGGCATCGACCTCCTGGCCACCGCGCCCGATCCGGCAGCGCCCCGCCTCGATCTTCTCGCCGCCGCCGCCGCGCCGCTCGGCATCGCGCCACATCCCGGCGACAGTTGGGAGGACCTTTTCTTCCGCATCTTCCTGGCGCGCATCGAGCCGGAGCTCGGTGTCGGCGCGCCGGCGATCCTCTACGACTATCCTGTCTCGATGGCGGCGCTGGCGCGTGCCAAGCCCGGCGATCCGCGGCTCGCCGAACGCTTCGAACTCTATGTCTGCGGCCTCGAACTTGCCAACGCCTTCAGCGAGCTCACCGACGCCGCGGCGCAGCGCCGGCGCTTTCTCGCCGAGCAGGAGATGAAGCGCCGGCGCTACGGCGAGGCTTATCCGATCGACGAGGATTTCCTGGCGGCGCTGTCCGCTGGCATGCCGGAGAGCGCCGGCATCGCTCTTGGCGTCGATCGGCTGGCAATGCTGGCGAGCGGCGCCGAGACGATCGAGGACGTGCTCTGGGCGCCCGTCGCGTAGCTCGCCTCAGGGCTTTCGGTGCGGCGGCGAGCCCCTGACGAGGCGCAGGAAGCGAGGTACGCCCCACACCAGCGCAATGATGACAACGATCGCCGCGACCCAGTACCAGTAATTCCCGGCCGCTCGTGGCCGGGGATCGGCATGCTGGGCGACGGTGTTCCGCCGGCGCCGGTCGCCGGCGCGGCAAAGGCTGCGCCCGGACCCGGGAGCACCATGAGCGAGACAAGGGCAGGGGAGGCGCCTCGCCGGCTTGGTTCCGCTCAGGCGGTGGCGGCGATCGCGGCGAGGAACTCCTTTACGGCGACGGCCGGGCCTTCGGGATGATCCCAGACGGCGGAGATCACCGCCAGGAAATCGACGCCGGCAGCGACCAGCGGCGCGCAGTTCTGTTGCGTAATGCCGCCGATCGCAACGCAAGGCACGGTCATCAGCTCGCTCCACCAGCGCAGGATCTCGGGATCGGCGCGGTGCTTGGCCTCTTTGGTCGCGCTCGGAAAGAAGGCGCCGAAGGCGACGTAGTCGGCCCCCGCCTCGGCCGCCTCCATGGCAAGGTGCCGGCTCTCATGGCAGGTCACGCCGACGATGCGTTCCGGCCCGAGCAGGCGGCGCGCTTCGGCATAGGATGCGTCCTCCTGCCCGACATGGACGCCGTCGCAGCCCGTCGCGAGTGCGAGATCCGGCCGGTCATTCATCAGAAAGGCGACGTCGCGTTCCTGTGCCACCGGACGCAGCGCGTCGGCGGCACGCCGGATCGCGTCGTCGTCGGCGCCCTTGAGGCGAAGCTGCACGCAACCGACATCGCCGGCATCGAGCGCGCGCGCCAGGCCCATGGCGAAAGACGCCGGCTCCAGCGCCGGCGGCGTGATCAGGTAGAGGCGAGCACTCACCGCGCCGCGGCGCTCTGCGCTCAGCCTTCGCCCTTGTAGATGCGGATGATGCCGTCGAGCAGCTTCAGGGCCTGCTCGCGCGGACGCTGGAAAGTGTTGCGACCGATGATCGAGCCGTTGCCGCCGCCGTCGCGGATGGCGCGCGCCTCGGCGAGCACCCCATCGACATCCTTGGCCTCGCCGCCGGAAAAGACGACGATGCGTCGGCCGTTGAAGCAGGATTGCACGACATGGCGGATGCGTGCCGCCGGCGTCGAGATGTCGATCTTCTGTTGCTCGTAGACCTTCTTCGCCGCGTCGAGCTCGAGCGCATCGGTGGGCGGCTTCACCTTGATGATGTGTGCGCCGAGCAGCGCCGCCATATGCGCGGCATAGGCGCAGATGTCGATCGCCGTCTCGCCTGGCTTCGACAGGTTGCCGCCGCGCGGATAGGACCAGACGACCACGGCGAGGCCGTGCGCCTTGGCCTCGCGAGCGAGCTCGGCGATTTCCTCCATCATGCCGTAGGCTTCATCGGAGCCGGGATAGATGGTGAAGCCGATCGCTGCGCAGCCGAGCCGCAGCGCGTCGTGCACGCCGGCCGTCACCGCCTGCGACGGGCCTTCCTTGGCGCGCGCGAGGCTGTTGGCGGAATTGACCTTGAGGATGGTCGGGATCGCACCGGCATAGGTGGCGGCGCCCGCCTCGATGAAGCCCAGCGGCGCCGCATAGGCCGAAAGACCGGCGTCGATGGCGAGCTGAAAATGATAGTGCGGGTCGTAGGCCGGCGGATTGGGCGCGAAGCTGCGCGCCGGCCCGTGCTCGAAGCCCTGGTCGACCGGCAGGATGACCAGTTTGCCGGTGCCGCCGAGCTTGCCCTGCATCAGGATGCGGGCGAGGTTGGCCTTGGTCCCGGGATTGTCGCTTTCATAGCCATCGAGGATCTTCTTGACGCGTTCGCTGATCATCATGGCGGGCAGGCTCCTGGGCTCGGCTGGCGCTCGGCGCGGATATAGCAAACGGCGGAGAAGCGGCAAAGCACGCGGGACGCGCGCCAGTGCTCCGTTTTTTGCCGCGACGGGGAACGTCTAGCGGGGGCTTCCGTTCCCGGCCAGGAAGGCGCGGGATGCCCCTTCGGGATCATGCGCATCGATGAGATCGAGCGCCTCGTTTTCGGTCTCGCCCTCGAGCGTCGCGCCCAGAGCCTCGGCGATCGCCGAGAGCCGGCGGCGCGTCTCGGCCGGGCCCGAGAAGCGCACGCGGGCAATGCCGGCGCGCAGCGCGCCCAGTGCCGTGCCTGCTTCTTCGGCGCAATCGAGCACCGCCTCCATCTCGACCGTCGGGTGCTCGCGATGCGCCGTCTCGATCAGCGCCTTGAACCAGAGCGGGCCACCATAGGTGCCGGCGCCGGCGGCACTTTCGAGCGTGACCGGCACGCCCAGCGTCGCGGCGGCGGCCAGCGCGCCCTGCGCTTGGGCCAGCGAATGGACGATGATGCGGCGGCTCACCCCAGCTTGCCGATCAGCGCCGCCGCCTCGGCCATGCGGTTGGAGAAGCCCCACTCATTGTCGTACCAGGCAAGCACGCGACAGAAGCGCTTGTCGAGCACCGCGGTCTGAGTGATGTCGAAGGTCGCGCTGTGCGGGTCGTGGACGAAATCGACCGACACGGTTTCGTCGCGGTTCACCGCCAAAATGCCGCGGAACCGGTTCGACTTCGCGGCGTCGACCATGAGCGCGTTGATCTCGTCGGCCGAGGTGTCGCGCGCCGAGTCGAACTTGAAATCGATGACCGAGACGTCGGCGGTCGGCACGCGGATCGAGGTGCCGTCGAGCTTGCCCTTGAGCGACGGCATGACGAGGCCCATGGCGCGCGCCGCGCCGGTCGATGTGGGGATCATGGAGAGCGCCGCGGCGCGTGCGCGGCGGAGATCCTTGTGCAGCGTGTCCACCGTGTTCTGGTCGCCGGTATAGGAGTGGATCGTCGTCATGTAGCCGCGCTCGATGCCGATCCGCTCGTTCAGCACATAGGCGACAGGCGCCAGGCAATTGGTGGTGCAGGAGCCGTTCGAGATCACCGCATGCTCGCGCTTCACTTCATCGCTGTTGACCCCCATGACCAGCGTGAAGTCGACGCCGTCGGCGGGCGCCGAGACGATGACGCGCCGCGCTCCTGCCTCGAGATGCTTGGCGGCCGCCTCGCGCTTGGTGAAGAGCCCGGTGCATTCCAGCGCGACATCGATCTTGAGATCTTTCCAGGGCAGTTTCGCCGGATCGCGCTCCGCGAGCACCCGCACCTTGCCGTGGCCGACATCCATCCAATCCTCGCCGCAGGCGATCTCGCCCGGGTAGCGGCCATGAACGCTGTCGTATTTCAGCAGATGCGCATTCGCCTTGACCGAGCCGAGGTCGTTGATCGCCACCACCTCGACCTCGCCGCTGCGCTCCTGGATGGCGCGGAACACCAGGCGGCCGATGCGTCCGAACCCGTTGATCGCTACCCGAATGGCCATTGCGTTCCTCCGCCCCCGATGTCTTCCCGTGAACAATCGAAACGCGCCGTCGATCCCGCTCCGGCGCCGCCCCGGAAGTGCAGCCGCTACAGCAGCTTAAGCGCCGCTTCGGCAATGTTCTCGGCGGTGAAGCCGAAGCGCCGGAAGAGATCCTCCGCTGGCGCCGACGCGCCGAAGCCGGGCATGCCGATGATCGCGCCGTCGCTGCCGACATACCGCTCCCAGCCGAAAGGCGAGGCGGCTTCGATGGCGAGCCTCGGCGCATCTCCCAGCACCTCCGCCCGATAGGCTTCCGGCTGCCCGTCGAAGAGCGACCAGCACGGCATCGACACCACCGCTGCGGCGACGCCGCGGGCCACGAGTTTCTCTCGCGCCGCCAGCGCCAGGGCTACTTCCGAACCGGTGGCGATCAGCGTCACTGCGCGTTTGCCGTCCGCTTCCGCCAGCACATAGGCGCCGCGCGCCGAAAGATTTGCCGCACCGCCGCCGCGGCGCAGCGCCGGCACGCTCTGCCGCGTCAGCGCCAACACGGAAGGGGTGCGCCGCGAGCGCAAGGCCAGTTCCCAGCATTCTGCCGTCTCGACCGCGTCGGCCGGACGCAGCACCTGAAGATTGGCGATCGCCCGCAAGCTCGCCAGATGCTCGACCGGCTGATGCGTCGGCCCGTCTTCGCCGAGGCCGATCGAGTCATGCGTCATGACATAGATCACGCGCAGCCCCATCAGCGCCGAAAGGCGGATCGCCGGACGGCAGTAATCGGCGAAGACCAGGAAGGTGCCGCCATAGGGAATGATCCCGCCATGCGCGGCCATGCCGTTCATCGCCGCGGCCATGCCGTGCTCGCGGATGCCGTAATGGAGGTAGCTGCCGGAGAAATCGCCCGCGGTCACCACCTTCTGGCCCTTGGCCTTGGTGTTGTTGGAGCCGGTGAGATCGGCCGAGCCGCCGATCAGTTCCGGCATGACGGGCGTCAGATCGTCGAGCACCATGCCGGACGATTGGCGCGTCGCCGTCTTCGGCGCCTCGGCGGCGAATTTCGCGCGGATCTGGGCGATGGCGGCGTTGAAGCCGGCGGGCAGCGCGCCGCCGATGCGGCGCTCGAACTCGTCGCGGATCTCCGCCGGCGCGGCGTCGAGCCGCTGTTGCCACTGCGCTGCGGCTGCGGCACCGCGGCTGCCGACAGTGCGCCACCAGCCGGCGATGTCCTCGGGGATGACGAAGGGCGGCTCCGACCAGCCGAGCCGCGCGCGCGCGCCGGCGATCTCGGCCGCACCCAGCGCCGCGCCATGGGCGGCGGCCGTTCCGGCCTTGCTCGGCGCGCCGAAGCCAATGGTGGTGCGACAGGCGATGAGCGAGGGTCGACTGGCGCCGCGCGCCGCCTCGATTGCCGCCGCCACGGCCGCGTGATCATGCCCGTCCACCGCCGCCGTGTGCCAGCCGGCGGCGGTAAAGCGCGCCAGCTGGTCCTCCGAGGTGGAAAGCGCGGTTGCGCCGTCGATCGAGATCGAGTTGTTGTCCCAGAGCACGATCAGCTTGCCCAGCTTGAGATGGCCGGCCAGCGAGATCGCCTCCTGGCTGATGCCCTCCATGAGGCAGCCATCGCCGGCGATCGCATAGGTGAAGTGATCGACAAGCGCGTCGCCGAATCGCGCGTTCAGCAGCCGCTCGGCCAGCGCCATGCCGACAGCATTGGCGAGCCCTTGCCCGAGCGGCCCGGTGGTGGTCTCGATGCCGGGCGCATGGCCGTATTCGGGGTGGCCGGCGGTGAGGCTGCCGAGCTGCCGGAAGCGCTTCAGCTCCGCCATGGTCATCCCGGGATAT
>DATNDG010000128.1:0-8631 GCA_035553515.1 Allostellaceae bacterium | reverse complement strand
GGCTTCGCGCGCGCCTGCTTCAATTACGGGCTGCAGCGCGGCTGGCCGGTCTACCTCTCGACCAAGAACACCATCCTCAAGGCCTATGACGGGCGCTTCAAGGACCTCTTCCAGGAGGTGTTCGACAAGGAATTCGCTCCTCAGTTCAAGGCGAAGAAGATCACCTACGAGCATCGCCTCATCGACGACATGGTGGCCGCCGCGCTCAAGTGGAACGGCAACTTCGTCTGGGCGTGCAAGAACTATGACGGCGACGTGCAGTCGGACGTGGTGGCGCAGGGCTTCGGCTCGCTCGGCCTCATGACCTCCGTGCTGCTGACACCGGACGGCAAGACGGTTGAGGCTGAGGCGGCGCATGGCACGGTAACGCGCCACTATCGCCTGCATCAGCAGGGCAAGGAGACCTCGACCAATCCGATCGCCTCGATCTTCGCCTGGACGCGCGGGCTCGCCTATCGCGGCACCTTCGACAATACGCCCGACGTCAAGCATTTCGCCCAGACGCTCGAGAAGGTGTGCATCGACACCGTCGAAGCGGGCTTCATGACCAAGGATCTCGCCATCCTGATCAGCCCCGACCAGCCCTGGATGACCACCAACAAGTTCCTCGACAAGCTCGACGACGGCCTGAAAAAGGCGATGAAGTAGCCGCGCGCGCATCAGCGCGCGTCGGCGGCGGCGTCAGCGATTGCGCAGCAACCGCGAGAGCCGCACCGTTCCGATTAGCCTCGAGCGACGAGGAGACTGGCCTCGCTGCAAGACCAGCCTGCGTCGTTCGACAGGCTCACGATGAGGACTTTTCTTTGCGGGCTCTGCCACGGGCCACGCTCGATCCTCCTCATCCTGAGCTTGTCGAAGGACGCTTGATCGAGCTGCAGCCATCCGTGTTGACCCGAAGCGATCGTCCACGACGCAGAGTCGATCACTCCAGGCTGGCGAGCAGCGTTGCTGCGTCTTTCAGGTCGGGCGTGTCGAACCCTTCGGTGAACCAGCCGAGGATCGGCGCCAGCGCCGCGCGGGCATCCTCATGCCGACCCTGCGCCGCGCGCAGCCGAGCGAGGCCGCTCACGGCGCGCAGCTCCAGCGATTTCGCTTGCTGCTCGCGAGCGAGATCGAGGCTCGCCTGCAGCAGGGGCTCGGCGGCAGCGGCATCCTGCGCCGCCAGCAGCTCGGCCTTCCGACGAAGAATGTCCGTGCGCCAGAACGGCTCTCCGACGATCGCCCGGCGCTCGGCGGCCTCGAGCTGCCGAAGCGCTTCGGCCGGCGATCCGGCACCGAGCTCCGCCTCGGCCAGCATCGTGGTGTACAGCCCGAGCATGATTTTCGCCGCTGCGCCGTAGGCGGCCACGGCCTGCCGCAATTCGGGTAGCCCCTCTTCGACGCGCCCGGCCGTCGCTAGCGCCCAACCATGGATAATCCCGCCGACTGCCTGGTAGAGCTGCAGTCTGTGCTCGTTCCCGAGCGCGATGAGCCGCTCGCCGAAATCGAGAGCTATTGCCAGGTCGCGCCGCAGGCAATGGACGACCCCGCCCCACATCAGCGCGTGCCCGAGGCTCGGCGGGTACGACAGGGTCGCGGCGAGATCGAGACCGTCGCGGACGCTCCGGGCCGCCGCATCGGGATATCCGAGGAACCACAATGCCACCGCGCCCTGGCCGTAGCCGCAGACTCCGGGGTCGTGGCCACCATAGACGAGCGCGTGGTGGCGATGCTGGTCTCGATCATAGAGCAGCAGGCCCTGCCGGACATGCTCGCGTACCGCAGCGAGCCGGCCTTGCGACATCATCGTCGCCCAAGCGGAGTGATGCGCCTGCAGTCGCAACGCCGGATCGCCGAGGCCCTCCGCGACGCGCGACAACTCGTCTGATAAGGACCCGACCTCTCCCGCCAAGGAATCTGTCAGGTTGTGGCCCGAGAGCCAGCAGCCCCAGACTGCGGCAAAGCGGGCGCGATCGTCGCCGAGGTCCGCCGCAAGGGTTCGGGCGCGCTCATAGGCTGCCCGCGCCTGCGGCGCGCTGAACCCCTTGAGGGAGAACACCGCCGGACCGAACGCCAATTGCAGCGCGAGCTCCTGACGCCGGCGCTCCGGCGTCTCTGGCAACCCCTTGAGACCGGCGAGCCCGCGGGAGAAGTGCGCCATCGCTTCGATGTTGGCCGAGCGCTGGGCGGAGCGCTGGCCCGCCTCGAGCCACCAGGAAGCGGCGGCGTCGGGCTCACCGGCTTCGGTAAGGTGATGCGCGATGAGCTCGGGCGCCCGCTCGGCGATATCTTTGTCGCGCGCCTGCATCGCGGCAGCGATCCGCGCGTGCAGCGCCTGGCGCGGCCCGCGCAGCAAGCTGCCATAGGCCGTGTCCTGCACCAGTGCGTGCTTGAACTGATATTCGGCGGCGGGGGCGACGCCGCGCTGAAACACGAGCCCGGCGGTGACGAGGCGAAGGAGTGCCTCCTCCGTTTCGGCGGCGCCGCGGGGCGCTGCGGCAAGCAGCAGCTCGTGGGAGAAATCGCGGCCGATTGCGGCGCCGACCTGCGCGACCTCGCGCGCCGCCGCGCCGAGCCGGTCGAGACGCGCCATCAGCGAGGCTTGCAAGGTCGGCGGCACCTTGAGCCGGGCACCGGGAATCGACCCGATGGTCGAGCGTGCGGCATCCGCGCCGGCGGCGGTCTCGAGCACGACCTTGGTCACTTCCTCGAGGAAGAGCGGAACGCCGTCGGTGCGCTCGACGATCTCGCTGACGATATCGGCGGGAAGCGCCTGCGCGTTGGCGAGGAGTTCGCGCACCAGCGCCGTTCCCTCGCGCCGGCCGAGCCGCGACAAAGCCAGCACCGAGACATGCGGCTGTCCGACCCAGGGGGGCTGGAATTCCGGCCGGAACGTCGCGATGAGTAGGACCGGCAGGCGCTCGGCCAGACCTATCGTGCGGTCGAGCAGCTCGCGCGTCGTCGGGTCGATCCAATGCACATCCTCGAATACCATGAGCACCGGCTGCTGGCGGGCGAGGCTTTCGAGTTGTCGCAGAAGCGCGACGAAGGTTAGCTCCTTCTTGCGCTGCGGCGGCAGCTCGAGCACCGGCGAGGCTGGAAGACCCGGGAGCGACAACAGTTCGGCGAGGAGCGCCAGGTCGTCGGCCGCCGTGCCATTGCCGAGCAGCGCCGCGAGCTTTTGCAGCTTCGCCGCCGGTGCGTCCGCGCGTGTGAAGCCGGCGGCGCGCTCGATCTGAGCGACGACCGGGTGGAGCGCGCTGTCCTGGTGATGGGACGAGCAGAAATAGCGCAGCCGTAGGGCTGCCTCTCCGGCCACGCGCTCCATCAGCGCCTCTGTGAGGCGCGACTTGCCGATCCCGGCCTCGGCCGAGAGCAGCACGACACGGCCTTCGCCAGTCTTGGCTTGCGCCCAGCGCCGCAGCAGCAGGTCGAGCTCTTCGCTGCGGCCGACCAGCGGCGTCTCGCCGCTGCGGAAGGCGGCGAACCGGCTTTCGACGCCACTCTCCCCGAGGACGCGCCAGGCGCGTTGCTTCCCGGCAAAGCCCTTCAGTTCCTGTGGTCCGAGATCCACCACCTCGAACAGGGCCCCCACCTGCCGGCGTGTCGCATCGGCGATGATCACCGCGTTGGGGTCGGCGAGGGCTTGCAGGCGGGCCGCCAGGTTCGGTGTCTCGCCGACCACCGCCTGCTCCTGCGCCGCGCCCGAGCCGAGGAGGTCGCCGACCACGACGAGGCCCGATGCGATGCCGATCCGCACCGCAAGGTTCTGCCGAATCGGCAACGAAAGATGCGCGACCCCTTCGGCGATGGCGAGCCCGGCACGCAGCGAACGCTCGGCGTCGTCCTCATGCGCCTCGGGATAGCCGAAATAGGCCAGGACGCCGTCACCCATGTATTTGGCGACGAAGCCGCCATGGCGGGCCAGGACTTCGCCGACCCGGCGATGATAGGCGGCGATGATCTCGCGCAAATCCTCCGGATCGAGCCGGGAAGCCAGCTCGGTCGAGCCGACGAGATCGCAGAAAAGGACGGTGAGCTGACGACGCTCGGCCAGAGCGCCGGAAGGGGTTGGTGCGGCAACCTCCGCCTTGCGCGCCATGGCGGATTGCGCCGGATCTTGACGGAGCGCCGCGATCGCGGCGAGCAGCTTGCGGCGGTGACCGATCGAGCTCACGCCCAATCCGGTCAGGTCCTCAGCCGTCAGCTCGAGCAAGACCGCGCGGTCGATGTCGTTGTCGCGGAACGCCGGCGCGTATTGCTCCAGCCCGAGTTCCCTGAGCCAGTCGGTCACACTGCTAGCCAAGTGACCATCCCCGTAACGACCGCGTCTGCGCGAGCACCCTGGCTTAGACGCGCTTCGCCAGGCTGACGGCTACAGCCTTCTACTCCGCCGCGACTTGCGCCTTCGCGGCGATGGCGCGCTCGACCGCAGTGAGCGCCGCCTCGGCCTTGCCGGCATCGGGGCCACCCGCCTGCGCCATGTCCGGGCGGCCGCCGCCGCCCTTGCCGCCCAGCGCCTCGGCGCCGGCACGCACCAGTTCGACGGCGTTGAAACGTTGCGTCAAGTCCTCGGTGACGCCGACCACCAGCGAGGCCTTGCCCTCGGCGCTCGCGACGAGTGCGACGACGCCGGAGCCGATCTCCTTCTTCATGTCGTCGGCGAGGCTCTTGAGTTCCTTGGCCGGCACGTTCTCGACGGCGCGGCCGGCGAATTTGATGCCGCCGACATCCTTGGCGGCGGGCTTCTGCGCGCCGACGCCGCCGCTGGCGATGAGCCGGCGCGCCTCGCTGAGCTCGCGCTCGAGGCGCTTCCTCTCGTCGATGAGGCTCAGCACCCGCGCCGGCAGATCGCTGCGCGTCGCGCGCAACGCTTCCGCCGCCTCGCGCAGCAGCGCCTCTTCCTGCTCGACATAGGCCTCGGCGGCGGCGCCGGTCACCGCCTCGATGCGCCGCACTCCTGCCGCGACCGCGCTTTCCGAGACGATCTTGAAATAACCGATATCGCCGGTGCGCCGCACATGCGTGCCACCGCAGAGCTCGACAGAGAAATGGCGGTGGCCATGCCCCTCGCCGTCGTCGCCCATGGCGACGACGCGCACCTCGTCGCCGTATTTTTCGCCGAAGAGCGCGAGCGCGCCTGCCTCGACCGCCTTCTGCGGCGTCATCAGCCGTGTGCTCACTGCCCCGTTCTGGCGGATGCGGGCGTTCACCTCGCTCTCGATGGCGCGGAGATCTTCCGGCGAGAGCGCGCGCGGATGGCTGAAATCGAAGCGCAACCGGTCGGGCGCCACCAGCGAGCCCTTCTGGGTCACATGCTCGCCGAGCCGGCGGCGCAGCGCCTGGTGCAGCAGATGCGTCACCGAATGGTTGCCGCGCAGCGCCGCGCGCCTTGTCTCGTCGATCCGAAGCTCGACCACATCGCCTTGCTTCAGGCTGCCATGCGTGAGGCGGCCAAGATGGACGAAGAGGTCGCCCGCCTTCTTCTGCGTATCGGCGACCGCGAACTCGCCGCCGGCGGCCGAGAAGAGCGCGCCGGTATCGCCCATCTGCCCGCCTGATTCGGCGTAGAACGGCGTCTGGTTGACCAGCACCGCCGCCTCCTGCCCGGCGCTCACTTCGGCGACGCGCTTGCCGTCGACGACGATCGCCGTGACCTTCCCCTCGGCTGTATGGGTCTCGTAGCCCAGGAACTCGGTGGCGCCGATTTCCTCGCGCAGCTCGAACCAGAGCTGCTCGGTGGCAGCTTCGCCCGAGCCCACCCAGTGCTTCCGCGCTTCGGCGCGTTGCCGCTCCATCGCCGCGTTGAAGGCATCGATCGCCACCTTGCGGCCCTGGACGCGCAGCACATCCTCGGTGAGGTCGAGCGGGAAGCCATAGGTATCGTAGAGCCGGAAAGCGACCTCGCCCGGAAAAGCCTCGCCCTGCCCGAGCTTCCCGGTCTCCTCCTCGAGCAGTTTGAGGCCGCGGTCGAGCGTCTGCTTGAAGCTCGTCTCCTCGAGCTTCAAAGTCTCCGTGATGAGCGCCTCGGCCCGGGTGAGCTCGGGGAAGGCCGCACCCATCTGCCGCAGCAGCGCCGGCACCAGCCGCCACATCAGCGGCTCCTGGCAGCCGAGAATATGCGCGTGCCGCATGGCGCGGCGCATGATCCGCCGCAGCACGTAGCCGCGCCCGTCCTTCGAGGGCAGCACACCATCGGCAATAAGGAAGGAGCTCGCGCGCAGGTGGTCGGCGATGACGCGGTGCGAGACCGCCTGCGGCCCGTCCGGCGGCACGCCCGAGGCCTCGGCCGAGGCGAGGATCAGCGCGCGCATCAGGTCGATGTCGTAATTGTCGTGCTTGCCCTGCATCACGGCGGCGATGCGCTCGAGCCCCATGCCGGTGTCGATTGACGGGCGCGGTAAGGGCCGGCGCTCCGCCTTCGTCACCTGCTCGTACTGCATGAAGACGAGATTCCAGATCTCGATGAAGCGGTCGCCCTCGGCATCGGCGCTACCCGGCGGCCCGCCGGGGATGTGCTCGCCGTGATCGTAGAAGATCTCAGAACACGGGCCGCAAGGGCCGGTATCGCCCATCGCCCAGAAATTGTCGGAGGTCGCGATGCGGATGATGCGGCTTTCCGGCAAGCCGGCGATCTTCGCCCAGAGCCGCGCCGCGTCGTCATCCTCCGAGAAGACGGTGACCAGCAGCTTCTCCTTGGGCAGGCCGAACTCTTTGGTCACCAGAGTCCAGGCAAGCTCGATCGCGCGCTCCTTGAAGTAGTCGCCGAAGGAGAAATTGCCGAGCATCTCGAAGAAGGTATGGTGCCGGGCGGTATAGCCGACATTCTCGAGGTCGTTGTGCTTGCCGCCGGCACGGACGCATTTCTGCGAGCTGGCAGCGCGGACATAGTCGCGCTTCTCGGCGCCGGTGAAGACGTTCTTGAACTGCACCATGCCGGCATTGGTGAAGAGCAGCGTCGGATCGTTGCGCGGCACCAGCGGGCTCGACGGCACCACCTCATGCCCGTTGCGCTGGAAATAACCCAGGAAAGCGGCGCGGATGTCGTTGGTGGTCTGCATAGCGCTAATCTGGGCCTTCCCCCGGGGCGAGCCAAGCCAGGGCCAGCCTGGCGAGGCCCGCTTTTAGCCCGGCGACTCGGAATCTGTCCAGAAGCGGCGATCGTTGATCGGCCGCGCCGAAGCGGCGAAAATCGCAGCCTGAGGAAGAGGATCGAAGCACCTCCATGGGGGAAGCCAAACGCCGCAAAGGATCACCCGCCGTCGGCTCGGGCTGGCGGCTGGTGCCGGTGCGCCAGCCGAAGCCGCTGCGCAGTCTCTCCATCCCGGACACTGCCCTGCGGCTGATGACGCCGCAGCGCCTCCAGGCGCTGGCCGCGCTCGCCGAGGAGCTGCGCGGCTTCGCCCGCGAGCAATTGGCTGCGCTCCCCGCACCGGGCACGCGCGCGGCACTCGATGCCGCAGCCGCCGCCATCGGCGAGGCGAGCGAGCGCATGCTGGAGCGCGAAATTACCCGGCAGCGCGGCGAGATCGCCGCTTTCGCTGCCGATCTCGATGCCGTCCAGTGCCGCGCCGGCTGCACCTGGTGCTGCCACTTCAACGTCGAGGTGACGGTGCTGGAGGCGGTCAGGATCGACGCGGCGATGAGTGCGGGCGCCATTGCCGAACGGCGTGCCGCGATCGCCGCCACGGCACCCGCGATCGCCGGGCTCTCGCGCGCGGCGCGGCGCCGGACCGGCACGCCTTGCCCGTTGCTGGCGGACGGTGCCTGCTCGGCCTATAGCGTGCGACCGCTCGCCTGCCGCTCGCTGCTGTCGCTCGATGCCGGTGCCTGCGCCGCCGATTTCTCAGCCGGGCTTGCCGGCGAGGGACGCAAGGAAGTGCCGAGCCTGGCACTGCCGATGCTGCTCGGCATGGCGGTCTTCTCCGGCCAGGCGGCGGCGCTCGCCGATTTCCGCCTCGCCAACCACGCGGTCGAGCTCACCCAGACGCTCGACCTGCTCCAGCGCGCGCCGGCCACGCTCGAACGCTGGCTTTCCGGCGAGGACGTCTTCCCGCGCGCGGCGGGGTGACAAGGATATAGATATAAAGGAGCGGCGCCGGCGGGAGGCTGCCGGCGCCGCGGGTCCGTTTCGTCGGGGGGGTGGAAACGGACCGAAGTCCGTTATTCCTCCGCGCCGCCCTCGGTGCCGGCCACCATCATCGCATCGGCGACGAGGCCGGCATTGCTGCGGATGGCGCGCTCGATGCCGTCGGCGATCTCGACATTCTCGCGCAGGAAGAGCTTGGCGTTCTCACGCCCCTGGCCGATGCGTTGGCCCTCATAGGAGAACCAGGAGCCGGATTTCTCGACGACCCCGGCCTGGATGCCGAGATCGAGCAGCTCGCCGCGCTTGGAGACGCCCTCGCCATACATGATGTCGAACTCGACCACCTTGAAAGGCGGCGCCATCTTGTTCTTCACCACCTTGACGCGGGTCTGGTTGCCGATGACCTGCTCGCGCTCCTTGATCGCGCCGATGCGGCGGATGTCGAGGCGCACCGAGGCGTAGAATTTGAGCGCATTGCCGCCGGTCGTGGTCTCGGGATTGCCGAACATGATGCCGATCTTCATGCGGATCTGGTTGATGAAGATCACCATGCAGCGCGACTT
>DATNDG010000127.1:0-40345 GCA_035553515.1 Allostellaceae bacterium | reverse complement strand
CCCGGGAAGAGCGTCTTCGAAGAGATCTCCGGCGGCAATGACGAGATCGATCTCGGCCGGCGCAAGATGCCGAGCCGCGCCTATTGCGCGCTCTTCAATTTCCGCGGCAGCGACCAGCAGAAGAAGGTGGGGCAGCTCTCGGGCGGCGAGCGCAACCGCGTCCACCTCGCCAAGATGCTGAAGACCGGCGCCAACGTCATCCTGCTCGACGAGCCGACCAACGATCTCGACGTCGACACCTTGCGCGCGCTCGAGGAGGCGCTCCTGGACTTCCCCGGCTGCGCCGTGGTCATCAGCCACGACCGCTGGTTCCTCGACCGCATCGCCACCCACATCCTCGCCTTCGAAGGCGACAGCCAGGTCATCTGGTTCGAGGGCAACTACGGCGATTACGAAGCCGACCGCAAGCGCCGCCTCGGCGCCGAGGCCGAGCAGCCGCATCGGATCCGCTACAAGCCGCTGACCCGCGGCTGACGCGGGCGAGCGCGTTAGTCCGCGGCGGCGTCAGCGGTTGCGCAAGCAACCGCGAGAGCCGCACGGTTGGCAGCTCTTTGGGTGAAGTCCTTCTCCGCCCTTGGGGGCGAAGAAGGCGCAACCCGTTCGATCGCTTTGCGATCGAACCCAAGCGGGGCCGACCGCAGAGCGGTCGGCCGGGTTGCGAGGATGAGGTGGGGGGAGTTACCGCACGGTGCGGGCTCTCGCGGTTGCAAGAGCAACAGCTGTCGCCCGCCCGCGACAACGCTGCGCGTTGCGCGTACCCCACCTCACCCTGCCCTCTCCGCCCCAATGGGGCGGAGAGGGAACTGAAAGCTGAGAGCCGAAGGCCCTCACTCCTTCTTCGGCGGCTGGGCCAGGCTGGTGTCGCCGCTGGCGAGCTTCTGCTCGAGCTCGCGGTTGAGGCCGGCGACGCCGCCGGTGCGCTGGATGACCGAGCTGAACTCCTCGCGCTGCGTCACGATCATGCTGACGCCCTCGACATCGACATCGACGATCTTGAAATTCTGGTCGTCCTTGTGGACGCGCCAATCGACCTTGGCCGGCGGCGCGCCGTTGGTGCGGATGATCTCGCTCTGCACCAGGGTCGTGGTCTCTCCCTCCGGGCGCGAGCCGGTGATCTTCACCTGCTCGCCGCTGTACTCGCTGAAGCGTGCCGCATAGGAGCGGACGACATATTCCTCGAATAGCGTGCGGAAGTGCTGCCGGTCCTCGGGGCTCGCGTCCTTCCAATAGCGGCCGAGCACGAAGCGCGAGATGCGCGGCATGTCGAAATTCCTGTCGAGGAGCGAGCGGAAATCCTTAACGCGATCCGCCTGGGAGAGCTGCTTGTTGGCGAGCGATTTAAGGGCAGCCTGGACGAGATCGTTGATGAAGCCGGCGGCGTCGTTGGCGGCGGCACCCGCGCTCGTCGCGGCGAAGAAGGTGAGGCCCACGACCAGGACCAGCAGGCGAAGCGGGCGGCGGAGCGACATCGTTGGTTTCAACCCCCTCGTGGCCGAGCCGGTGGGCACCGGCGGTTGTGTGGGAGCGGCCTGCGCTTCGTCCGTGCGGCGATCCGCGCCGGCATCTCCTCCCGCTTTTCTCGCTACCATGCCCGGCGCCAAAACACCAGCCTATCGCCCGAAGGGGTCAGGGGCGCGACTTGGCGCCCCTCCCCAGCGGGGAGAGGGGTCGCCATCGGCGCAGGGCTGCCGGTTCGCCCTTGCCAAATTGCATAAAGATATGTTTATATCGGCAGATCGACATTCCGGCCGAGGAGTGGCATGGACGAGCTGTTGGCGGGGTTGCGGGCGGCGGCGGAGCCGACGCGGCTCAGGCTGCTGGTGCTCTGCGCCGAGGGCGAGCTCACCGTCGGCGAGCTGACCGAGATCCTCGGCCAGAGCCAGCCGCGCGTCTCGCGCCATCTGAAGCTGCTCTGCGAGGCCGGCCTCCTCGACCGCTTCCGCGAGGGGAGCCGCGTCTTTTATCGCCTGGCCGGGGAGGGCGCGCTGGCGCCCCGTCTCCTGGAGCTGCTGCCCCCTGCCGACCCGGTGCTGGCGCTCGACCGCGAGCGCCTCGCCCAGATCAAGCATCAGCGCGCCGAGCAGGCCGCCGCCTATTTCCGGGCCAATGCCGCGCATTGGGACCGCATCCGCTCGCTCTATGTCGATGAGAAGGAGGTCGAGGCGGCGCTCCTGAAGCTGCTGCCGCCCGCCGGGCTGGGCGATCTCCTCGATGTCGGCACCGGCACCGGGCGCATGCTCGAGATCTTCGGGCCGCGCATCGCCCGCACCGTCGGCGTCGATCTCTCGCGCGAGATGCTGGCGGTCGCACGGGTCAATCTCGAGCGGGCGGGGTTGCGCAACTGCACCCTGCGCCAGGCCGACATGTATCAGCTGCCGCTCGCCGGGCGCGCCTTCGACGCGGTGGTGATCCATCAGGTGCTGCACTATGCCGAACGCCCGGGCCAGGTGGTGGCCGAGGCGGCCCGCGTGCTGCGGCCGGGCGGCACGCTGGTCATTGTCGATTTCGCGCCGCATGAGCTCGAATTCCTGCGCAACGAGCATGCCCATCTTCGCCTGGGCTTCGCCGATGCCGAGATCACGCAATGGTGCCGGGCCGCCGGGCTCGAGCCGCTGCCGGTGCGCCATCTGCCGGGCGACCCGCTCACCGTGTCGCTCTGGCCGGCGGAGCGTCGCGCCGAGAGCGAGGGGCACGCGACACTCCGCCGCGAAGCCGCGGTGACGCCGTGAGAGGGACGCCGGGCGCACTGCTTGCGGCCGAGCCGGTGCGCACCGGCAAGCGGCCGCTCGTCTCCTTCGAGTTCTTCCCGCCGAAGACGGCGGAGATGGAGGCGAAGCTGTGGGAGACGGTGAAGCGGCTGGAGCCGCTCGGCCCGCGCTTCGTCTCGGTGACCTATGGCGCGGGCGGCTCGACGCGCGAGCGCACCCACGCGACGGTGCTGCGCATCCGCCAGGAGACCGCGCTCGAGCCCGCGGCGCATCTGACCTGCGTCGGCGCTGCCGCAGGCGAGGTCGACGAGATCGCCCGGCGCTATTGGGATAGCGGCATCCGGCACCTAGTGGCGCTGCGCGGCGACATGCCGCCGGGGGAGGGGGCCTACCGCGCGCATCCTCAAGGCTATGATTGCGCCGCCTCGCTCGTCGCCGGCTTGAAGCGCGTCGCCGATTTCGAGCTCAGCGTCGCCGCATATCCCGAATCGCATCCGGATTCGCCGAACCTCGCCGCCGATCTCGACAATCTGAAGCGCAAGATCGATGCCGGCGCGACGCGGGCGATCACGCAATTCTTCTTCGATACCGAGCTCTATCTCCGCCTGCTCGACCGATGCTCCTCGGCCGGCATTGCCGTGCCGGTCGTGCCCGGCATCCTGCCGGTGACCAATTTCGGCCAGGTGTGCAAGTTCGCCCAATCCTGCGGCGCTTCGCTGCCGCACTGGATGGCGCCGATGTTCGACGGGCTCGACCACGATCCCGACACGCGCCGCCTCGTCGCCGCCTCGATCGCGGCCGAGCAATGCCGGTTGCTGCAGGCGGCCGGCATCGACGAGTTCCACTTCTATACGCTGAACCGCGCCGACCTCATCGTCGCCATCTGCCACATGATTGGCGTGCGCGGCCCGCTCACCCCCCCTCCCCAACGGGGAGAGGGTCGGGGTGGGGGAGCTGCGGCTGGTTCGGCATCTGCAGGGCGGGCGTGATCGTGCCACGTCGCCTCCTCACCCTCCCGTCGCTGCGCGGCGGGTCCCGCCCTCTCCCGCAGGGGAGAGGGGCCGATCTCCGTTAGAGAGTCCTCATGCCTCACATTCTCGACTATCTCGCCGACCGGGTTCTGCTGTGCGATGGCGCCATGGGCACGCAGATGCAGGCGCGCCACCTCGATGTCGAGCGCGACTATCTCGGCCACGAGAACTGCACCGACGTGCTCTGCCTGAGCCGGCCCGATCTCGTGCGCGACATCCATCTGGGCTATCTGCGCGCCGGCGCCGATGCGGTGCAGACCAACAGCTTCGGCGGCTCGCCGGTGACCCTCGGCGAGTTCGGCATCGCCGACAAGGCGTTGGAGATCAACCAGCGCTCGGCCGAGATCGCGCGCGAGGCGATCGAAAGCCTCACCGGCGACGGACGCTCGCGCTTCGTCATCGGTTCGGTCGGACCCGGAACGCGGCTTCCCTCGCTCGGCCATGTCGATTACCAGACGCTCGAAGACGCGCTGACGGTGCAGTGCCGCGGCCTCGTCGCCGGCGGCGTCGATGCCATCCTGATCGAGACCTGCCAGGACGTGCTGCAGATCAAGGCGGCGGTGAACGGCGCCAAGCGCGCCTGCGCCGAAGCGCGAAAGGAGCTGCCGATTTTCGTCCAGGTGACGGTGGAGACCACCGGCACCTTGCTGGTCGGCGCCGACATCGCCGCCGCGGCGACCGTGATCCAGGCGCTGGGGGTCAAGATGCTCGGCCTCAACTGCGCCACCGGCCCGCTCGAGATGGCCGAGCACGTGAAGTTCCTCGGCGAGTGCTGGCCCGGCCTCGTCTCGGTACAGCCCAATGCAGGCCTCCCCGAACTCGTCCACGGGCATACGCATTACCCGCTCACCGCCGGCGAGCTCGCGCAATGGCAGGAGCGCTTCGTCGCCGAAGACGGCGTCAACCTGGTCGGCGGCTGCTGCGGCACCGATGTGCCGCACATCGAGGCGCTCGACGCCATGCTGCGACGCCTCGCGAGCGACGGCATCCGCCCGCGCCCGAAATCGCGCAAGCCCCTCTGGACCCCGTCGATCGCCTCGCTCTACGGCCAGGTGTCGCTCCGGCAGGAGAACGCCTATCTCTCGATCGGCGAGCGGTGCAACGCCAACGGCTCCAAGCAATTCCGCCTGCTGCAGGAGAAGGGCGACTGGGACGGCTGCGTCGAGATGGCGCGCGATCAGGTGAAGGAGGGCTCGCACGCGCTCGACCTCTGCACCGCCTTCGTCGGCCGCAACGAAGTCGCCGATATGAGCGAGGCGCTGACGCGCATGCGCGGCGCGGTCACCGCGCCGTTGGTCATCGATTCGACCGAGCTCCCCGTGCTCGAGGCGGCGCTCCGGCTCTATGGCGGCAAGCCGGTGATCAACTCGATCAATTTCGAGGATGGCGAAGGGCCGGCGGAAAAGCGCATGGCGCTTGCCCGCCGCTTCGGCGCGGCGGTGATCGCGCTCACCATCGACGAGGAGGGCATGGCCAAGGAGGTCGAGCGCAAGGTGGCGGTCGCGCGCCGGCTGCACGATTTCGCCTGCGGCCGTTTCGGGCTGCCGCCCTCCGACCTGCTCTTCGATCCCCTGACCTTCACCATCTGCACCGGCAACGCGGATGACCGCAAGCTCGGCCTCTGGACCCTCGACGCAATCGAGCGGATCTCGCGCGAGCTGCCGGAGTGCCAGATCATCCTCGGCCTCTCCAACATCTCCTTCGGCTTGAAGCCCGCGGCGCGGCATGTGCTGAACTCGGTCTTCCTCGACCACGCGCTGAAGCGCGGCCTCACCGGCGCCATCGTGCATGTCTCGAAGATCCTGCCGCTGCACAAGATCCCGGAGAACGAGGTGACGGTGGCCGAGGACCTGATCTTCGACCGTCGGCGCGAGGGCTATGACCCGCTGCAGGCCTTCATCGCGCTCTTCGAGAACCGCGAGGCGGTGAAGTCGGCGAAGAAGGAGCGGCCGGCCGCGGTCGAGGAGCGGCTGAAGCAGCGCATCGTCGATGGCGACAAGCAGGGGCTCGAGGACGATCTGGCGCTCGCCATGGAGAAGCATCCGCCGCTCGACATCATCAACATCTTCCTGCTCGACGGCATGAAGGTGGTGGGCGAGCTGTTCGGCGCCGGCAAGATGCAGCTGCCCTTCGTGCTGCAATCGGCCGAGACGATGAAGACGGCGGTGGCCTGGCTCGAGCCGCATATGGACCGCGTCGAGGGCCAGCAGAAGGGCACCATCGTGCTCGCCACCGTCAAGGGCGACGTGCACGACATCGGCAAGAACCTGGTCGACATCATCCTCACCAACAACGGCTACCGCGTGGTCAATCTCGGCATCAAGCAGCCGCTCGCCGCCATTCTCGACGCGGCATCGCAGCACAAGGCGGACGCCGTCGGCATGTCGGGCCTGCTGGTGAAGTCGACCGTGGTGATGCGCGAGAATCTCGAGGAGATGACGCGTCAGGGCCTCGCCATGCCGGTGATGCTGGGCGGCGCCGCGCTGACGCGGCGCTATGTCGAGGAGGATTGCGTCAAGGCCTATGCCTCGGGCCGCGTCGCCTATGCGCGCGACGCCTTCGACGGGCTCGCCCTCATGGACAAGGTGGTGAACAAGCGCTTCGACTCACACCTCGCCGAGGTGCAGGCGAAGAACCGCGGCCGCGTCGTCAACGAGAAGCGCAAGCTCGGCCGCGCCGCCGATGAGCGGCCGCTCCGGCCGATCGACGCCGAGGAGATCCGCCTCAAGCGAGAGGCGCTGACACGCGGCATCCATGTGCCGGTGCCGCCCTTCTGGGGACCGCGCACCGTGGCGCGCGTGCCGGTGAAGGCGCTGGTGCCCTATCTCAACGAGCGCATGCTCTATCAATTCCATTGGGGCTTCCGCAAGGACGGGCGCACGCTCGAGGAATTCAAGATCTGGGCGCATAAGGAGCTGCGGCCGACCTTGCAGCGCATCCTCGATGTCTCGATCCAGCAGGACATCATGGTGCCGCAGGCGGCCTATGGCTTCTGGAAATGCGCGGCCGAAGGCAACGACGTCATCCTCTTCGCCGAGGACGGCCTGAGCGAGGTCGCGCGCTTCACCTTCCCGCGCCAGGCCAAGGAGGGCGGGCTCTGCATCGCCGATTTCTTCCGCGACGTCTCCGACAACGAGCGCGACGTCATCGGGCTGCAGGTGGTCACCATGGGACCGCGGGCCACGGAGGTGGCGCGCGAATGGTTCGGCGAGAACCGCTATCAGGACTACCTCTATCTGCACGGGCTTTCGGTCGAGATGGCCGAGGCGATGGCCGAGTACACCCACAAGCGCATCCGCGCCGAGCTGGGCTTCGCCTCCGAAGAGGCGCGCGACATCGAGGCGATGCTGCAGCAGGGCTATCGCGGCAGCCGCTATTCCTTCGGCTATCCCGCCTGTCCCAACCTCGCCGACCAGCGCCAGATCCTGGCGCTCCTGAACGCCGAGGAGATCGGCGTCTCGCTCACCGACGAGGACCAGCTCGATCCCGAGCAATCGACCTCGGCCATCGTTCTGACGCATCCCCAGGCGAAGTATTTCTCGGTGTAGGGCGGCAGGAGAAGGGTCGGGCCTGCAGCCCTGTGGGGTGCATTGGTAGAATGCTGGCGCATGCTTCTGTGGGGCTGCGTCAATGACGCAGTGGGAATTTTTTCTCAGCGATGTACATCGCTGAGGTAGTCGCGGGTCAGTCGGCTCCCGCGGCGCGGTCGAGGGCGAGCTTGGCCGGCTCGGCGATCTCGGCGGCGAGCGCATAGCGCTCGCTGTCGATCTCCTTGCTGCTGCGCAGCCCGAGGCGTGCCAGCAGCGCCATCAGCGGGCACCAGCCCTGGATGGCGTATTGGCCGAGCGCGGCAAAGGCGATCGCCGGCAGCAGCGCGAAGATCGGATTGACCGAGAGGCACAGCACTACGCCGAGGAATCCGAGGCCGGCGGCGCCGATCTGCAGCGCCTGCTCCTGGTCGAGCTCGCGCTCGATCTGCCTGAGCCGCGTCGTCGATCTCGCCTCTTTCGCCGCGCCCGCCACCATCGCCTCCATCGTTTCGCGGCCGGATTGTCGCCGAGGATTGGAAACGCCGGGTTAACGGGGCTGGAAAGCCCGGGCGCGGCCGCTAAATTCGGTTTCATGCCGACCGAAACCCCGCCCGCCGCACTGCCGCTTCGGGGGCTGCGCGTCCTCGAATTCACCCAGAACATCATGGGGCCGAGCGCCGGGCTTGTGCTCGCCGATCTCGGCGCCGATGTGGTCAAGATCGAGCCGGCGCCGGGCGGCGACGCGACCCGCCGGCTCTCCGGCTTCGCCGCGGGCTTCTTCGGCTATTTCAACCGCAACAAGCGCAGCCTCGCGCTCGACCTGAAGCAGCCGAGGGGGCTCGACCTGGTGCGCCGGCTCGCCACGGATGCCGATGTGCTGATCGAGAACTACGCGCCCGGCACGATGGATCGGCTCGGCTGCGGCTGGGAGGCGCTGTCGCGGCTCAATCCGCGGCTCGTCTATTGCGCGCTCAAAGGTTTTCTCTCCGGCCCCTATGAGCACCGCCCGGCGCTCGACGAGGTGGTGCAGTTCATGGGCGGCCTCGCCTACATGACCGGGCCCAAGGGCCAGCCGCTGCGCGCCGGCACCTCGGTGGTCGACATCATGGGCGGCGCCTTTGCCGTCATCGCCATCCTGGCGGCGTTGCGCCGGCGCGACGAGACCGGCAAGGGCGAGTTCCTGAAGAGCGCGCTCTTCGAATCGACGGCCTTCATGATGGGCCAGCACATGGCCGGCGAGGCGATCACCGGCGAGGAAGTGCCGCCCATGCCGGTGCGGCGCGGCGGCTGGGGCATCTACCAGACCTTCAAGACCGCCGATGACGACCAGGTCTTCGTCGGCGTCACCAGCGACCGGCACTGGACGCGCTTCTGCGAGGTCTTCCAGCGTCCGGACCTGCTCGGGGATCCCCGGCTCAAGAGCAACGAGCAGCGGGTCGAGGCACGGCCCTGGATGCTGCCGATCATCGCCGAGCTGATGGCGCGCTTCACCAAGGCGGAGATCGTCGCCCGCTGCGAGCAGGCGAGCATCCCCTACGCGCCGGTGGCGCGGACGGCCGATCTCTTCGAGGATCCGCATCTGAAGGCGAGCGGCGGGCTGGTCGAGGTCGATCTGCCGGGCGGTATCCACACCCGCCTGCCGCGGCTCCCCATCGAGATCGGCGGCGAGCGGCCCGGCCTCTACCGCGACGCCCCGGCGGCGATTGGCCAGCACAGCCGCGAGATCCTCGCCGAAGCCGGCTTGAGCGCCGCCGAGATCGCCGAGCTCGAGAAGGCGGGCGTGATCGTCGCGGGCTGAAGCTGCTGCAAGGGCGGGGACGTCTTGCCGCGCTGCCGCTCAGTGCTTGCGGTATTTCCCCAGCGTGCCGCCGCGCATCACCGAGCCCGGGAGCGGGTGGCCGACGATCTCCTCGGCGAGCTGCGCCGCGGCGATGAGCTTCTCGATATCGATGCCGGTGGCGATGCCCATCTCCTCGCACATGAAGGCGAGGTCCTCGGTGCAGACATTGCCGGCAGCGCCCTTGTGGCCGGCGAAGGGGCAGCCGCCCAGCCCGGCGACTGAGGCATCGAAGCTCGCGACCCCCATCTCGAGCCCGGCATAGGCGTTGGCGAGGCCGAGGCCGCGCGTGTCGTGGAGATGGAGGTTGATGCGCAGAGCGGGCCAGCGCTCGCGCACCGCGCCGACCACCCGCTTGATGCTCTCGGGCGTCGCCCAGGCCATGGTGTCGGCGAGCGACAGGCTCTTGATGGCGAGATCATGCGCGGCGGCGATCTCGAGGCCCTGCGCTGCCGTGGCGGTCACCGTCTCGACCGGAATGTCGCCGGCGAAATTGCAGCCGAAGGCGGCCATCATCGAGACGCTCTCGACCGGGATGCCGTTCGCCTTGAAGATCTCGATCTGCGCATGCTGCACCCGCGCATTCTCGGCGAGATCGCGATTCTGGTTGCGCTTGCTGAAGGGCTCCGATGCGCACATCGAGATGGTGCCGCGCAGCGACAGCCGGTCCTTGTGCGCAACCGCGCGCTCCACCCCCTTCTCGTTGAGCCAGAGCGCGGTGTAGCGCACGCCCGGGCGCGGGTGGATGCCGTCCACCACCGAATCAGCGTCGGCCCAACCCGGCACGCGCTTCGGATTGACGAAGGAGGCGATCTGGATGCGCGCGAGTCCGGTCTCCGACAGGGCGTCGATGAGCTCGATCTTGCGCCCGGTGCTGATCGGCCCGGGCTCGATCTGGAAGCCTTCGCGCGGCCCCTCCTCGTGGATATCGACGCGACGTGGCAAATCGCTCATCTCGCTCTCCTGAAGCTATACGCCCGTGAGATGGGAATGCTCAGGCGTTGATCCTACGCCAGCGCAGCCCTGTCATCCAGTTGCCACGCTTTACCTCCGCACGCGCCTGTGGGAGCATTTGCCCGCCCGAATTGACCCGAGAGCGTCAAACCGGGGGAGGGAACTCATGGCAAATTCTTCCGCGGTGACCATCGCCGCGCGTATCGACCGGCTGCCGCGATCGCGCTACACGCGCCGGCTTATCACGCTGCTGTCGCTCGGCGGCTGGTTCGAGTTTTACGACCTCTTCTTCACCGCCTACATCGCCATCGGTCTCTTCAGGGGCCAGATCTTCAAGCCGACCACGCAAGGGCTGTTCGATTTCCTGGGCTTCGCGAGCTTCGTCGCCGCTTTGTTCGCCGGGCTCTTCGTCGGCACCATCGCCTTTTCCTGGCTCTCCGACCGCTTCGGGCGCCGCTCCATCTTCACCTTCGCGCTGCTGTGGTATTCCGTCGGCGCCTTCATCATGGCGTTCCAGACGACGGCCCAGGGCGTCGATCTCTGGCGCTTCATTGCCAGCGTCGGCCTCGGTGTCGAACTGGTGAACATCGATACCTATGTCTCCGAGCTGGTGCCGAAGGGGCAACGCGGTCCGGCCTTCGCCTACAACCAGTTCGTCATGTTCACGGTCGTGCCGATCGTCGCCTTCATTTCCTGGCTGCTCGTGCCGATCAACGTGCTCGGCCTCGATGGCTGGCGCTGGGTGGTGCTCATCGGATCGGTCGGCGCCGCGGTGATCTGGTGGATCCGTCTCGGTCTTCCGGAATCGCCCCGCTGGCTCGCGCAGCACGGGCACATGGCCGAGGCAGAGCGAATCACCGCCGAGATGGAGCGGCGTGTCCAAGCCGAAACCGGCCAGCCGCTCCCGCCGCCCGAACTCGTCGCCGGCGAAACCGAAGTGAAGCGCGGTGCCTGGAGCGAAATGTGGAACGAACAATATCGCGGCCGCACGATCATGCTGGTGATCTACAACCTCTTCCAGACGATCGGGTATTACGGCTTCTCCAGTTGGGTTCCGACCCTGCTGATCGCCCAGGGGATCGGCACGACGAAATCTCTCGCCTACACCTTCATCATCGCGCTCGCCGCGCCGGTCGGGCCGCTCGTCGGCGTGCTGTTTGCCGACAAGTTCGAGCGTAAATGGCAGATCGCCTGGGCCGCGATCGGCATCGCGGTCTGCGGTCTGCTGTTCTCGCAGCAAACGACGGCGGCGGGGGTGATCGTCTGCGGCTTGCTGATCACCTTGTGCAATAACTGGCTGTCCTTTTCCTTCCACGCCTATCAGGCCGAGCTCTATCCCACCCGCATCCGCGCCCAGGCGGTGGGCTTCGTCTATTCCTGGAGCCGGTTCAGCACCATCTTCTCGGGCTTTCTCATCGCCTTCTTCCTGCGGCAATACGGAACAGTCGGCGTGTTCAGTTTCATTGCCGGTGCAATGGTGGTCGTCTTCGTCGTCATCGGCTTCTTCGGCCCGAACGTGACGCGCCGGCGCCTCGAGGCGATCGCCACCTAGGCGCAACGCGCAGCGTTGTCGCAGGCGGTAGCGGGAGACCCACCTCATCCTAAATCCTTCTCCGCCCTCAAGGGCGGAGAAGGACTTTGCCGTTCGCCTGCGCCGTGCGGGCGGCCGGCGCCGAGCCGGCGATAGATCGGCTTCAGCGCCGCCGGCAGCACATAGATCGGCAGCTGCACCGTGGCGAAGAAGAGCGTGAGCTGCGGCGTCGCTGCCGCGCCGAGGCTGGCCCAGACCACGGCGAGATTGTTGTTGCCGCCGACGAGGCCGATGGTGAGCGCCGGAATCCGCGGCAGGAACGAGAAGGCGGCGAAGCTGAGGGCCTGGAGCAGAAGGCTCGCGGTCAGCGCGGCGGCGGCGTAAAGCAGCACCTGCTGCGGCTTCTCGAGGATGAGCCGCTGCACGCCGTCCATGATGCCGATGGCGAAGAGCAGCAGGATGAGCACGTTGAGGCCGGAGAGCTCGAGCGCATGCCGCTTCAGCCGCGCGACGCCGATGACGCGGCGCAGGATCGCCGTCACAGCAACCGCGCCGCCGATGAACAGCACGAGGTTGCGCATCAGCGGCAGGATGCCGATGCCGAGCTTGAGGCCGATGAGCCCCAGCACCAGCGGCGGCAGGGTGAAGGGCATGATGAAGGTCGCGGCGACCATCAGCAGGAGCGCCAGCGCGCCGTCCAATCCGAGGAGCAGCGCGATCGCCGCCACCGAGATCAGCGGCGGCGCCGCCGCCCACAACACCAGCCCCTGCGTCAGTCCGGCGGGAAGTCCGATGAGGCGGCAGGCGAGCGCCGTCACCACGGGCACCGCGCCGAGCAGCCAGACGAGCACCAATGCGAGCAGCGCCGGGCGCCGCGCATGCGCGGCGAGCGCCGGCCAGTCGATGCTGAGCAGGCTCGCGGTGGTGAGGAAGAAGATCATCGGCTCGAGCGCCGGGCGGACCAGCGCGGCCAGCGGCGGCAGCAGCAGGCCGATGAAGAGCCCGCCCGCCAGGAACGAGGTGCCGTGCCGCCCGAGCAGCGCGAGGAGGCGCAGCATCAGCGCTGCCGGGCGATGCCGATGCGGCGGCCGAGCTGGGGCGGTACCGGGAGATCGCGATGCGCGGCGAGCAGGCGCTCGACCTCAGTGCGCGCCTCCGGCGGCAGCGGCGCCGATCTCGGTCCGGCAAGATCGACATGGAGCGCCAGCAATTCGTTGGTCGCGGCGAGATAGCCTTCCTCGCCATGCGTCATGCGATGGAAGAAGTGGAGGCGCTTCTCGTCGGCGTCGATGAGCTGCGTGTCGATGGCGAGCGGCGCGCCCAGCCGCACTTCGCGGTCATAGGTGACATGCGCCTCGAGCACGTAGATCGAGCGGTTGGTGGCGCGCCGATAGGCCTCGCCCAGGCCCAGATGGTCGAGCAGCCGGTCCGTCGCCTTGTCGAAGGCGAGAACGTAGAAGGCGACGTTCATATGCCCGTTGTAGTCGATCCAGCCCGGCTCGACCGTGGTGCGGAAGGGGGAAAGCGGCGGCGGCATCGGAGGTCTCCGGCGGCTTGGCCAATCTTTACCAAAGCCGGGTACCGCCATGGCAACGATTTCGCAAGGAAGCTTGGGCACTATGCCGCCAGGACATGGCGGCAGGCGCCGCCTTCCCGCCCAGGGCGAGGCCAAGGGATGGCGCAGGCCGATGACTTCAGGCAAGCAAAGGGCTTTTCCGAGCAGGCGCTTGCGGGGATGCTCGCCCGTGAGGTCCCGCCGACGCCGGAGAACTACGCCGTCTGGTATGCCTACGCGACCGGCCTGCTGCCCGAGCTGAAGCGCACCATCGACATCCTGATCTCGAACAATCAGGAGTTCACCCAGGCGCTCAACGCCGAGCTTTATCATCGATTTTGCGATACCGGCCGGCATTTCAACCTGCTGCAGGAGACCGGCGGCAGGCTGCAATACACCGTCGATCAGGTCATGCGCGACATCAAATCGGCCTCGGGCGACGCCAGCGCCTTCGGCCAGGCCCTCGATCAATATTCGAGCGAGATGGGCGGGGTGCCCGGCGACGACGAGATGCGCGCCGTCGTCTCCGGCCTCATCCTCGAGACCCAGCGCATGGCCGAGCGCAACCGCAGCCTCGAGGACAAGCTTACCCAGTCCTCGGGCGAGATCGCCGAGCTCCGGCAGAATCTCGAAGTGGTCCGCCGCGAGGCGTTGACCGATGCGCTCACTGGCATTCCCAATCGCAAGTTCTTCGACACGCGGCTGCGCGAAGCGGCGCGCGACGCGATGGAAAGCGGCGAGACGCTGAGCCTGCTCATCGCCGACATCGATCATTTCAAGCAGTTCAACGATACCTACGGCCACCAGCTCGGCGACCAGGTGCTGCGCCTCGTCGCCCGCACCCTCACCGACAGCGTCAAGGGCCGCGACACGCCGGCGCGCTATGGCGGCGAGGAGTTCGCCATAATCCTGCCGCAGACGCGGCTCAAGGACGCGGAGGGTCTTGCCGAGCAGATCCGCCGCACCATCATGCGCCGCCGCATCGTGCGCAAGAACACCGGCGACGATTTCGGCACCATCACCCTCTCGATCGGCGTCGCCTGCTACCGGCCGGGCGAGCAGCTCATCGACACCGTGCGCCGCGCCGATTCCGCGCTCTACCAGGCGAAACGCGGCGGCCGCAACCGCGTCGTGAGCGAAGAGGCGCTAGCGCCGAGCCCCGCCGGATAAGCGACAAAGCCCGCTCAGGATGAGGCAAATTTCCTTATCCCGTAAAGAATGTTCCTCATCCTGAGCTTGTCGAAGGACGCAGGGCGGAACTGCAGTCGAATCCTCGCCTCAGGCTATTTCGTCGACGCTCTTGCGCGGCAGGACATGCCCTACTCGGTGCGCAGGAGGCGCGTCAGTCGCATATTGATCTTTGGGTCGAGCTTCGCCCGTGCCCTGAGCGGTTCGAAGTCGGGATCGGTCGCAAAAAAATCTCTGTCCTCGGCGGCATCGAGCCCGTGCAACGCCTTGTCCGTCTCGAGTTCGGCCAGCGCGGCGGCGAGATCCCCTTTGAGCACGTAGTAGACAGCGAGATTATAAAAGAGCTGAGGGTCGGAAGGGGTGATCTTCCGGAGCTGCTCCAGCGTGTCCCGCGCCGCTGCCAGATCTTGCGGCTGGCGACGGTCGAGCAGCGCTGCCGCATAATTGAACTGGGCGATAACATCTTTCTTGTTGTATTGCGCCGCCAGTTCCATGTAGCGCCGGGCCTGGACGATTTCCTTGTCGATGAAATCCTTGCGCCGCGCCTCGCTCTTTTCGCCCTTGGCCTTGTCGGCGAGCTTGCCGTAGGCGATGTCGAGCACCCGATGCTTCTGGATGCTCTCGTCGGGAAGGGTGTCCACCAGCTTCGTCATCTCCTCGAAGCGGCCGTCGCGATAGGCGTCGATCGCACTGAGCACCGCGTTCATCTCACGCAACTCGCCGGCAACCCGCTTGGGCAGGCTGCTGCCCGGGAGCAGCTTGTCATAGGTCTGGGCATCGGTCCGGATGTCCTCGAGCTCCTTGACGATGCCGGCCGCCAGGTGCAGCTCATCGAAGTTGAGATTGTCGAAAAGCGTCTGAAACCGATCGTATTGCTCGCGGATGAGGAGACTTTCGAGCTCGCCCTTGAGCGCGGTGTATTCTTTGGCCTGTCCGAGCGTCTGTTCCTGAATCTGTTGTGCTCGCGTAGTCAGGTCGCTGATCGTCTTGAAGCCCAGATATCCCAGAACCCCGGCCACGACCGTGCCGATCGTCACCATGCTGCCGACGAAGCTGACGACCAGATTGGCGACGTCGAATGATTTCTTGGGTGCGTCTGCCTCATCCTGGAAGGAATGGCAGAACTGGCATTTTCGTGCCAAGTCGGAGATCGGCTGACCGCAAAACTTGCATGCCTTCATGTGCTCCCCCCTTGAACACAGACTAATTCCCCGGCGCGGCTCCTCCCTCAACTTGCGCCAGTTCCTGAAGCGCCCTGCCGCTGACGCGGTAAGGCAGCCAGCCGGCATGGTGGCGGATGCCGATCCGCTCGTAAAACCCGCGCGCCGGGTTCCAGTCGAGGACTGAGAGATCGAGCCGGCGATAGTCCCGCTCGATCGCGAGCTGCGCGAGATCGGCAAGGAGGCGGCGCCCGACGCCCTGCCGCCGCGCGGGCTCGGCCACATAGATGTCCTCGAGATAAAGGCCCGGCCGCCCTTCCCAGGTCGAATAGCTGGTGAAGAACAGGGTGAAGCCGCAGGGCGCCCCGTCGCGGAGCGCGAGCCGCGCCTCGAAGCGCGGGACCGCGCCGAAACCGTCGCGCAGCAGATCCGCCTCGCTGGCGGAGACCGCGTCCGGCATGCGCTCGAAGCGCGCGAGGTCGCGGATGAAACCCAGCAGCGTGCCGACATCGGCTGCGGTCGCGGCGCGGACCGCGATCGGGCTCATCCGGCGCTCCCGCCCGGCCAGAGCGGCAGCCAGCCGATCCAGGCGAGCCAGAACACCGCGAAACCCATCGAGAGGAGCGTGATCGGTACGCCGGCGCGCGCATATTCGGCGAAGCTGATGCGCACGCCGAAGGCGGCGCCGCGCTCGATGACGATGAGATTGGTGAAGGAGCCGACCAGCAGCAGGTTGCCGGAGAGGCTCGACAGCAGCGCCAGCGCGTAGAGCGCGCCCTGCGGCGGGCTCGGCCAGATCTGCAGCAGCAGGATCACCGAGGGCACGTTGCCGATGGTGTTGCTCATCAGCAGGGTGAGCGGCGTCAGCACGGTGAGATTGTCCGGCAGCAGCCCGATGCTCTGCAATCCTGAGATCACCGTCCAGGGGAGCCCGGTATTGGCAAGCGCGCCGGTGATGGCGAACAGGCAGACGAAGAGCAGCAGCAGCGGCCAGTCGACGGCGGCGATCATGGTGCGGCTGGTGAATTTGCGGTTGGCGAGCAACAGCGCGGCGATCACTAGGCCGCCGATCTCGCGCGGCAGAGAGGTGGTGAACAGGATGAGCAGCGCCGCCATCGCGACCAGGCCCTTGATCGTCTGGTTGCGGTCATGCGGATGCGCCGGCGCCTCGGGCAGATCGCGGGTCACTGCCAGCACCGTGCTCTCGATGCGGTCGTGCCAGAGCAGCCAGAGGACGCCGAAGACGCAGACGAGGCCGACGATCGCCGGTACCAGGCAGGCGAGCAGGAAGGTGTGGAAGGAAAGGTTGCCGACCTGGCCGATGAGGATGTTCTGCGGGTTGCCGATGAGCGTCGCGGCGGAGCCCGCATTGGTGGCGCAGGCCAGCGCGATGACGAAGGGACGTGGATCGAGGCTGCGCGCGCGCGCCACCGCGATCAGCAGCGGCACCAGCGGGTAGACTACGATGTCGTTGGCCAGCAGCGCACCCAGCCCGCCGCAGACCGCGACGGTCACCGCCAGCAGGTAGGCGGGGCCGCCGGGGCGGCGCCCGATCCAGTCGGCGCAGAGGTCGAAAAGCCCCGAGGAAAGGAACTGCGCCGAAATGATCATCAGCGCGAAGAGCAGAACCAGGGTCGGCGTGTCGATACTGCCGCCAAGCTGGTCGAGGGTCACCGTCTCGGTGGCGAGCAGCGCGATCACCCCCAGCAGCGCGATGCCGGTGCGATCGACTTGCAGCCAGGGTAGCCGCCCGGCGGCCATCCCGAGATAGGTGAGGACGAAAACCAGGATGAGGATGGCGGCGTGCATGACTGCGGGCGGCATCATAGGGCCAATCCCGGTGGAACTCTCCAGGGTTTTGCACGGCTGCGCGGTGTTATCGCGGCACTGTTGCAGCGCTGCCGCGGCCCTCCCGAAGCGACCCCGGCATGCTATATAGCGGGCAATGGTCGAACCCCTTCTTCCCGCCGCCGCCCCGCCGACGCCCTATCTCGAGGGGCTCAACGAGGCGCAGCGCCGGGCGGTCGAGGCGGTGGACGGGCCGGTGCTCGTGCTGGCGGGCGCCGGGACCGGCAAGACGCGGGTGCTGACGACGCGGCTTGCCCACATCCTCTTCACCAGCCGCGCCTGGCCGAGCCAGATCCTGGCGGTCACCTTCACCAACAAGGCGGCGCTCGAGATGCGCGAGCGGCTCGAGCGGATGATCGGACAGAGCGCCGAGGGGCTCTGGCTCGGCACCTTCCATTCGGTGGCGGCGCGGCTCCTGCGTCGGCACGCGGAAGTGGTCGGGCTCAAGCCCAACTTCACCATCCTCGACACCGACGACCAGATTCGCCTGGTGAAGCAGCTCGCTCAGGCCGAGCGAATCGACGAGAAGCGCTGGCCGGCGCGCACGCTGCTGGGCGCCATCGAGCGCTGGAAGGATCGCGGGCTTACCCCGGACAAAGTGCCGCAGGGCGATCGCGCGGAGCTCGCAGACGGCCGCATCCTGACGCTCTACCGGCTTTATCAGGAGCGGCTCATCACGCTCAACGCCGCCGATTTCGGCGACCTGCTGCTGCACAACCTGACGCTCTTCGCGGCGCGGCCCGACATCCTCGCCGATTACCAGCACCGCTTCCGCTACATGCTGGTCGACGAATACCAGGATACCAATGTCGCGCAGTATCTCTGGCTGCGGCTGCTGGCGCAGGCGCACCGCAATCTCTGCTGCGTCGGCGACGACGACCAGTCGATCTATTCCTGGCGCGGCGCCGAGATCGGCAACATCCTGCGCTTCGAGCGCGACTTCCCCGGAGCGCAGATCATCCGGCTCGAGCAGAACTACCGCTCGACGCCGCACATCCTCGCCGCCGCCTCGGCGCTCATCGCCAAGAACGAGGGGCGACTCGGCAAGACCCTCTGGACTCAGCTCAACGAGGGCGAGCGCATCGTGCTGCGCGGCGTCTGGGACGCCGAGGAGGAGGCGCGCTGGGTCGGCGACGAGATCGAGGCACGCCAGCGGCGCGGCGAGAGGCTGGCCGAGATCGCCATTCTGGTGCGTGCCTCCTTCCAGACCCGCGAATTCGAAGAGCGCTTCATTACCCTGGGCCTACCTTATCGCGTCATCGGCGGTCCGCGCTTCTACGAGCGGCAGGAGATCCGCGACGCCCTGGCTTATCTCCGCCTCGTCCATCAGCCGGCCGACGATCTCGCCTTCGAGCGGATCATCAATGTGCCGCGGCGCGGCATCGGCGACGTCACGCTTCAGGCGCTGCACGCGCTTGGCCGGGCGGAGCGCCTGCCGCTCACCGCGGCGGCGGAGCGGCTCATCGAGACCGACGAGCTGAAACCGGCGGCACGCCGGGCGCTGCGCGATTTCCTGACCGCGCTCGCCCGCTGGCGCGGGCTCGCCGGCACCATGCTGCACACCGATCTTGCCAAGCAAGTGCTCGACGAATCCGGCTACACCGCGATGTGGCAGGCGGACAAATCGCCGGAGGCCCCTGGCCGGCTCGACAATCTGAAGGAACTGGTCGCCGCGATGGCCGAGTTCGACAATCTCGCAGGCTTCCTCGAGCATGTGAGCCTGGTGATGGAGAACACTGCCGCAGCATCCGGCGACATGGTCAGCATGATGACCCTCCACGGCGCCAAAGGGCTCGAATTCGACACGGTCTTCCTGCCGGGCTGGGAGGAAGGCCTCTTCCCCAATCAGCGCGCCATGGAGGAGACCGGCCGGGCCGGGCTCGAGGAGGAACGGCGGCTCGCCTATGTCGGCCTGACTCGCGCGCGGCGTCGCGCTTATGTCTGCTACGCGGCGAATCGCCGTCTCTACGGTCAATGGCAGCCGACGCTGCCGTCGCGCTTCATTGCGGAGCTGCCGACCGAGCATCTGGAGGTGGTGGCCGATCCCGGGCTCTATCCCCGCGCCGCCGCCCTAGGCGGCGAGGACTGGTCGCCCGGCCAGCGCTTCGCGCCGCGGCCCGATGCGACGCGATTGGGTCCGCTCGGTCGCCGCGCGCCGCTGATCGAGGGCAGGCCGGGGCCGCCCGCCGGACGCGAGCTCCGACGGATGGGTGGTTTCGCGGCCGGCGATCGAGTCTTCCACCAGAAATTCGGCTATGGCATCGTGCGCGCGGTCGAGGACAACAAGCTTTCGATCCGTTTCGACAAGGCCGGCGACAAAATGGTGATGGACGCTTTCGTGGAGAAGGCGACGTGAGCGCCGCCGCGTCTTTCGCGCGCGACTATGCCGAGGCGCGGGGTAAATTCGCCGAGGCGGCGCGCGCCGCCGGCGCGCGGCTCGCGAGCTACGCGCATGAGCGGGTGAAAGGTCCGGGCGGCGAGACGATCGCCACCGACATCGCCTGGCTCGGGCCCAAGGAGGCAACGCGCGTGCTGGTCACCGTCTCGGCAACGCACGGCGTCGAGGGCTTCTGCGGCGCCGGCGTGCAGACCGGCAGCTTCCGCGCAGGCATCGCCGGCGAGCTGCCGCCCGATACGGCGCTCCTCGCCATTCACGCCGTCAATCCCTATGGCTTTGCCTGGCTTCGGCGTGTGACCGAGGAGAATGTCGACCTCAACCGCAATTTCCTCGACCATGCGCAGCCGCTGCCCAGCAACGACGGCTATGTCGAGCTGGCCGAGGCGCTGGCTCCGACCGAATGGAGCATGGAGGCGCAGCGGCGGACGCGGGCGGCGCTAGAAGAGTATGGCCGGCGGCATGGCGCGGCTTTGCTGCAGCGGGCGATCACCGGCGGCCAGTACACGCATCCCGACGGCCTCTTCTATGGCGGCGCCGGCCCGACCGAAGCGCGCCGCACGCTCGAGCGCATCGCGCGCGAGCAGCTTTCGCGCGCCCGCCGGCTCGCTGTCATCGACTATCACACCGGCCTCGGCCCCTACGGCCATGGCGAGAAGATCGTCATTCATCCGCCGGCGAGCGCGGGGCTCGCCCGGGCGCGCGCGTGGTATGGCGACGCCATCACGTCGACCTCGCTCGGCACCTCGACGTCGTCGGATGTGGTGGGCGACCTGCTGACCGGCCTCGAGCGCGCGCTGCCCGGCGCCGAAGTCACCGGCATGGCGCTCGAATACGGCGTGCGCCCGCTCGACGAATCGATCGATGCGGTGCGCGCCGACAACTGGCTGCACCATCACGGCAGCCTCGACAGTCCTCAGGGCCGGGCCATCAAGGTGCAGATCCGCGCCGCCTTCTACGGCGATGCCGATGATTGGAAGGAGATGGTGTTCGCGCAGGCGATGGATGCACAGCGCCGCGCGCTCAGCGGGCTCCGCGGATGAAGGAGTGCCGCATCTGAGCGGGCAGCATCATGCCGGCGCGACGGTCTGGCGCGTGTCGATGACCGCGAGCGATGTCGAAAGCGCCACCCTCCTCGCCGCGGCGCTCGAAGCGCAATGCGACGCGGTGAGCAGCTTCGAGGCCGAGCCGGGTGACGCGTGGCGCGTCGAAGGCTTCGCCGTCGTGCGGCCCGAGCGGGGCCCGATCGAGGCGAGCCTCGATCTTGCCTGGGCGGGGCGCGCCGGCGCGCCGCCGCAGCTCGTCATCGAGAAGCTGGCGCCGCGCGACTGGCTTGCCGAGAACCAGGCGAGCTTTCCGCCGCTGCGCGCCGGGCGCTATTTCATCCACGCCTCGCATTGGCGCGGAACGCCCCCGGCAGGAGCGATCACGCTGGTCATCGACGCTGCGACCGCTTTCGGCAGCGGCGAGCATGCGACGACGCGCAGCTGCCTCATCGCTCTCGACGCGCTGGCCCGGCGCGGGCGCCGCCGCGCGGTTCTCGATGTCGGCACCGGTACCGGCATCCTCGCCATGGCCGCGGCCAAGACCTGGCGCGGCAGGGTAGTGGCGCGCGACATCGACGCCGAGTCGGTGCGCGTCGCGGCGCGCAACGCAGCGGCGAACGGCGTCGCGGCGCTGATCGATCTTTGCCGCGCCCCAGGCTATCGCGGGCTTGGTGCGACGCCGCGCTTCAATCTCGTCTTTGCCAACATCCTGGCGCGGCCGCTGATGGCGATGGCCGGAGACCTGGCGCGTGTTCTGGCGCCGGGCGGCATCGCCGTGCTCTCGGGCCTGATCGCGCGGCAGGGGCGCGCCGTGCTCGCACCCCATCGGGTGCGCCATCTCCGGCTGCTGCGGCGAATCCGCCTCGGGGACTGGCACACGCTAGTGCTGGCACGCGATAGTTCGGAACCCACCACGCCACGCGAGGATCAATGACAACGCTGCAAGCCCTGGTGATCGCCGTCCTGCAGGGTGTGACCGAGCTCTTTCCCGTGAGCAGCCTCGGCCATGCGGTGATCCTGCCGAAGCTCTTCGGCTGGACGATCGACCAGCACAGCCCCGCCTTCCTGCCTTTCCTGGTCGTGCTCCATCTCGGCACGGCGACGGCGCTGCTGCTCTATTTCTGGCGCGACTGGGTCGGACTGGCGCTCGCCTTCTTCGGCCAGGGACCGGTGGCAGAGCGGAAGGCGCAATGGCGCCTGCTCTGGCTCATCATCCTCGCGACCATTCCCGCGGTGATCCTCGGCTTCCTCTTCGAGAAGTTCTTCCGCAACCTCTTCGGCTCGCCCGCCGTCGCTGCGTTCTTCCTCATGGTCAACGGCGGACTGCTCTTCGCCGCCGAGCGCCTGCGCCGCCAGGGCGGTACCAAGCTCCTCGGAGAAATGAGCTGGCGGCAGGCGCTCCTCATCGGCCTCTGGCAGAGCACCGCGCTCATCCCCGGCATCTCGCGCTCCGGCGCTACCATGGTGGGCGGGCTCCTCATCGGCTTCCAGCACCGCGAGGCGGCGCATTTCTCCTTCCTCATCGCCACGCCGATCATCTTCGGCGCCGCGGTGCTCGAAGTGCCGCATCTCTTTCAGCCCGGCGTCGCCGCGGTCTTCGGCCCGGCGGTCTGGATGGCCGGCGTCGTCGCCGGTGTCACCGCCTGGCTCAGCACTGCCTTCCTGATGCGCTATTTCCGCCGCCACGATTTCGAGGCGCTCGACCCCTTCGCCTATTACTGCTGGGCCGCCGGCCTGGTCGCGCTGGCGCTGCTGCTGTTTGTGGTATGATCGGCGCAAGAGCGGGGCGGCAAGCCTCGCAAGCGGAGGAGATGCCCATGCCGAAGCTGCGCCATATCGCGCTCGCCACCAACGACCCGGTCAAGACGGCCGAGTTCTACAAGCAGGCCTTCGGCTTCAAGGAGGTCGGCCGCGTCGGCAACCCGGACAATCCCAAGGCGATCGCCTGGGGTTTCTATCTGAGCGACGGCACGCTCAACCTCGCCGTGCTCAAGTTCCAGAACATCGACCAGCTCGGCCGCGGCCTCGACTATGTCGGCATCCATCATTTCGGCGTGCTGGTCGATGATCTCCCCGCTTACGCCGAAAAGCTCGAGGCGCTGGGCGCACCCTGCATCATGAAGCAGGACGCGCACACCGCTAATTCCTTTTACGAGACCAAGTTCCGCGGTCCCGATGGTGTCGTCTTCGACGTCTCCGAACATCCCTGGGTCGGCGCGGCGCCGGCCGATGTCGCCGAGATCGAGGTCAAGGAGACCGAGCCGGCGGAGTAAGCAGCCGAGGCTCAGGGCGCTTCGACCACACCCGCATCATGCGCATAGAGCCAGGCCGTGGCGGCGATCGAGCGGTCGCCGCGGAGCGCCATCTCGGCGTCGCGCGCCTGCTGCTCGGCCCCGTCGGGCAAGTGGAAGCGCGTCTTGTTGAGGCGCGACAGCTCCTGCAGCCGGGTTGCCCGCGGCAGGCGCAGCTTCTCGTAGAGCAGCAGGGCCTCCTCGGCGCGCTCGAGTCCGAGCGTCGAGAGGCAGGCGGCGAGGCAGGCGCCGTCCTCGATCGCCTGTGCGGCGCCCTGCGCCATGAAGGGCAGCATGGCGTGGCAGGCATCGCCGAGCAGCGTCACGCGGCCTTGCGTCCAGCGCGGCAGCGGCAGGCGATCGAAGAGCGCCCAGATGAAGGTCTCGTCCACCGCCTCGATGATATGGCGTACCTGCTCGTGCCAGCCGGCAAAGGCCTGCAGCAGATCGGCCTTCTCGCCGCGATCGGTCCAGGATTCCCGCGCCCAGCCGTCGCGCTCGATGACGCCGACGAAATTGACGAAGCGGCCGCCCGCGACGAAGTAGTGGACGAAATGCCGGCCCGGTCCCATCCAGTTAGCCGAGACGATCTCAAGGCCGAGCCGCGCCAGCCGCTCCACCGGCACCAGCCCGCGATAGGCGATGCAGCCGGTGAAGCGCGGCGCCTCGGGGCCGAAGAGCGCGCCGCGCACCGCGGAATGGATGCCGTCGGCGCCGATCAGGAGATCGGCCTCGATCTCGGCCCCGTTCTCGAAACGCGCGCGAACGCGTCCTTCCACCTGGTCGAGCGCGGCGAGGCGATGGCGAAAATGGACACGCTCGCCCGGCCACTCGCTCGCCAGCACTGCCAGCAGATCGGCGCGATGGAAATGATAGTAGGGCGCGCCATAGGCTGCCTCGATCTCCTCGCCGAGCGGTGCGCGCTGCAAGGTCCGGCCGTCGTCCCAGCGCCGCTGGTGGACGGCAACCGGCCGCACCGCGTCGCGTGCCAGCCGGCCGGACGGCACGATGCGCTGCAACAGCTGCGAGGCGTTGGGGCCGATCTGGATGCCGGCGCCGATCTCGCCGAAGCGCGCCGCCTGCTCGTAAACCTCGACCTCGAAGCCGGCGTGCCGCAGCGACAGCGCAGCGGCCATGCCGCCGAGCCCGGCGCCGATGATGGCGATGGAGAGTGGCCGCTTGCTCATCCCGGCGCCGCCCGCCGCAGCGCGTCGAGCGCGCCGTCGATTGCCGCCGCCGGCGTGCCGGTGAGGCGGAGCGCGGCGGCGCCCATCTGCAGGCCCGGCTCCAGTGCCTCGAGGATCACCGCATTGGCGCCCGCCTGCTCGAGGCGGCGCGCATGGGCGGCGTCGCGGCTGCGGGCGATGATGTGGAGATCGGGATGTCTGTGGCGCAGCACGGCGACGACGCGCTCGGCGGCGTCCGGCTGATCGATGGTAATGATCGCCGCTCGTGCGCGCTCGATGCCGGCAGCGCTCAGCAGCTCGGCGCGGCTCGCATCGCCGTAATAGACCGGGCGGCCGCCGCGGCGGCTCTCCTCGACGAGCGGCACGCTCTGCTCGATCGCGACATAGGGGAGCTGCTGGCCGGCCAGCATCTGGCCGACGATCTGGCCGATGCGGCCGAACCCGGCGATGATCACATGGTCCGTGAGATCGCCGGCCTCTTCCGCCATCAGCGCCGCCTCCGGCGCGCGATGCGATTGCAGCGCCGCGCCGGCGCGGCGCCCGAGCATCGCCATCAGCGGCGTGGTCGCCAGCGTCAGCGCCACGGTGGCGATGAGAATATGCGCGAGATCGTCGTCGATCAGGCCGAGGCCGCGCGCGATGCCGAGGATGACGAAAGCGAACTCGCCGCATTGCGACAGCAGCAGCCCGGCGCGGACCGCAAGCGGCGCGCCCAGGCGGAAGAGGCGCGCGAGCGCCCACAGGATCGCCGGCTTGCCCGCGAGGAGCACGATCGAGAGGCCGAGCACCACGTGCCAATGAAGCAGCACGAAATGTGTGTCGATCAGCATGCCGATGGTGATGAAGAAGAGCCCGAGAAAAAGTCCGCGCACCGGCAGGATGTCGGCCTCGACCTGATGGCGGTATTCGGTCTCGGCGAGGAGCAGCCCTGCCAGGAAGGCGCCGAGCGCCATCGACATGCCGGCCTGCGCTGTCGCCCAGCCGAGGCCGAGCACGACCAGCAGGTTGGTGGCGGCGAAGGTCTCGCGGATGCGCGTCGTCGCGCTCAAGCGGAAGAGCGGACGCAGCACGAGCCGTCCGATCAGCAGGATGGCGAGGATGGCGGCCACGCCCTTGAGCAGCGCCAGGCCCAGCGCGGCGGCAATGCCGCTGCCGCCGCCCGGCGCCAGCAGCGGCAGCAGCGCCAGCAGCGGCACGACCGAGAGATCCTGGAACAGCAGAACCGCGAGCGAGACGCGGCCGATCCGGCTCGTCAGCTCGCCGCGCTCGGCGAGGAGCTGCAGCACCGCCGCGGTCGAGGAGAAGGCCAGCGCGCCGCCGACGACCAGCGCCGCGGCCGGCGAGAGGCCAAGCCAGTACCCGCCGAGCCCGATCACGCCACCGGTGACCAGCACCTGCGCGAATCCGAGCCCGAAGATGTAGCGCCACATCGCCTGCAGGCGCTGCAGCGGCATGTCGAGCCCGATGGTGAACAGCAGGAAAACGACGCCGAACTCGGAAAGCCGCTCGGCCTCGCCGGTGTCGCGGATGAAGCCGAAGCCGAAGGGGCCGACCACGATGCCGGCGGCGAGATAGCCGAGCACCGGGCTCACCTTGACGCGCTGCGCCAGCGGCACGGCGACGATCGCCGCCAGCAGCAGGATGAGGACGGCCTGGAGCTCGGCGGAAGCGGTGGAAGGCACGCGGAACGGGGCTCCTGGGCTCCTAGCGGCAGGCCCAGTTATACCACGTGATCCGGCACCAGCTTGCAAGGGTGATCGGGATCGCCGGTCTCGACCTGGATGGTCGCATGGTCGATGTCGAAGCGCTCGTGCAGCTCCTGCGCAAGCGCCGCCAGCATCGCATCGCCGGGAGTTCCCTCGGGCATGACGAGATGGCAGGTGAGCGCCGTCTCGGTCGTGCTCATCGGCCAGATGTGAAGATCATGCACTGCCGCGACACCGGCGATTCCATCGAGATGGCGGCGCACTTGGGCCGCATCGATGCCGGGCGGCACGCCGTGCAGCGCCAGATTGACGGCATCGCGCAGCAACCGCCAGCTGCCGAGCACGATGACCGCGGCGACGACGAGGCTCATGGCAGGGTCGAGCCACGACCAGCCGGTGACCAGGATCGCCGCGCCCGCCGCGACCACAGCGAGCGACACGCCGGCATCGGCGAGCAGGTGCTGGAAGGTCGCGCGGATGTTGATGTCGCCGTGCTGGCCGCGCAGGAAGAGAAGAGCGCTCGCGCCGTTGACCGCGATGCCGATGGCCGCTACCGCCATCACCAGCCTGCTCGCCACCGGCGCCGGCGAGGCCAGGCGATTGATCGCCTCGACGGCAATGCCGCCGACCGCGATCAGCAGCACGATGGCATTGAAGAGCGCGGCCAGGATCGAAGAGCTGCGAAGCCCGTAGGTGTAGCGATGCGAGGGCTGGCGACGGGCGAGGATGCTCGCCCCCCAGGCGATGGCGATGCCGAGCGCGTCGCCGAGATTGTGGCCGGCATCGGCGAGGAGCGCCATCGAATTGCCGATGATCCCACAGGCCGCCTCGACGGCGACGAAGCCCAGATTGAGGGCGAGCCCGAGCGCGAAGGCCGTGCCGAAACCGTCCTGCCCGGCAGCGAGGCCGTGCTCATGCCCGCGCTCGTGCGCGTGATCGTGCTGCCCTGCCGTCGTCTGCGCCATGTTCGCCCCCACAATTGCTGTCGCGCCGCCTCACGACAAGGGACAAGGACGCGGCGGCAGCAAAAAATCCCGCACCGGCCGCCCAGGGGCGGCCAGCCGGGATCTTTGGGCGAGCGCGTCCGGCCGAGCCGGCGCGCAATCAGGCGGCGTGCTGGAAGTTGCTGTTCGCCGGGGCGCCCGTCTTCGCGTCCTGCCCCGTCGCGCTCGACAGCACGTAGGGGATCTCGGAGCGGGTGATGCCGATATCGGCCAGGGCGCGATCGTCGAGCGAGGCAAGCTCTGCAAAGGCGCGCTGCCGCTGCCGCCAACCGGCCAGCGAAACGGACAAGCCGTGGAGCATATTACCGAAAATGTTCAACATCTTAGTAACTCCGTTACGCACCTGCGAAGGTGCCCTTTCGCAACTGCACAATAGGTAAGCAGTCTTGCCCCGACAAGGGAGCGGGAACTCTGCAACCCAGCTCTACCGGACCTGCATGGCGGGACAACCAAGACGGCGCCCCGGGCCGCCCTTGTGGAGCGGCAGAACGCGTCCTAGCCTCATGCTGGGAGCCGAGCGATGGACAAGCGGTTAACCAGGAGGCCCGCGTAATGCATAGCGGCAATGCAACCTTGGCGGGACTGCTGGCGCGGGACGGTTCGCCTTACGACGTTGCGGCCGCGAAGGTCCTGGTGGCCGGGGTGGTGGCGGCGGCCCCGGCGGCGCTCGAAGGCGACTGGATGGCGCTCTTTGCCCCGACGCCCTCGCCCGAGCTTCGGCTGGCCCTGCAGCAGCTGGCTGCCGAGCTCGCCGCCGCGCCGATGCCAGCGTCACCGGGGCCCGGTGAGCGGCTTGCGCTGCTGCGCGCCGAGCTCGCGCGGCGCGGCATGCACGGCTTTCTGGTGCCGCGCGCCGACGAGCATCAGGGCGAGTACGTACCGCTCTGCGCGCAGCGCCTCGCCTGGCTCACCGGCTTTACCGGGTCGGCCGGACTTGCCGTGGTGCTGCCGGAGGCGGCGGCGGTCTTCGTCGATGGCCGCTACACGCTCCAGGCTCAGGCCGAGGTCGATGCCGATCTCTATGTGCGGTGCCATCTGACCGAGCAGCCGGCGAGCGAATGGATCGCGCGGACGCTGCGGCCCGGCGAAGTTCTGGCCTATGACCCGCGGCTGCACACCATCGGCGAGGTGGAGCGCTACCGCGCCGCGGCCGAGACCGCCGGCGGCAGCCTGGCGCCTCTCCCCGACAATCCGCTCGACGCTGTCTGGGTTGGCCGGCCCCCGCTGCCGCTCGGCCCGGTAGCGCCGCATGAGCGGCGCTTTGCCGGCCTCGGCGCCGAAGAGAAGCGACAGATGATCGCCGAGCGCCTCGCCGCGGAGGGCGTGGACGCCACGGTGCTGACCGCACCGGATTCAATCGCCTGGCTGCTCAATATCCGCGGCACCGACGTGCCGCACACGCCGCTCGCGCTGGCATTCGCCATCCTCGATCGCGACGGCGGGGTCGAACTCTTCATCGACCGGAGAAAGCTGCTGCCCGGACTAGCCGAGCATCTCGGCAACCGCGTGCGCGTGGTGCCGCCGGCGAGCTTCGGCGCGGCGCTGCAGCGCCTCGCCGGCGCCCATCGGCGCGTGCAGCTCGACCCGGTGAGCGCCCCCGCCTGGGTCTTCGACCAGCTTGTCGGCGCCGAGCTGCGGCGCGCGGGCGATCCCTGCCAGCTGCCCAAGGCCTGCAAGAACATTACCGAACTGGATGGCACACGCCGCGCCCACCGTCGGGATGGCGCGGCGCTGACGCGTTTTCTCGCCTGGCTCGACGAGGCGGCGGCGGGCGATCTCGGTGAGATCGCCGCTTCCGACCGGCTCGAGCAGTTCCGGCGCGAGGGCGAGCACTTCCGCGACCTGAGCTTTCCCACCATCTCCGGCGCCGGCGCCAATGGCGCCATCGTGCATTACCGCGCCTCGCCGCAGACCGAGCGTCAGCTCGCACCCGGAACGCTCTACCTCGTCGATTCCGGTGCGCAATATCTCGACGGCACCACCGACGTCACCCGCACCGTCGCGATCGGCACGCCTTCGGCGGAGATGCGCGACCGCTTCACCCGCGTGCTCAAGGGCCACATCGCGCTCGCCGCCTGCCGCTTTCCCCTCGGCACCACCGGCTCGCAGCTCGACGCGCTGGCGCGCCGCGCGCTCTGGGACGTGGGGCTCGACTACGATCACGGAACCGGACATGGGGTCGGCAGCTATCTTGCCGTCCACGAAGGGCCGCAGCGGATCTCGAAGCTGCCGAACACGCAGCCGCTGCTGCCGGGCATGATCGTCTCGGACGAGCCCGGCTACTACAAGACCGGCGCCTACGGCATCCGCATCGAGAACCTGGTGGCGGTGACGCCGCTCGGGGCGGGCGAGGGAAGGGAGCGCGAGCTCCTGGAATTCGAGGTGCTGACGCTGGCGCCGATCGATCGCACGCTGGTTGAACCCGCGCTGCTCGACGACGCCGAGATCGCCTGGCTCGACGCCTATCACGCGCGGGTCTTCGCGGAGATCGCGCCGCTGGTCGATACGGCGACACGCCGCTGGCTCGAAGCGGCAACCCAGCCGCTCGGCGCCTAGGACGGAATACGAGCGCTCGCTTTCACGCGCGATCCATCTCGGACACCACTGAGCCGAGCGCTGCCCTCAGTCCGGCGAGGGCTGCTGCGTTAATTCCGCACGCACCCACTGCTCGATCTGCGCGGCGGAGACCGCGCCGGCCCGGCGCGCCAGCTCCTGCCCGTGCAGCGCGAGCGCAAGCGTCGGGATGCTGCTGACGCCGAAGCGCTGCGCCAGCTCCGGCTCTTCGTCGACATTCACTTTGACCAGCCGCAACTCCGGCTCGAGCCGCGCGGCGGCGCGCTCGAATTCGGGCGCCATCGCCCGGCAGGGGCCGCACCATGGCGCCCAGAAATCGACGAGCAACGGCACGTCGCTCTTCTCGAGCTGACGCAGGAAGTGTGGCGTGTCGAGTGCCAGAGGATGCGCTTCGAAGAGTGGCCGATGACAGGCGCCGCATTTGGCGCCGGCCGACAGCTTCGCCCGCGGCAAACGATTGAGCGTGTCGCAATGCGGGCAGGGCAGGTGCAGGAGCTCGGTCATGGGCGGTCACCTCGCGGAGCGTCACTCGGCCGCTGACGGCGGCGGCGCAATGGGCGGCATGGCGGAGACCGCCGATCGCGAACGCGCTGCTGTAGGTGGGGTCGTGCTGGCATTTGTCAACCAGCGCGACCCGCCGCAGACCCGTTTGCTCAGCCGCCGACGCGCGGCAGCATCCGCCGCATGACGCCGTCGCGGAAGACGAAGGCATGGGCGAGTGCCGCCGCGACATGGGCGCCGATGATGGCGAGCAGCACCCAGGTCAGCGTGCCGTGCCAGCGACCCAGCGCGCTGCCGATCTGCGAGCCTTCCGCGACAAGGCGCGGCACCGGCACCATGCCGAAGACCGTGATCGTCCAGCCGCGCATCGAGGCGAAGAACCAGCCGGTCATCGTCAGCGCGAAGACGACAAGATAAAGCAGCAGGTGGACGAGCCCGGCGGCGAAGCGCTGCCATTGCGGCAGGGTCGCCTCGGGTGGCGGCGCACCATGGACGAGCCGCCAGAGCGCGCGCAGGCTCATCAGCGTGAGGATGAGGAGCCCGATCGAGAGGTGCAGGTTCATCCAGGTTTCCGGCTGCATGCCGCGCCGGATGTCGGGCATCAGCCACCCGATGGTGAACTGCAGGGCGATCAACGCCAGAATCGTCCAGTGGAAGAGCTTGGCGATGGCGCCGTAGTCTTCGCTTCTTTGCATGGAAGTGGATGTCAGCATGTCGGGATGAATATTCGGTTCGCGCTCCGCATGCAATCCAACCATAGGCTGCATGCGACTGCGCGGCGGCTGAGCGCGCAATGAAAATCCCCGCGCCTCTGTCTCCTCAAAGCATTCGTTAACCAACTCGGCGCTAACTCGGCGAAATCGGGAGCGTCGGCGCAGCCGCGTCTTCCCGCCCTGCATTTCTGGAGAGTTCCCGGTGCGAGATGAAGGCGAGGTGAGCGTCACGCTGCTGCTCAATGGCGGTCACAGCCGGACGCTCTATCTGCAGCGGAAGGACCCGTTGCTGGCGTCATTGGTTTCGTCGATCGGCGAGAAGAGCTATGGCGGCGGAAGGCCGGCGCGGCCGTTCAATATCGGGCTCGACCAGGGCCGGCGCTCCTTCATCTTCTCCTCGACCGATCTTGTCGGTCTCGTGATGGATCCGCCGCTGCTCGATGATTCCACGACGCCGCCGGCGATGACCATCCCGTGCCAGCCCATCGGCGAACCGCAGCCGGAGCCGCTTGCCGAGAAAGCACCCTACGTGCTGCTCGACGCTTTCCTCGATGACGGGCTGATTTCCGACCTGCTCAGATTCGCCTCGACGGAAGAAAGTGTCGGAGCCGCGAAGTCCGCCCGTGTCGTGCGCGAATTTGCGCCTTTTGCCGCCGTGTTCCGCGACCGCATCCGCTCGCTGGTGCCGCAGCTCGCCACGGCCTTCGGCATCGGTGAGTTCGCTGTCGGCGATATCGACTGCACGCTGATCGCGCAGAACGAGGGCGGCGCCGTGCCGCGCGCTGGCGAGGAGGCGCAGGACGCCGGCGATCCGGCGATCAGCTACGCCTTCTACTTCCACAACGATCCGCAGAGCTTCAGCGGCGGCGCCTTCCGTCTCTACAACACGTGGCTTGGCGGCGGGGAGCGCGGCGTGGCCGCGGCCGAAATCGAGCCCGCCAACAACAGCATCCTGTTCTTCCCGAGCGAATGCCCTTACGAGGTGCTGCCGCTCCGCTGTCGCTCGACACGGCTTGCCGATAGCCGCTTCGCCCTTCTCGGCGCGGTGAGGCGGGCCCGCCGCTAGCGGAATGCCCGCCCGGCGCGGCCGGGCCTCGACAAGCCGCCACGCCCTGCGGTAGCAAGCCGCATGCACGGGCGAACGCGGCGGACCGTTCTGATCCTGGCGCTCTGCCAGGGGCTCTACCTTTCCGCCGCCTCGATCCAGGCGGCGCTCTCGGGCCTCGTCGGCGCCAGCCTTGCGCCCCAGGCGCTGCTCGCCACCTTGCCCTATTCGCTGATCACGCTGGTGACAGCAAGCACGACGATTCCGGCGTCCTTCCTGATGGCGCGCTTTGGCCGACGCGCCGGCTTCGTCGGCGGTGCGCTCATCGGCGGCACCGGTGGCGCCATCTCGACCTTTGCCATCTTCCACCAGAGCTTCCTCGGATTCTGCCTCGGCAACGCGCTGATGGGCTGCTTCCAGGCGGTGGCGCAGTATTACCGCTTCGCGGCCGCCGATGCGGCAGAGCCGGCGTTCCGCGCGCGTGCGGTCTCCTGGGTGATGGCAGGCGGCGTAGCGGCGGCGGTGCTCGGCCCGACGGTGGCGGATTTCGCCAAGGACCTGTTCGCACCGGTCCCCTTCGCCGGCGCCTATCTGGCCATCTCGGTGCTGGCCGCGCTCTCGATCCTGCTGCTCGCCTTCCTGTCCGTACCGTCGCCGACCGCGAGCGGGCAGCGGCGCGGCGGCAGGCCGCTCGGTGAGATCGCCCGCCAACCCGCTTTCATTGCGGCGCTGGCGAATGGCGTCCTCGGCTATGCGACGATGTCCTTCGTCATGACCGCGACGCCGCTCGCCGCGGTCGCTTGCGGGCACAGCAGCGGCGATGCCATCGGCATCATCCGCATGCACCTGATCGGCATGTTCGGACCGTCCTTCTTCACCGGCTCGCTGATCGCGCGCTGGGGCATCCCGCGGATCCTGCTGATCGGCGTGGGAATGCTGCTGCTCTGCACGCTGGTCTCGCTTACCGGTACCGCGCTCTGGCAATTCTGGGTCGCGCTGACGCTGCTCGGGCTCGGCTGGAACTTCATGTATGTCGGCGGCACGACGCTGCTCACCACGACCTATCGTCCGGAAGAGCGCGCCAAGGTGCAGGCGACGAACGAGTTCCTCACTTTCGGTGTGGTGGCGCTCGCCTCATTTTCCTCGGGCGGCGTCTTCGGCCTCGCGGGCTGGTCGGCGATCAGCTACACGGTCATGCCGCTGCTGCTCACGGCGGCAAGTGCGACGCTGTGGTACGCGCTGGTCAGCCGGCCTGCACCAGCGCCAGCCACTCATCCTCGCTCAACGTCGTGACGCCGAGCGCCTTCGCTTTCTCCGCCTTCGAGCCGGCATCGGCGCCGACCACGAGATAATTCGTCTTGCCGGAGACGCTGCCGCTGACATTGGCGCCCAGCGCCTCGGCGCGCGCCTTCGCCTCCGAACGCGACATGGCGGTGAGGGTGCCGGTGAAGACGACGGTCTTGCCGGCGAGCGGCGAGTGCGCCGGCGCGCGCGCGCCCTCGTATTCCGTCACATCGATCTCGCGCAGGAGCTCGTCGAGGAGATCCAGATTGTGCTCCTCGGCAAAAAATCCGGCGATGTCGGTTGCCGTGTCCTCGCCGATGCCGTGAATATCGTTGAGCTCGTGCCAGGACTCGCCGTCCTGGTCCTGGGCGGCGATCATCGCCTTGCGCCAGCGCTCGAAGCTCCGATAGTGGCGGGCCAGCAGCTTGGCCGTCTGCTGCCCGACCTGGGGAATGCCGAGCGCATAGATGAAGCGGTCGAGCGCGATGCGCCGGCGCGCATCGATGGCGCTGCGCAGCTTGGCGGCGCTCTGCTCGCCCCAGCCCTCGCGCTCGGTGATCGCCCTGTGGTCGAGGCGGAAGATGTCGGCCGGCGTCCGGATGAGCTTGTCCTGCCAGAACTCGGCGATGTGCTTCTCGCCCAGCCCCTCGATATCGAAGGCGTCGCGCGACACGAAATGCCTGAGCCGTTCCACCGCCTGGGCCGCGCAGATCAGACCGCCGGTGCAGCGCCATGCCGCTTCGCCGGGCTCGCGCACCGCCTTGCTGTGGCAGATCGGGCATTCGGGCTTGAAATGGTAGGGCTTGCTGTGCCTCGGCCGGCGCTCCAGGACGACGGAGACGACCTGCGGGATCACGTCGCCCGCACGCTGGATCACGACGGTGTCGCCCTCGCGGATGTCCTTGCGCCGGATCTCGTCCTCGTTGTGCAGCGTGGCGCGCTGGACGACGACGCCGCCGACGGTGATCGGCTCCAGCACGGCGACGGGGGTCAGAGTTCCCTGGCGGCCGACCTGGATGATGATCTCCTTCAGCAGCGTCTGCGCCTGCTGGGCCGGGAATTTATGCGCGATCGCCCAACGCGGCGCACGGGCGGCGAATCCCAGGCGCTCCTCGAGATCGAGATCGTTCACCTTGTAGACGACGCCGTCGATGTCGTAGGCGAGCTCGGCGCGCCGGGCCGCGATGTCGCGATGGAATTCCAGCACCTCCTCGACGCCGCGGCAGAGCTTCGAGAGCGGATTGACCGCGAAACCCCAGTCGTGGAAATGCCGGATCGCCTGCCAATGGGTCTCGGCGACCGGCCGGCTCGCCTCGCCCCAGGCATAGGCGAAGAACTTGAGCGGCCGCGACGCGGTGATGGAGGAATCGAGCTGGCGCAGCGACCCGGCGGCGGCGTTGCGCGGATTGGCGAAGACCGGCTCGCCGGCCTTTTCGCGCTCGGCGTTGAGCGCGAAGAAGCCCGGGCGCTCCATATAGACCTCGCCGCGGATCTCGATGCGGTCCGGCCAGCCGCGGCCCTTGAGCCGGTGCGGCACGGATTTCAGTGTCCTGACGTTGGCGGTGACGTCCTCGCCCGTGACGCCGTCGCCGCGCGTCGCCGCGAGCACCAGCGCGCCCTCCTCGTAGCGCAGCGAGCAGGAGAGGCCGTCGATCTTCGGTTCGGCCGCCACCTCGATGACCGCAGGGTCGACGCGCTCGAGATCCTCGGGCCGGCGGAAGAAATTGCGCACGCTCTGAAAGAAGGCGCGCACATCCTCCTCGTCGAAGGCGTTGTCGAGCGACAGCATCGGCTTGGCATGCGTCACCTTGGCAAAGCCCGTCGCCGGCGCGGCGCCGACGCGCCGGCTCGGGCTGTCGGCGCGCACCAGTTCCGGAAAGCGCCGCTCGATCGCCGTATTGCGCCGCCGCAGCGCGTCGTATTCAGCGTCCGAGACCTCCGGCGCGTCCTTCTCGTAATAGAGCCGGTCGTGATGCTGGATCGCTTGGGCGAGCCGCTTGAGCTCGGCCTTGGCGGCCTTCTCGTCGAGCGCTTCGACCGCTAGCGGCTTTGCCGTCCCGCTCACGCCCGCGCCCCCGCCATCAGGCTCGCCGCGGCGGCGCGCGCCTCGGCGGTGACCGCGCTGCCGGACAGCATGCGCGCGATTTCCTCGCGCCGCTCCTCGGCGGAGAGTTCGGCGACGCGGGTCGAGGTGCGCGCCTGGGCCTGGCGCTTCTCGACCCGCCAGTGATGCGCTCCGCGCGCGGCGACCTGCGGCGAATGGGTCACCACGAGCACCTGCAGCTCCTGGCCGAGCCGGTGCAGGCGATCGCCCACCGCCGCTGCCACCGCGCCGCCGATGCCGCTGTCGACCTCGTCGAAGACCAGCGTCGGCACCGGCGAGGTCTTCGCCAGAACAACTTTGAGCGCCAGCATGAAGCGCGAAAGCTCGCCGCCCGAAGCAATGCGCGCGAGCGGTCCGGGCGCGGCGCCGGGGTTGGTGGTCACCTCGAAATGCACGCGCTCGCTGCCGTGCTCGCCCCAATCGCTTTCGGGAAGCGGCGTCAGCACCGTCGCGAACCGCGCCTTCTCGAGCTTCAGCGGCGGCAGCTCCTTCACCACCGCCGCGTCCAGCGCCTTGGCGGCATTGTGCCGTTTCTTGGCGAGGGCGGCCGCGGCAGCGAGATAGGCCCGGCGGGCTTCCTGCTCGCGGCGGCCGAGCGCGGCGAGCCGGTCGCCGCCATGGTCGAGCGCGGCGATGCGCTCGGCGATGCCGGCGCGGAGCTCGGGCAGCCGGTCGGTCGGTATGCCATGCTTGCGCGCCAGTGCGCGCAGCGCGAAGAGGCGTTCCTCGATTTGCTCGAGGCCGGCCTCGTCGCGGCCGATGCTGCGCGCCGCCGCCTCGAGCTGCGCCACCGCCTCGCTCGTCTCGACCTGGGCCCGCTCGAGCGCCGCCAGCGCGGCGTCGAGCCGGCCGCCGGCGCGGTCGCGCAGCCGCTCGAGCTGGCGGAGCGCAGCGGCCAGCGCCCGCTCGCCGCCGCGCTCGCCCGAGAGCTCGGCAAGCGCCGCATCGAGCGCCTCGGTGAGCTTCTCGCGGTTCATCAGCACGGCGCGCTCCTCGGCCAGCGCGGTCTCCTCGCCGGGACGCGGCGCCAGCGTTTCGAGCTCGGCCAGCGCATGGCGCAGGTAATCCTCATCGGCTCGCGCCTTGGCGAGTTGCTCTTCGGCCGTCGCGCGCTCGGCGGCGAAGGCGCGCCAGCCGCGCCAGGCTGCCGCGGCGGCCTCGGCCTCGGCACGGTGGCCGCCATAGGCGTCGAGCGCTTGGCGGTGGGTCGTGGGATCGAGCAGTCCCTGCTGCTCGAATTGGCCCTGGATCTCGACCAGCAGCTCGCCCAGCTGACGCAAGAGGCCGATGCTTGCCGGCTGGTCGTCGATGAAGGCGCGGCTGCGGCCATCGGCGTTGACGACGCGGCGCAGCACCAGCCGGTCGCCTTCCGCGGCGAACCCGGCCTCGGCGAGGAGCGCCAGCGCCGGGTGGCCGGGCGCAAGCGAGAATTCCGCCGTCACCACCGCCTGATCGGCACCCGAGCGGACGAGGCCGGCTTCGGCGCGCACGCCAAGCGCCAGACCCAGCGCATCAAGCAGGATCGATTTGCCGGCGCCGGTCTCGCCGGTCAGCACGCAAAGCCCGGCGTGGAAGGCGAGGTCGAGCCGGTCGATCAGCACGACATCCCGGATGGTGAGGCCGAGCAGCATCGGGCGGGATGATAGCGACGCGGGCTGCGGCAAGCCAGCGCGCCGGTTAGAAGATCGAGGTCACCGCGCCGACCATGCGGCCGAAGAATCCCGGGCTGTCGGTGGTCGCCTCCTTGGTCGGCGAGGCTTTCGCCTCCGCCGGAGGCTCGCCGCCGGGCTCGCCGCTGGCTTTCGCAAAGACCGTCGGCGAGTCGCTGCGCAGCAGGCCATAGGCGGAGCTGTACCACTGGCTGCCGGGATAGTTGTAGCCGAGCACGGCGGTGACCTTCTCCGCCTCGTTGGGCAGGCCGAGCGCGGTATAGCACTCGGCGAGCCGCTCCAGCGCCTCGGGCACATGCGTCGTCGTCTGGTACTTGTCGACGACGCGCTTGAAGCGGTTGATGGCGGCGAGATAGTCGTGCTGGCCCTCGTACCAGCGGCCGATCTCCATCTCCTTGCCGGCGAGGTGGTCGGTGGCGAGGTCGATCTTGAGCCGGGCATCGCGGCCGTATTTGCTGTCGGGGAAGCGGCGCACGACCTCCTGCAGCGCGTCGAGCGCCTGCTGCGTCGTCTTCTGGTCGCGCGCGACATCGGCGATCTGGACATAGTAGTCGAGCGCCTTCAGGTAATAGGCGTAGGCGACGTCGCGATTGCCGGGGTGGAGCGAGATGAAGCGGTCGGCGGCGGCGATCGACTCATCGTATTTGTCGGCCTGGTAAAGCGCATAGGCGGACATCAGCTCCGCCCGCGTCGCCCAGACCGAATAGGGATGCTGCTGGTCGACCTCGTCGAACGCCTTGGCGGCCTTGGTGTAGCCGCCGTCGAGCATCTCGTTCATCGCGTCGTTATAGAGAGTCTCGACCGGTTTCTCGGTGTAAGTGTCCTTGTTGTCGCTGGCGCAGCCGCCGAGTAGCAAACCGCCGGCAAGAACGACCCAGGCGAGACGGGACGAGAAAAGCATCAAAAAATTCCGTACAAGCCCCCAAAGGACGAGCCGCTTATAGCACGGGAATGGGAAGTGCGGCCATGGCTCGAATCGTCCGAGCGGCCAGACGGGCTGGAAAACCGGGCCGCCGGATCAGGCGCGGGCGAGGCGGGGGGCCGGTTCTTCCCAGTCGAGCGGGCTCGGCAGGCGCCGGCTGAGCCCGGTCAGGCACCAGGCGCTGGCATCGGCGAAGAGCGCCTCGAGCAGCCGCCGGTTCAGCGCATGGCCCGAGCGCACGCCGCGGAAATGGCCGATGATCGGCCCCCCGGCGAGATAGAGATCGCCGAGCGCGTCCAGCACCTTGTGGCGCACGAACTCGTCGACGTAGCGCAGCCCTTCGCTGTTCAGCACCTGGTGGCCGCTGATCACCACAGCGTTGTCGAGCGAGCCGCCGCGGGCCAGCCCGGCGGCGCGCATCTGATCCACCTCGTGCAGGAAGCCGAAGGTGCGCGCGCGGCTGATGTCGCTCTTGAAGGTGTCGGGATCGACCGCGATGGTGATGTCCTGACGGCTGATGGCGTCGCTGGCGAAGTCGATGGCAAAGCTCATCGAGAAGCCGTCATCCGGGGAGAGCGAGGCCGATTTTCCGGATTCGCCCACCGTCACCGGCTTCAGCACCTTGATCGCGCGGCGCGGCGCGTCCTGCTCGACAACCCCGGCGCATTCGATGAGGAACACGAAGGGCGCCGCGCTGCCGTCCATCACCGGCACTTCCGCTCCATCGAGCTCGATCACCGCATTGTCGATCTCGAGTCCGTTGAGCGCCGACATGAGATGCTCGATCGTGGCCACCGACAGTCCCTCGCCGTCATCGAGCCGGGTGCAGAGCGGCTGCTCGACGACATTGCGCCAGCACGCCTTGATCTCGGCGCCGGCCCGGTCGCTGCGGCGGAAGACGATGCCGCTGTCCGGCCCCGCCGGGTGCAAGGTCATGCCGACCCGGCTGCCGGAGTGCAGCGCCACGCCCCGGCAATGAATCGCGCTCTTGAGGGATTTCTGCTGGGCGATCCCCACGTCGTCCATCGGTAACACCAAGGTACCCCTACGTTTTTTTGCGCCCGTAAACTAACGAGGCGCATGCGCCGTCAACAAATCACTCTTTATTACAGATTGTGACAGAGAATAATCAGATAAATCAGAGGCTTAAATGAAAGCGGTACCGGCGCCGGAACGATCCCGGCGGCGGGCGGCCGCAAAACCCCTAAGGAGGAGTCGCGGCCGCCCCTTGGGAGCTAGTTCGCCTGCCGGCGCAGGAAGGCCGGAATGTCGAGCAGATCCTCATCCTTCGCCGGGGTCAGCCGGTCGGCCGGGTCGAGCGGCCCGAGGCGCGGCTGAGAGGGGAGGGTGGGCGCGAGACGCGGCGCCGGCGCCGGCTCGGCGGTGCGCCGGCCGACCCCGGTGACACGCTCGAAGAGGCTCTGTCCGCGGCTCTTCGGCTTTTGCGGCAGACGCGCGCCGTTCTCCATCGCCGCTGCGGCGTAAGGATCCGGAGCCATCGCCGGCTGCGCCAGCATCGCCGGCCGCATCGGCGCCTCGACCGGCCGCGGCGCGATGAAGACGTCGCCCCTGACCGCGGCGGTCTCGACCGCCTCGGCCTGGGCGGGCGCCGGCGCTGCCTCGAGGGCTACCGCCGGCGGGGTCGCCGGGGCGGGCTCGGCCGCGGCAGGCAGGACCTTCGCCGGGCCGCTATCGGCGACCAGGCGGATGGTCGGCCGCTGCTGTGCGAGTTGCTCGGCGTCGATGCCGGTGGCGACCACCGAGATGCGCATTTTGCCCTCGAGCTTCTCGTCGAAGGTCGAGCCGAAGATGATGTTGGCGTCGGGATCGACCTCCTCGCGGATGCGGTTCGCCGCCTCGTCGACCTCGAAGAGGGTCATGTCGAGCCCGCCGGTGATGTTGATCAGCACGCCGCGCGCGCCCTTCATCGAGACATCCTCGAGCAGCGGGTTGGAGATCGCTGCTTCGGCCGCGTCGATGGCGCGGCGGTCGCCTTCGGCCTCGCCGGTGCCCATCATCGCCTTGCCCATCTCGCTCATCACCGCGCGGATATCGGCGAAATCGAGATTGATGAGGCCGGGCATCACCATGAGGTCGGTGACGCCGCGGACGCCGGCATGCAGCACGTCGTCGGCCATCTTGAAGGCGTCGGCGAAGGTCGTGCGCTCGTTAGCGACGCGGAACAGATTCTGGTTCGGGATGATGATCAGCGTGTCGACGTATTTCTGCAACTCGGAGATGCCGGCCTCGGCGAGGCGCATCCGGTGCGAGCCCTCGAAATGGAAGGGCTTGGTGACGACGCCGACCGTCAGGATGCCCGACTCGCGCGCCGCCCGCGCGATGACCGGAGCCGCGCCGGTGCCGGTGCCGCCGCCCATGCCCGCCGTGATGAAGACCATGTCAGTGCCGCGCATCAGCTCGGCCAGCGAGTCGGCGCTCTCCTCGGCCGCGCGCGCGCCAATCTCGGGCCGCCCGCCGGCCCCGAGGCCTTTGGTCAGCTTGTCGCCGATGCGGACCGCGAAATCGGCGCCCGTGTCGACCAGCGCCTGGGCATCGGTGTT
>DATNDG010000126.1:0-57542 GCA_035553515.1 Allostellaceae bacterium | reverse complement strand
ATCTTCTCCGGCCGCTGCACGCCGATCGTCACCTCGACCTGCATGGCATTGGGATCGAGGCCGAGGCTGCGGATCAAGGTGAGGGAGCTGTGGTGGATCGCATCCTCGACGGCGCGCACCGCCGCCTTGGTGTAGTCGCCGCCATGAAGATCATTGCCGCTGCCGATCTCCAGGATCATCCGCTTCGCCGCCATGGCGCTTCCTCCGCTTGCCCAAGCTTGGGCATTCTCTGCCGAAATATCTCGTGCGCAAGCATCCCGGGAGCCTCGCTACGCAATGAGCGCGAGCGCGGCTGCGACGGCCGAGATGCCGGCAAGGATCAGCGCGAGCTGGATCGTCGCGCGGCCGAGCGTTCCGCCGAGCACGGCGACGAAAAGGTTGTCACTGCGCTCGGCCACGGAAAAATCCTGCTGCGGCGTCATCACGGCGCGCCGGCCCGCCGCGCCGGAGACGGTCTCCGGCGTAGCGTCGAGCGGCGCAGCAAATCGGCAAGGACCACCGCTTCGTTGTGCGTCTCGTCGCGCGCGGCAAACAGCAGCGTGACCGGCCGTTGCCGCGCCAGCGCGCGGACCTCGTCGAGCAGCCCGGTGCACTTGGCGAGCTCGCGCTTGTAACGTCGCTGGAACTCGGGCCAGCGCTCGGGCTCGTGGCCGAACCAGCGGCGCAGCTCCGTGCTCGGCGCCAGATCCTTGAGCCAACGATCGATCGCGGCGTCGCTCTTGCGCAGACCGCGCGGCCAGAGCCGGTCCACCAGGATGCGCGCGCCGTCCTCGGCGCTCGGTGCCACGTAGGCGCGCTTCAGCCGGATACGGCTGCTGCCGCCGCGTTTGCGGGTGGTTGCTTTCTTCTGCCGCGTCGCACTTACTGCCATCGCCGCTGCTCCTCAGCCCGAATGGCGCTTCTGCTCCTCGTCCATGGCGGCGATCGAGACGGTCGAATGGGCAAAGGCGCCGCCGGCGCGCATCTCCGCTGCGACCCAGATCGCCTCCATCAGCTCCTGCTCGCTGGCGCCGTGGCGCAAGGCCAATTTGGTGTGTCCGGTAATGCAATAGGGGCACTGCGTCACATGGGCCACGGCGACGGCAATGAGCTGCTTGGTCTTGGTCGGCAGCGCGCCATCGGCGAAGACGCGCTTGCTGAAGGCGTCGAAGGCGGCGTGGATATCGGGCGCGAGCTCGCGCCGCTTCTTTGCGGCTTCCGAGGAAGATGGCGGATAGATGGGGTTGGACATGCGGATTCTCTCCATGGAGCGGATCGGCAATCGCCAGAGGGGCGGCGCGACCGGGCTCCGGTCGGCCGCCTGCTCCGGCCTTCAGTTGCCTGTAGGCAACTATATGGACGCCGCGCGACCCGCGGCAACCGGCTGGATCAGCCGGTGCGAGGCTGGCGCCCGATGCGCACGCGCCAGACCTGCGGACCGCGCTCGAGATATTCCCAATCGACCTCGCCGGGCCGCTCCGCCTGGAACTGGTAATAGAGCGGCATCGGGTCGTGATCGTTGACCAGCACGAACGCGCCCTGCGGCGGCAGGCCCGCATAGGTTTCGAAGATAAGCGAGTGCCGCCGCGCGGGCGGCAGGGCGCGGACGTCGAGAGTAGCGATTTCGGCCATGGCAAGGTCCTCCTGGTTGTTGTGCTCGAGGCGCGGAAGTAAACGAACGAAGTGGTGAAGGGCGGAGTTGAGGCGCGCCGCCTCTTCCGGGCTGCGGCGGCGCAGCAGCGCATAGGCATCGGCGGCGATGCGGCAGGCGCGATCGGCATCGCCGAGCTTCGCCAGCACGCCCAGCGCGTCGATCAGCAGCCGGTTGAGGCGCGGCAGCGGATCTTCTTCGGTGGTCACGCTCATGACGCGACGCCGAAATGCCGCTTCGCCTCGGGGCTCATGCGCGCGGGCGTCCAGCGCGGCGACCACACCATCTGCACATCGACGCCGGCGATGCCGGGAATGAGCGACGTGCATTCGCGCGCGCCCTCGCGCAGCGCCGCGGTCGCAGGACAGCCGGGGCTGGTCGTGGTCATGACGATGGCCGCTTCGCCGCGCTCGTCGACCGTGACATCGTAGACGAGCCCGAGATCGACGATGTTGTAGCCGAGCTCGGGATCGATCACGTCATGCAGCGCCGCAAGCACCGCTTCGGTGGTGGGCGCGCTCATGACGCGCCCGCGCCGCTGCGGCGAATGAGCAGCCGGTAGCCATCGCCTTGCCGCTCGGTCGAAATGGCGTGGCCGCGCTGGGCGAGCTCGGGATAGAGGAAATGCGGCTCGCGGTCGTTGAAGACCTCCAGCACCTCGCCGGCCTGCATCTGCTCCAGCGCCTCGAGAATGCGGATCATCGGCTCCGGCGGTGCCAGTCCGCGATTGTCGAGCTTGACCGACGGCGCCGCCCATGCACCGGAATTGGCTGGTGTGGCGCCGGGAGCCGCGGGTTGCTGCGGCTGCCCCGCCGGCGTGAACAGCACTTCCCAGTCGCCCTGGTCGAGACGCCGCGCCTCATGGCTGAAGCCCTTGGCGCCGAGGACCTTGAACAACGGCAGCGGCTCGAAGGTCGCGAGCAGGCGCAGCCCTTCGCCGGGCTTCAGCGCCGCGACCGACTGCATGATCGCCGCGAAAGGCTCGCCGCCGGCGAGCAGGATGGGGCGCACGTCGAGCGTCGCATAGGATTGATGGTTCATCTCAATGACTCCCGATGATGGAAGGGCGGGAAGGGGAGGCGGGCTGCGGCGCGCTTGGCGCGCCGCGCCGCGCGCGCAGCAATTCGCGGCCGATGACGAGCGTCGAGAGCAGCAGCATCGCGGCTCCGACCCTGGCGAGAGCGGGCATGGCGAGCAGGGCAGCCGCCGTCGTCACCAGCGCGCCCGACAGGAAGAGCCCGAACCACGCGCGCGCCCGCGACTCCTTCACGAGATCCTGGACGCGGGGCACGCGCCCGCGCCCGAGGCGCGGCGCGTAGCGCTCGAGCCAGGTCAGGAACGGCACGATCTTGTAGAGCTGCCCGAGGCCGAGCAGCGAGAGCCACCCCGTCACCGCCAGCAGCAGCAGCGCCGGCACCGCATCCAACGCCGCCGGGTACAGCGGCGCTGCGAGCGCGCCGGCGAGCACCAGACCCAGCACCCCCAGGGACGCGGCCGCGGTAAGGCTGTTGAGCTCGAGCGGGCGACGAAGGCGGCTGCGATAAAGATGCTGCATGTCCCAGAGATAAAGGACGAGCCCCGCCGCGAACGCGGCTTCTCCCGCGGCTTCAGCGAGCGACGAGGAAGCGTCGAAAAGGACGGCGGCAAGCGCTGCGGCCCATGCCAGGCCAAGGCCCAGCGCCAGCAGCAAGAGGATGCCCGTGCCGGTGCGGCCGCGATCTTCTTCGGCCAGCATGAACATCGGCAGCAGCTTGTAGCCGACACCGATCGCGGTCAGCGTGAACCAGCCGCCGATGCCGGCGGCGAGGTGAAGCGGCAGACCCTGCGCCGCGAGCACTGCGAGCCAGGCAGGAGGCGAGGGCAGGCTGAAGGCGAGGCCGAAGCTGAGCCCGAGCAGCGCGGCGAGCACCAGGAAGCCCAGTGCCGCGGCGACGAAGCGCGCCGGCAGCGGCAGCGGCCGAACGCCTCTCAGCGTGACGGCGAAATTGGCGATCGCGCAGAGAAATCCCGCCAGCACCGAGGAGCCGCCGACGGGCAGCAGCCAAACCGGCGCGCCGCTGCCGGTGAGGGCGAGGAAGCCGCAGATCATCGCCGCGAGCCCCACCCCGATCAGCAGCAGCGAAACCAGCGCTGCCCGGTCGCTCGCAAGCGGGCGCGCGGCGATGACCGGCAGGAACTGGTGGAGCGCTCCCAGCATGAGCAGGCTGAGCCAGCCGATGGTAACGAGATGGACCGCCACCAGCGAGCCGGGAGCGAGGAGCGGCGCCGCGGGATAGGCAAGCCCGCCCGCGACCAGTGCTTCCGCGGCCAGCAGCGCGGCAAAGGCAGTGGCGAAATAGGCTGGGGTCCAGCGCGACAGCGTCGCGCCCGTTAACGGTATCATCGCCCGTCGATCCGATGGCAGCGCCTCATGACGGGCGGAATCTTGGGCGTGAAGCGGCCGGCGTCTTTGCGCCGGAGCAATCTCGCGCGCTTTCTGCCCTTTGAACGCGAATTCAGTTGGCGCTAGCCATCGGTCTGCTTATCTCTTGGGGGGAGGTGCCCCTTGACCATGCTGGGCGCTGCCAGGTTCAGACCCGATCCTTCGGTCCTCGCCGATGTGCCGCTGTTCGCCGGACTCGATGCCGCCGCGCGCCAGGAGGTGCTGGCAGATGCGCATGTGAAGCGCATCGCCAAGGGCGATCCCGTCTTCGAGCAAGGTGCGCCGGCCGCCGCATTCTTCGTGCTGCTGGACGGTCACGTGAAAGCCGTTCAGACCACGTCGGCGGGGCAGCAGGTGGTGGTGCATGTGGTGAGGCCCGGCGAGTTTTTCGGCTGCGTCAGCTTGATGGGCGAGACGCATTATCCGGCAACGGCGCTGGCGCTGTGCGAGAGCCTGGCGCTCACCTGGAGCGTCCCCTCGCTCAAGAAACTGGTCGAGCACCACCCCGCGATCTCCACCAACGCGCTTGCCGGCATGGGCGCGCGGATGCGCGACATGCGCGCGCGCTTCCGTGAGATCTCGACCGAGCGCGTCGAACGCCGGATCGCCCACGGATTGCTGCGGCTCGCGCATCATTCCGGGCGGAAGACCGCCGAGGGCGTCGAGGTCGATTTTCCGATCACCCGTCAGGATATCGCGGACATGACCGGCGCCACGCTCCACACCGTGAGCCGCACGCTCGCGAAGTGGGAAGGAGATGGCATCCTCGACGGCGGCCGCCGGCGGATCGTCATCCGCCAGCCGCACCGGCTCGTCGCCATCGCCGAGGAGCTCGACTCCTAGGAGCCTGGCTCCTAGCGCTCAAGCCGGGCGATATCCTCGAACAGCTCCGCCTCGGGAATGCCGTAGCTGCGCGCCGCCTCGCGCAGCGTGTCGAAGCGCGCCATGCTGCAGCCGATGCACGCCATCTTGCGCCGCAGGAAGACGCGGGCGGCCCTGGGCTGCTGCGCCAGGATTTCCTCGATGGTCCGGTCGCGGTCGGTCGAGACGTTCATGCCGGTTCACCTCCGCGCGCGCTTTCGCGCGCGATGCCTTCGATATGGCAAGGCGGGGCGGGCCGCGCAGCGGGCAAGGTTGCGCTGGATCAACGTCGTGACGGAAATGGCCGGCCGGTAGCGTACCCGTCCCCAGGTGCCGCCGTGCGATTTTTCGCAACCGTTCGCTGTTTCTCCGCTGTCGCTAGACGGTTCGGTGTGAGGGCTCGGGGCTGCGGTCGCGGGGTGTGATCTCCGTCACACCTCCGTCACTCCCGCCTTCGGCAGGTTGGGGTGTGGCGCATGTGATCCGAGCTCGCGGCGAGTGACGAATGTCGAGGGCGCGGAGCTCTGCCCGGTGTGCAGGCGCGGCCATTTCACCAGGCGCATCGAGACGATCGCCTTCCTGCAGGGGACCGACAGAGGCCCCGTGCGCTGCGAGGTTACCATCCTCGTCGCGGTCTGCGACCACTGCGAGTACATGACCTGGGGCAGCGAGGCCGAGGCGGTGATCGAGCTGGCGGTGCGCCGGGCCTATGACGCGCTTGGCTGACCGCCGCTCTGCCGCTGCGCGAGCGACAGGCTTTCGCCGCCCAGCTTCACCAGCATCTGTGACAGCTTGGCGATCTCCCCGGCATATTGATCGGCCGCATCGGCGGCGAAGCGCCGCTGGCAGTCGAGCGCCTCATCGACGCCGCGGCAGCCGGCGAGCGCTTGCCAGGCCGCCATATCCTGCTCCAGACGGCTCTGCGTGAAACGCGCGACTTCCTGCGAGAACGCGGCGACGCTCTCCAGCCAGCGGCTGAAGAGCCGCTGATTGCCTTCAAACAGCGCCGCCGCGAGCTTCCAATTCATCTCCGGCGCTTGCGCCGTGGCGCGGCGAGACTTCGCCGGCTTCGCGTCGTCGGGCATGACTCATTCCTCCGGTTTGAAAAATCGAAGGACAGCACCGCGCCGGCGCCGGTTCATTGATCTGGGTCAATGGCGCCGCTGTCCGGGGTGGGATAGAAGCTTCGCCAAGCTCGAACGCAAACTGGCCGACACGCGCGAGGGAACGCGCTACAATCGCTTCATCCTCGAGGTGGTGAGGGCACCTTCATCGTCGATGGCGAGACGATCAGGCTTCCGTCGCGGATGCGCTGAGATCTCGCGGCACGTCCGGAACGCGCTGCATGCATGCGCGTTGCAGGAGGGAGGAAGCGATGGCGGAAAGCCTTGAAGTCGACGTGCTCGGCGTCACCTATGTCGGCCCGCATTGCGTCGAGCCCGAAAACTACGAGATCGTGGTGCGGGTGCGTACCACGCCTAGGCTCGGCTCCGACCATCTGACCTTGCGCTTTCGCGGCGCAGAGGCGGCCTTTCTCGCAGCGGCGCTACAGGCGAATCCGCCGCGCACCCGGCGCGACGATCGGCTGATGGATCAGGTTGCGGTGCACGACACCTGAGCCGAGCCTCCGACCGCCTGCACCGGCCGCAACTTGCCGCCTTGGGATCAGCGGCGCGCGTCGGCGCGGCGACCGGCGCCGATCCTGCGCGGTTCCTTGTGGAGCACGTCCTCGACATAGCCCATCTCGATGAGCGTCATCAGCGCCGCGGCCATGGGCGTGGCGACGGCTATGCCGAGCAGCCCCCAGAGAATCCCGAGTATTAGCTGCGCGGTGAGCGTCACTGCCGGGAGAAGATGCACCATCCGCCGCTGCACCAGCGGCACCAGGATGTAGCCGTCGAGCACGTGAATGCCGAGATAAAGGATGATGACCCAGAGGCCGAGGATAGGCTGCTGCGTGAAGGCGAGGAGGAAGGGCGGTACGCCCGAGGCGGCGGACCCCACATAGGGCACGAAGCTCAGCACGCCCGCGAGCAGGCCGAGCGCCACCGGGGCCGGCACGCCGATCACCCAGAGACCCAGCATCGAGCAGATGGCGATGACGCTCATCGACAGCAGCCTGCCGTAGAGGAAGTATTTGAGCGTCGAGCCGGTCGCTTGCAGAATCTCCTGCACGCGGCCCGCGCGATCGGAGGGCACCAGCCGCAGCAGGCCGCGCCGGTAATGGCCTGGCGCCGCCGCGAAATAGATCCCGACCACCACGACGAAGACGATGCTGCCCAGCGCGGTCGCGAGCGAGGAGACCGATTTGAGGATCGGCTCGGTGAGCGCGCCCAGCGACTGGCCGCCGGCCTCGGACAGATGGCTGACGAGGAGCTTGCCGATGGCGGTTGCCTTGAGCGCATCGACCGTACCCTGCAGCGCCCGCGGCAGCTCCCGCGAGACTTCGCCGATCTGCGCGATCACCTGCGGCGCCAGCGCGAAGCCGAGCACGACCAGGGTCACCAGCGCCGCGGCGATGACCCCGGCGAGGCACCAGCCTTCGCCGATCCCGCTGCGCTCGCTCAACCAGCGCGCGGGCGCCGACAGCAGAACGGCGAGCAGGATGCCGGCGAAGAGCAGCAGCAGAACATTGCCGAAGAGCCACAGCGCCAGAAGCAGCAGCCCCACGATCAATATTGCTTTGAGAACGCGCGCTGCCGCCGGTCCCGGCGGCAGCCGCTGGCGACTGTCGGTCACTATGGCCAAGGGGCTGCTCCCGAAGGGAAACAAGCGCCCACCGGCCCTGTCCCAGATTCGCGCGCCGCGGGCGCATCGCGGGTGCTTCGGCAAAAGAAAAGATAGTTGCGGACAACCACCCTGGGGTCCCAATGCCGTGGAGCTTGCGCCGGGGCCCGTCTAGAATGGGAAAAAATCGTCCGGGGAGGACAACCGCCATGCCGAATCTCGCGATTCCGACGGTGGCCGACGTGACCCGCCGCCACGCCGCCGAGCGGCCGGACCAGGTCGCGCTCCGCTTCGAGGGCGAGGCCATCAGCTACGCCGCGCTCGACCGGCGCGCGAGCCAGGCCGCGCAGGGGCTGATCGCGGCGGGCATCGCGCCCCAGGCGCGGGTCGCCATCCTGTCGAAGAACGGCCCCGGCTTTTTCGAATTGTGGTTCGGCGCGACCAAGGCCAACGCCGTGCTGGTGCCGGTCAATTTCCGGTTGGCGCCGCCCGAAGCCGCCTATGTCGTCAACGACGCCAGGGCCGACCTGCTGTTCGTCGGCGCCGATTTCTACCCGCTGGTCGAGAAGGTAGCGGGCGAGCTCAAGACTGTGCGGGAGATCATCGCGCTCGATGGCGGGCATGCGCGCTGGGAGGATTACCGAAGCTGGCTCGCCCGGCAGAAGGCCGGTGATCCCGCCTTGCCCATCCTGGGGCGAGACTGCGCCATCCAGATGTACACCAGCGGCACCACCGGCCACCCTAAGGGAGCGCAGCTCAGCCACGACAATCTGCTGACCCTGCTGCCCGGCGCGCTGGAGCAATGGGGGAATTGGCACGAGGGCGACGTCAACCTGGTCTGCATGCCGCTCTTCCATATAGGCGGCAGCGGCTGGGGGCTGGTCGGGCTCTATCGCGGCATCGAGAACCTGCTCACCCGGGATTTCGACCCGCTTTCGATCCTGCGCATCATCGAGGGGAACCGCGTCACCAAGGCGCTTTTCGTGCCGGCGATGATGCTGTTCCTGCTGCAGACGCCGCAAAGCCGCGATACCGACTTCTCCTCGCTCGAGCTGATCGTCTATGGCGCCTCGCCGGCGCCGCTCGATCTGCTGCGCAATGCGGTGACGGTATTCGGTTGCGGCCTGGCGCAGGTCTACGGCCTCACCGAGACCACCGGCGCCATCACCTATCTGCCGCCCGAGGACCACGGCGAGCACGCCATCGAACGCATGAAGTCCTGCGGCAAGCCGATGCACGGCATCGAGATCAGGGTGGTCGATGCCGCCGGCGCGGCGCTGCCGCCCGGCGAGGTCGGCGAAGTGATCTGCCGCACGCCGCAGGTGATGCTGGGCTATTGGAATCTCGAGGAGGCGACGCGGCGCTCGATCCGCGACGGCTGGTTCCACACTGGCGATGCCGGATATTTCGACAAGGACGGCTATCTCTACATCTACGACCGCGTCAAGGACATGATCGTCTCCGGCGGCGAGAACATCTATCCTGCCGAGATCGAAAGCGCGCTGTTCGGCCATCCGGCCGTCGCCGACGTTGCGGTGATCGGCGTGCCGGACGATCAGTGGGGCGAGGCGGTGAAGGCGATCATCGTCCGCAACCCGGGTGCCGCCTCCTCGGTCGCCGAGCTCATGGACTATGCGCGCGAGCGGCTTGCCGGCTACAAGGTGCCGCGCTCGATCGACTTCGTCGAGACGCTGCCGCGTAACCCCTCGGGCAAGATCCTGAAGCGCGAGCTGCGCAAGCCCTACTGGCAAGGCCGCGAGCGCCAGGTGAACTGAGCCCACGCCGAAAACAACGAGGAGACGCCCATGGGAATGATCGCGGAGCTGTTCGAGCGGGGGCTTGCCGTGCGCAGCGCGGTGCTGGGCCGCCAGCATGTGGAGCGCTCGCGCCAGCGCGCCACGGCGCTCACCGAGGATTGGCAGACCTTCATCACTCAATACGCCTGGGGCGACATCTGGACACGGCCCGGCCTTGACCGTAAGACGCGCAGCATGCTGACCATCGCCCTGCTCACGGCGCTCGGCCAGGAAGAGGAGCTGAAGCTGCATTTCCGCGCCACGGCGAATACCGGCGTCAGCCGCGACGAGGTGAAAGAGATCCTGATGCACACGGCCGTCTATGCCGGCGTGCCCGCGGCCAACACGGCTTTCGCCCATGCGCGCGCCGTGTTCGACGAGATGGACAAGGAGAAGGCGAATGGCTGACGTCACCGGTTACCGGCGCGAGCGGCCCGGCAACCATCCGCCCTATCTCTATCCCGACTATGCCAGCACGGTGAAGCGCGCGCCGGCGCGCCCGCTCATCCGCCTCGAGCACACGCTCACCGAGACGACCGGTCCGGTCTTCGCCGGCGGCTGGACGGGTCCGGAGATTGCCGATCTCACGCGGGACGGGCGCGGTGAGCCGATCGGCGAGCGCATCATCGTCGCCGGCCGCGTCCTCGACGAGGATGGCAAGCCGGCGCCCGGCACGCTGCTTGAGCTGTGGCAGGCCAATGCCGCCGGGCGCTACCTGCATGACGGCGACCGGCACGACGCGCCGCTCGATCCCAACTTTACCGGCAAAGGCCATGTCATCACCGATGCCGAGGGGCGCTATCGCTTCCTGACGGTGAAGCCCGGCGCCTATCCTTGGCGCAACACCTACAATGCCTGGCGGCCGCAGCATCTGCATTTCTCGGTCTTCGGTCCCGCCTGCGTCACGCGGCTGGTGACGCAGATGTATTTTCCGGGCGACCCGCTGCTGCCGCTCGATCCGATCTTCAACAGCACCGCCGACGAGACCGCGCGAGACCGCCTGATCTCGGCCTATGACCCCGGGCTGAGCCAAGCCGAGTATGCGCTGGGCTATCGCTTCGACCTCGTGCTGCGCGGCCGCGCCGCCACGCCGATGGAGCCATGAGATGAAGCTCGTGCCGACCGCCTCGCAGACCGTCGGGCCCTTCTTTCATGTCGGGCTGGCGCGGCCGGAGCTCGCCGACCTCACCCGCGGCGGCATGGCGAAGGGCGAGACCATCGTCATCGAGGGGCAGGTGCGCGACGGCGACGGCGCGCCGGTGCCGGATGCGCTCCTCGAGATTTGGCAGGCCAATGCTGCCGGCAAATATGCGCATCCCGAGGACACGCAGGCGAAGGCGAGCGATGCGAATTTCATTGGCTTCGGCCGCGTCTTCACCGACAAGGAAGGCCGCTATCGCTTCGTGACGATAAAGCCCGGCGCCGTGCCGGGACGCGGCAACGCGCTGCAGGCGCCGCATATCGCCATGACGGTCTTCGCGCGCGGACTGCTGAAGCATCTCGCGACCCGCATCTATTTTGCCGATCTCGCCCCGGCGAACGAGGCCGACCCCGTGCTGAGCGCCATCGAGGACGACGCGGCGCGGCGGACGCTCATCGCCCGGCCGGTGAACGGTGCGTCCATCGCCTATCGCTTCGACGTGGTGCTGCAGGGCGAGGGCGAGACCCAGTTCTTCGATGTTTGAAATCGGATGAGCGTCAATCCTGCGGATTCCATCGTCTTCGGCGGCCTCTTCGGCAGCGATGCGCTGCGCGCCGTCTTCTCCGAGCGGGGATTCGTGCAGAAGATGCTCGATGTCGAGGCGGCGCTGGCGCGCGTCGAAGCGCGGCTCGGCATCATTCCCCAGAGTTCGGCGGACGCGATCACCGCCGCGGCGCGCGTCGAGCGCATCTCGCTCGCCGAGATCGGCGCCAGCACCCGCAATGTGGGCTATCCCGTCGTGGCGCTGGTGAAGGCGCTGGGGCGCGCCGCCGGAGGCGATGCCGCGCGCCACGTGCATTGGGGCGCCACCACCCAAGACATCATGGACAGCGCCCTGGTGCTGCAGATGCGCGATGGCCTCGATCTCATCGAGGCGGGCTTGCGCCGCATCATCGCCGCACTTGCCCGCCAGGCGCAGCAACATCGCAACACGGTGATGGCCGGGCGCACCCACCTCCAGCACGCGCTGCCGGTCACCTTCGGCTACAAATGCGCGGTCTGGCTCGCGCCGCTGATCGACCATCTGGGCCGACTTGCCGAGCTGCGCCGGCGCGTGCTCACCGTTCAGTTCGGCGGCGCCGTCGGCACGCTCGCTTCGCTGGGCACGCGCGGCCGGCAGGTGACGGAAGGGCTCGCGGCGGAGCTGGGGCTCGCCGTGCCGGAGGCACCCTGGCATGTCGACCGGGCGCGCGTTGCCGAGGCGGCCGCTTTTCTCGGCCTCGTCTGCGGCAGCCTCGCCAAGCTTGCCACCGACGTCATGCTGCTGATGCAGAGCGAGCTGGGCGAGGCCTTCGAGCCGCATCAGAGCGGACGCGGCGGCTCCAGCACCATGCCGCAGAAGCGCAATCCGATCGCCTGCGAGTATATCCTCGCCGCTCAGCGCGGGGTCGCCGCGCTGGCGCCGATGATGCTGAACGCCATGGCGCAGGACCAGGAACGCGCGACCGGACCGTGGCAGAGCGAGTGGCTCGCCGAGCCGCAGATCTTCGTGTTGAGCGGGGGGGCACTCGAGCATGCCGCCGCGGTTGCCGAAGGGCTCACCATCGATGCCGCGAAGATGCGCCGCAACCTCGATCTCCATGAGGGGCTGATCATGGCCGAGGCGGTGATGATGGCGCTGGCCGAGAAGACCGGCCGTGACGCCGCGCATCACGCGGTGCAGCTCGCCTGCGACCGCGCCATCGAGCGGAAGCGCCCGCTGGTCGAGGTGCTGGCCGAGGATGGCGAAGTTTCGGCGCATCTCGATCGCGCCGCGCTCGAGCGTCTCACCGACCCTGCCGCCTATCTCGGCGAAGCCCAGGCCGTCGTCGATCGCGTGGTGGCACGCGCCGGGAAGGCGCTCGGCGGGGCTATCCCAGGCTGACCCTGCCTTTGCCGCTCTCCCCTTGAGAGAGACCGAACCCGGCAGCGTTGAAGAACTGGACAGGTTCTTCGCAGCGGGAGCGGCGCATGGCGGTTCAGGAGAAAGAGCGTGTCGGCGAGACCGACGTCGTCGAATTCACCCATCAGCCGCGCATCAAGGATTATTCCGCCCCGGCGGGTGGCTGGGGATCGGTCAAGTCGCTCGCGCGCAGCCTCACGCGCGAGCGCAACCTGGCGAGCGCGAGCCTCGAGCTCATGCGGCAGAACAAGCCGGGCGGCTTCGCCTGCGTGAGCTGCGCCTGGGCCAAGCCGGGCAAGCCGCGCACCTTCGAGTTTTGCGAGGAAGGCGCCAAGGCGACCAGCTGGGAAATCACCACGCGACGCGCGCCGCCGGAATTTTTCGCCGCGCATAGGCTTGCCGAGCTCGAGCGCTGGGCCGATCACGATCTCGAGGAGCTGGGCCGCCTCACCCATCCGCTGCGCTGGGACGCCGCGAGCGACCGCTATCTTCCGGTGAGCTGGGACGTGGCATTCCGCGAGATCGCCACCGAGCTCAAGGCGCTCGAGCCCGATTCGGTAGTCTTCTACACCTCCGGCCGGGCCTCGCTCGAGACGGCTTACATGTATGCGCTGACGGCGCGGCTCTATGGCACGAACAACCTGCCGGACAGCTCCAATATGTGCCATGAGAGCACCTCGGTCGCTTTGCCGGAAAGCATCGGCGTCTCGGTGGGCACGGTGACGCTCGAGGATTTCGCAAAGACCGACGGCATCTTCTTCTTCGGCCAGAATGTCGGGACTTCGAGTCCGCGCATGCTGCACGATCTCCAGGACGCGCGGCGGCGCGGCGTGCCGATCGTCACCTTCAACCCGCTGCGCGAGCGCGGCCTCGTCGAGTTCGCCAATCCGCAATCGCCGGTCGATATGCTGACGCCGGGCGCGACCGAGATCAGCGAGCAGTATCATCAGGTCAAGTCGGGCGGCGATCTCGCGGCGATGGTGGGCATGTGCAAGGCGCTCATCGCGGCCGACGAGGTGCAGGGCGGCGTGCTCGACCATGATTTTCTCCACGAGCACACGCAGGGCTTCGAGGAGTTCAAGCGCTCGATCGCCGGCTTCGGCTGGCCGGAGGTCGAGGAGCGGTCTGGCTTGACCCGCAGCGCCATCGAGGCGGCGGCCGGGATCTATGCGCGCTCAAAGGCGGCGATCGGCGTCTACGGCATGGGGATCACCCAGCACCGTCACGGCGTCGAGACCGTGCAGATGCTGGTCAATTTGCTGCTGCTGCGCGGCAATTTCGGCAAGCCGGGCGCCGGCATCTGCCCGGTGCGCGGCCATTCCAACGTGCAAGGCCAGCGCACGGTGGGCATCTCCGAGAAACCGCAGCTCGTGCCTCTCGACAAGCTTGCGAGCCAATACGCCTTCGAGCCGCCGCGCAAAAAGGGGCTGGCGACGGTCGAAGCCTGCGAAGCGATCATTGCCGGCAAGGTCCGCGGCTTCGTCAGCCTCGGCGGCAATTTCGTCCGCGCCGTCCCCGATCATGGCGTGATCGAGCCCGCCTGGCGGAAGCTGCGCCTCACCGTGCAGATCGCCACCAAGCTCAACCGCAGCCATCTGATCCACGGCGAGGTCTCCTATATTCTCCCCTGTCTCGGGCGCATCGAGCTCGACCGGCAGAAAACCGGACGGCAGGCGGTGACGGTGGAGGACAGCACCGGCTGCGTGCATGGCTCGCTCGGCCTTCATCCGCCGGCGAGCCCGCATCTGCTGTCGGAGCCGGCGATCATCGCCGGGATCGCCAAGGCGACGCTGCCGCCCGGGCGCGGCCCCGACTGGGATGCGTGGGTCGGCAACTACGCGCTCGTCCGCGACGCCATCGCCGAGACCTATCCGGAGATCTTCCACGACTTCAATCGGCGCATGTGGCAGCCCGGCGGCTTCCACCGGCCGCTCGGCCCGCGCGAGCGCAAATGGAATACCAGCAGCGGCAAGGCGAACTTCATCACCTGCGAGACGCTCGACGACGACCCCGACGTGCCGCATGGCGGTGGCGAGAGCGCGGTGCTTCAGCTCATCACCTTGCGCAGCAACGACCAGTTCAACACCACCATCTACGGCTACAACGACCGCTTCCGCGGCGTGCATGGCACACGAATGGTGGTGTTGATGAACCGGCGCGACATCGAGCGGCGGGGGCTCGGCGATGGCGATATGGTTCACCTGGTGGGCGCCGTCGAGGACGGGCGCCATCGCGAGGTGCGCAACTTCCGGGTCACCGCCTACGACATCCCGGAAGGCTGCTGCGCAGGGTACTACCCGGAATGCAATCCGCTGGTGCCCCTCTGGCATCACGCCAAACGGTCGAAAGTGCCGGGCTCGAAATCGGTGCCGGTCCGCCTCGTCCGCGCCTCGCCCGCGGCAGCCCAGGAGTTCGAGACGGTCGAAAGGCGGGTCGAGACGCCGCTCCGCTTCCTCGCGCGCGATGTCGAAGCGGGCGCCACGGTGGCGGCGCTCCAGATCGCGCGGGCGAGCCGCGCCAACATGGCCTGGCCGCTGGGCATCGGCATCGTCCTCGGCGTGGCCGCGGGGCTCGCGACGCGCGGCCGGCGGAGCTGAGATGGCGGATGGCTCGGCGCTCCCGGCCGCGGCATCGCGGAGCGCGGCGCGGATCGCCTGGCGCGGCGCGGTCGCGGTCGCGGGCGAGCGTCCGCTCGCCGAGGAGGCGCCGGTCTCCTTCGCCTACCAGGGTGCCGCCTATGCGGTGATGATGGCGACCCCGGCCGATCTTGAGGATTTCGCCGTGGGCTTCACGCTCACCGAGGGGCTCGTCGCGCGCCGCGCGGAGATCGAGGCGATCGACATTCTGCCGCAGCCTGAGGGTGTGGTCCTGCGCATCGATCTCAGTGCACCCCGTGCCGAGCGCTTCTGGCGGCGCCGGCGGCATCTCGCCGGGCCGAGCGGCTGCGGCTTGTGCGGCATCGAGAACCTCGCCGAGTCGTTGCGCGCGGTGCCCCGGGTCGAAAGCGAGCTCACGCTGAGCTGCGGCGCCGTCGGCCGGGCGCTGGAGAGCCTGTCACGCCGCCAGACCCTCCACCAGGTCACCCGGTCGGTGCATGCCGCCGCGTTCTGGCGGGAGCGGGATGGCCTCGTCGCGCTGCGCGAGGATGTCGGGCGGCACAACGCACTCGACAAGCTGGCCGGGGCGCTGGCGCGCAGCGGCGCCGCGGCCGGGGAGGGCGCGCTGCTGCTCACCAGCCGCCTCTCCGTCGAGATGGTGCAGAAGGCGGCAATGATCGGCGCGCCGGTGGTGATCGCGATGTCGGCCCCCACCATGCTGGCCGTCCGCGTTGCCGAGACGGCCGGGATCACGCTCGCCGCCGTTGCCCGCGCCGACGGCTTCGAGATCTTCACCCATCCCCGCCGCTTCCGCCTGGAAGGCTGAAAGCCATCCGGCGCATTTTTTTGGCCTGCTGTCGGGATCGGGCATACTCGTTCGTCCTCGGGTGAGGCGAAGGAGTAAGGCATGCTTTACGCAATACTCTGCTACGACGACGAGGCGGTGGTCGAGAGCTGGAGCCCCGAGCAGGACGCGGCGGTGCTGGCAAAGCGCGGCCGGGTGCAGGAGAAGCTCGCTGCCCAGGGAAGGCTCGGCCCGGTGGTGCGGCTGATGCCCACCACCGCGGCCACCACGCTGCGTTCCGGGCGAGAGCCGATGGTCATCGACGGGCCCTTTGCCGAGACCAAAGAGCAGCTTCTCGGCCTCTATGTCGTCGAATGCGCCAGTCTCGAGCAGGCCATCGCCACCGCGCGCGAGCTGAAATCCGACGAAGCCGGCGGCAGCTTCGAGATCCGGCCGCTGCGCCTGTTCCGGCCCGGAAGCGGCATCGCGTGAGCTGCCTCGACTGGATCGGTGTCGCGCTCGCTTCCGCGCGGCCGCAGGCGGTGGGCGCACTCCTGCGCTATTTCCGCGATCTCGACCGGGCGGAGGAAGCGTTCCAGGAGGCATGCCTGCGCGCCCTTAGGCACTGGCCGCAGAACGGGCCGCCGCGCGATCCGGCCGCCTGGCTGATCTTCGTCGGCCGCAATGTCGGCCTCGATGCCGTGCGGCGCGAGCGCAAGCAGGAAGCGCTGCCCGCGGACGAGCTGCTCTCCGATCTCGACGATGCCGAAGCGGTGGTAGTCGAGCGCCTCGACGGCGAGCGCTACCGCGACGACGTGCTGCGCCTCCTCTTCATCTGCTGCCACCCCGAGCTGCCATCGACGCAGCAGATCGCCTTGGCGCTGCGCATCGTCTCCGGCCTCTCGGTCAAGGAGATCGCGCGCGCCTTCCTGGTGAGCGAAAGCGCCATGGAGCAGCGCATCACCCGCGCCAAGAGCCGGATCGCCAAGGCCGAGATCGCCTTTGAGGCACCGGGCGCCGTCGAGCTGGCGGAGCGTCTCGCGGCGGTGGGGGCGATGATCTACCTGCTGTTCAACGAGGGCTACTCGGCGAGCGGTGGGACGGCGCAGATCCGGCTGGCGCTTTGCCACGAAGCGATCCGGTTGGCGCGGCTGCTGCTGCGGCTCTTTCCGGCCGAGCCGGAAATCATGGGGCTCGCGGCACTCCTGCTGCTGCAGCATGCGCGCGCGCCGGCGCGGCTCGACGCCGAAGGCGGCATCGTGCTGCTGGATGACCAGGATCGCGGTCTCTGGAATGCCGAGCTCATCGCCGAAGGCCATGCCCTCGTGGAGAAGGCGCTGCGGCACCGCCGCCCGGGGCCCTATCAGATCCAAGCGGCGATCGCCGGCGTCCATGCACATGCCGCGCGTGCCGAGGACACCGACTGGGCCGAGATCGACCAGCTCTACGCCCTCCTCGAAAGGCTCCAGCCTTCGCCGGTGGTGACGCTGAACCGCGCGGTGGCCGTCGCCAAGCGGCAGGGCGCCGCCGCGGCGCTGGCGATGATCGAGCCCTTGGCCGCGCCGCTCGCCGGCTATTTCCATTTCTTCGGGGTCAAGGGCGCGCTGCTGATGCAACTCGGCCGCGACGGTGAGGCACGTATCGCCTTCGATCGCGCCATCGCGCTGGCCCATACCCCGGCGGAGGCGGCGCATATCCGCCAGCATCTCGACCGCCTCGCCGAGCAGCATCGGGGCGGCTGACCGCTGCCACCCGTTTCACGAAAAAAATTTTGCCGGACTGTCGGAAGCGCACGGATTCGCGCGTCCTTGGAACAAAGCCCGTTGCGGGCATCCGACGAAAGAGAAGGAGCGTTCCGATGCAGGTCAATCCCTATCTGAGCTTCGACGGGCAGTGCGAGGCGGCGTTCAAATTCTATGAGAGCTGCCTCGGCGGCCGGATCGGCGCGATGCTGAGCTACGGCGAGACGCCGATGGCGGAACACATGCCGCCGGAAGCACGCGGCAGGATCGCGCATGCGCGCCTCATGCTGGGCAACCAGGTGCTGATGGGCGGCGATGCCCCGCCGGGCCGCTATGAGCCCAGCAAGGGCATGTCGGTGACCCTCGGCATCGAGGGCGCCGACGAGGCGGAGCGGGTGTTCCAGGCGCTCGCGGAAGGCGGCACCGTGACCATGCCGCTGCAGAAGACCTTCTGGGCGCTGCGTTTCGGCATGCTGGTCGATCGCTTCGGCACGCCCTTTATGATCAACTGCGAGAAGTAGGAAAGGAGCGGCTCATGGAGCGGCATCAAATCGTCTCGCGCGAAGAATGGCTTGCCGCACGGCGGACCCTGCTCGCCAAGGAAAAGGCGATGACCCGGGCGCGCGACGCGCTCGCCCGGGAGCGCCGCGCGCTGCCCTGGGTGAAGATCGACACACCTTATGTCTTCGATGCCCTCGAGGGCAGAGTGACGCTCGCCGATCTCTTCGCCGGGCGCAGCCAGCTCATCGTCAAGCATTTCATGTTCGGGCCCGGCTGGAAGGAGGGCTGCGTCGGCTGCTCCTTCGAACTCGATCACGTCAGTGGCGCGCTGGTGCATCTCGAGCATCATGATGTCAGCTATGTCGTGGTGTCGCGCGCGCCGCTGGCCGAGCTCGAAGCCTTCCGGCAACGCATGGGATGGCGCGTCCGGTGGGTCTCATCCGGCGGCAGCGACTTCAATCGCGACTTCCATGTCTCATTCGACAAGGACGCGATCGCCGCCGGGGAGGAAGTCGAATACAACTACGAGCGCCGCCGCGTCGGCATCGAGGAGCTGTCGGGACGCAGCGTCTTCTATCGCGACGCTGCCGGCGATATCTTCCACACCTACTCGTCCTACGGCCGCGGAGGCGAAGATCAGCTCGGCACCTATGCCTGCCTCGACATCACGCCCAACGGGCGGAACGAGACCGGTCCCAGCGGCAATCTCAGCGACTGGGTGCGCCATCACGACCGCTACGATGCCGGCGGCATCGTCGCGCCGACCGGACGCTATCTCGCGCCCGAGACGCTGGAGCAGTGCTGCGAGGCGGAACCGAACGTCAGGTGAGCGGGCCGCGAGAGCCGGCGAGCCGCGAAGCGGTCACTCGCCCGCCCAGGCGGGGGCGGCGGAGCCTTGGTGCATCCGCTGCCCCGTCCGCAGATAGGACCAGAGAAAGAGGCCGGCGAAGAGCCAGTCGACGAGGCCGCTCAGCACCACCGAAGCGGCCGCCCGGCCGAGGATGAAGAGCGCCAGCGTCGCGCCGCCATAACCGACCTTCTCAAGCAGCGCCGGGACCATCATCGCCCGATAGCGCAGCGGATCGGCCGCGAGAATGAAGAACAGCACCTGCCAGGCCAGGCCGACGCCGACGAAGCCATAATAGAATTCGGGATGCAGCGAATCGGTGAACATCCCTTCAAGGAAGTACATCGGCGTCAGCACGGCAATGCCGTAGACGCCGGCGATGCGGAATATCCACTTTGCGGCCTGCATGGGGCCCCCCGATGCCTGGTGATGCCGGAAAAGAATTTCAACCGACATTGGTAAAACGGCGGTAAATGCGCGCCATTGAACCCGTCCCGCGCGGCGGCGCACCTCGTCACAGAACGGCAATCTTTCGTTAGGCACTGACAACTATGATTAAAAATTAGCCAGCGCCCCGCGGAATCAGCCGAGCCGGTCGACAAGCCATGCCTCGCGCGTTTTCAAAGCTCTTGCACATGCCGTTCTCGCGCCGGCTGACGGTTTACAGCGTGCTGATTCTCGTGGTGCTGCACGGCGCGAACGTCATCTTCATCACCAAGCTGATGGAGTCGGCGAAGGCGATCGCCGCCGATGCGATGGCGGCACGCGCCACCTTGCTTGCCGAACATGCCAGCCGTTCGATCGGCGGCATCGATCTGGCGCTCGAGGAGATCGCGTCCAAGGCGGCCGCCGACCCCGATTTTGGTCCGCGCTCGGTGGCGCTGCATATGCTGCTGCACCAGACCGCGCTGCGCCTGCCGCAGGCGAAAGCCCTCACCCTGCTCGATCTCAACGGCGTGATGATCCAGGATTCGCGCCATTATCCGGCGCGGCCGTTCTCCTATGCCAACTACGCGGCCTTCGCCGAGCAGAAGAAATGGCGCGGCGTCGGACTCTATATCGCTTCGGCTTCGCTCTCCAAGATCGACGGCAAACCCTATTTCGTGCTGAGCCGCCCCGTCCTGGACAGCGACGGCGATCTGCGCGGGGTCGTCTGTGCGCTCGCTGATCCCGTCTACTTCATGAATTTCTACGGGCAGAATGCGGGGGCCGGAATGGCGGCTCTCGCGCGCGACGACGGCGCCGTGCTGGCGGCCGTCGTCGCACCGCAAGGCAAGGGGACGCTGATCGGGATGAGCGTCGCGCGGTTCCTCAACCTCAACGCCGGTTTCAGCTCCCTGGTGCAGCCGGTGTCGGGCCTGCCGCTGAAGATCGTGGTCACCACCCCGCCGATCTGGAGCGAGCCGTCGCTGCGCGCTTATGTCACCGCCGATGCGGTGTTCATGACGCTGCTCACCGTGCTCGTGGCGCTCGGCACCGTACGGCTGGCGAGGGAGGCCGATGCGCGCGAGCGCGCGGCCGAATCCGAGCGGGTTGCCAGGGAACGCGCCGAAGCGGCGGACAGCGCCAAGAGCGCCTTTCTCGCGACCATGAGCCACGAGCTCAGAACCCCGCTCAACGCCGTGATCGGCTTCTCGGAGCTCATCGAGCAGCAGGCCTTCGGGCCGCTGATGGCGCGCTATCGCGAATATGGCGCGCTCATCGCCAGGAGCGGCCGGCATCTCCTCAACATCATCAACGACATCCTCGATCTCGCCAAGCTGCAATCGGGCAAGACGGAGCTGGTGCTGGAAGCGATCGAGCCGGCCGCCAGCATCGAGCAGGCGGTGAGGCTGCTGGCGAACAAGGCGGCAGAGAAGGGCGTTTTGCTCCGCGGCGAGGCCGACACGGGACTGCCGCCGATCGTTGCCGACGATACGCGTCTGCAGCAGGTGCTCCTCAACCTGATCTCGAACGCGGTCAAGTTCACCCCGTCCGGCGGAAAGGTGACGGTGCGCGCACGGCCGGATCCTGCCGGCGTCGCCATCGAGGTCGCCGATACCGGCATCGGCATCGCGCCCGAGGATGTACCGAAGGCACTCGAGCCCTTCGGCCAGGTCGGCAACACTTTGACGCGCACCCACGAGGGCACCGGCCTGGGCCTGCCGCTGACCAAGAATCTCGTGGAGCTCCATGGCGGCAGTTTCGAGATCGCGAGCGAACCCGGACGCGGGACCACGGTGCGCATCACCTTTGCCGTCGCGAACGGGGCACAGCGCCGCTTGCTCGCGCCGGGCGCCGGCGCTGCCGCGGAACGCAGGAGCGTCGCATGAGCGGCACGCTGCGACGGGCGATCAGAGCGGCCGCGCTTGCCAGCGGGCTCCTTGCGCTCGGCCCGCTTGCCATTGCCGCGCCGGCGCGCGATGCGCCGATCGCGATCGCCGTGATCGGCCCCTATACCGGGGGATCGGCGGATATGGGCATCAGCATGCGCCAGGGCGTCGAACTCGCGACGGGCGAGATCAACCGCGCGGGCGGCGTGCTGGGGCGGCGGATCGTGTTGGTCGCGCGCGACGACGAGGCGCATAACGAGCGCGGCGGGCACATCGCCCGCGAGGTGACCGAGGTCCATCCGGTGACCGCCGGCATCGGCCTCATCAATACCGGCGTGGCCCTGGCGGCCGCTCCCTATTTCGAGCAGGCCCGCATCCCGCTCATCGTCAGCGTCGCCACCGGCGCGTCGATCGCGCAGGAATTCGCGCCGCCGGAATATGCCCACAACTATGTCTTCCGCTTCTCGATGAGCACTGCGATCGAGGCGCCGGCGATCGTCGCCGAGGCGCTGCGCCGCGGTTATCGCCGGCCAGGCATCCTCACCGACGCCACGAGCTACGGGCTGGTTGGACGCGGCGATCTGAGCGACGCCCTGGTCCGGGCCGGCGTGAGGCCCGTGTCGCTGGAGAAGTTCAATATCGGCGATGTCGACATGACGCCGCAGCTGCGCCGGGCGCGCGCGGCGGGCGCGGATGTGCTGCTGACCTACGGCATCGGCCCCGAGCTTGCGGCGATCGCGCGCGACCGAGCGGCGCTCGGCTGGAACGTGCCGCTCATCGGCAGCTGGACCCTGTCGATGGCGAGCTTCATCAAGGGCGCCGGGCCGAGCGGCAGCGGGACGATGATGACGGAGACGTTCATCGATGAGGCGCAAACCCCGGCCCAGGCGGCGTTCTTGAAGGCATTCTCGGCGCGGTTCCGCGCGCCGATCGCCTCGCCCATGTCCGCTGCCCAGGGATATGATTCGCTGCGTGTCCTGGTCGCCGCCATCGCGCAGGCGGGTTCGACCGACGGCGTGAAAATCCGCGCGGCGCTGGAGCAGTTGCGCGAGCCGGTCGTCGGCGTCGTGAAAACCTATAACCACCCGTTCAGCACGACGAACCACGAGGCCATTCTGGCCTCCGACATCCTCTTCGGCTTGGTGAGAGACGGGCGTGTGGTGCGGGCGACTTCCCCGACCGCGGCCGCCGCGTTGCGGCGCTGAGAGTCCTGGCGGAGTGGCCGGCGGCCGGTCACCGCAGCGGCGGCAACCTTCCCGTTCCTCTTGCGCTCAGCCACCGCTCGAGCCAGCGATCGACGGAAGCGGTCATCGCCGGTACCGCGTTGATATTGACGCCGCCGCTTCTTGCGGCTTCGCGCTGCTCATAGGTCGCCTGCTGGTCCTCGCGCGCCGCTTCGCAGAGGCTGTCGAGCAGCAGGCCGAGCGGCTGCCGCCGATCAGCGGTGCATTCGAGCCCGAGCATGAGCGCCAACTCCACCAGCTCGTCCTCGACGCCGCCGCTGAGCGTCTCCAGCCTCAGCGCCGCGTAGTGCGCGATGTTGCCGTGCAATGTCCGGCGCAGATTCTCGACGACGACTTCGGGGGAGGGAGAGGGCATCGCGTTCAGCGGCGGTTGAGCGCGCCGAGCAACCCGCCGAGCGTCGGCGGCGGGCGCTTCTTGCGCAGGCGGCTGCGCGCGATCACCGGCGCGCTCGAGGCGATGCGCTCGCGCACGCCGGGCTCGAGCTCGTCGAAGGAATCGCACGCGTCCTCAAAGGCGTCGCGGCTGCGCTCGCGCAGCAGGCGTTGCAGGCTTGCCACCACGGGCGCCGTGCGGCCGAGCTGCCGCACGGTGGCCGTTGCCAGCACCGCCACCGCCTTCGCACCGTCCTGATCGAGCCATTCAGCCACAACACTCTCCTTCGTCTCGAAGACTAGCGCGCGAGGGTTAAGAAAATCCCCATGCGTTCTGCCGGCGCGCGCCTTTCCGGCGGGTGCGTCGATAAGGTTAACGCCGAAGCCGCGCAGAATTCACAGGGCCGCCCGCTCGAGCATCGCGCGCAGCAGGACGTTGCAGCCTGCCGCCAGGTCCTCGGGCGTGGCGCTTTCGATCTCATTGTGGCTGATGCCATCGGCGCAGGGGATGAAGATCATCGCCGTTGGCGCGACCCTGTTGACGTTGCCGGCATCGTGTCCTGCGCCCGAGGTGATGTCGCGATGGCGATATCCGGCTGATTCGGCCGCGTGGCGCACTGCGCCGATGCAGCCGTCATCGAAATGGATCGGCGCCGAGCGCCAGATCTCGCTGCATGTCCCGGCGAGCCCGAGCGCGCCGCAGATCTCGGTGATCTCCGCCTCGAGCTGCGCCGTCATCGCGGCGAGCGCCTCGTCTTCAGGGTGGCGCATGTCGACCGTGAAGAAGGCGCCCCCCGGAATGGTATTGCGCGAGCCCGGTCCGACCTCGACGACGCCGACCGTCGCCACTCCCGGCGGATGCGCGAGCGCGATCCGATTGATCCGCTCGACCAGCCGCGCGCAGCCGAGCAGCGCGTCGCGGCGGCGATCCATCGGCGTCGTGCCGGCATGGCTCTCGCTGCCGGCAAGCGTCACGTCGAGCCAGGCGATCCCCTGGATGCCCTGCACGACCCCGATCGTCTTGCCTTCCGCCTCGAGGATCGGGCCCTGCTCGATATGCGCCTCGAAATAGGCGCCGAGCGGGCGGCCGCCGCAGGGCTCGTCCCCGAGATAGCCGATGCGCCGAAGCTCCGCGCCGAGCGTCTTGCCTTCGCTATCGGTGCGGCTATGCGCGTAATCTTCGCTGAAGACGCCAGCGAAGACGCCCGATGCCACCATGGCGGGGGCAAAGCGCGCGCCTTCCTCGTTGGTCCACACCACCACCTCGAGCGGTGCGTCGGTCTCGTAGCCGAGATCGTTGAGTGTGCGCACCACCTCGAGCCCGGCGAGCACGCCGTAGACGCCGTCGAAGCGGCCGCCGGTTGGCTGCGTGTCGAGATGGCTGCCGGTGACGATCGGCGGCAGCCCGGAGCGTCGGCCCGGTCGGCGCGCGAAGATGTTGCCCATGCGGTCGATGCTCACCGCGCAACCGGCCTCGCGGCACCAGCGCACGAAGAGATCGCGCCCCGCCTTGTCCAGATCGCTCAGCGCCAGGCGACGCGATCCGCCTTTCTCGGTGGCGCCGATCTCGGCCATCGCCATCAGGCTCTGCCAGAGCCGCTCGCGGTTGACGGCGATATTGGGCGCGAGCGCCATCAGCCGCGTTCTTTCAGCACCGCGCCGAGCAGTCCGAAGATCTCGTCGACCTCGCGCCGCGTGACGGTGAGCGGCGGCGACAGCGCGATAATGTCGCCGGTCGTGCGGATGAGCAGGCCCTTCTCGAAGGCGGCGCGGAACACCTCGAAGGCGCGCTTGGCCGGCTGGCCCGGGATCGGATCGAGCTCGATCGCGCCGATGAGACCGAGATTGCGGATATCGATCACGTGCGGCAGGCCCTTGAAGGCATGCAGCGCCTCTTCCCAATAGGGCGCGAGCGCGCGCGTCTTCTCGAAGAGGCCTTCCTCGGCATAGACCTCGAGCGCGGCGAGTCCGGCCGCGCAGGCCAGCGGATGGCCCGAATAAGTGTAGCCGTGCGGCAGCTCGATCGCGTAGTCGGGCCCGGCCATGAACGCGTCATAGATGCCCTTGCGCACGATCACCGCACCCATCGGCACAGCGCCCGAGGTGAGGCCCTTGGCGCAGGTGATGAGATCGGGGAGAACGTCGAAGTAATCGGCTGCGAAATTCGTGCCGAGCCGGCCGAAGCCGGTGATCACCTCGTCGAAGATCAGCAGGATGCCGTGCCGCGTGCAGATCTCGCGCAGCCGCTTCAGATAGCCCTTGGGCGGCACCAGCACGCCGGTCGAGCAGGCGACCGGCTCGACGATCACCGCGGCGATGGTCGAGGCGTCGTGCAGCGTCACGATGCGCTCGAGCTCGTCGGCGAGATGCGCGCCCCATTCCGGCTCGCCCCGCGAGAAGGCCTGCTTGCTGCGGTCATAGGTCTGCGGCAGGTGATCGACACCGGCGAGCAGCGGGCCGAAGAGTTTGCGGTTCCCGGAAATGCCGCCCACCGAAAGCCCGCCGAAGCCCACGCCGTGATAGCCGCGCTCGCGCCCGATGAGCCGCGTGCGCTGCCCTTCGCCGCGGGTGCGGTGATAGGCGATGGCAATCTTGAGCGCGGTGTCGACCGCCTCGGAGCCCGAATTGGTGAAGAAGACATGGTCGAGATCGCCAGGCGCCAGTGCCGCGACGCGTGCCGCCAGCTCGAATGCCTTGGGATGGCCCATCTGGAAGGCCGGCGCATAGTCCATCTCCGCCGCCTGGGCCTGGATCGCCGCGACGATCTTGGGATGGGCGTGGCCGGCGTTGCAGCACCAGAGCCCGGCGGTGCCGTCGAGCACCTTGCGGCCTTCGGCGCTGGTGTAGTGGAGACCCTGGGCGGCGATCAGCAGGCGGGGATGGCTCTTGAACTGTCGGTTCGCGGTGAACGGCATCCAATAGGGCTGCAGATCGTTGGGCGCGCGCGACCCCGTCTCGCGGGCGGCGGGCTTGGCGGTAGCGGGCATGGCTTCCTCCGGGCTTTCCGCCATCTTCCCCACGCCTGCGGTTTCTGCAAGGCTGCGTCCCGGAAATAGTCTGGCTTATAATAAGCAAGCTCACTATATCAGGGCCATGACCCAGCCCGTGCTCGAACGAAGCTTCGGCTTCCTGCTGAACGACATCGCCCGGCTGATGCGCAAGCGCTATGAGCAGCGCGCCCGGCCGCTTGGCCTGACTCGCGCCCAGTGGCAGAGCCTCGCCCATCTGCAGCGCCGCGAAGGCATCAACCAGTCGGGATTGGCGGAGCTGCTGGAGCTCGAGCCCATTTCGGTCGCCCGCCTCGTCGACCGCATGGAAGAGAGCGGGCTGGTCGAGCGGCGTGACGACCCCGCCGACCGCCGGGCGCATCGCCTGTTTCTCACCGAGCGGGCACGGCCGCTGCTCGATGCCTGCCGCGCGCTCGGCGAGACGGTCTATGACGAGGCCTTCGCCGGCATCGCCGATGAGCAGCGCGAGCACCTGATCGATCTCCTCGTGTGCGTGCGCGGCAACCTTTCCGAACGGAGGGGCGATGACGAGGCCAAGGCCGCTTCCGTTCCACAGCGCCAACCGGCGGAGACTTCCGTATGAGTTCCACGACCCAGGTCCGGATCAGCGATCGCGTGGCCGGCGGCCGCTTTCGGCTGAGCCGCGCGCGTTGGCTGCGCGTTCTGCTGATGATCGCCGTGCCGCTCGCGATCGTCATCGGCGGGGGCTGGTGGTACCTGACTTCGGGCCGCTACGTCTCGACGGACGACGCCTATGTTCAGGCCAATACGGTGACGGTGAGCAGCGACGTCTCCGGCCGTGTGGTCGCCGTCGACGTGCAAGACAATCAATATGTGAAGGCCGGCCAGGTGCTGATCCGCCTCGACGATCGGCCCTACCGCGCCGCCGTCGAGCGCGCTCAGGCGCAGCTTGCCTCGGCGCGGCTTCAGGTCGAAGGCATGCGCGCGACCTATCGGCAGCGCCTTGCCGATCTCGCCGCGGCCCAGGACACGCTCAAATACCAGCAGAGCGAGTATGATCGGCAGAAGCATCTGCTGGAGCAGCACGTCACGTCGCAGTCGAGCTTCGACCAGGCGCAGAACCACCTAGTGACGGCACGCGAGCAGGTCGCCGCCGTTCAGCAGCAGATCGCCAATATCCTGGCGAGCCTCGGCGGCAATCCCGACATTCCCACCGACGAGCATCCGTTGGTGCGCCAGGCGCAGGCCGAACTCGACCAGGCGCAGCTCAATCTCGGCTACACCGTGATCCGCGCGCCGGCGAACGGCATCGTCACCAACGTGAACAAGCTGCCGGTCGGCAACTATCTCGCCACCTCGATGCCGGCCTTCTCGCTCGTCGAGACCGACCACCCCTGGATCGAAGCCAATTTCAAGGAAACCGAGCTGACGCATATGAAGGATGGCGATGAGGCGACGGTCAGCGTCGACGCCTATCCCGGTATCACCTTCAAGGCGCGCGTCGCGAGCCTCAGCCCCGGCACCGGCTCGCAATTCTCCGTGCTGCCGCCGCAGAATGCGACGGGCAACTGGGTCAAGGTGGTTCAGCGCCTGCCGGTGCGGCTCGAAATCGAGAACCCCGACCCGGCGCGACCGCTGCGCGCGGGCATGAGCGCCTATGTCAACGTCGATACGCGCTATCAGAGCCCGCTCGCCCGTCTGACCGCGTCGATCTTCTGAGGTCTGCCGCCATGGCCGCCCCCGGCGCCGTGCCCAATCGCGCACTCATCACCGTCTCCATCATGCTGGCGACGATCATGCAGGCGCTCGACACGACGATCGCCAATGTCGCGCTGCCCTATATGCAGGGCAGCCTGTCGGCGGCTTACGACCAGATCACCTGGGTCCTCACCTCCTACATCGTCGCCGCCGCGATCATGACGCCGGTCACCGGCTGGATCACTGGAAGGCTCGGGCTCAAGCGTGTTTTCCTGGTCTCGGTTAGCGGCTTCACCATCGCCTCGATGCTGTGCGGCGGCGCCTCGAGCCTCGGCCAGATGGTCATCTTCCGCCTGCTGCAGGGCATCTTCGGCGCGGCGCTGGTGCCATTGTCGCAATCCGTGCTGCTCGACATCAATCCGCGCGAGAAGCAGGGCCAGGCCATGGCGATCTGGGGTGCTGGCATCATGGTGGGGCCGATCCTCGGGCCGACTCTCGGCGGCTGGCTCACCTTCAACTATGATTGGCGATGGGTCTTCTACATCAACCTGCCTGTCGGCATCCTGGCCTTCCTCGGCATCCTCGCCTTCGTGCGCGACACCAAGCGCGACCGGGGGCAGCGCTTCGATTTCCTCGGCTTCGGCCTGTTGAGCCTCGGCGTCGGCGCGCTGCAGATCATGCTCGATCGCGGCGAGCAGAACGCCTGGTTCGGCTCGCTCGAGACAATCATCGAATGCGCGCTCGCGGTCTCGGGCTTCTGGATGTTCTCGGTCTGGACGACGATCGCCGACCGTCCCTTCCTCAATCCGGCGCTGCTGAAGGACCGCAACTTCGTCGGCAGCTGCGTGCTGATCTTCGTGGTCGGCATCATCCTCTATGCGACGCTCGCGCTGCTGCCGCCGATGCTTCAGGACCTGATGGATTATCCCGTGACCACCGCCGGCCTCGTCATGATGCCGCGGGGCATCGGCACGATGTTCGCCATGCTGGCGGTAGGCCGCCTCATCGGCCGGGTCGATGTCCGCCTGCTGCTGCTGTTCGGCCTTGCCGTCACCACCCTCTCGCTTTACCAGATGACCGGCTACTCGCTCGAGATGGATTGGCAGCCGATTGTCTCGGCCGGCCTGATCCAGGGCGTGGGGCTGGGATTCCTCTTCGTCCCGCTCAGCACCGTTGCCTTTGCCACGCTCGACGCCTCCTACCGTGCCGAGGGAGCGGGCTTCTTCAGCCTCGTGCGCAACATCGGCGGCAGCATCGGGATCTCCATGGTCGAGACGCTGCAGGACCGCATGACCCAGACCGCACATGCCTCGCTTGCTCAGCAGGTGACGCCCTTCGCCACGCCCCTCCATCTGCCGGCGCTTCAGCATCTCTGGAACCTGCACACAACGGGGGGGCTCGCGGCGCTCAATCAGGAAATCACGCGCCAGGCGGGAATGATCGCCTATATCGACAATTTCGAGTTCATGATGGTCGTAACCGTGCTGGCGATCCCGCTGCTGCTGCTGCTGCGACGGCCGCGCCGGCCGGCGGACGGAGCCCACATGGCGATGGAGTAGGGAGGAGGCGCATGAGCCGGGCAATCGCGCGATATCCGAGCCTTGCCGATAAGGTGGCTCTGGTTACTGGCGGCGCCACGGGGATCGGTGCGGCCATCGTCCGCGACTTCGCGCAGCAGGGCACCAAAGTGGGCTTCCTCGATCTCGACCGCTCGGCCGGCGTCGCGCTGGCGGATGAGCTGGGCGAGGGGGTGCATTTCGAGGCGGCCGATCTGCGCGACGTCGCAGCGCTTCAGGCGGCGGTGAGCCGTGTCCGCGCGACGTTGGGGCCGATCGAGATCCTGGTCAACAACGCCGCCCGCGACGATCGCCACGCGCTTTCCGAGGTGACCCCGGCCTATTGGCGCGAGCGCTTCGCGACCAATCTCGACCATCAATTTTTCGCCGCGCAGGCGGTCTGCGAGGACATGGCGTCGCGCGGCGGCGGCGCGATCGTCAACATGGGATCGAGCAGCTATCTCCTCAGCCAGGACAGTTTCGTCGCCTACAAGACGGCGAAATCGGCCGTGGTGGGTCTGACGCGCGCCCTCGCGCGCGAGCTCGGGCCGCGCGGCATCCGCGTCAACAGCGTCGTGCCGGGCTGGATCATGACGGAGCGTCAGATCGCGCTCTGGCTGACGCCGGAAGGCGAGAAAGATTTGCTGCGCGGGCAATGCTTGAAGCGCAAGCTTACGCCCGAGGACGTGACCCCGCTCGTGCTGTTCCTTGCTTCCGACGAGGCGGGTGCGGTGACCGGGCAAAGCTGGCTGGTGGACGGCGGGGCCGCCTAAGTGCGAGGCTCTCGGCCTCGGCGTCCGAGACCAGGCCGAGACCGCTGCGCAGCCGATCGGCGCCGCCCTCTCCCAGAAGCCGCTCGAGCTGGGCTTGCATCTCCATCCAGAGCGGCACTGCCGCCGCCAGCACGCGCCGCCCCGCCGCGGTGAGCGTCAGCCGGCGGCTGCGGCGGTCCGCCGGGTCCACCGTCACCGTTACCAGCTCGCGCCGTTCCAGCGGCTTCAAATTGGCGGTGAGCGTGGTGCGGTCCATCACCAGGAAATCCGCGACCCGCCGCATCGTTGGCGGCATCGCCTGGTTGAGCGCCATCATCAGCGAGAATTGCCCGTTGGTGATGCCGGCGGGCCTCAGCGCCTCGTCGAAGCGACGGGCCAGCGCCCGTGCTGCCCGCTGCGCGTGCAGGCAGAGACAGGCGTCGCGGACCCGAAACGCGATGTCGAACGGCAGAACGTCGCGCTTTGACATGATCGCATACTGTTGATATCAACATAAATGTCAAGCGAGCGGCGGGAGAGGTCGGTGCGAGCAGAATGCCGGGATCGGCGCGGCCGGACGTGATGCCGAGGGTGTCGTTCACGCGCGCGCTGGCGCGCTTTCTCGACGCCCCCGCCGTCTCGGTCGAGGGCGCGACGCTGGGCGCGGCGCTCGATGCGGTGTTCGCGGCGCGTCCGGCGCTGCGCGGCTATGTCCTCGACGATCAGGGGGCGCTCCGCCGCCACGTCGCCGTCTACATCAACGGCGAGCCGGTGCGCGACCGGAGAGGGCTCGACGATCCGCTCGCTCCGGGCGACGAGGTTCACGTTTTCCAAGCGCTCACCGGCGGGTGAGGGAGGAACGCATGACCGATCGGCTGCACGTCGGAACGCGCAAGGGTCTCTTCACCTTCGAGCGCGGCAGGCAAGGCTGGGAAGTGGCGGAGACGGCGTTTCTCGGCGAGCCGGTTTCGGCGGTGCTCGCGCGCCCCGACGGGACGCTCTATGCCGCGCTCGATCTCGGCCATTTCGGCGCGAAGCTGTGGCGCTGCGATCGCGGGGCTGCGTGGCAGGAGCTGCCGTCGCCGGCCTTTCCGCCGAAGCCCGATCATCTCGGCGACGATCCCCATCCCTGGTCGCTCGGCAAGATCTGGGCGCTGGAGCCGGGCGGCGTCGCCGGTCGGCTCTGGGCGGGAACCATGCCGGGCGGCCTCTTCCGTTCGGACGACGACGGGGCGACCTGGTCGCTGAGCGAGGCGCTGTGGCTGGCGCCCGAGCGCAAGCAATGGGGCGGCGTCGCCGGGGGCGAGCAACCGGGCATCAGCAGCGTCCTTGTCGATCCCCGCGATCCCGCGGATATCCGCATCGGCGTCTCGACCGGCGGCGTCTGGGCGAGCGGCGACGCCGGCGCCTCCTGGCGCCTCATCAATCGCGGCATGCATGCCGAGTACATGCCGCCCGAGCGCAGCGGCGATCCCGTCGCGCAGGACATCCACCGCCTCGCGCGCTCTGCGGCGCGGCCGGAGATCCTGTGGTGCCAGCACCACAACGGCGTCTTCCGCTCCGAGGATGCAGGCGCGAGCTGGTGCGAAGTGACGGCGATCGGCCCGTCGAAATTCGGCTTCGCCGTCGCCGTCCATCCGCGCGACGCCGACACCGCCTGGTTCGTGCCGGCGATCAAGGACGAGCGGCGCATTCCGGTGGACGGCAAGCTCGTCGTCGCCCGCACGCGCGACGGCGGCCGACGTTTCGACGTGCTGACCCGCGGCCTGCCGCAGCGTCACGCCTATGATCTCGTCCTCCGTCATGCGCTCTCGGTCGATGACGGCGGCGATCGCCTCGCCTTCGGCTCCTCCACCGGCGGCCTCTGGATCTCCGAGGATGGCGGCGATTCCTGGACCATGTCCGAAGCGCGGCTGCCGCCGATCGCGGTGGTGCGCTTCGCCGAGGCGTGATCTCGGCTTTCCTCAGTCGGCTCGGCGGCCTCCCGCAGGTTCAGGATCGCCTGCTCGATTTCCTGCGGGAGGGCTGGCGCGAATTCAAACTGCGCAGCGTACGCGACCAAAAGCTACGTGCCGGCAGAGCGGCACGACATTTGCGGTTCGTGCTGCACGTCGACTGCGCGCAGATGTCGCATCTGCGCTTTTCGCATTGCGGCCATGCGCCGTCCCGCGCTTGCGAAATCGCCGGCTTCTTGCCAAATCGCGGACGTGGACGCCCGTTGAGGGCGTTTCCTCCCTGAACTTGGGCCGTGCAGCAGCGCGGCCCTTCTTTTTTGTTCAGAATTTTTCGACCCAGGGCCTGAGCTCCATCTCCCAGGTCCAGGCGCTGCGGTGCTGACGGTGAAGCGCGAGGTAGGTCGCTGCGATCGCGTCGGGATCGAGCAGCGCGTCGCCGCTCTCCGCACGGCCGATGCCGCCGTCGATGACGAAATGGCCGACATGGATGTTCTGCGGCGCGAGTTCGCGCGCGAGGCTCTGCGCCAGCCCGCGCAGACCGAACTTGCCCATGGCGAACGGCGCCGAGCGCGCATAGCCCTTGACGCTGGCCGAGGCACCGGTGAAGAGGATCGTGCCGCTGCCGCGCTTCAGCATCCGCCGCGCCGCTTCCTGCGCCACCAGGAAGCCGCCATAGCAGCTCACCAGCAGCGTGTTCTTCACCTCTTCCGGATCGAGCTCGGTGATGGTCCCGCGTGCGCGGGCGCTTGGGTTGTAGACGACGATGTCCGGTGTTCCGAGCTCGGACTCGACCGTGGCGAACAACGCCGCCACCTCGTCCTTCCGGGTCGTATCCGCCCGCCAGGCACGGGCACCGGTCTCGGCGAGGAGCGGCGCCAATTTGTCGGTTCGCCGCGCCGCCAGCGCGACCTGCATCTGCTCACGGGCGAAGAGCCGCGCCAGTGCGGCGCTGAGGCCGCTGCCGGCGCCGACGATGAGAGCGATCTCGGGCATGGGGCCCTCCTCGAGACGGGTGGCCGAAGCCTCGGTTCTGCCGCATAGTGGCCGGCAAAGCAAACCATGGGGAGGAGGAGATGGAACTTGATCTCGCCGGCAAGAAGGCGCTGGTCACCGGCGCATCCAAAGGCATCGGCCGTGCGGTAGCGTGCCTCCTCGCCGCGGAGGGCTGCGATCTCGTGCTGGTGGCCCGCACGCCGGCCGATCTCGAGCGCGTGCGCGACGAGATCCGTGCCGAGCGCAACGTTGCGGTCACCGCCGTGCCGCTCGATCTCAGTCGAAGCGATGCGGCGCGCAGCCTTGCCCACGACCATCCGGAGATCGACATCCTGGTGAACAATGCCGGCGCGATCCCCGGCGGCACGCTCGACGAGATCGACGAGCCGCGCTGGCGCGAGGCCTGGGACCTCAAAGTCTTCGGCTACATCAATCTGTGCCGCGCTTATGTCGCGTCGATGAGGACGCGCCGCCGTGGCGTCATCGTCAACATCATCGGCAGCGCCGGCGAGCGGCTCGATGCAGCCTATATCGCCGGCAGCACCGGCAATGCCGCTCTCATGGCCTTCACCCGCGCGCTGGGCGGTACCGCGCCCGAGTCCGGGCTGCGCGTCGTCGGCATCAATCCCGGGCCAGTCTCGACCGACCGGCTTGTGACCTTGCTCAGGAAGCGCGCGCAGGACCGGCTCGGCGATGCCGAGCGCTGGCCGGAGCTGACGAAATCGATGCCCTTCGGTCGGCCGGCGACGCCCGAGGAGATCGCCGCGATGGCCGCCTTCCTCGCTTCGGAGCGCTCCGGCTACACGAGCGGTACGATCGTCACCATCGATGGCGGCATCGCCAATCGCGGCGCCGTGATGTGAGGCGAAAGGGGAGGGAGCCGGCACGCCGCATCTCACCACCGATGACGGGCTCCGCCTCTATTACACGCTCAACATCGAGGAGCCCGGGCTCTTCGATCAGGTCTGCGAGGATTTCTTCCAGCAGGTCGAGAACGGGTGCGCGCGATGCGCAGGCCCTGAGCGCCGGCTCTTTCCGACGATAGGCGCCGATTCGCTGCGGTGCGATGACTGATCTGCGGTGCGCGGAAGCGCTCCGCTGTTTCTAGCGGCGCGTCGAGCCCAGCACGTGCTCGGCCTCGGCGCGCGCGGCGACCCGGCGCAGCGCCTCGCGCTTCAGCTCGACCACGACCGGCTTGGCATGGCGCGTCTTGACCACCCCACCGCCGAGCGGCGACGCGGTGACCGTGCCCGGCAGCGACAGGTGCTGCACCTGCGACGTCGCGCCATGCGCCACCACCGTTGCCTCGACCTCCTGGCCCTTGAAGAGCCGCGTGATGCCGGACTCGGCGAGGAGCGAGGCCTCGAACGGGACGTCGCCCAACCCGGTGAGGCGCAGCGCGCCCTTGCCGCTCTTCGGATCGAACCAGCGCACCACGCCACGCACGGTGCTCTGCGGTGGCGCCAGGATCGGCGTTACCGCGGTGGCCGCCGGCGTCGCGGCGAGTTCGGAGCGGCGGATTAATTTGGGCGCCGGCGCTGCCGGCTCGCTCGGCTCGGACGGCGCGGTCTCCGGCATCTCGACGGCGGCGCTGCGCGCCCGCCGCTTGCGGGGCGGCGTCGGCGCCGTCTCCGATATCTCCGCCTCGCTCGCCGCCGGAGAGTCGGCCGCAGGAGATTCGCTCAATCGGGCCAGCGCGCCATGCACGTGGCGGATGAGATCGCCGACCTCTTCTTGCGGGGTCTGGCGGTGGGCGAGCAGCTTCGCGGCGAGGCGAGCCGCCGCCGTCATGGTGGACGTGGTCATGCGCTAGGCTTTCCGATCAAACGGCTGAACTGGGTCACAGGAAGCGGCACCATCAAGCGCGCTTAGCGGGTAAACACCGCCCGGGAAGGCTCATCCGCCGCCGCGCGCGAATTACGCTGTGGTTGAAACAGAAAAAGTGTATTCGCCCCGTGATCGGGGACATAAGTTTGATAGCACTTTCCGGCAGCGTGGCAAGAGCGGAATTGACCATCGGCGCCGCGCCGCCTAGCCTCGGCTTGGTATACGGCTGATATATCGCGCGGAGGCGTGGCTCGCATGAGATTCCGTGCGGCGGTGCTGCATCGCCCGGGGCAGCCGCTCCGCATCGAGACCGTCGAGCTCGGCGGCCTGCGGCCCGGCGACGCGCTGGTGCGCATCCGCGCCACCAGCCTCTGTCATACCGATCTCGAGGTCATCGATGGCCAGCTTGCCTATCCCATGCCGATTGTGCTCGGCCACGAGGCGGCGGGCACGGTCGAGGCGGTGGGCGGCGAGGTGCAGGGGCTCGCTCTGGGCGATTCCGTTGTGCTGTCGTGGAATCCGCATTGCGGCCACTGCTTCTATTGCGAGCGCGACGAGCCCATCCTGTGCGAGACCTATCTGCGGCTCGGACCCCAGGCGCTGCAGTTCGACGGCACCGCCCGGCTCAGCCTCGGCGGCAACCGGCTGCATCACCTGATGTTCCTCGGCAGCTTCGCCGAGTACTGCATCGTGCCGGCGCAGAGCGCGGTGCGCGTGCCGGCCGAGATGCCATTCGATCGCGCCTGCCTCATCGGCTGCGGCGTAATGACCGGGGTCGGTGCGGCGATCAGGATCGCGCGGATGAGCTACGGCGCGAGCGCGCTGGTCATCGGCTGCGGCGCGGTGGGGCTGAGTGCGGTGCAGGGCGCAAGGCTCGCCGGTGCCGGGCGGATCATCGCGGTCGATCTCGACCGGCGGAAGCTCGATCTCGCTGCCCGGGTCGGCGCCACCGACGTGATCGAGGCCGGCGCCGGCGACCCGCTGGCGGCGATACGGGATCTCACCGGCGGCCGCGGCGCGGACTATGTGTTCGAGGCCGCCGGCAATCCGCGCGCGTTTCGCCTGAGCGCCGAGGCGGCGCGACCCGGTGGCGAGATCGTCTGGCTGGGCAAGGTCAATGTCGCCGACGACGTCGCTTTCCGCTGGGGCTCGCTGATGGGCGAGAAGCGCATCCGCCGCTCGAGCTATGGCGGTGCGCGGCCACAGCGCGACTTTCCGCTGCTGGCCCAGGCCTATCTCGACGGCATGCTCAAGCTCGACGAGCTCGTCAGCCGGCGCATCGCGCTGGAGGAGATCAATGACGGCTTCGCGGCGCTGAAACGGGGCGAAGTCGTCCGTGCCGTGGTGACCTTCGATGCGTGAGGCGAAGCGATGAAGATCTATGAGGGGGGCAGGAGTCTCGATGGCGCGGTCGTCACCGTCGACGGCAAGCCGCTGCCCGCGCGCCGCGATCTGCGCCTGTTGTCGAAGGCGGGCTTCGAATGGACCTATGAGGGCGCCGGTCCGGCGCAGCTCGCGCTGGCGCTGCTCGCCGATCATCTCGGCGACGATCAGGCGGCGCTCCGCCAGTACGAGCGCTTCATGCGCGAGGTGGTGGCGCATCTCGACAATGCGTGGCGGCTCACTTCCGCCGATATCGATGCCGCGCTCCGCGAGCACCGCTAGGCTCGCCGCGGCGCGGCGTCGCGCCCGGGCCGAGGAGAGCGCCGAGAGCCTGACCGAGCGCGCCTATCGCGAGCTCGAGGAGCTGATCGTGACGCTCCAGCTCGCCCCCGGTGCGGCGGTCACCGAAGCCTCGCTGGCCTCCCGGCTCGGCATCGGCCGCACGCCGATCCGCGAAGCCTTGCATCGCCTCGCGCGAGAGCGGCTCGTCACCATCCTGCCGCGCCGCGGCATCGTCGTGGCCGCGGAGAATTTGACCACGCAGCTTCGTCTGCTCGAGCTGCGCCGCGAGGTCGAGCGGTTGCTGGCGCGTTCGGCAGCGCGCCGGGCCGGGGAGGCGCAGCGCCGCCGCCTGGCCGAGATCGCCGCCGGGATGGAGCAGGCGGCGCGCGGCAATGACGATCTGGGCTTCATGCGGCTCGACCGCGATTTCAACCTGCTCATGCTCGAAGCGGCGCGCAACGAGTTCGCCGCCGCGGCGATGGTGCTGATGCATGGGCTCTCGCGCCGCTTCTGGTACATCCATTACCGCGCCGTCGCCGATCTGCCGCTCGCCGCGCGGCTTCATGCCGAGGTGGCGCGGGCGGTGGCCTCGGGCGAAGCGGCCGCGGCTGCCGCAGCCTCGGACCGGCTCATCGACTATATCGAGGCCTTCGCCCGCGCGACGGCCGAGTCGGGGACGTGAATTCGACGGATTGCCGCGCCCCGGCGAGTCTGATATATTAGTGATACATCTGTTGGGAGGCGAAGCCATGATGGGCAAACGGCAGGCGGCGTTCCAGGCGGATTACCGCGAGCGCATCTCGCCCTGGTACCATGGTTGGGCGCATGTGGCGCTGATCTACGCCCTCGGCGGCGCCACTATCTGGTACGCGACGGGCTATATCCACGCCCCCTCGGCGGCGGAATGGCTGGTGGTGCCGGCGGTGTTCCTGCTGTGCAACCTCTTCGAGTGGTGGATCCACCGCTTCATCATGCACCGGCCGGTGAAGGGGTTCATGGGCATCTACAAGCGCCACACTCTGGCGCACCATCAGTTCTTCACCGATTCCGATCCCTTCGTCGCCGATGCGCGCGACTTCCGCATCACCTTCTTCCCGCCCTATGCGCTCGTCACCTTCATCGCCATGTCGGCGGTGGGCGCGGCGCTGCTCTTCCTGCTCTGGTCGAGCAATGCCGCCTGGCTCCTCATCTGCACGACCGCCGGCGTCTACCTCAATTACGAGTTCTTCCATTGGTGCTGCCACATCCGCGACGACCGGATCGTGCGGCACGTGCCGTTCATCAACACCATCCGCCGCCATCACATCGCGCATCACAATCAGGCGATCATGATGGAGCGGAACATGAACCTGACCTACCCGATCGCCGATTGGCTGTTCGGCACCAGCGATCTCGACCGCGGCCTCTTGGGCCACGTCTTCAATGGCTACGATGCGCGTTTCGTGAAGATGGACCTGCGCCGCACCCGCGCCGGCACGGACGATCCGTTCACCGCACGGCTCGGAGCCTGAGCCATGGCCAAGCTGAAGCGCTCCGTCGCCTCGCTGGTCGGCGGCGTCGCCGTCGCCGGCGGCGTATTGCTGCTCTGGCTGCTGCTCTCGGGCAGCACGGCGCCCGCCAATATCGCCATTGGTCTCGTCCTTGCCACTGCTGTCGGCGCCTGGGTGCGGCTGGCCGATTTGTAGCCGCGCCGCACGCCCGCAGCGGCAAGTCGGGCGCCTTTCTCCCCGCCGGTGAGCGCCGGCTGGAGCCGCGGAACCGGTCGGCGAGGCGTCGTGTTCCCCTCTAGCAGTGTGAGAGGAGGACACGCATGCTCTACTGGGCCGTGGTGTTCCTGGTCATCGCGATCATCGCGGGGATCCTGGGCTTCGGCGGCATCGCGGCGACCGCGGCAGGGATCGCCAAGGTGCTGTTCTTCATCTTCCTCGTCATCTTCCTGGTTGCGCTCTTCATGGGCATGGCGCGCCGGCGCGGACCGCCGCCGATCTGAGGCATCAACCGGTTTGCCGGGAACGGGCCGCACGCTGCGGCCCGTTTCGCGTCTGCGAGGCGCTGCGCTGCGATCGCGCGCCGTGCCTCGGGACTAGTGCTGCGTGGCGAGCGCGCGCGCCAGCTGACTCAGCGCTTCCTGGTGCCGTTCATTGGGGATCTGGGCGAAATTCCGCGCCAGCTCCAGGCACATGCGCTCGCGCTGGCTCACCGGCCGTCCGCTCTGATTGTCGAGCCCTTCGAAGAAATAACTCACCGGCACGCTCAGCACCCGGGCGATCTCGAACAGTCGGCCGGCCGAGACGCGGTTGATGCCGCGCTCGTATTTGTGCGCTTGCTGATAGGTGACTCCGATGAGGTCGGCGAGCTGTTGCTGGGTCAAGCCGAGCATGATCCGCCGCTCCCGGATCCGGGCACCGACGTGACGATCAATGTCTTGCGTCCGGCTTGTGGTTCGCTTGGTTTCCGTTGCGCTCATGGGGTTGCTGATCGAGCAAGAGGGGGAGGATCGGTCCGCCGGAGGGCGCCCGACAAGCCACCAGGGCAACGTGCGATGACAGGAAGGTGCATATGGCCGGGTCCGATGCTGGTCGACGAGTTTCGTGCAACGGCCCGATCAGAAGTAAAGGTAGGCGAGACTGCCGATGACTTCAACCAGATTTCGCGCCGACCAACACTCAGACGGTTGCACCGCAGATTTCTCGAATACCGGAAGAGTAGCGCGAAATTCGTAGAAAGCGACGGTGGAATGTTTGTCGAGCTGTGGCAATTAAAGGGCGAGACGTGTTTGCCGGAAACAGCGCCGCGGCTCCCGCGAGAGTCGCTGAAGCGCGACGCCGAGCTCCGTCCTCCTGTCATGGGATTTCCGCCCGCCTCCGCCTCGCCTGTATCGCCGCCCGCTTCGGCCACGGCTGATCTCAGCCCGCCGCTCTCGGTAGAATTTTTTGGTTCAATCGCCGGAGCGCTAACACTCTTTGCGGGATGAGGTTCCGCCGACCCCCGGCTTCGCAGCAAACGCGCTCGCGCGCGCGTCGCTTGAGCGGCGGGGCGAGGCATCGGCCTTGCAAGCGACCGGCCGGCGACGCATGGCAGGCCATCCTTGCCGTCGTTTGACAGGCGGGGCTGCGAACGGTAAACGAGCGACTTACCCTGGCCGGCCGGGATACTCTTCGCCATGCCGCGTGTTTCGATCGGCGATTGCCATCTCTATTGCGAGCGGCACGGCGCCGGCTTCCCGGTACTCTTCGTCAGCGGCCTCAATGGCGCCGGCGCCTACTGGCGCGAGCAGATCCCGAGTTTCTCCAAGCGGTTCGAGGCGGTGCTCTTCGACCATCGCGGGGTCGGGCAGAGCGACCACAGCCGCATCTCCTATACGATAGAGCGCCTGGCCGACGACGTCGTCCGGCTGATGGATGCGCTCGCCATCGATCGCGCCCATGTCGTCGGCCATTCGGCCGGCGGCGCCATCGCGCAGGTGCTCGCCGCCGAGCATCCCGAGCGCCTCGCCAGCATCGTCGTCGCCGCGAGCTGGACCAAGGCCGACGCCTATTTCCGCCGGCTCTTTGCGCTGCGCAAGGAGATCCTCGCGCGGTTGGGCCCGGCAACCTATCTCCAGGCGGCGACCTTGCTGTTCTATCCGCCGTTCTGGGTCGCGCGGAACAACGAGAAGCTGCGCCAGCTCGAGGCGCAGGCGCTTGCCACCTTTTCGCCGCCCGACGTCGTGCTGAGCCGCATCGACGCCGTGCTGGCTTTCGACCGCACTGCCGATCTCGCACGTATCCGCACCCCGGCCCTGATCGTTGCCGCACAAGACGACGTGATGACCCCTGCATATTTCTCCGAAGAGCTCGCCCGACTCATTCCTGGCGCCGAGGCCAAGTTCTTCGCGCAGGGCGGGCATTGCTTCACGCAGGTAATGTCACGCGAATTTAACCAAGCCGTGCTCCCCTTCCTTGAGGCGCACACGCCCTCCTAAAGAGGGCGAATCGTTGCTTGCGATTTAAGGTTTCATCAATTCGTCAGGACTACGCTCGGCAGCAAGTTAGCAGGGCGTCGCCATGATTGAGTGATCGCCCGCATCGATGTGGTGAGCACCTCGACAATGGCCCGGGACGATCAAGACGCGCCGCATCGCTTGGAGGCCGCTCTCACCGCCGCCGGCGATGTCGCTTATGACTGGGATCTCGCGACCGACGCGATCGACTGGCACGGCTCGGTCACGGCGATGCTTGGCATCGCCGATGTCGGGGTGATCGCTACCGGCCGCGCGCTCGCGGGTCGACTCAATCCGGACGATCTGCTGCTGCGCCAGCAGCGCCTCAATGCGCATTGGACGCGCCGCGCCACCTTCGATTGCGAATTCCGCGTGCGCGTCGAGAACGGCGGCTTCGCCTGGGTGCACGACCGCGGCACCGCCGTCTTCGACGGCGATGGCCGACCGGTCCGCATGCATGGCATCTGGCGGCTGATCACCGGCCGCAAGGCGCAGGAACTGCGCCTCGAGCACGCCGCCAACTACGACGAGCTCACCGGCCATTTCAACAAGAAGCGTCTGCGCGAGGCGCTCGACCATATCGTCTCCTCGAGCTTGCGCTCGGGCAGCGCGGGAGCCTATCTGGCGGTCGGCATCGACAAGCTCACCGCGGTCAACGACGCGCTCGGCCACGAGGCGGCGGACGCGGTCATCGTCGCCGTCGGCCAGCGGCTCGACCGTTGCCTCAGGGTGAGCGACGTCATCGGCCGCGTCGGCGGCGATCGCTTCGGCATCGTACTCGCCAATTGCCCGGAGGAGCATGTCGCCATCGCGGCGGAGAAGATCCTGACCGCGGTGAGCCACGCGCCGATCATGACCGCTTCGGGTCCGGTCTATGTCACGGTGTCGATCGGCAGCGCCACCTTCCCCGAGCAGGCCAAGACTTCCTACGAGGTGATGACCCGCGCCGAGACCGCGCTCGCCGAGGCGAAGCGGGCCGGCCGCAACTGCTTCATCCCCTATCGCCTCTCCGAGGAGCAGCGTCGCCAGCATCGCATGGGCATGGCGCTCGGCGAACGCGTGCAGCGCGCACTGCGCGAAAACCGTCTGGTCTTCGCCTATCAGCCGGTCGTGGACGCCAATGGCGGCGGCGTCGATTATTACGAATGCCTGCTGCGCATGATCGCCGAGGATGGCAGCGTGGTTTCCGCCGCGGAATTCGTGCCGATCATCGAACAGCTGGGCTTCATCCGCGTCATCGACCGCTATGTGCTCGAACTCGCGGTGAGCGAGGTCGAGGCGCATCCCGGCATCTGCCTCGGCTTCAACATCTCCGGCCTCACCGCCACGGATTATTCCTGGCTCAGGGCCGTGACCACCTTGCTGAAGGGCCGCCCAGAGCTCGCCCGGCGTCTGGTCGTCGAGATCACCGAGACCGCCGCGCTGCACGACATCGAAGAGTCCGCACGCTTCGTCGGCTCGCTGCGCGAGCTCGGCTGCCGCATCGCGCTCGACGATTTCGGCGCGGGCTTCACCTCGTTGCGCCATCTCCAGGCGCTCGCCGTCGACACCGTCAAGATCGACGGTTCCTTCGTGCGCAATCTCGGCCAGAACTACGACAACCAGGTCTTCCTGCGCCACCTGGTCGGCCTCGCCAGCGGCCTCGGCCTCAGCACGGTCGCCGAATGCGTCGAGACGGCGCACGAAGCGGCGATCCTGCGCCGCGAGGGCGTGGGCTTGCTCCAGGGCTACTATTTCGGCAAGCCGTCGATCGAGAAGCTCTGGCTCGGCGGCGATGCCGCGCCGCCGCGCGAAGCCAAGACCGGTTGATCAGTCCTTCTGCGCCTTGCTCAGCGCGTCGATCTGCTGCTGCAGCGCGTTGAGCTTGTCGGTGAGCTCCTTGAGGCTGCCTTCCGAAGGCGGCGGCTCGCCCGGTTTCTCGGCCGCCATCCCCTTGTCGCCCGTTGCCGCCGTGGGCGGAGCAGGGAAGGGCGAGAACATCTTCATCGTTTTCTCGAAGAGCGCGAGATTCTGCTTGCCCATCTCCTCGAGCGGGCCGAAGGGAAAGAGCCCGCCGAAGGCATCCTGCAGGCTCTTGCGCATCTGCTCCTGGTTGCGCGCGAAAGTCGCCATCGCATGCTCGAGATAGCGCGGCACCAGCCATTGCATGTTGTTGCCGTAAAGCCCGATGAGCTGGCGCAGGAAGCTGATCGGCAGCAGGTTCTGGCCCTTCTGCTCCTCCTCAACGATGATCTGAGTGAGCACGGCGCGGGTGATGTCCTCGCCGGTCTTGGCGTCATTGACGACGAATTCGCGTCCCTCCTTCACCATCCGCGCGAGATCGTCGAGCGTCACATAGCTGCTCGTCGCCGTGTTGTAGAGCCGCCGGTTGGCGTATTTCTTGATGATGACCGGTGGCGTCTGCGCGCCGGCTTGTTCTTCCATGTTCCCGCGTCCTTTGCCGCATCCGCCCGATGCGACTTCTGGTGAAAAATTAAGCATAGCAGCATTCTGGCCGTGATGCTGCAACGCAGAAGGGCCAGGGCCGGAAGCTGGCCTTTGCCGGGGGGCGCCGATATACTCCGCCCCCATGGCGGAACCGCCGGACCTTGCGAGCCTGGCCAAGAGGTATGTCGACCTATGGCAGGAGCAGCTGATCGCCATGGCGGCCGACCCCGACCTTGCCGAGAGCCTGGCCCGACTGCTGCGGGGACTTGTCCCCGGCGGCTGGCCGCCGTCGCCCGGTGCCTGCGCCAATGACGGGGCCGCGCCAGGGGCCCCGGCCGCTCCCCCTCCACCTGGCCAGCGCGGCGACGCTCTGGATGAGCTCGCGCGCCGCCTTGCCGCTGCTGAGCAACGGCTTTCTGCCCTGGAGGCCCGAGCTGGCCCCGGCGGCGGGCGCGCTGCGGCAAAGCCTCGCCGGCGTCGCCGCTGAGGATTTCGCCGCCGCGGTTGACGCCGAGTTGCGTGCGCGCGGCGACAGCTTTCTGACCGGGCTCGAGCGCTATCGCCGCCATCCCTACCGCCGCGACGAGGCCGCGCTGCCGGTGCTCTGGCAAGAGGGCTCGACGCGGCTCCTCGATTATGCGCCGGCTGGGGGCGCGCCGGTGCTGGTGGTGCCCTCGCTCATCAACCGCGCCTATATCCTCGATCTCGCTCCGGATAAAAGCCTGCTGCGCTTTCTTGTTGAGCGGGGGCTGCGCCCGCTGCTCCTCGATTGGGGCAAGCCGGGTGCGCTCGAGCGCGGTTTCAATCTCACCGACTACATCGCCGGGCGGCTCGAACGCGCGGCGGTGGCGGTGGCGGCGCTGGGCGCTCCCTTCGCGGTGCTGGGCTATTGCATGGGGGGTCTCCTGGCGCTGGCGCTGGCCGAGCGCCGCGCCGAGTTCGTCGGCGCGCTGGCGCTCCTCGCGACGCCCTGGGATTTCCACGCGGAGCGCGACGGGCAGGCCAAGCTGCTCGGCGAGATCGCCGAGCCGCTGGCGCGCAGCTTCGCGCTCCTGGGTGAAGTGCCGGTCGATGTGCTGCAACTGCTTTTCGCCGCGCTCGACCCGCTGCTCGCCTTGCGCAAATTCGCGCGTTTTGCTGCCTTGCCCGCGGGCAGCGCCGAGGAACGCGATTTCGTCGCCGTCGAGGATTGGCTCAATGACGGCGTGCCGCTCGCATTGCCGGTGGCGCGCGACTGCCTCGCGGGCTGGTACGGCGCCAATGCCCCCGGCCGCGGCCGCTGGCGCATCGCCGGCGCCGCGGTGCGGCCCGAGCGCGTCGCCCAGCCGAGCCTGATCGTCGTGCCGGCGCAGGACCGCATCGTGCCGCCGCGCACCGCGGCGGTTTTGGCCGAGCGCCTGCCCGCAGCCCATTCCCTTGCGCCCCCGCTCGGACATATCGGCATGATGGTGGCGCGCGAGGCTCCGGCCGCCGTGTGGCAGCCGCTCGCCGATTGGCTGGTGCGCTTCAGCGGCGCTGGCAGGCCGCCGCGCCGCCGGCGGCGCTCGCCATGATCCAGATCAACGCGCCGGGGTCCCCCGGCGCTAGCGTTGCGGCTCGGCGCGCCGCCGCGTCGGGGACGGGTTTCCAAACGCGTGTGCGCGGTCTATTTAAGAAAGGTCAGCGAGAGCTCGCATCCCCCAGCACGAGGATCGACCGATGAGCGAAATCGTCATTGCCGGCGCAGTGCGCACCCCGATCGGCTCCTTCAACGGCAGCCTCAGCGCCGTTCCGGCGCATTACCTCGGGCAAACCGTAATCGCCGAGGCGATGCGCCGCGCCAATGTCGATGCCAAGGAGGTGTCCGAGGTCATCATGGGCCAAATCCTCGGCGCCGGCGAGGGCATGAACCCGGCGCGCCAGGCGGCCATCGGTGCCGGCATTCCGCCGGAGGCGACGGCCTACACGGTGAACCAGGTTTGCGGCTCCGGGCTGCGTACCGTGGCGCTCGGATATCAGGCGCTGCGCGCTGGCGACAGCACCATCGTCGTCGCCGGCGGTCATGAGAGCATGAGCCGCGCGCCGCACTGCATCCATCTGCGCAACGGCGTCAAGATGGGCGATGCCGAGCTGGTCGACACCATGATCAAGGACGGGCTCTGGGACGCCTTCAACGGCTATCACATGGGCAACACCGCCAGAACGTGGCGCAGCGCTGGCAGATCACGCGCGAGCAGCAGGATCAGCTCGCGCAGCGCTCGCAGGCGCGGGCAGAGGCGGCGCAGAAAGCCGGGCGCTTCAAGGAGGAACTCGTGCCGGTGAAGATCGCCACGCGCAAGGGCGACGTACTGGTCGAGGTCGACGAGTATCCAAAGCACGGCACCACGGTCGAGGTGCTGGCGAAGCTCCGCCCGGCTTTCGACAAGAACGGCACGGTCACCGCCGGCAACGCATCGGGCATCAATGATGGCGGCGCCGCCGTGGTGCTGATGACCGCCGAGGAGGCGAAGCGCCGCGGGGTCAAGCCGCTGGCGCGCATCGCCGCCTGGGCGACGGCGGGGGTCGATCCGGCTGTGATGGGCAGCGGTCCCATTCCGGCAAGCCGCCTGGCGCTGAAGCGCGCCGGCTGGAAGGTCGAGGATCTCGATCTGATCGAGGCGAACGAGGCGTTTGCCGCGCAGGCTTGCGCGGTCAACCGCGACATGGGCTGGGATCCCGAAAAGGTCAATGTGAATGGCGGTGCGATCGCGCTCGGCCATCCGATCGGCGCCTCGGGGACGCGCGTTCTGGTGACCCTGTTGCATGAGCTGCAGAAGCGCAACGCCAAGCGCGGTCTTGCCACGCTCTGCATCGGCGGCGGCATGGGAATTGCCATGTGCGTGGAGCGCGGCTAGCCCGCGCGACACGGATCTGAAGTAAGGCGTCGAGCGCGGCTCGCCGCGCGACACGGACATAAAGGAAGCGTGAAGCGCTGCTGATCCGCGCGACACGCTTCGAGGTGAGCGATGAGGGAGGAAGGCATGGCACGCGTAGCGGTTGTGACGGGCGGAACGCGCGGTATCGGCCGGGCGGTCTCCGTGGCGCTCAAGGATGCCGCCTGCAAGGTGGCGGCGATCTACGCCGGCAATGACGAGGCGGCGCGGCGCTTCACTCAGGAGACCGGCATCGCCACGTACAAATTCGACGTCGCCGATTACAGATCCTGCGAGGCCGGCATCCGTCGCATCGAGCAGGAGCTCGGTCCCGTCGAGATCCTGATCAACAACGCCGGCATCACCCGCGACGCGGTGCTGCACAAGATGTCGCCTGAGCAATGGGGGCAGGTGATCGCCACCAACCTCACCTCCTGCTTCAACATGTGTCGGCTGGTCATCGAGGGCATGCGCGAGCGCGGCTTCGGCCGCATCGTCAATATCGGCTCGATCAACGGCCAAGCCGGTCAGTACGGGCAGGTGAACTACGCCGCGGCCAAATCCGGCATCCACGGCTTCACCAAGGCCCTGGCACAGGAAGGCGCCGGCCGCGGCATTACCGTCAATGCCATCGCGCCCGGCTATGTCGACACCGACATGGTGCGCGCCGTGCCGCAGAACGTCCTCGACAAGATCGTCGCGCGCATTCCGGTGGGCCGCCTCGGCCATGCCGAGGAGATCGCTCGCGGCGTGCTGTTCCTGGTCTCCGATCAAGGCGGCTTCGTCACGGGGTCGACCATGTCGATCAACGGCGGTCAGCACATGTACTGAGCCGCGCCGGACTTCTTCCCTCGGCGGGGCCCGAGCCGTGCAGAGCAGCACATTCACGCTTCCCGCTGCGGATGGCGCGGCGCTTTGGACCTATCGCTGGCTGCCTGACTCCGCTCCGAGGGCGGTGGTGCAGATCGCGCATGGGTTGGCGGAGCATGCCGGGCGCTATGCGCGGCTGGCCGGGGCGCTGACCGCGGCGCGTTACGCGGTCTACGCCAATGATCACCGCGGCCATGGCCGCAGCGCCGCCAATGCCGAGGCGCTCGGCTTCTTTGCCGAGCGCGACGGCTGGCAGCGCGTCGTCGACGATCTCTGGCTGCTCAATCGCCGCATCGCCGCCGATCATCCGGGACTGCCGATTATCTTGCTCGGCCATTCCATGGGCTCTTTCCTGGCGCAGCATTTCATCATCGAGCACGGCGACGCGCTGGCCGGTGCCGTGCTCTCGGCGTCGAGCGGCAAGCCGGCCCCGCTCGCCGCCATCGGCCGTCTCATCGCGCGGATCGAGCGACTGCGGCTCGGTCCACGCGGCCGCAGCGCGCTGCTGACGGCGTTCAGCTTCGGCGCGTTCAACAAGGCCTTCGCGCCGGCGCGCACGAAATTCGACTGGCTGTCGCGCGATGCGGCCGAGGTCGACAAATACATCGCCGACCCGCTTTGCGGCTTTCCCGCCACGGCGCAACTCTGGATCGACATGCTCGACGCGCTGGGCGAGATCGCGCGTCCTGCGCGCCAGGCGCGAATCGCGAAATCCCTGCCGATCTACGTCATCTCGGGGACGCGCGATCCCGTCGGCGCCGGGACCAAAGGGCCGGAGCAGCTTCTCGCCGCCTACCGCGCCGCCGGTCTCGCGCGCGTCGGCCACCGCTTCTACCCCGACGCGCGGCATGAGCTCTTCAACGAGATCAACCGCGACGAGGTGACACGCGACCTTATCGCCTGGCTCGACGGCGTCATCGCCTAGACGACCGCCCGAACTTATGGTGGCCCGTCTTTGTTCACCTCGACAGAGAGGTGCCGATGACACGCATCGCCCTGGCGCTCGCCGTAGCGCTCCTCGCCGGCTCGGCTCAAGCGCGTCCGCCGGAGAATGCCGATCCGGCCCTCGCCCCCTGGTTTGAAAGTCTGCACACCGCAAATGGCGGGTCGTGCTGCTCGCTGGCGGACTGCCGGCCGGTGGCCTACCGCACCGTCGGCGACCATTACGAGGCCCTGATCAAGCCGCCCGAATTCGAGGTCGATCATCCGGAATGGGTGCCGGTTCCGCAGAACCACATTCTGAAGCGGACGCAGAACCCGGTCGGCCGCGCCGTCGCGTGCTGGGAGCCCTTCAGCGGCATTCTCTGCTTCGTTCTGCCGGCGCAGGTCTAGCGCCGGCGCAAGCGCGGAGCGCTTGTCGCCGGCGGCGTCAGCGCTTGCACGGCAAGCGCGAGAGCCCAGCGCAAGCGCGGAGCGCTTGTCGCCAGCGGCGTCAGCGCTTGCACGGCAAGCGCGAGAGCCGCACCGTTCGGACTAGCCCCGCACCGCGCCATCCGGCTCCCAGCCGGGCGGCGCCAGCTCGAATTTGCGGAATTCGAAGCCGGGAGCCACGGTGCAGCCGGCGAGGCTCCATGCGCCGAGACTGACGGCGCTCTGCCAGATCAGCGCAGGCACCACCGCTTGCGGCCGCTCGCCGGCGAGAATGTCGTTGCCGAGCTCGATCTCTTCGACCGGCCGCTCCTCCGGCGCCAGCCGTAACCGCAGCGGCGCGCCGGCATACCAGTGCCAGATCTCCGTTGCGTCGATCCGGTGCCAGCGCGACACCTCGCCCCAGCGCAGCAGGTAGTAGATCGCGGTCGAAGCGGCGCGGCCGGGTAGCGCGCTGCCGTCGCGGAAGGTCTCGCGGTAGAAGCCGCCTTCAGGGTGCGGCGCGAGGCCGAGCGCGGCGATGATGCGCTCGGCCTCGGCCGCGCTCACGCCGCGTCTTTCGGCTTGGTCAGCTCGATCGACTTGCGTTTGGAGAAATCGTCGAACCAGGCGGCGAGGCGGCGATGCTTGCTGCGCCATTCTTCGGCGGCGTAGCGGAAGTCAAGATAGCCCAGTGCACACGCAATTGTGATCTGGCCGATGCCGAGCTGGCCGCCGAGCTCGCCGGCCTCGGTCTCGATCTCGAGCGCGGCGAGAGCGCCCCGGACCTTGCGCAGCTGCGCATCGATCCAGTCCTGCCACTGATATTCCTTCGGGCGCAGGATTTCATAGCGGCCGAGGATCGCCGCATCGAGAATGCCGTCGCCCAGCGCCTGCTGGCGCAGCGCCAGCCAGCGCGCCTTGCCACTGCCCGGGAACAGCTTCGGCCCTTGATGCAGCGTGTCGAGATATTCGCAGATGACCGGCGAATCATAGAGCACCATGCCGTCATCGGTGGTCAGCGCCGGTACCTTCACCAGCGGATTCTCGCGCGCCACTTCCTCGTTCGGCTTGGTCGGCGCGACCATGGTCGGGATTCGCTCGATGCGCTCGGCGACGCCGGTCTCCAGCGCCACCACCATGACCTTGCGCACATAAGGCGAGGTGGGCGAGTAGCGAAGCTTCATTGATGGACTCCCGATCGGTTTGTCGTTGAACCAGGCACGCAGCTTGTGCCGGGCCGGTCAGGCCCCGGCCGGCCCGGGCATGCACCCTTGGCTAAGCTCCTAATACGCTAGTCTAATTCGCCCGCCGCGACCATGCTACACTCTCCCTCATGTATGTCGATGTCGTCGATCTCCGCGATTTCTACGAGACGCGGCTGGGCCAGGTGGCGCGCCGCATGATCCGGCGGCGCGTCCGGCTGATCTGGCCCGATCTGCGCGGCATGCGTTTGCTCGGCTTGGGATATGCCGCGCCCTATCTGCGTCTTTTTCGCGAGGAGGCGGAGCGGGTGGTCGCCGTCATGCCCTCGTCGCAAGGAGTGCTTCCCTGGCCGCAGGAGGGACCCAACGCGGTGGCGCTCGCCGACGAGGGCGAGCTGCCGCTGCAGGACTACTCGATCGACCGCGTGCTGCTGGTGCATGGCCTCGAGTTCAGTGAGCAGGCGCGGCCGCTGCTCAAGGAGATTTGGCGCGTGATGGCCGGCGGGGGGCGGCTCCTCGTGGTGGTGCCGAACCGGCGCGGCATCTGGGCGCGCATCGACAAGACGCCCTTCGGCCAAGGGCATCCCTATACGCTCTCGCAGCTCTCGCGGGCGCTTCGCGAAGAGGGGTTCACGCCGGAGCGCGTCTCGGCCGCGCTCTTTGCGCCGCCGACCGCCTCGCGCATGCTGCTCCGCTCGGCCGCGGCCATCGAGCGCATCGGTGAGCGGTGGTTCACCACCTTCGCCGGCGTTTGCGTGGTCGAGGCGTCGAAGCAGATCTATGCGAAGCCGGCGCTGCGCCGCAAGGAGAGCCGCCGCCCCGCCTATCTCCCGGTGCCGCACGGCGCGCCGCGCTGGAGCCGCAGCTGAGCCGTTGCGTCGAGCTGACGCGTTCTTCGACGGATCGCTCCGCTCGCGCTCAGGATGAGGACGCTTCTCAGCGTCTGGCGCGGCGCAGCAGGAAAAGCGCCTGCTCGGCCATCAGATTGGCGAGGCCGCCGCGCGGGTTGAGCCGGTAGGGCAGGCCGTTGCGGTCGAGCGCGATGCTGCGCTCGATGACGACGCCGAGCTCCTCGCAGAGCGCGATGAAGTCGAGGATGGTACAGAGATGGATGTTCGGCGTCTCGTACCAGGGATGCGCCAGCGCCGGCGTCATCGGCATGCGGCCATGCGTCAGCAGGCTCAGCCGGATCCGCCAATGGCCGAAATTCGGGAAGGAGACGACGGCGCGGCGGCCGATGCGGACGAGATGCTCGATGACCCGTCGCGGCTGGCGCGTTGCCTGCAGCGTCTGGCTCAGCACCACGTAATCGAAGGCATCCGAGGGATAGTCCTGGAGGTCGTGATCGGCGTCGCCCTGGATGACCGAGAGGCCGTGGCGCACGCCGGCATTGACCCCCGACTGCGACAGCTCCATGCCGCGCCCGTCGACGCGCTTCTCGCCCGCGAGATAGGCCAGGAGCTCGCCGTCGCCGCAGCCGACATCGAGCACGCGCGAGCCCGCCTCCACCATATCGGCGACGAGGCGGAGATCGCCGCGCAGGCTCGCTGCCGAAGCGCCGAGGCTGCCATCGGCGCTCACGGTACGTCGAGCCCGCGATGGCGCGCGCAGCCGTCGAGAAAGCCGCGCAAGGTCGCGAAAAACTCCGGCTCCTCCAGCAGGAAGGCGTCGTGTCCCTTGTCGGTCTCGATCTCGACGAAGCTGACATTGGCCGCGACCGCGTTCAGCGCATGCACGATGGCGCGGTTCTCCGAGGTCGGATAGAGCCAGTCGCTGGTAAACGAGATGCAGCAGAAACGCGTCTTGACGCCGCGGAAGGCGTTGGCCAGCGCGCCGCCATGCTCGGCGGCGAGATCGAAATAGTCGCAGGCGCGCGTGATGTAGAGATAGGAGTTGGCATCGAAGCGCTCGACGAAGGTGATGCCCTGGTGGCGCAGGTAGTTCTCCACCTGGAAGTCGGCGTCGAAGCCGTAGGTGAGGCCCGAGCGGTCCTGGAGGTTGCGGCCGAACTTGCGGTGGAGCGCCTGCTCCGAGAGATAGGTGACGTGCGCCGCCATCCGCGCGACGGCGAGCCCGCGCGCCGGCCGCTCGCCGAGCTCGAGATAGTTGCCCTGGCGCCATTGCGGGTCGGCCATGATCGCCTGCCGTCCGACCTCGTGGAAGGCGATGTTCTGCGCCGAATGTCGCGCCGCGGTGGCGATCGGCACGGCGGCGAAGACGCGCTCGGACTGCGAGGCGGCCCATTGCAGCACCTGCATGCCGCCCATCGAGCCGCCGAGGACGCAGAAGAGGCTCTCGATGCCGAGATGATCGATGAGCCGGTGCTGCGCGCGCACCATGTCGGCGACGGTGATCACCGGGAAAGACAGACCCCAGGGCCGGCCGGTGTCGGGGTTCACCTCCATCGGCCCGCTCGACCCCATGCAGCCGCCCAGCACATTGGCGCAGATGAGGTAATAGCGCTCGGTATCGAGCACTTTGCCCGGTCCGATGAGCGTCTCCCACCAGCCGGGCTTGCCGGTCACCGGATGCGTTCCGGCCGCGTACTGATCGCCGGTGAGCGCGTGGCAGATCAGGATGGCGTTGGAGCGCGCGGCGTTGAGCCGACCATAGGTCTGGTAGGCGATCGTATAGGGCCCGAACGACACGCCGCAGTCGAGCGCCAGTTTCTCCTGGACGACCAGCCGGAATCCCGGGCGGTCGGGAGCAAGGGCGGTTTCGCGGGCAGGCGACGGAACGGGCACGGCGATCTCTGGGCAAAAAAGGGCCGGAAAGGGCGAGAAAAGGCCGCTTCCCGGCCGCGCATAGCTAGGAAGTAAGGCACCGGCCTGTCAACGTTTTCTTTGCTTTCGGCGGGCCGGCGAACTATCAGTATCGCCTTCCGGTTCCTGCGACAGCCATGGCCAGCACCACGCCCTCCCTCGACGATCTGCGCCGCCGCATCGACGAGATTGACGACCGCCTCCACGACCTCATCATGGAGCGCGCGTCGATCGTCGAGTCCGTTGGCGCGGCGAAACGGCGCGGCAGCGTCGCGGCGGTGCGCCCGGGCCGCGAGGCGCTCATCCTGCGCCGGCTCGTCGAGCGCCATCGCGGCCGCTTCCCGCGTCCCGTCCTGGTGCGGCTTTGGCGCGAGATCTTCAGCGGCGCCGTGATGATGCAGGGCGAGTTCGCCGTCGCCGTCTCTGCCTTCGAGGAAATGCCCGATTACTGGGACATCGCCCGCGACCATTTCGGCAGCCACACGCCGATGATCGCCTTCCATTCGGTAGGCGAGGCGATGCGTTCGCTGGCAGAAGGCAGGGTGTCGGCGGCGGTGCTGCCGCTGCCGGCGGAAGGCGAGCGCGAGCCGTGGTGGCCGCTGCTGGCCCATTCCGGCGCAGCCGCGCCGCGCATCATCGCGCGGCTGCCGTTTGCCGGGCGCGGCAGCGCGCGCGGCGATGGCGGTCTCGACGCGCTCGCGGTCGGCCATGGCGACGCCGAGTCCACCGGCAGCGATCGCAGCTTCATCGCGCTCGAGCTCAGCGGCGAGCTGAGCCGTGCGCGTCTCATCGCCGCGCTGAAGGGAACCGGTCTCGCGGTGACGCTCTTCGCCCAGCATCGCGACGCGGGCGGCGGTGTCACGTGGAACCTCATCGAGCTCGACGACATGGTGAGCGAGGGCGATGCGCGGCTCGCCCAGGCGCTGTCGCCGCTCGAGATGGTGGTGCGCGCGATTCCGCTCGGCTCCTACGCCAAGCCTTTCGCCCCGGCCGCCTTGGGGTTGCGCGCCAATGGACGGTCGATATGAGCGAGCACCCGACACCGCGGCCCGGCATCCTCGACATCGCTCCCTATATCGGCGGCGAGTCCAAGGTCGAGGGCGTGGCGCGCGTCATCCGCCTCGCCTCGAACGAGAGCGCGCTCGGTCCGAGCCCGCGCGCCGTCGAGGCCTATCGCGCCCAGGCGCAGGAGATCTACCGCTATCCCGATGGCGGGTCGGTGGCGCTGCGCCAGGCGATCGCCCGGCGCCACGGGCTCGATGCGGCGCGCATCATCTGCGGCACCGGCTCCGACGAGCTCATCAGCCTCCTGGCGCGCGCCTACGCCGGGTCCGGCGACGAGGTCGTCTACAGCCGGCACGGCTTCCTCATGTACCCGATCGCCGCGCAATCGGCGGGCGCGAAGCCCGTCGCCGTGCCGGAGACGCGGCTCACCGCCGATGTCGACGCGCTGCTGTCGCGCGTCGGCCCGCGCACCAGGCTCGTCTATCTCGCCAATCCCAACAATCCCACCGGCACCTTCCTGCCGCGCGACGAGGTGAGGCGCCTCCATGCGGGATTGCCGCGCTCGACCATCCTGGTGATCGATGCGGCCTATGCCGAGTTCGTCACCCGCAACGACTACGAGCCCGGCGTCGAGCTGGTCGAGAGCGCCGAGAACGTCATCATGCTGCGCACCTTCTCGAAGATCTACGCGCTGGCGGGCCTGCGCCTCGGCTGGGGATACGGCAGCACCGCGATCATCGACGTGCTGAATCGCGTGCGCGGCGTATTCAACGTCAACCTGCCGGCGCAGGCCGCCGCTGTGGCGGCGCTCGAGGATGTCGCCGCGGTCGATCGCGCGCGCGAGCACAACGACATCTGGCGTCCCTGGCTCGAGCGCGAGCTCGGTGCGCTCGGCCTCGAGGTGACGCCGGCGGTTGCCAATTTCGTGCTGGTGCGTTTTCGCGCCGCGCCCAAGGACAGCAACGGCGCCTGGAGCTTCCTGCAGCAGCGCGGCATCCTGACGCGCAAGATGGGCGCCTACGGCCTGCCCGAGCATATCCGCATCACCATCGGCCTGGAGGAGGAGATGCGCGCCGTCGTCGCGGCCGTCGCCGATTTCCTCAGGGCGCCGTGAGCGCGCCTCTCTTCGGCCGCGTCGCGCTGATCGGCATCGGCCTCATCGGCTCGTCGCTCGCGCGCGTGCTGCGCCGCGACGGGCTCGCCGGCGAGATCGTCGCCTGCGCACGCAGCGATGCCACGCGGGACGCGGTGAAGCGCCTCGGCCTTGCCGACAAGATCGCCGCCGATCCGCTCGAGGCGGTGCGCGACGCCGATCTCGTGGTGTTCTGCACGCCGCTCTCCGCCTATGCCGAGATCGCCCGCCGCATCGCGCCCGGGCTCAAGCAGGGCGCCATCGTCAGCGATGTCGGCTCGGTCAAAGCCGCGGCGGTGCGCGATCTCGGCGCGGTGCTGCCGCCGGGCGTGCATATCGTTCCGGGCCATCCCGTCGCCGGGACCGAACATTCCGGTCCCGAGGCCGGCTTCGCCGAGCTCTTCGCCGATCGCTGGTGCATTCTGACGCCGCTACCCGAGGGCGACGCCGGCGCGCTCGACCGCGTCAGCCGGATGTGGCAGGCGGCGGGCATGCGGGTGGTGACGATGGATGCCGAGCATCACGACAAGGTGCTGGCCATCACCTCGCATCTGCCGCACCTCATCGCCTACACCATCGTCGGCACCGCGACCGACCTCGAAGACATGCTCAAATCCGAGGTGATCAAGTTCTCCGCCGGCGGCTTCCGCGATTTCACCCGCATCGCCGCCTCCGACCCGGTGATGTGGCGCGACGTCTTCCTCGCCAATCGCGAGGCGGTGCTGGAGATGCTGCAGCGCTTCACCGAGGATCTGACGGCGCTGCAGCGCGCCATCCGCTGGGGCGAGGGCGACAAGCTGCAGGAGCTCTTCACCCGCACACGCGCCATCCGCCGCTCGATCATCGAGGCGAAGCAGGCCTAGGAGCGAGAAGCTTTCAGGGCCAGCTCAGCCTGGGCAGGGCCGCGATCTGCGCCGGACCGAGATAGACCCGGTCGTTCTGCAGGCTCACCGGCAGGGTGAGCTGCTTGCGCCCGTCGGCGCCGGGCTTCGCCATGAGGCCGAGCACGATCTTGAGGAGCCCCGCATCGCGCGGCCGCAGCGCGCCGCTCGCCACCGCCGCGTCGACGATGGCGTCGTGGTTCTCGATGGTCGCGGTGAGCGCGCCGATCGGCTGAAGCTGGTCGTCGAGCGCCAGGGTGCCGTTGGCGTTCACCGTCAGCGCGCCCCAATGCAGCACGCCGTCGGTGAGCTCGACGGTGCCGCCGTTCCGCCGCCATGCCTCGAGCGCGTCACGCAGCTTGCCCGGCGGCAGCGCGCCTTTGATCGTCGCGGCAAGGCTCAGCGTCTCGACCTCCTTGCCAAAGGGTTCCACAGCCTCGGGCAGCGTTACCTGCGTGAGGCGCACCGAGGCGGCGAGCCCGGCATCGACATGGTTTTCCGGAGCGCGGCCGGGAAGCGCGAGCTGCGCCGTCGCGGCGTCGATGTGCAAGCCCGCCGCGAGCCCTTCGCCGGCGAGGTTGCTGCCGGTGAGGCCGATTGCCGTATTGCCGTTTCCCGCCAGCTTGACCTGACCCCGGAGCGCAGCGGCGCTGACGCCAGTCGCTTCGTCCGGCAGCATCATCGTCGCGCCATTGGGCGCGCTCACCCGCCAGTGCTGGAGATCCCAGACCCGCGCCTCGGCGAGCACCAGCGGCGCTGCGGCCGTGAAATGCGTCGGCTTTTCGCCTTGCGCGCTCGCCACTCTGAACCGCAGACGGAAGGCGGTGGGGAAACCCGCGAGGGCGACACTCTCCCACTCGACGGCAAGGCCCTGGGCGCGCTGCGCTTCCTGCCACGGGCCGAGGCCGGCCTCGATGCGGTGAGCGAGCACGACCCAATAGACGGTATATCCACCGCCGAGCAGGGCGAGCAGCAGGAACAGCACGAGAACCTTGCGGCGCATGCACGAGTTATAAGCGGCTGGGCTTGTGCCGTCGATGCGAAAGCGCAGGGCGGCAATGCGCGCGACGCGCTTGCCGGGGCGCGCGCCCTCCCCAGATACTCGGCGGCCTCTCACGCGTGACCCGTCGCATGCTCCCGATCCCGCCGTTCGCCGGCGCCGCTTTCCCTTACTCGGCATTTTCCCGTACGGGGCCGGCGGCAGCCGTTCATCTTTTCTTTGCGCTTGCAGGGCAGCGTGTCGCGCGGTCCAACCGCACGCAAAGAGACTGACGCATGGAACGCGACAGCAGCGCCGCGCTCGAGCCTCTCCGGCCATCCTTGCCGGCGCCCGAGATCGCCCGCTGTCTCGCCCGCGCCGCAGATCTCTGGATCTTCGCCTATGGCTCGTTGATGTGGGATCCGGGCTTCGCCCATGTCGAGGCGCAGCCGGCACTGCTCCGGGGCTATCACCGCCGGTTCTGCGTCTATTCCCACCGCTATCGCGGCACGCCCGAGCGGCCGGGCCTCGTCCTCGGCCTCGACCGCGGCGGCGCCTGCAAGGGCATCGCCTATCGTGTGCCGCAGGCCGATGTGGCGCCGGCGCTGCACTATCTCTGGGAACGCGAGATGGCGAACCGCACCTATCATCTGCGCGATGTACAGCTTGCGCTGCCGACGGGCACGGCGACGGGACACGCCTTCGTCGTCGACCGCGCGCACCGGAGCTACACGGGCGGGCTCTCGCTCGACGAAACCGCCCGGCTCATCCTGCAGGGCATCGGCGCGCGCGGTCCTTGCCGGCAATATCTCGACAACACCATCGCCGAGCTGCGGAAGCTCGGCTGCATCGACGGGCCGCTGCACCGTTTGGCCGAGCGCGTGCGCGAGCTGGCGGCGATCGAGCGACCCTGTGCCGGGCTTCCGTGACCCTCGCTCCCGGTGTTGAAGACGGGTGGGTCCGCGCCATACCATGGCGGCGGTAGAGGCGGAACGCATGAGACGCAAGATTATCGGTGGCGTGCTTCTGGTGATCCTCGCGGCGGCGATTGTCGCCGTGATCTGGATCGTCCATGCCGCCTCGGTTGCGCCGGTGACGCGGGTCGCCGGTATCGTCGCGGTAGCGCCGCCGCGCACGGACGCGCCGAACATCCCCAACCCCGCCAATGAGCGGATCGCCAATCTCACCTCGACCGAGCAGGCGGCCGTGCTCGGCAAGGCGATCGGCCGCGGCTGCACCGGCGTGGCCGCCTTTCCCATGGGGATCGGCTCGCATGATGCCGATCGCGGCGATGCCTATTGGAGCGTCAAATGCGCCGATGGCAAGAGCTACGCCGTGACGCTCCACCCCGACAAGGCGGGCACGGTCGGCGTGCTCGATTGCGACGCGGTGCACGCCGCCGGCATCACCTGTTTCAAGCATCTGCCGCCGGGATAGAGTCCCTGGCGGAGCTACCTGCGCGTCCGCAGCGGTGGTGGCGATTCCGGCCGCGGCGGCGGCATCGGGCGCGGCGGCTCCTCGACCGGCGGCGGCTCGTCCGCCTCGGGCTCTTCGGCCGGCGGATTGCCGGGCGGCTTGGGCTTGCCCGGCTGCTGGGCCTCGATCTCGCCGGCGATCTCGGTGCAATCTTCGGCGAGGTTCGTCAGCGTCTCGCGCAGGACGCTATCCGTCTGCCGCGCCGCTGCTGCGCGCAGGCTCGCCGCCCGCTCGTGCCAGGGTGCCGGATCG
>DATNDG010000125.1:0-9044 GCA_035553515.1 Allostellaceae bacterium | reverse complement strand
CCTCATCCTTGTAAGTTGGCTTCTGCCGCATCGGGTAGGATATCGGGTGCGGTGGCAGTGGGGAGGCCGGCTCATCCTAGGGCGGGAAAGCCCGTAGCTCAGCGCGGCGCCCTCATTGCCGATCCATCGATCCCGGACAGTCGTGTGGGCCGCGACGCGAGCCCGGTTGAACAAGGACGGGTCAGGATGGACGCGAAGTATGTTGGCATCGATGTTTCGAAGGATCGTCTTGATGTGCATGTGCGGCCTCGCGGCTCTCGTCGAGCGGCTGCGGCTGATCGCGCCGCAACTGGTAGCGGTGGAAGCGACGGGCGGCTTCGAGATGACGGTGGCCGGAGCGATCGGCGGCGCCGGCCTGCCGCTGGCGGTGGTCAATCCGGCGCAGGTGCGCCACTACGCCCAGGCCCTGGGCCGTCGGGCGAAGACCGACGCGATCGACGCGGAGGTGATCGCCCGGTTTGCCGAGGCGACGCGTCCCGAGCCGCGGCCGCTACCCGATGAGGCAACCCAGGCGCTGGCCGAACTCGTCACGCGCCGACGGCAGATCATCGCCATGATGGTCGCCGAGCGCCAGCGCGCCACCCGATTGCCCAAGCGGCTCAAGCGCAGCTGCGAGCGGGTGGTGCGGGTGCTCGAGCAGGAGCTCGCCGCGCTCGATCAGGACATCGACACCACCGTGCGCGGCTCGCCGGCTTGGCGCGAAAAGGAGGATCTCCTCGCCTCCGTCCCCAGCATCGGCACGACCACCGCCCGCGCCCTGATCGCCGATCTGCCGGAACTCGGAACCCTCGACCGACGCAAGATCGCCAGCCTCGTCGGCGTCGCCCCCTTCACCCGCCAGTCGGGCCAGTGGCGCGGCAAGGCCTTCATCGCCGGCGGCCGGCCTCATGTCCGTGCCGCCCTCTTCCTCGCCACCATGTCGGCCGTCCGACACAACCCCGCTATCCGCGCTTTCCGCCAGCGCCTCCTCGCCGCCGGAAAGCCAAAAATGGTCGTAATGGTCGCCTGCATGCGCAAGCTCCTCACCATCCTCAACGCTATCCTGCGAGACCACAAACCTTGGCAACCCGCTTGACCTCCAACACAGTCGCTGAGCCTGTCGAAGGACGCACCTTCGCTATGCAGCCTCGGCGTTATTTCTTCTGCAAGGCGACCGTTGTCTCCGCCATGACGCTCTCCGCCAGATGGCAGGCGGCGAGGTGGCGCTCGCCGACTGGGCGCAGCAAAGGCGCCTCGCTGTGGCAGCGCGGCAGGGCGAGCGGGCAGCGGGGGGCATAGGCGCAGCCCTGTTGGGTGGCCGCCGCATCGGCGGCGGGCGCGGCGGCGGCGGTCGCGCGGCGCCGTCGTCCCGGCACCGGCCGCGGCACCGCTTCCAGCAGCGCCCGCGTATAGGGATGCGCGGCGCGGCGGAAGAGCAGCTCGGTCGGCGCCTGCTCGACGATGCGGCCGCGATACATCACCGCCGCCTCCTCGCAGACATACTCGACCACCGCGAGGTCGTGGCTGATCAGCAGGTATGTGACGCCGAAGTCGCGCTGCATGTCCTGCAGCAGGTTCAGCACCTGCGCCTGGACCGAGACGTCGAGCGCACTCACCGGCTCATCGGCGACGATGAGCTTGGGCCGCGTCACCAGCGCGCGCGCGATCGCGATGCGCTGGCGCTGCCCGCCGGAGAATTCATGCGGGTACTTCGCCATGTCCGCGGCGCGCAGCCCCACCGCCTCGAGCATGGCGCCGACGCGCTCGCGCCGCTCGCGCGCATCGGCCGCGTGCAAGGCGGTGAGCGGCTCGCCGACGAGATTGAGCACCTTCTGGCGCGGATCGAGCGAGCCATAGGGATCCTGGAACACCATCTGGAAGTCGCGCCGTGCCGCGCGGAGCGCCCCGCGCGAGAGCCTGTGCAGGTCGCGCCCGAGGAGCCGCACCCGGCCCGCGCTCGGCCGCTCCAGCGCCATGACGAGGCGCGCCAACGTCGATTTGCCGGAGCCGCTCTCGCCGACCACGGCGAAGCTCCGCTGCGGCGCGATGCGGAAGCTGACGCCGTCCACCGCGCGCAGGATCTCGCGGGGCGCCAGGACTCGCTCGCGCGGCAGCGCGTAGTGCCGCGCGAGATCCTCGACCTCAAGCAGCGGATCGCTCATCGGGGCGCCAGCGCCTTCTCGAGGCGGATGCAGCGCGCGACATGGCCGGGGCCGACCGACTCGGGCGGCGGCGGCGCAGGCCAGCAGGCGTCGATGGTGAGCGTGCAGCGCCCGGCGAAGGGGCAGCCGCGCGGCAGGTCGGCGAGCTCCGGCACCGCGCCGGCAATGGTGGCGAGCCGGGTGCCGCGCGTCGCACCCAGCCGCGGCCGCGCGGCGAAGAGGCCCTGCGTATAGGGATGCGCCATGCGCCCGAAGATCGCCGCGGTGGGGCCGCTCTCGACGATGCTGCCGCCATACATCACCAGCATGCGCTCGACGCTCTCGGCGATCACCGCGAGATCGTGGCTGATCAGCAGCAGCGCCATGCCGCGCTCCTCGACGAGATCGGCGATGAGCTCGAGGATCTGGCGCTGCACGGTGACGTCGAGCGCGGTGGTTGGCTCGTCGGCGATGAGGAGATCGGGGCCGCAGGCCAGGGCCATCGCGATCGTGACGCGCTGGCGCTGGCCGCCGGAGAGCTGGTGCGGGTAGCTGTCGGCACGACGCCGCGCGTTTGGAATGCCGACGCGGTCGAGGAGCCGCACCGCCTCGGCACGCGCCGCCGCGGCGCCGACGCGCTTGTGGAGAAGGAGCGGCTCCGCCACCTGCCGGCCGATCGGCTGCACCGGGTTGAGCGCGGTCATCGGCTCCTGGAAGATCATGGCGATGCGATTGCCGCGCAGCCGGCAGTACTCGCGCTCGGCGAGCCCGACCAGCTCCTGCCCGTCGAAGCGGATATGCCCCGAGAGCCGGGCGCCCTCCGGCAGGAGACCCATCAGCGACAGCGCGGTGAGCGACTTGCCTGACCCCGATTCGCCGATGAGCCCCAGCGTCTCGCCGCGCTCAAGCGCGAAGCCGACGCCGCGCAGCGCCGTGGCGGTCCCGCGCGCCGTCGCGAGCGTGAGCGAGAGATCCTCGACCGCGATGAGCGCCATCAGCGGCCTCGCGCGAGGCGCGGATCGAGCAGATCGCGCAAGCCGTCGCCGAGCAGATTGAGCCCGAGCACCGCCAGCATGATGGCGAGCCCGGGAAAGACCGCGAGCCAGGGCGCCTGGAAGAGCTGCGCCTGCGCGTCGTTCAGCATGCGGCCCCAGGAGGGCTGCGGCGGCTGCGTGCCGAGGCCGAGATAGGAGAGTGCCGCTTCCCAGAGGATGGCGTTGGCGAACTGGATCGTCGCCTGGACGATGACGACCGAGAGGATGTTGGGCAGCACATGGGCAAGCGTGATGCCGAAAGGCCCGCGCCCGGCGGCGCGCGACGCCAGCACGAAATCGCGCTCCCACACCACCTTGGCCGAGCCGCGCGTCACCCGCGCGAAAATCGGGATGTTGAAGATGCCGATGGCGAGGATCGAATTGACGATGCCGGGGCCGAGCACGGCGGTGAGCATGATGGCGGTCAGGATGGCGGGAAAGGCGAAGGCGAAATCGGAAAGCCGCATCACCGCCTCCTCGACCCAGCCGCGCCGCGCCGCCGCCACCGCGCCCAGCGCCGTGCCGAGGCCGAGGCCGATCGAGACGGCGATGACGCCGACCAGAATCGAGTTCTGCGCCCCCACCATGAGCATCGAGAAGACGTCGTGGCCGAGCGAGTCCGTGCCGAACCAGTGCTCCGCCGACGGCAGCTGCAGCTTGTGGGGCACGTCGATCACGTAGGGCGAGAGCGGCGTCCAGACGAGCGAGACCCCCGCGGTGGCGATCAGCGCCGCGGTCAGCGCCGCGCCCACCAGGAAGCTCCGGTGCCGCACCGCGCGGGCGGGGAAGATCGCCAGTTCGCTCATAGCTCGCGCAGCTTGAGCCGCGGGTCGATCACCGCGTAGAGCAGGTCGACGATGAAGTTCACCGCCACCACCATTGCGGCGAGAAGCATCACTACGTCCTGCACCACGACGACGTCACGATTGTCGATCGAGTTGAGGATGAGCTTGCCGAGCCCGGGCAGCGAGAAGACGTTCTCGACGACGATGGTGAGCACCAGCAGGTTCGAGAATTGGAGGCCCATGATGGTGACGATGGGGATGAGCGCGTTGCGCAGCACGTGGCGCCGGAGCGCCGCGCCGCGCGTCAGCCCCTTGGCGCGCGCCGTGCGCACGAAATCCTCGCGCAGCACTTCGAGCACCGCCGAGCGCGTCACTCGCGCCAGGATCGCGCTCTGCACGATGGCGAGCGACACGGCCGGCAGGATGAGGGCGCGCAGCCCCGGCCAGAGCCCGGCATCCCAGCCGGGAAACCCGCCGGCCGGGAACCAGCCGAGCTCGACGGCAAAGAGCAGGATCAGCAGGATCGCGAACCAGAAGGTCGGGATGGCGATGCCGACCTGGCTCAGCGCCATCACCGCGACATCGCCCAGCCGGTTGTGCCGCGCCGCGGCGAAGATGCCGAGCGCCAGGCCCAGCACCGTGTTGAGCGCCATGGCGATGAGCGCCAGCGGGATGGTGAGGGTCAGCGCCTGATCGACGAGATCGGCCACCGGCGTGTCATAGGCATAGCTGGTGCCGAGATCGCCCTTGGCCATGCCCGCGATCCAGCCGGCATAGCGGGCGAGCGCCGGCCGGTCGAGCCCGAGCTTCTGCGAGAGCGCCGCCACCGCCTCGGGCGGCGCCTCGGGCCCCAGCATCACCTGCGCTGCATTCCCCGGCAGCACCTCCAGCACCAGGAAGATGACGATCGAGGCCGCGACCAGGGTCGCGATGAAGGTGGCACCGCGTTTCAGCAGAAAGGCACTCATCGGAGCGCATAATCGCTTATTGGAGCGCGCCGCGCCACGCGCCCTCGCATAAACCCTCTCCGCCCCTCCGGGGCGGAGAGGGCAGGGTGAGGTGGGGCCCGCGCAGCGCTGTCGCGGGGTACTGCCACGCACCCACCTCATCCTAAATCCTTCTCCGCCCTCCAGGGCGGAGAAGGACTTGGTGGGTACGGTGAACCGCGGCTAGGATCGGCGCCATGATCCCGTTTCCGACCGATCTCCTCTTCATCGCCGGCGAATGGCGCGCGCCCGAAGGGCGCGAGACGCTGCCGCTCGAGAACCCGTCCGACGGCTCGCTCCTCGCCCGAATCGCGCGCGGCGGCGCCGGCGATATCGTCCGCGCCGTCGGGGCCGCCCGCGCAGCGCTCGCCGGCGCCTGGGGCAAGATGAGCGCCACCGAGCGCGGCCGCGTGCTGGCATCCATGGGCCGCCTCGTTGAGGAGCGCGCCGACGAGCTGGCGCGGCTCGAAGCGCTCGATGTCGGCAAGCCCTTGCGCCAGGGCAAGGCGGATGCGCTGGCGCTCGCCCGATATCTCGAATTCTACGGCGGCGCCGCCGACAAGCTCACCGGCGAGACCATTCCCTATCGGGGCGGCTACACCGTGCTGACCCTGCGGGAGCCCTATGGCGTCACCGGCCATATCATCCCGTGGAACTACCCGATGCAGATCATCGGCCGCAGTGTCGGCGCGGCGCTCGCCGCCGGCAATGCCGCGGTGCTGAAGCCCGCCGAGGAGGCGTGCCTCACCGCGCTCGCCTTCGCGCGGATCGCCGAGGAGGCGGGGCTGCCGGCGGGCGCGCTCAATCTCGTCGCCGGGACCGGCGAGGAGGCGGGCGCGGCGCTCGCCGGGCATCCCGGCATCGACCATATCTCGTTTACCGGCTCGGTCGCGACCGGCGCGCTGGTGCAGGCCGCGGCGGCGCGCAACGTGGTGCCGGTGACGCTCGAGCTCGGCGGCAAGTCGCCGCAGCTCGTCTTCGCCGATGCCGATCTCGACGCGGCGCTGCCCTATCTCGTCAATGCCGGCATTCAGAATGCCGGCCAGACCTGCTCGGCCGCCTCGCGCATCCTGGTGGAGCGGCCGGCCTATTCAGCGGTGCAGGCGCGCATGGCCGAGCGCTACCGCGCGCTCCGTGCCGGTCCGGCGCTCGCCGATCTCGATCTGGGTCCGCTGGTCTCGCGCCGACAGCAGGAGATCGTCGAGCGCTATCTGACGCTGGCGCGCGACAATCGGCTGATGATCGCGGCGAGCGGCGAGATCGTCGCCGACGCGCCCAAGGGCGGGCACTATCTCCGGCCCTCGCTCATCGCCGAGGTGCCGCCGGAGCATGCGCTGGCGCAGGAGGAGATCTTCGGCCCGGTGCAGGTGCTGATCCCGTTCGAGGACGAGGCGGACGCGATCCGCATCGCCAATGGCACGCCCTATGGGCTCGTCGCCGGCCTCTGGACGCGCGACGGCGCGCGCCAGATGCGGCTCGCGCGCGCGCTCCGCGCCGGACAGGTCTTCGTCAACAATTACGGCGCGGGCGGCGGCGTCGAGCTGCCGTTCGGCGGCGTCAAGCAGTCCGGGCACGGCCGCGAGAAGGGTTTCGAGGCGCTCTATTCCTTCACCAGCCTCAAGACCGTGGCGTTGCTGCACGGCTGACGCGCAGCGCGCGATCCCCGCCCTTCGGGCGATAATCCCCTCTCCGCCCCCTTCGGGACGGAGAGGGGATCTCCACACGCCTATATCAGCAGTGATAGGTGCCGTTGCTGAGCGTGGCCGGCGCGCCGCCCGGGCAGACCACCGAGGCTCCCTGCGGCACGACGATGGCCGGCGCGCGCGAGATGCTGATGCAGCCGCCGAGCGCCGCCGTCGCCGCCAGGATCAGCAGCAGCCGGTTCAGCAACGATAGGCGCCGTTCGAATAGACGGCCGGCGCGCCGCTCGGACAGACGACGTTGGCGCCCTGCGGTACCACGACGGTGGGTGCGGGCTGCGGCACGACCACAGTCTTTTCGTCGTCGCCGCCGCAAGCGGCGAGCGAAAGACCGACAATGAAAAGCGCCAGGGCTGCTGCGCGCATCGGGCGATCCTCTTGAGAGTTGCTCTGGTTGGAAAACAGCGCCGCGGCCCGAACGTCCCGCGCGCGCAGGCGCTAGAAAAAGAAGCCCCGCCGCGTCCCCCGGGTGGGATGAGCGGCGGGGCATGCGCCTGTCTGGGGGGAACGTCGACGGCGCCATCCTCATCAACGCGGGCTGCGGCGCTTCCTGCGCCGCGCAACCGCCGTGTCAAAGATGGGACGCGCCGCGCTCGGGAGCGATCCCTCACGCAATGGCGCGGCGATGTCCCTCGAGATCGCGCGTCTCCGGCACCCCGGATCCGACGGTCATGCCGGCTCTCCCATGGCCGGAGCGCGCGCTTCGGCGAGCCAGCCGAGGCCGGCGCGCGTGCCGGCGCGCGGGCGGTATTCGCAGCCGATCCAGCCGTCATAGCCGAGCGCGTCGAGGCGGCGGAAGAGGAACGGGTAGTTGATCTCGCCCGTGCCCGGCTCGTGCCGCCCGGGATTGTCGGCGAGCTGCATGTGGCCGATGCGCGGCAGGCAGCTCTCGATCGTCCACGCCAGATCGCCCTCCATCACCTGCATGTGATAGATGTCGAATTGCAGGAAGACGTTGTCGGCGCCGATCTCCTCGATGACGCGTAGCGCCTGGTGCGAGCCGCTGAGGTAGTAGCCCGGCATGTCGCGCGTGTTGATCGGCTCGATGACGATGCGGATGCCGGCCCGGCGCGCCTCAGCCGCGGCATAGGCGAGGTTCTGCAGGTAGGTGTCGTGGAGCCGCGCCGGTGCGTGGCCCGCGGGCGCGATGCCGGCCATCGGATGGAGCCGCTTGCAGCCGAGCGAAGCGGCATAGTCGAGCGCCAGGCCCAGCCCGTCGCGGAACTCGCTCACGCGGTCGGGATGGCAGGCAATGCCGCGCTCGCCCTTCGCCCAGTCGCCGGGCGGCAGGTTGAACATGACCTGCTGCAGCCGGTTCTCGCGGAGCTTCTCGGCGAGGAGCGCCGCGTCATGGGCGTAGGGGAAAAAATATTCGACCGCGCTGAAGTGATCCGCCGCGGCCGCGGCGAAGCGGTCGAGGAAGTCGAGCTCGGTATAGAGCGTCGAGAGATTGGCGGCGAAGCGCGGCATGGGGCCTCCGGTCTCAGGCGATCTGCGCACCGCCGACTGCGCTTACGCATTTTCCGCCATAGGTCTCGGTGAGGCTGGCGGCGGTGCGGCGCACCAGCTCGCCCAGCGCCGCGAGGCGCTCGTCGGGAATGCGCACCGCCGGACCGGAGAGCGACACCGCGCCGGCCGGCTGGTGGTTCTCGTCATAGACGACGGCGGCGATGCAGCGCAGGCCGAGCGCATGCTCCTGATCGTCGATGGCGTAGCCCCGGGCACGCGTCTGCTCGAGCTCCTGGCGCAGGCGATAGAGCGTGGTGATGGTCCGCGGCGTGAAGCGCGGCAGCCCGCCCCGGCGCAGCACCTCGGCCAGCACCGGTTCGGGCAGCATCGCCAGCAGCGCCTTGCCGGGCGCCGAGCAATGCGGCGGCACGCGCATGCCGGGAAAGGCCAGCGCGCGCATCATCTGCCGGCATTCGACCTGCGCCAGGAACACCACCTCGACGCCGTCCAGCACCGCGAGATTGGCGGTCTCGCCGCTCTCTTCCATAAGCGCGCGCATCTGCGGCCGTGCGATCTCGACGAGGCTGCGCGCCTTGGCGAAGCCGTTGCCGGCGATGAAGGCCTGGACGCCGATCGACCAGCGCCGCGTGGCGGGGTCGCAGCGCACATAGCGATGCTCTTCGAGCGTGGTGAGCAACCGATGCGCGGTCGAGGTCGAGAGCCCGACCCGCTGGCAGAGATCGATGAGGGCGACGCCGCCCGGTGTCTCGGCGAGGCTGTCGAGCAGCGCGAGGCCGCGTGCCAGCGATTGGACGAACTCGCCCCGCGGCCCTGGTGCCGCCGCTCCGCGCCGATCCGTTGCGCTCCGATGGACCATCTCCGTCCTCCCCATCGGCTCCGATGCCGGTCTGGTGCCGGCAAGCTTATCATTGGCATCAAATATCTGATATCAGAAATACCAGAATAAGCC
>DATNDG010000124.1:0-60903 GCA_035553515.1 Allostellaceae bacterium | reverse complement strand
GGTCCCAAAGCTCACCCGCGGTTGTGGCCTGAGGTGGGGCGGGCGCCAGTCGCCGCGCGAGGGGGCCGATGGCCATCGGCCCCCTCGCAGCGACGCTTTCACCACATCCCGCCGCCACCTTCCAGATACAAGGTGGGGTATTTTGGATCGGCTACGGTTGACCTTACCGGAACCGCCGCTCAACGTCCCGCTGTGACCGCGGGCGATGCCGGGGCACCGGCATCTGACTTGAGCGCCGTCACGTCGACGGCGGTAAGCGGCCGGCTCAGCCCCTTGACGGAAAGGGGGCCGAGCTCGACCAGTTCGGCCAACGGAGCGACCGCGTCCGCCACCCTGGCGGTCACCAGGATCTGGCCGTCCTTGGCCGCCTCGCAGAGGCGCGACGCGGCGTTGACGACCGTGCCGATGGCGCTGTAGTCGAAGCGTCCTTCAAAGCCGATCTGACCGAGCGTCGCGAAGCCCTGCGCAATGCCGACACCGAAGCCGAGCGCGTGGCCGCGCCGCCGCCAGGACGCGGCGAGCGCGGCCACCGCGTCCCGCATGGCTACGGCAAGACGCACCGCCCGGAGCGCGGGGTCGAGGCAAGGCAGCGGGTCGTTGAACAACACCAGGACGCCGTCGCCGACGAAGCGATCGAGGGTGCCCTCGAAAGACTGGATGAGCGGCACGAGCGCCCGGTGATAGGCGCGCAGGAGCTCCATCACCTCCTCGGGCTCCGCCGCTTCGGCGAAGGCGGTGAAGCCGCGCAGGTCGCAGAAGAGGGCGGCGATGTCGCGGCGATGACTTTCCAGAATGCGCTCGTCGCCCGAGGACAGGATGAGCTCGGCGAGCGGCGGCGCGAGGAAGCGCTTGAGGCGCGCCATGCGCTCGATCTCGCCGAGCTGCGCCGCGACGCGCTCCTCGAGAGTCCGGTTCCAGGAGGCAAGCTCGGCCGCTTGCGCCTGCAGCTTCTCATGGGCGTCGAGCAAAGCCGCACGCGAGGCTTCGAGATCACGCTGCGTCGCCAGCAGCGCCGCATTCGACGCCTCGAGACGCCGGTTGAGCAGCGCTTCCTTCTCCTGCAGCAGCGTCATCTCATAAGCCTTCTGCTGCACGCGCCGGACGGCGTCGCGCTCCGCGGTCGCATCGAGCAGAACCACCCACACTCCGTCCGCATCGGGATCGAGATGAAGATCGGCGACGCGACCACCGGGAAGCTCGAGCGACGGCACGATCTGCGGCCCGCCGGTGACCGGCAGCAGGCCCTCGAGAAACCACGCCTGATCGAGAGCGGCCTCGCCGAGGCGCAGCTCGCCCAGGCCATAGGCCTCGAGATGGCCGCCGGCGCGCATCAGAATCGAATCGGTGCCGAGCCGCAACCACGCCGCCTTGCGTTCGCGATAGGCCAGGGCCTGGAGGCGAGCCCCGATGCGCTCCGGCAGGCCCATCGCGCTCAGCCTGCGACCCGGGCGGCGAGATCCGCAAAGGCGTCCTCGACCCCCTCACCCGTCCGGGCGCTGCTCGGGCTGACGCGCCAGCCCGCGCGACGGAGTGTGTCGAACTCGGCCTCGCCGACCGCCCACTCGGCCGCGAGGTCGCGCTTGTTCAGCAGCAGCGAGAAAGGCAGCGGGCCGTAATCGGTCTCGACGCGCCGCCGCAGCGACAGCGCCACCTCGAGCGTCGAGGGACGCGTCCCGTCCGCGACCAGCAGGTATCCGGCCGCGCCCCTGAGATAGCTCATCCGCAGCGACGCGATGTCGTCCTCGCCGGCGAGATCCCAGAGGATGAGGTGAACGCTGCGGCCGCCGAGCTCGACGGTCTTCTTGTCTATCTTGACGCCGACCGTCGTCAGGTAGGTCTCCGAGAAGACGCTCTGGACGAAGCGCCGCACCAAACTCGTCTTGCCGACCGAAAAGCCGCCCAGCAGGCAGATCTTTCGCTGCACCGCCGGGCTCACGGCTGTCCTTCCAGCCAGACAGCGAAGGAGACTCGCCGGTTGGCCGAGCGCGCGGTCTCCGAACCACCCGCCTCGAGCGGCTCCAGCGGACCCGCGCCCTGCACCGAGATCAAATCGGGATCGACGCCGCGCTTCTTCAGCAGAACGAGAACGGCGCCGGCACGTGCGAGGCTCAGTGACAGGTTCAGCGTGCCGGGCCCAGTATCGTCGGAGTGTCCGGTCAGCGTCACGCGCGCCGGGATGCGCATGGCGGCGGAGAGCGACGAGAGCTGCTTGAGCTCCGCCGCCACTTTGTCGAGGACGGCGTCCTGCCCCGGCGAGGGCAGCGGAGCATTGACCGCGAAGTGGATCTCCGCCGATTGGATGGCCGTGCGCAGCACGAGCAGCGGGCCCTCGCCGAGATTCTTCACCCCCGCCAGATCGAGGGTCGGTCCGCCGGCCGGCAGCATGCGCGCGGCGGCGCGCGCACGTCCGAGCCAGATCGCCGAGGCCGTTCCGTCGGCGACGATGCGGTTGCCCGCAACCCTGAGCCGCACGCCCGCCGGCGGCTCGAGCGAGGCTTCCAGTCGCTTCAGCACGAATTCGGGCTCGAGCCCCTCATAGGGCTGCCAGCGACTCTCGACGCGGGCGGGATCGACACCCGCATCGCGCAGCAATTGACGCGGATCGACCGCCAGCGGATCGCGCAGTCCCGCGACGGTAAACTTCCCGTCTCGCTCTCCGGCTTCGGTGATGACGATGCCGGGCTCCTGGCGCAGCCGCTCGACATAGGTCGACCAGTGCCTCGCTTCCATGGCGCGAAGCCGCTCGCTCTGCCACCAACGCACACCGCCCCATGCGGCCACCCCGAGCAGAAGGAGTGCGACCAAGGCCACGAGCCAGGGGAATCCCGGCCGCGGCGCACGCTCCGCGCGCTGGCGCGCCGCCGCGATGGCGGCAAGCGCCGCCTCGATATCGCCGAGGCCGGAGGGGTCGCCGTCGAAGGCCTCGAGCGCCTGGCGGCGCTCCCTATGCATCGTGGCGAGCGCGTCGCGCAGCTTGTCGCGCAGTTCCTCCGGAGGACTGCCGCGGATCACCACCGCCAGCATCGCGAAGGGCCCCGGCTCGCACCAGAGCCGGAAATCGCCGAGACGCAAGCTATCGAGCCCCTGATCGCTGCCCTTGAAGGAATCCCGCACGAAATCCTGGATCGCGGCGAGCATCGACGAGACCAGCAGCGGGTCCTGGCTCACCGCATCCTCGGAGGCGACGTGCGAGATGAGCAGCCCCGTCCGGTTATGAACGAGGAAGACATGCTCGACCTGATAGACGAGCGTGTGTCTCAGCACGACCTCGGCAAACGAGCTCCCCGTCCGCCACCCCTCGATGCGCCATTTAAGGCCGCGCCAGGTGAGCGCGTGCTTCAGCGATTCGTTCAGCGACTGGAAGGTCTTGTCGATCGCCTCGCCGATCGATGTGCGGATCGCCGGGACCATGAGCGGATGGAGGATGTCGATGAGCGTGCGCGGGTCGCTGCGGATCGAGGCCCGCGTCGCCTTCTCGAGCGCGGGCGCCAGCACCTGCCCGAGCCGCGCATCGCTCGACGCGATGGCACTCGGCAGGACGCGTCCGACCGCAGCGGCCAGCCGCTCGGGATCCTCGATCTCGGCGCTGAGCCGAGCCAGCACCTCGATCTCGCGCCCGAGCAGCAGGCGGCGCAACTGTTCGAGGCGCGGATCGACCGGCTCGACGGCGGATGCCTCTGCGCCGGAGCCGGGTTCGAGCGTGCGCGCGACCTCGGCCAGAAGTCCGGCCAGCAGCTTCCGGTCGAGCCCGGTCTCCTCGCGCGGCGCGAGCAGCCGCTCGAGCGCGACCGCCGCGGGCGCGCTCACCGGGGCGCGCCGGTCAGGCCGCCGGCAGGCTGCGCAGCGGCTCGGCGACCTTCTGGCCGACGTCCTGGTTCAGGCATTTGGCAACCTCGAGGAAGAGCCCGGCGAGGAGGCTCCGGTCGGTCTTGACGCCGGAAAGCTCCGAGAACATCCGCTCCATCGTGCTTTGCACATCATCGAGCTTGCGCCGGTTCTCATCGCGCAGCCCCTGCAGCTCGCGGCTGAATCGGTCGGCCATGTCGCGCTCGAGCTGGCTCAGCTGATCCGACAGCGCCCGCAGTCGCTTCTCCACCCCCTGATGCTGCTCGCGCAGCGTCCGCTCGAGCTCCTTGTCGGCATCGGCGCGCAGCTCCTTCTCCTCGCGGAGCTCGCCGCCCAGCGAATCGACATGCCGCTTGGCATTCGATTCGAACGCGCTCAGGTTGCGCGCCGCCTCGGCCTCGATCTCCTTGAGGCGCTGCAGCAAACGCTGCTCCAGCGTGGCGAAGCGGCGATCGTAGTCCTGCATCTGGCTGCCGAAGAGAAGATCGCGGATCTTGTCCACGCCGACCTCCGCGCGGGCGATCCCGGCCACGCCTGTCGCGCCGGTCTCCACGGCTGCGACTCTGACCGCAGCCTCGGTTTCGGCCTCTGATTTGGGTTTAACGGCCACCGCCACCTCCGCCACTTGGGGTTGAAGGCGCTTGCCGTTTTGCGAGAACACAACGATGCCACCCACCGCGTTGCTTGACAAGCGGCTTCTCGCCGTAGAGTCGGGCGCTCCGTGAAATCAGTGAAAGAGGCGGCCGGAATCGATGACGACGGTCTGGCCGGTCATGGTCTCGCTGCGGCACATCGCGACCACCATCTCGGCGCAGTCCTCCTTGTCGGCGGCCTTGCGCAGCAGCGATCCGGCATTGGCGCGCTCGATCTGCTCGGCGCGGAGATTGGCGGTGGCGCGCGTGCCTTCGAGGAGCCCCGGCGCCACGCAATTGACCAGCGTCTCCGGCGCGAGCGCCACCGCCATGCAACGCGTCAGATGGATGAGCGCGGCCTTCGACACGGCATAGGCGATCGAGGAGCCGGTGGGCCCGAGCCCGGCGACCGATGAGATATTGACGATGCGGCCGCGCCCCTGGCGCTTCATCGCCGGCGCCGCCGCCTTGATGAGGCGCAGCGGCCCGGTGAGGTTGACGGCCATGATCTTCTCCCAGACCTCGAGAGTGAGTGCGTTGAGGTCGGCAAACGGAATCGCCTGGTTGAAGGCGGCGTAGTTGACCAGGATGTCGATCCTGCCGAACCGCGCGGTCACCTGATCGATCAGCGATTGCACCGCGGCGCCGTCGGTGATGTCGCAAGCGAAGGCGGCGGCCTCGACGGCATGGCGCGAGACGAGCTCGCGCGCGACCGCCTCCGCCTGATCGCGGCTTTGCGCGTAGACGACCGCGACCTGTGCGCCTTCCCTGGCGAGCGCATGACAGATGCGCTGTCCGAGCCCGCCATTGCCGCCGGTCACCAGCGCGACCGCGCCTTTGAGATCCATCTGCATCCTCCCTGCCACCGTCTCGTCGCAATGTGCGGTGCCAGCGGCAGCGAAGGCAAACGGGCCGCAGATCGGGCGGTGCTCCCCCACCTCACCCTACCCTCTCCGCCCCAGGGGCGTAGAGGGAGGTATCCGGGTCAGCGCGGGTAGACGACCTCGACGAGATAAAGCCCTTGGGCCGGCGCGGTCGGGCCGCCGGCGCGGCGGTCGCGCGCCTCGAGCGCCTTGGCGACATCGCCGACGCGCCATTTGCCGGCGCCCACCAGCTTCAAGGTCCCCACCATGTTGCGTACCTGATGGTGGAGGAAGGAGCGGGCGCGCGCTTCGATGTGGATCTCCTCGCCGGCGCGCGCGACGGCGAGGCGGTCGAGCGTCTTCACCGGCGATTTCGCCTGGCAGAGCGAATCGCGGAAGGTGGTGAAATCATGCTTGCCGATGAGCAGGCCCGCCGCCTCCTGCATCGCCTCGGCATCAAGAAGCGGCCCCACATGCCAGACGCGACCGCACTCCAGCGCCGGCGGCGGGCGGCGGTTCAAGATGCGGTAGAGATAGACCCGGCCGCGCGCCGAGCGCCTCGCGTCGAAATGCTCGTCCACCGGCTCGACGGCGAGCACCGACACCGCGGCGGGCTTCGCGTGATGGTTGAGCGCATTGCGGATGGTGTCGGGCGCGAAGGCACGCGGCAGGTCCAGATGCGCCGCCTGGGCCAGCGCATGGACGCCGGCATCGGTGCGGCCGGCGCCGTGCACGGTGACGGCTTTCCCGCAGAAGCGCTCGACCGCGGTCTCAAGCACCTCCTGCACGGAAAGCCCGTTCGTCTGGCGCTGCCAGCCGACAAGGCCGCTGCCGTCATATTCGAGGATCAGCTTGTAGCGGGGCATGGCAGCAGCGTGCCGGCGGGAATGTCATAGCCGCGCAGGAAGGCGGCGGTCGCCTGTGCCGCGCGGCCGGCGCGCTGCAGGCGGAGCGGCCGGAGCGCGCCTTCTCCGCACGCGATGGTGAGGCGCTCGTCGAGCACCGTGCCGGGCGCGGCGGCGGCGGCGCCGGGAGCCAGCTCCGCAGCCATCAGCTTGATGCGTTCGCCCGCATGGGTGAAGAAGGCCCCGGGCCAGGGATCGAAGGCGCGGATCCGGCGCTCGAGTTCGCGGGCGGGGCGGCGCCAATCGAGATCCCCCTCGCCGCGCCGGAGTTTCTTTGCGTAGGTGGCGCCGGCAGCGGGCTGCGGCTCCGGTGTGAGCCTTCCCTCGGCAAGCCGCTCGAGCGCGGTCACGATGAGGCGCGCGCCGAGCGCGGCAAGCCGGTCATGCAGCTCCTGAGCGCTGGCGGCAGGGCCGATCGGGATGCTTTCCTTCAGCAGTATCGGACCGGTGTCGAGCCCCTCTTCCATCTGCATGACGGTGATGCCTGTCTCGGCATCGCCGGCGAGGAGGGCGCGCTGGATGGGCGCCGCGCCGCGCCAGCGCGGCAGCAGCGAGGCATGGATGTTGAGGCAACCGAGGCGCGGCGCGGCGAGCACGGCCTTGGGCAGCAGCAGCCCATAGGCCGCGACCACCGCCGCATCGAGGCCGAGCCCCGCGAACTCGGCCGCGGCGGCCGCGTCGAGCCGGACCGGCGAGCGCACGGGAATTCCCGCCGCCTCGGCAGCCCGCTGCACCGGCGACGGGACCGGGCGCTGGCCGCGCCCGGCCGGGCGCGGCGGCTGGCTGTAGACCGCAGCGAGCTCGTGGCCGGCGGCGATCAGCGCGTGCAGCGCCGGCACGGCGAAATCCGGCGTCCCCATGAAGGCGAGGCGAAGCTTGGGCATGATGGCCAATCAGATCAGATCACGTTCGACAGACCTCTGCCCTCTTCGCGCGAAGCGGGGAGAGGGAGCGATCGCATGCGATCGCTCCCGTGGCTCGCCAGAGCCATGGGGAGGGTGAGGTGTCTCACCGCGGCACGACCTGGTCCGCCATCGACACCCACCTCACCCGCTCGCTGCGCTCGCGCCCTCTCCCCCCGCAAGCGGGCGGAGAGGGATTGGTTTGGCCATAGCGCAGGGGCCTGAGCCGCGGCAAGCGGCTCAGGCGCCGACCGGCTCGGCGGTCTTCTGGCGCTTCAGCTTGGCGAGCTTGCGCAGGATGATATTGCGCTTCAGCGAGGAGATGTGATCGACAAAGAGCACGCCCTCGAGATGATCCATCTCGTGCTGAACGCAGGTGGCGAGCAAGCCCTCCATGTCGACTTCGCGGATCTCGTTCTGGTGGTCGAGATAGCGGAGCCGGATCTTGGCCGGTCGCGAGACATCGGCGTAATGCTCGGGCAGCGACAGGCAGCCTTCGTTGTATGTGGCGAGCTCGGTCGAGCGCCACAGGATCTCGGGGTTGGCAATGCGCAGCGGCTGGGCGTCCTCGCCGTCGCGCGCAACGTCCACCACCAGGACGCGCTTCGCCACGCCCAGCTGCGGCGCGGCCAGGCCGATACCCGGCGCCGCGTACATGGTCTCGAGCATGTCGTCCATCAGCCGGCGAATCTGGTCGTCGACCGCCTTGATGGGCTTCGCCTTCACTTTGAGGCGCGGATCGGGCGCGGTGATGATGGGCAGCAGGGCCATGGCAAAAGGAACGGAAATCCTCGGGAGAACCGCGTTCTAGGTATGCAATCCCGGAAGCCGCGTCAACCCTGCGGTAAAGGCTTCCGTTCCCGTTTCGTCCTGGTAGGATGAGCGACGCGGCGGCGAGGAGAAGAAGCACCTATGGACGGAATGTTGATCGGCCTCAGCCTGCTGCTGCTCATGACCGCGCTGGTGCTGGCGGTGCTGCTGGCGCGAAGCGCCGCGGCTCGGTCGGCGGCCGAGCGCGACGCGGCGGTGCTGCGCCAGCAGGCGACCGAGGGCGAGCGGCGCATCGCCGATTTCGAGCGGCTGCGCGCCGAGAGCCTGCAAGCGGCACAAGCGGCCGTGCTAGCAACCGCGCAGCAGCTCTCCTCGAAGCTCCTCGAGGATCACAAGCGCGAGAATGCCGAGGCGAAGCAGGCAGCCGAGGAGCGCGTGCGCGAGGCGAGCGCGGCGCTCACCAAGCAGGTGGACGAGATCGCCAAGGCGGTGCAGCAGCTGCACGGTCAAGTGCAGGAGAAGGGCGCGGCGCTGGATACGCTGTGGCGCGCCTTGTCGAGCCCGGGCGGCGCCGGCCAGGCGGCAGAGATCGGGCTTGCCAACACGCTCGCCTCCTTCGGCCTCGAGCAAGGGCGCGACTACCTGCTGCAGCACACCACCGAGGACGAGGACGGACGCCGGCTGCGGCCGGACGCGGTGGTCTTCCTGCCCGGCAACAGCGCGCTGGTGATCGATTGCAAGGCGTCGAAATTCCTGATCGACATCGCCCGCGCCGAAGGCACCGCCGGCGAGGAGGAGGCGTATCGCAACCTCGCGCGGACGATGAACCAGCATCTGCGCGCGCTCGCCGAAAAGGATTATCGCAGCGCGATCCTCGCTGCTTGGCGGCAATCGGGGCGCGGCGGAGAGATGGCGCGGGTGCTGTCGGTGATGTATCTCGCCAACGAGGCGGCGCTCGAGAAGGTGAGCCGCGCCGATCCCGAGTTCAGCCGCAAGGCGCGCGAGCGCGACATCATCCCGGCGGGACCGGCGGGACTCCACTGTGCGATTTCGCTCGCCTCGGTCGAGATCAACCTGCTGCGCCAGGTCGAGAACCAGGGGAAGATCGTCGACGGGACCAGGGCGCTGCTCGACGGCATGACGGTGATGCTCGGCCATGCGGCGAGCCTCGGCCGCGGCATCAAGGCGGCGGCGGACAGCTTCGCCAAACTCACCGCCTCGGTGAACCAGCGTCTTTTGCCTAGGGCGCGCAGCCTCTCGCGCCTGGGCATCCAGCCCGGAAAGCCGCTCCCCGCCAACCTTCCCGCCTATAGCGTTCATGCCCAGGAGGGCGAGTTGCTGATCGAGGGGGATGCCGACCTCATCGACAGCGAGACGACGCCTGCCCTGCCGCGGCTGGTGAAGTAGTCGTCGCTGTCACAATTCAGCAACTCTACCGCAATAAAAGCGTAGCCGAGGGCGAATAGGGTGCCCGCGCACCTCGCCTGCGTGGCGCGGCCCGTGGAGACGAACTCACAGGGAAGGACCCGATGATGAAGCGATTGGCTCTCGCAACGCTGGCGATAGGAGCGGCCATCGCTCTGACCGCGCCGGCCTCTCAGGCCAAGGATTTGAACGGCGCGGGCGGCACCGCGATCTACCCGGTTCTGGCCAAGTGGGCGGCAACCTACAACAAGGCAACCGGCATTGCCGTCAACTACCAGGCGATCGGTTCGGGCGGGGGCATCGCTCAGATCAAGGCGAAGACCGTCGATTTCGCCAACAGCGACAAGCCGCTGAAGCCCGAAGAGCTGGACCAGATCCATGTGGCGCAGTTCCCCGCGGTGATCATCTCGATCACGCCGGTGGTGAACCTGCCCGGGATCAAGCCGGGCGAGATGACGCTCAACGGCCCGGTGCTCGCCGACATCTATCTCGGCAAGATCACCTCCTGGGACGATCCGGCGATCAAGAAGCTCAATCCCGGCGTCAAGCTGCCGCACACCAAGATCTCGACCGTGCATCGCTCGGACGGCTCGGGCACGACCTTCAACTTCACCAACTATCTTTCGAAGGTGAGCCCGGAATGGAGCAGCAAGGTCGGCGATGACGTCTCGGTCGATTGGCCCAACGGGGTGGGCGGCAAAGGCAATGCCGGCGTCGCCTCCTATGTGCAGCAGATCCAGGGCGCGATCGGCTACGTCGAATACGCCTATGTGATGGAGAACAAGCTCGTCTACACCAAGATGATCAACCGGGCCGGCAAGACGCTCGAGCCGACCATGGCGAGCTTCCAGGCGGCGGCGGCCAATGCCGACTTCACCAAGGTGAAGGACTTCTACCTCATCCTCACCGACCAGCCCGGCGACAAGAGCTGGCCGATCACGGCGGCGACCTACATGCTGATGCGCACCGATTACAGCGCGCAGCAGAACGAGCCGGTGCTGAAGTTCCTCGACTGGTGCCTGAAGCACGGCCAGGACGAAGCCAAGGCGCTCGACTACGTGCCGATGCCGGCGCCGGTGGTGGCGCAGATCGAGGCGTTCTGGCAGAGCACCTTCAAGGAAAACGGCAAGCCGATTTGGACCGCGCAGAAGTAAGCGGGCTTCTCTCGTGACGGAGGCCGGGACGGAAGTCCCGGCCTCTTTCTTTTGGGGCGGGCGCGGGCTGCCTAGTCGCCGGTGCGTCCTTCAGCCTTTGAGCTTCTGGCGCGAGGCGAGCGCGGCGGCGAGCGTGCCCTCGTCGAGATAGTCGAGCTCGCCGCCCACCGGCACGCCATGCGCAAGCCGCGAGAGGTCGACGGCGCTGGCGGAAAGCCGGTCCATGATGTAATGCGCCGTGGTCTGGCCTTCGACGGTCGCGTTCATCGCCAGGATCACCTCGCGCACGCCGCCCGTGGCACAGCGCTCGATCAGCGCGCCGATATGGAGATCCTCGGGGCCTACGCCTTCGAGCGCCGAGAGCGTGCCGCCGAGCACGTGATAGCGCCCGGCATAGGCGCCGCTGCGCTCGATCGCCCAGAGGTCGGCGACGTCCTCGACGACGCAGACGAGGCCTGCATCACGCTTGCCGTCACGGCAGATGGCGCAGGGATCCCCGGTATCGAGATTGCCGCAGATGGCGCAGGCGCGGATGCGCCGCGCCGTCTCGGCCATCGCCGCGGCAAGCGGCTCCATCAGGCTCTCGCGCCGCTTCAAGAGGAAGAGCGCCGCGCGCCGCGCCGAGCGCGGCCCCAGGCCCGGCAGCTTGGCGAGGAGCTGGATGAAGCGGTCGAGTTCCGTCATAGGCGTCGACACTAGTCAGTTGCCGGCCATCCGTCGATTCGCCGCGAAACCGGCGACTGACGACCGAAAATCGACGGCGCCCGCTAGAATGGCAGCTTCATCCCGGGCGGCAGCTTCAGGCCGCCGGTAAGCTTGCCCATCTCCTCCGCGACGTGGCTCTCGACGCGCTGCTTGGCATCGTTGAAGGCGGCGAGCACGAGGTCTTCCAGCACCTCGACCTCGTTGGGATCGACCAGCGACTTGTCGATCTTGATCTTGCGCATCTCGCCCTTGCCGGTGAGCGTCACCTGCACCAGCCCGCCGCCCGACGCGCCGGTCACCTCGACCTGATCGAGCCGCGCCTGCATCTCGGCCATCTTGGCCTGCATCTGCTGCGCCTGCTTCATCATGTTTCCGAGATTCTTCATGCCAACTCGTCTCCTTCACCGGACTCCTCGACGCCGTCGCCGGACTCGGACGCGGCTTCGGCGCGATTCAGCTCGCGCACCGCCTCGATGCGCGCGCCGGGGAATGCCTCGAGCACCTTGCGCACCAGCGGGTGCTGCGCCGCTTCGCTCTTGAGCGAGGCATCGCGCTGCTCCTGCTGCTCGCGCAAGCTGGGCTGCCCCTCCTCGCGCGAGACGCTGACGATCCAGCGCGAGCCGGTCCATTCGGTGAGCAGCTGGCCCAAGCGGTTCGGCAGATCGCGCGGTGCGCCCTCGGCGGGGCGGAACTCGATGCGGCCCGGCTCGAAATGCACGAGATGCACATGCGAGTGGAGATGCCAGCGCAGCATCGCCTCGCGGTTGCGGTCGAAGAGCTCGACCACCTCGAGAAAGTTCTGCGGCTGCGGCAGCGACGGAGCGGCATCGGGCTCGCTCACCTGAAGGCGCGGCGCGGCGGCGCCGGCATCGACGGAGACCGCCATGCGCGGCGCGGGCGACGCCGTACCCGCGCTCGCGGACGGCCGCGGCGCCGGAGAGGCTCCAGTCTCGCCGCCGCGCTCGAGCTGGCGCACGAGATCGGCGGGCGCCGGCAGATCGGCGACATAGGCGAGCCGCACCAGCACCATCTCCGCCGCCTGCAGCGGCGAGGGCGCATGCTGCACCTCAACAATGCCTTTGAGCAGCATCTGCCAGGAACGCGCCAGCACCGGCATGCCGAGACGCTGCGCCAGGGCGAGGCCGCGCAGCCGCTCGCCGGCGAGCGCCGGATCGTCGGCGCCGGCCCCCGGCACCAGCTTCAGGCGCGTCACGAAATGCGCGAGCTCCAGCAGGTCCTGCAGCACCATCAGCGGATCGGCGCCGCCCTCGTAGAGGCGGGTCATGCGGCTGAGCGCGTCGGCGGCATCGCCCTTCAGCACCGTCTCGAAGAGATCGAGAACGAGGCCGCGATCGGCGATGCCGAGCATATCGCGCACCGCGCCCTCGGATATCCCGCCCGAGCCCAGCGCGATCGCCTGGTCGAGGAGCGAGAGCCCGTCGCGCACCGAGCCGTCGGCGGCGCGGGCGATGAGGGCCACCGCCGCAGGCTCGGCCGAAACCCCCTCCTTCTCGGCAATGCCGCGGTAATGCTCGATCAGCAGCTCCGCCGGCACCCGGCGCAGCGAGAAGCGCTGGCAGCGCGACAGCACCGTGATCGGCACCTTGTGGATCTCGGTGGTCGCAAAGATGAAGATGACGTCGGGCGGCGGCTCCTCGAGCGTCTTCAACAGCGCGTTGAAGGCGTTCTTGGACAGCATGTGCACTTCGTCGATGATGTAGATCTTGTAGCGTGCGGCGACCGGCTTGTAGCGCACCCCCTCGGTGAGCTCGCGGATATCGTCGACGCCGGTCCGCGAGGCCGCGTCCATTTCCATCACGTCGACATGGCGGTCCTCGGCGATGGCACGGCAGGGCTCGCATTCGCCGCAGGGCGCGATGGTGGGCCCGCCCGTGCCGTCGGGGCCGATGCAGTTGAGCGCGCGCGCCAGGATGCGCGCGGTAGTCGTCTTGCCGACGCCGCGCACGCCGGTGAGGATGAAGGCGTGGGCGATCCGCCCGGTGGCGATGGCGTTGGTGAGCGTCTTCACCATCGCCTCCTGCCCGATCAGCTCGGCGAAGGTGCTCGGCCGGTACTTGCGCGCCAGCACCCGATAGGGCGCGCCCGGCTCAGTCATCACACGTCATCGGCATCGAGGCTGCGGAGCCACCTTGGCACACGGGCGTCGCGGGAAATCCGGTGGGAGGCTGGACAACGACCCAGGCCGAAACTCGTTACGGCTGCTTCCTTCCGGACCTGACCGGGTTGGCGAGGGACCTGTCCATCGCCAGCCTCCCGGCCCCACTATATCAGGTCCGCTCCGCCCCGGGGCAAGCCCCGGCGCTTGCCCCGGGGCGACGGGCGTGCCACTTTCCGCCGCAGCATGAAGGACGCCAATTTCTACGCCGCACAGGGCGTGGTCGATCGCGCCGGCTGGCGGCGCAAGGACAAGGACTGGCTCACCCAACGGCTCAGCGATCCCGAGAGCCGCTTCGTGCCGGTCTGGCGCAGCCAGAACCTGGTGGTGAGCCTCGCCGGCGCGGCGCCGCAGGCAGCCTTCCTGGCGCGGCACGAGATCGCGGCCGAGGGCGAATCGGTGCTGCTCGGCATCTTCGAAGAGCGCGCCTATTTCGCCCTCGATTTGAGTCCTGCCGAGGCGCCGCTCGAAGGGCTGCGCTCGGAGTTGCCGCTCGAATTCACGGATCTGCGCCGCGTCGGGCCGCTGCTGGCGCGGCATGAGGGTTCGCTGCTCGCCTATGCCCGCGGCATCACCTACTGGCACAGCCGTCACCGCTTCTGCGGCATCTGCGGCAGCCCGACGCACAGCGAGGAAGGCGGCCATGTGCGGCGCTGCACCAACCCGCAATGCAACGCGCCGCATTTCCCGCGCACCGATCCGGCGGTGATCATGCTGGTCCATGATGGCGAGCGCTGCCTCTTGGGGCGCCAGCGCATCTGGCCCGCCGGCATGCATTCGACGCTCGCCGGATTCGTCGAGCCGGGCGAGAGCCTCGAGGAAGCGGTGGCGCGCGAGGTCGAGGAGGAAACGGCGGTGCGCGTCGACCAGGTGAGCTATCACTCGTCGCAGCCCTGGCCCTTTCCCGCGTCGATCATGCTGGGCTTCCATGCCCGCGCGCGCAGCACCGAGATCCGCGTCGATCACAGCGAGCTCGAGGATGCGCGCTGGTACGACCGCAGTTTCCTGCTGACGCATCAGGACGACGACCAGTTCCGCATGCCGCGCAAGGATTCGATCGCGCGCCGGCTGATCGAGGATTGGCTGCGGCGCGACGCGTAGCGGCGTCGCCGGGCTAACCCGACCCGTGCGGCTCCCGCGATGGCTCTGCCATCGCTGACGCCGCCTCTGACGAGCGCCTGACGGCGCTCGCTAGGGGCTCTCGCGGTTGCTTGGCAACCGCTGACGCCGCCAGCGACGACGCGTGCCGCGTCGCGCTATTTCCAATACTCGGATGCGGCGATGGCGAAGTTGAGGTTCTGCGCCACCGAGCGCGAGGCGAGCGTGGTGATGCCGACGAGGTTGCCGCGCTCATCGAAGAGGCCGCCGCCCGAGGAGCCCGGCGAGATCGGCGCCGAGGTCTGCACCAGGGTCCGGCGGCCATCCGGACGGATGCCCGAGATCAGCCCCTCGCTCAAGGTGCGCTCGAGCGTGATCGGCGCGCCGATGGCGAAGACGCGCTCGCCGATGGCGAGGCTGCCCGCCCGGCGCACGCCGGCGATGGGGGTGAGCGCGAGGTCGTCGGTTCTCAGGATGCAGCGGTCGGTGGCGGTGTCGCCGGCGACCAGCTTCGCATCGGCCCGCGTGCCGTCCTGCCACAGCTTGATGATGGCGCGGCCCTCGACGACGTGGCAGTTGGTGAGCAGCAGATGGTCGGAAACGGCAATCGCCGAGCCTTGGGAGATGTTGCGCACGCGCAACTCCGCTTCGCTGGGGGTCGCCAGCACGACCCAGACCGAGCGCTCGACCTTCTTGAATACCTGGGCGGGAGTGAGCGTCCGCTCGGCGATGCGCGAGGGAATGCGCGGCAGCAGCGCGGCCGGGCGCGGCAGCGAATGCGCAACGACCGGCGTCACCTGCGGCTTCTCGGGCTGAGGCTTGGGCGCCTTGCCGTCGCCGAACACCTTGGAGTAGTCGAAGGCGAAGACGTCGTCCGGGCTCTGCCTCTCCTCGGCCCTCTGCGGCTCCTTCAGCGACCCGGCGAGGCAGCCATTGTATTCGGCGATCCCGGCGCGGCGCAGATAGCGGCAGCGCTCCTCGACCACGCGCGCCCGCGACGGCGCGAGGCCGGAGAGATCGGGGGTCGGATGCTGCTTCAGCGCCGCCATCTGCCGCGCGACGCAGGACTGGAAGGCGGAATTCCCGTCCTTCACGAAGACGAAACAGGCGATGTTGATCGTGTCGTTCTCCTCGATGGAGAGCGCCGAACGATCGGGCGCCACCGCCCAGGCGGCGCCGGAGAACAGCAAGACGCCGAGGATCGCCAGCATTTTACGCATCGACCACGCTCCCGCGATTTTCCGTCGCGGGAACTGTCGCAACAGCGGATTGCCGGAACGTTAAATCCGCCGCCCGGAAAGCGCCCTCACGCACGCAATTCGTCGCTAATTGCCGGCGCCGCCGGGGAGCGGCGGTTTCTTCAGGATCGGCATCAGCAGCAGCGCCAGCAGGAAGACCAGCGCCATGACGGCGAAGCAGTCGTTGAAGGTGAGCACCGTCGCCTCGCGTTCGGTGAGGCGCATGACGAACTTCAGCGCCGCGAGGTTGGCGTCGCCGGGCGTGAGTTCGGAAAGCCGCGCGGTGAGCCGGTCCATGAGCGCCGCCACATCCGGGCGGGCGAGCGTCACATGCTCGGAGAGCCGCGAGGCGTGCAGCACGAAGCGCTCGATGATCATGGTATTGAAGCCCGCGAGCCCGATCGCGCCGCCGAGATTGCGCATCAGGTTGTAGAGGCCGCTGGCGTTCTTCAGCATGTCCTGCGGCAAGGTCCCGAGCGCCAGCGTGTTGATCGGCATGAAGCAGAGCATCAGCGAGGCGCCGCGCACCGCCTGCGGCAGGAACAGCTCCCAGAAATCGGACTGGTCGGTCAGGAAGGCGTTGAGCCAGACGCCGACGCCGAAAAGAGCGAGGCCGAGCGCCAGCATGACGCGCATGTCGAGCCGACGCGACAGGATCGCCGCCAGCGGCGCCGAGAGGAACTGCGCCACGCCGGTCACCATCATGATGAGGCCGATCTGCAGCGCATTCAGCTCGCGCGCCCGCGCCAGGAACATCGGCAGCAGGAAGATCGAGCCGTAAAGCCCGACGCCGAGGATGAAGCTGTAGAGGCAGCCGATGGTGAAGTTGCGGTTGGCGAAGGCGCGCAGATCGACGATCGGCTGGCGGTAGGCGAGCACGCGCCAGAAGAAGGCGAGCGCGCCCACCGCGGAGAGCGCCGAGAAAGCGCGGATCGAACCGTCCTCGAACCAGTCGTTGCGCGCCCCTTCCTCGAGCACGTATTGCAGGCTGCCGAGGAAGAGCGCCATGAAGACGAGGCCCGGCACGTCGAAGCCGCGGAGCAGCGCGAAATTGGGACGGTCGATGCGGATGAGCGCCCAACCGGCGCCGGCCGCGACGACGCCCGGCAGGAGATTGACGAGAAAAAGCGCGTGCCAGTCGAAGGTCTCGGTGAGGTAGCCGCCGATTGTCGGCCCCAACGTGGGCGCGAGCGTGGCAACGAGACCGATGATCACCGTCACCAGCGGCCGCCGCTCCAGCGGGAAGAGGATGAAGCTCGCCGAGAACACCAGCGGGATCATCGCGCCGCCGAGAAAGCCCTGAAGCGAGCGGAAGACGATCATCGAGGGGAGATCCCAGGCGAAGGCGCAGGCGGCGCTCGCCAAGGTGAAGCTCGCCGCCGAGAGCGAGAACAGCACGCGCGTCGACAGGATGCGCGCGAGCATCCCCGAGAGCGGGATCATCACCACCTCGGCGATGAGATAGGAGGTCTGCACCCAGCTGACCTCGTCGGGGCTCGCCGAGAGACCGGACTGGATTTGCGCGAGGCTGCTGGCGACGATCTGGATATCGAGGATCGCCATGAACATGCCGATGACCATGACGACGAAGGTCACGACGTCGCGGGGCGCCACCGGCGCCAGCGCCGGCCGGTCGGCGAGCGCTGTCGCGCGCGCGCCGTCCATCAGCGCGCGAGAGCGGCGTCGGCCGCGGCGAGCGATGCCGGAGCGCGGGTGTCGACCTCGACCTCGGCCGAGAGGCCGGGGCGCAGCAGCCCGCGCAGCTTCTCATCGGGCGCCAGCGCGATGCGCACCGGCACGCGCTGCACGATCTTGGTGAAATTGCCGGTGGCGTTCTCCGGCGGCAGCAGGCTGAAGAGCGAGCCGCTGGCCGGAGCGAAGCTCTCGATGAAGCCCTGGAGGCTGCGGTCGGGCAAGGCATCGACCGTGATGCGCACCTTCTCGCCGGGACGCATGCCGGCGAGCTGCGTCTCCTTGAAGTTGGCGACGACATAGATTTTCGGCAGCGGCACCAGCGCCATCAGTAACGTGCCGGGCTTGACGTACTGGCCGATCTGCACGCCCTTGTTGCCGACCACGCCGTCGATCGGCGCGCGGATGACGGTGTCGTCGAGCTCGTTCTGCGCCAGCTTCAGCGCGGCCTCGGCCTGGCGCAGCCGCGCCTCGTCGCGCCCGTTCTCGGCCTCGATCATGGCGAGCTGGTCGCGCTCGGCGGCGAGCACGGCGCGGGCGTGCGACATGCCCGCCTCGGCCTTGCGCTCATCGGCCACCGCCGCCTCGAATTTCTGGCGGCTCGCCACATCGGCCTTGGCGAGGTCGCGCTGACGCACCAGCTCGAGTGCGGCGCGTTGCTGCTCGGCCTCGGCGCTTGCCACCGAGGCCAGGGCCTGCTCGATCACCGCCTTCTGCCAGGTGCGGCGCGTCTCCAGCATGGCGAGCGCGGCGCGCGCCGCATCGCGGTTGCCGCGCGCCTGCTCCAGCTTCGCGGCGAAATCGCGATCATCGATCACCACCAGCACATCGCCGGTCTTGACCGGCTGATTGTCGGTGACGCGCACTTCGCGCACATAGCCGTCGACCTCGGGGCTGATGGCCGAGATATCGGCCTGGAGATAGGCGTCGTCCGTCGACTCCACGAAGCGGCCGACGCGCCACCAATAGAGTCCGCCCGCCGCAGCGGCGAGCAGGATCGCAACCAGGACCAGCACCCCCAAACGCTTGCGCATGTGCGACACGAGCTCCTCCCGCCGCTCGGCGGCGCCCGGCCGCTGTGCGCGGCTCTCTAGGCCTGCCCACAATGGGCAGGCGCCCGAATCCCGTCAAGGTAGTATCGGACGAGATTAAGTTCCGAATTATAGCTTTCGGGAAAGACCGCCAGGCCGCGCAACCGGACGGGGCGGCAGCGCCGCTAATCGGCCTCGCCCTGAGTCACGCTGCGGCGGAAGGCATGGCCGGGATAGACGCCGAGGATCCGCACCTCGCGCGAGAAGAATTGCAGCTCCTCGAGCGCCAGCTTGAGCGGCCGATCCTCCGGATGCGCCTCGACATCGGCGTAGAACTGGGTGGCCGTGAAGCGGCCGCCCAGCATGTAGCTCTCGAGCTTCGTCATATTGACGCCGTTGGTGGCGAAGCCGCCAAGCGCCTTGTAGAGCGCCGCCGGCACGTTGCGCACGCGGAAGACGAAGGTGGTGACGACGAGGTCGCTGCCGGGCTTTGCGTGCTTCGGCTCTTTCGCCATGACGAGGAAGCGCGTGGTGTTGTGCTCGGCATCCTCGATATTGGCGCGCAACGAGGCGAGCCCGTAGATCTTGCCGGCCAGCGCCGAGGCGATCGCCGCCTCACTGCGGTCGCCGCGCTCGGCGACCTCGGCGGCGGCGCCGGCCGTGTCGGCGGCGACGATCGGCTTCAATCCCAGCTCGCGGATGAGCTTGCGGCATTGCGACAGCGCGTGGACGTGGCTGCGCACCACCTTGAGATCGCCGAGCTTCGCTCCCTTGGGCGCGAGCAGGTGATGGTTCACCCGCTGAAAATGCTCGCCGATGATGTGGAGTCCGGAATCCGGCATTAGGTGATGAATGTCGGCGACCCGGCCTGCCACCGAATTCTCGATCGGCAGCATGGCAAAACGCGCGCGCCCTCGCCTCACCGCGGCAATGGTATCCTCGAAGCCGGCGCAGGGCAGCGTGGTGAGGCGCGGAAAGACCTCGCGGCAGGCGAGATCGGAATAGGCGCCGGGTGCGCCCTGAAAGGCGATCAGCGAGGCCGGGTTGATGCGAGAGCTCATGGGGTGCCGGGCGCGAGGCCCGGTGACGCGAGCAACTCGCGGGCACGGGCAAGGTCGGCCGGAGTATCGACGCCGAAGGGAAAGGTGTCAACGAGCGCCACGTCGATGCGCATGCCGGCTTGCAGCGCACGCAGCTGCTCCAGGCTCTCGCGCCGCTCGATCACCGCCGCCGGCAAGGTGACGAAGCGCTCGAGCGCGGCGCGGCGATAAGCGTAGATACCGACATGGTGGTAGTGCTCGCCCGCGCCGTGCGGCACCGGCAGCCGGCTGAAATAGAGCGCGCGGGCGATGCGCTGTCCCTCGGCGAAGCCCACCGCCACCTTCACCACGTTGGGATTGTCGCGCTCTGCCTCCTCGCGGATGCGGCAGGCGAGCGTGGCGATGTCGACCTGCGGCTCGGCGAGCGGCGCGAGCACGGCACGGATGAGACCCGGATCGACCAGCGGCCAGTCGCCCTGGAGGTTGACGACGATATCGTGCCGGCGCTCGGGATCGACGCGCTCGACGGCCTGGTGAACGCGATCGGAGCCGGAGGGATGCTCGGGCCGCGTCAGCTCCGCGCACCCGCCGGCGCGCTCGACCGCCGCCTTGATCTCGGCCTCGGCGCAGGCGACCAGCACAGGACCGATGGCGGCCGCCTCGGCCCGGCGCAGCACATGGACGATCATCGGTTCGCCGGCGATGTCGGCGAGCGGCTTGCCCGGCAGGCGCGTGGCCGCCATGCGGGCCGGGATCACCACGATCGGACGGAAGCTCGGCAGGGAGACGGTCAAGGGCGATACTCCTCTCCGCCCGGTGGCTCGACTCGAAGTTGCGGCGTTATGCCGCATGAAATCCGCGTCGGCCAGCGCATCGGGCGGGCTATTGTCCCGCCGCATCAATCACATTTCGTTTGAGTTGTCAGCGAAAATTGGCTTTTCTCCGCCGCTGAACCGCTTGCCCGAGGGAAGGGAATGTCGTCTTTCGAGTGGAACAAGATCATCGGCGCGGCTCTCGCCGCGATGATACTGGCCATGGTGTCCGGCATCATCGCCAACATGCTGGTGAAGCCGACCATCCCGGCGAAGCCGGCTTATCTGGTCGCCGGCTCCGAGAAGCCAGCGCAACAGCAGACAGCCGCTGCCAAACCCGCCGGCCCTGAGCCGATCGCGCCGCTTCTAGCCAAGGCCGACCCCAAGGCGGGTGCCGAGCAGGCGAAGAAGTGCATGGTCTGCCACACCTTCGAGAAGGGCCAGCCGAATCGCATCGGCCCCAATCTCTACGAGGTGATCGGCACACCGATCGCCGAGGGCCGCAACGGCTACCAGTTCTCGGCGGCGCTTTCCAAGCACAAGGGCGAGAAGTGGACGGTGGATAACCTGAACCACTGGCTCTCGAACCCGCAGAGCTTCGCCCAGGGCACGAAGATGACCTTCGCCGGCCTGCCCAAGGCGCAGGACCGCGCGGACGTCGTCGCTTATCTCAACACGCTGAGCGACCACCCGCAGAACCTCAGCAAGTAGCGGCGGGGGCGGCATGACCGAGGATATCGGCGCCGCCCCTCTCGCCCTGGCCGAGACCCTCGCCGATGCCGCGGGCGCCATCATCCGCCGGCACTTCCGCCGCACGCTCGCGGTGGACGAGAAGGCAGATCTGACGCCGGTCACCGTCGCCGATCGCGATGCGGAAGCGGCGATGCGCGCGCTCATCGAGAAGTGCTTCCCCGCGCATGGCATCATCGGCGAAGAGCATGGCAAGCTGCGCGCCGACGCCGAGTATGTCTGGGTGCTCGATCCGATCGACGGCACCAAATCCTTCATCAGCGGTATTCCGCTTTTCGGCACGCTGATCGCTCTGACACGAGGCGGCCGGCCGGTGCTCGGCGTCATCGACCAGCCGATCCTGCACGAGCGCTGGGTGGGTGTCGAGGGGCGCTCCACCCTCCTCAACGGCGCGCCGGTGCGCTGTCGCCCATGTCCCGCGCTGGGCGATGCAACGCTCTTCTCCACTGCGCCCGAGCTCATGTTCAAGGGCGCCGACGCCGCCGGCTTCGCCCGGCTTGCCGCGGCGGCGAAGCTCGTGCGGGCGGGCGCCGATTGCTATGCCTACGCCCAACTCGCCAGCGGCTTCATCGATCTCGTCGTCGAAGCGCAGTTGAAGCCTTACGATTATTGCGCGCTGGCGCCGGTGATCGCCGGCGCCGGCGGCGTCATCACCGATTGGCGGGGGCGGCCGCTCGACCTCGGCAGCGACGGCCGCGTGGTAGCGGCGGGCGACCCGTTGCTTGCCGAACCGGCGCGACGGCTCCTTGCCGGCGGTTGAGCGGCGACGATTCGGGATCGCGCTGGGGCCGGCGCGGGCTTTCCACTAGACTGAGCGGCAAGGACAATCGAGGGAACGCCCATGCGCGTGCTGCTTGCCGCCCTTCTCGCCCTCGCCGTCGCGCTGCCGGCCTCGGCCGAGACCGGCAAGCCGAGTTACGGCATCTCGCTGTTCGGCGACCCGCTCAAATATCCGCCGGGATTCGCCCATTTCGACTACGTCAATCCCGACGCGCCCAAGGGCGGCAGCGTGCGCTTCGGCGATCTCGGCACCTTCGACAACCTGAACCCGTTCATCCTGCGCGGCGTCGCCTTCGTCCGTTATTCGGATTCGATGGTGCAGCCGGGCGTCCTGTTCGACAGCCTGATGGCCGGCGCGCTCGACGAGCCGAACGCCGCCTATGGACTGATCGCCGAAAGCGTCGAACTCGCACCCGACCGCAGCAGCATGATTTTCATCTTGCGGCCCGAAGCGCGCTTCCACGACGGCACGCCGATAACGGCCGAGGATGTCTGCTGGACCTACACGACGCTGATCACCAAAGGCCACCCCCAGTGGCGCGTGCAGTTCGCCAATGTCAGGAGCTGCACGGTGATGGACCCGCACCGCGTGCAATTCGTCTTCAAGAACGGCAGCGACCGCGACCTGCCGATGCTGGTGGCGAGCCTGCCGGTGCTGTCGAAGAAATGGTGGCAGGGACGTGATTTCAGCCAGCCGACGCTCGACATCCCGGTCGGCAGCGGGCCCTACCGCATCGCCGCCGTCGATCCCGGTCGCTCCATCACCTATGAGCGCGTCAAGAACTACTGGGCCAAGGATCTGCCGGTGAACAAGGGCCAGTATAATTTCGACACGATGCGCGTCGACTATTACCGCGACATGTCATCGATGTTCGAGGCATTCAAGGCCGGACAGATTGATATCCGCGCCGAATATACCGCCAAGGACTGGGCGACGCTCTACGATTTCCCGGCGGTGAAGGACGGCGCAGTGGTGAAGCAGGAAGCCCATCATCAGGTGCCGCAGGGCATGCAGGGCTTCGTCTTCAACACCAGACGGCCGGTTTTCGCCGATCCGCTGGTGCGGCGCGCGATCGGGTATCTCTTCGACTTCCAGTGGACCAACAAGCAGATCCTCTACAGCGCCTATAAGCGCACCAAGAGCTATTGGGAGAATTCCGATCTCGCCGCGCGGGGCCTGCCTCAGGGCGACGAGTTGAAGCTGCTCGAGCAGTATCGCGGCCGGGTCCCCGACGCGGTCTTCACCACGCCCTATGAACCCCCGGTCTACGACGCCAACGGCGACATCCGCCCGGGCATCCGCGAGGCGCTGAAGCTCTTTCAACAGGCGGGTTGGGTGGTCAAGAACGGCCGTATGGTCAACGCGAAGACCGGGCAACCCTTCTCCTTCGAATTCCTCAGCGACGAGCCGCGCATGGAGAAGGTGGTTCTCCCCTTCCTCGGCAACCTGAAGCGCATCGGCATCTTCGCGCAGATACGCAATGTCGACGCGGCGCAGTACCAGAACCGCGTGCGCGACTATGATTTCGATATGATCAGCGTGCGCTACGGCGCCTCGCTGGCACCGGGCACGGAATTGCGCGAGTTCTTCTCCAGCATCGCCGCCAACCAGCCGGGCAGCGCCAACACCGCCGGCGTGCGCGATCCGGTGGTCGACGATCTCATCGAGCGAGCGATCCAGGCCAAGTCGCGGCCAGCGCTCGTGACCATCGTCCACGCGCTCGATCGCGTGCTGCTCTTCGGCTATTACGTCGTGCCGAACTGGTATTCGGACTACTACCGCGTCGCCTATTGGAATAAGTTCGGCAAGCCAGCGACGCAGCCGAAATACGCCGATTCGCCTGCCGCCGTGATCAACGGTTGGTGGATCGAGCCGGGCAAGGCGCAGCAGGTCTCCGTGCGCCAGTCGCAGGCGAAGGCGGCAACGAAGTGAACTAGGAGCGCCGCCATGCTTGCCTATATCGTCCGGCGCCTCTTGCTGGTGATCCCGACACTGTTCGGCATCATGCTGCTCAACTTCATCATCGTTCAGGCCGCGCCGGGCGGCCCAATCGACGAGGTGATTGCACAGATCCGCGGCGCGCATGGCGGCGCGCTCGCGCGCGTCACCGGCGGCGGCGCCGGCGAAGCGGGAGGGGAGCAGACCCGGGCCGGGCGCGGCATCGACCCGCAGCTCATCGCCGAGCTCAAGCACCAGTTCGGCTTCGACAAGCCGCCGGCCGAGCGCTTCCTGCTGATGATGGGAAATTATCTGCGCTTCGACTTCGGCAACAGCTTCTTCCAGAACGGCAGCGTCATCAGCCTCATCGCCGCGCGGCTGCCGGTATCGATCTCGCTCGGCCTCTGGACCACGCTCCTCAGCTATCTCATCTCGATCCCGCTCGGCATCCGCAAGGCGGTGCGCGACGGATCACGCTTCGACATCTGGACGAGCGGGGCGATCATCGTCGGCTACGCCGTCCCTTCCTTCCTCTTTGCCATCCTGCTCATCGTGCTCTTCTCCGGCGGCAGCTATCTGCAGTGGTTCCCGCTGCGTGGCTTGGTCTCCGACGACTGGTCGAGCTTCGGCTGGCCGCACCGCATCCTCGACTATTTCTGGCACCTGGCGCTGCCGGTCACGGCGATGATCATCGGCGCCTTTGCCAACCTGACCATGCTGACCAAGAATTCCTTCCTGGACGAGATCAACAAGCAGTACGTCGTCACCGCGCGCGCCAAGGGGCTAGGCGAGCGCCGGGTGCTCTACGGCCATGTCTTCCGCAACGCGATGCTGATCATCGTCGCCAACTTCCCGGCCGCCTTCATCAACATCCTCTTCACCAGCGCGCTGCTGATCGAGGTGATTTTCTCGCTGAACGGGCTCGGGCTCCTGGGCTTCGAGGCGGTGCTCAACCGCGACTATCCGATCATCTTCGGCACGCTCTACATCTACACCCTGGTCGGCATCGCGATGAATCTGGTGCGCGACATCATCTATATGTTCGTCGATCCTCGCATCGACTTCGCCGCGCGGCGCGCATGAGCACGTCCGCGCCCGCGCTTGAGCGCCGCTCCGATCGCATTCTGGGCCTGCGCGTGACGCCGCTCACCCGGCGTCGGATGGCGAATTTTCGCGCGAATCGCCGCGGCTTCTGGTCACTCTGGGTCTTCCTTGCGCTTTTCGTCATCAGCCTCTTCGCCGAATTCATCGCCAACGACCGGCCGATCGTCGTCTCCTATGCGGGCCATCTCTACTTCCCGGTCCTCGCCAATTATCCCGAGACCACGTTCGGCGGCGAGTTCCCGACGGAGGCCGACTACCGCGATCCGCATGTGCAACGCCTGATCGAGGCGCATGGCTGGATGGTTTGGCCGCCGATCCCGTTCCACTACGACACGATAAACTACGCGCTGCCCTCGCCCGCCCCCTCGCCGCCCGATGCGGTCGACTGGCTTGGCACCGACGACCAAGGACGCGACGTGCTGGCGCGCCTGATCTACGGCTTCCGCATCTCGACGCTCTTCGGCCTGACGCTGACGGTGCTGAGCTCCGTCATCGGCATCGCCGCCGGAGCGATTCAGGGGTATTACGGCGGGCTCATCGACCTTGGCTTTCAGCGCTTCATCGAGCTCTGGTCGAACATCCCGGTGCTGTTCCTGCTGATCATCCTGTCGAGCTTCGTCCAACCCAATTTCTGGTGGCTGCTCGGCATCATGCTCGCCCTCACCTGGATGCAGCTCGTCGATCTCGTCCGAGCCGAATTCCTGCGCGCGCGCAATTTCGACTATGTCCGCGCCGCCCGCGCGCTCGGCGTGTCGAATCCGGTGGTCATGGTGCGCCACGTTCTGCCCAATGCCATGGTATCGACGCTCACCTTCGTTCCGTTCATCCTGAGCGGCTCCATCACCACGCTCACCTCGCTCGATTTCCTGGGCTTCGGCCTGCCGCCGGGCTCGCCCTCGCTGGGCGAACTGCTGCTGCAGGGCAAGAACAATATCACTGCCCCATGGCTCGGCCTCACCGGCTTCTTCGTGCTGGCACTGATGCTGAGCCTGCTTATCTTCATCGGCGAAGCGGTGCGCGATGCATTCGATCCGAGGAAGGTCAGATGAGGACGCGGCCAGTTCACAATTTTCAGTTGTCAGTCACCTCTGCGGAAGGCTGAGAGCTGTGACAGCCCTTCTCTCCGTCCGCGATCTTCATGTCACTTTCGCTGTTCCCGGCGGGGCGGTGGAGGCGGTGCGCGGGATCTCATTCGACCTTAGCCGGGGCGAGACCCTCGCGCTGGTGGGAGAGAGCGGCTCGGGAAAGTCGGTGACCGCGCTCTCGATCCTCCAGCTTCTGCCCTATCCCGCGGCGAGCCACGCCCCCACGACCCGCATCGCCTTCGACGGCATCGAACTTGCGGGCGCGCGCGAGAGCACCATGCGCGACATCCGCGGCAATCGCATCGCCATGGTGTTCCAGGAGCCGATGACTTCGCTCAATCCGCTGCACACCATCGAGAAGCAGGTCGCCGAGACGCTCTACCTGCACAAGCGCATGACCCCCGGTGCGGTGCGGGCGCGGGTGATCGAGCTGCTGCGGCTCGTGGGTCTGAGCGAGGCGGAGAGGCGCCTCGATGCCTATCCGCACCAGCTCTCCGGCGGCCAGCGCCAGCGCGTCATGATCGCCATGGCGCTGGCCAACGAGCCGGACATCCTCATCGCCGACGAGCCCACCACCGCGCTCGACGTCACCATCCAGGCGCAGATCCTGAAGCTCCTCCGCGATCTCCAGCAGCGCTTCGGCATGGCGCTGCTGCTGATCACGCATGATCTCGGCATCGTCCGCAAGATGGCCGACCAGGTCCTGGTGATGACCAAGGGAGAAGTGGTCGAATCCGGCATCGTCGCCGAGGTCTTTGCGCAGCCGCGGCACGACTATACGCGCCACCTGCTCGCAGCCGAGCCGCAGGGCAGGCCGCAGCCGGTCGCACCCGACGCCACGGCGCTCGTCGCGGCGCAAGACCTCAAGGTCTGGTTCCCGATCCGCAGCGGTGTGCTGCGACGCGTCTCCGGCCATGTGAAGGCGGTGGATGGCATCGGGTTCGAGTTGCGCCGGGGCGAGACCCTGGGGGTGGTGGGCGAAAGCGGCTCCGGCAAGACCACGCTGGGGCTCGCGCTGCTGCGGCTCATCGCCGGCGAAGGTCTGATCCGCTTTGACGGACAGCGGCTCGATGGCTTGTCGGAACGGCAGATGCGGCCGTTGCGGCGCGAGATGCAGATCATGTTCCAGGACCCCTTCTCTAGCCTCTCGCCGCGCCTTTCGGTGGCGCAAATCGTCGAGGAAGGGCTCAAAGTGCACCACATCGGCCGCAACTCTGCGGAGCGGCGCGCGCTCATCGAGCAGGTGCTGCTGGAAGTGGGCCTCGATCCCGACTCTACCGAGCGCTACCCGCACGAGTTCTCCGGCGGGCAGCGCCAGCGCATCGCGATCGCTCGCGCCATGGTACTGAAGCCGCGCTTCGTCGTGCTCGACGAGCCGACCTCGGCGCTCGACATGTCGGTCCAGGCGCAGGTGGTGGCGCTGCTGCGCGAGTTGCAGCGTCGCCACGGCCTCTCCTACCTCTTCATCAGCCACGATCTGCGCGTGGTGCGGGCGCTGGCGCACCAAGTCCTCGTGATGAAGGACGGCAAGATCGTCGAGGCGGGAGCGGCGCAGCAGATCTTCGAGCGCCCGGCCCATGCCTATACCCGCGCGCTGATGGCGGCCGCCTTCGACCTCGAGGTGGTGGAGAGCGCGGCGACGGCGCAGTAGACTGGTACCGAATGGTCCTGTTGTTCCTCTCTGCGGCCGATGATGCCACCCAATGGCGGGCGGAACTCGCCAAGCATATTCCCGATCTCGAACTGCGCATCTGGCCCGATCTCGGCGATCCCACCGAGATTGAGGCGGCGCTGGTCTGGCGTCCGCCGGCCGGGCTGTTCGAGCGCCTGCCCAATTTGAAGCTCATCGCCTCGCTCGGCGCCGGTGTCGATCACGTTCTGACCGATCCCGCGCTGCCGCCCAGCATTCCCGTCGTCCGCCTGGTCGATCCCTATATGACCGCCGCGATGAGCGAATATGTGCAGCTGCAGGTGCTGCGGCTGCATCGCGGCGAGCCCTTCTATCTCGCGCAGCAGCACGCCCGGGTGTGGCGGCCGCGGCTGCAGCCGAACGCGGCGGAGCGCCGCGTCGGCGTGCTCGGTCTCGGCGTGCTCGGCGGCGACGCGGCGCTGAAGCTCAAAGTGCTGGGATTCGACGTCGCCGGCTGGAGCCGCACGGAAAAGAAGCTTGCCGGAATTCCGACGTTTCATGGTGCCGAAGGCCTGGTGCCGTTGCTCGCGCGCTCGGAAATTCTGGTCTGCCTGCTGCCACTGACTCCGGCCACCGAGGGTATTCTCGATGCACGGCTCTTCGCCGCCCTGCCGCGCGGCGCGATGATCATCAATTGCGCGCGCGGCCGCCATCTGGTCGAGGCCGATCTCGTCGCGGCGCTCGACAGCGGGCAGATCTCGGCCGCCGTGCTCGACGTCTTTCGTGACGAGCCGCTGGCGCAGGACCATTCGTTCTGGCGGCACGAGCGCATCTTCGTGACGCCGCATGTGGCGGCGGCAACGCATGCGCCGACGGCAGCGCTCGCGGTGGCGGAGAATCTCCGGCGGCTCAGGGAGGGCCGGCCGCTGCTCAACCGAGTTGGCGCCTCAGAGGGCTATTGAACGCTCGTAGGGCACGATGGCGCCGCGCTGCTGCTGCTCGAGGCGGCGGCTCGCCGCGGCGACGCTCTCGGCGAAATCGCTGAGAAAGACCGAGCCCTTCACCGTGCGCTGCACCAGCACCGAGCGGCGGTCCTGTTCGTCCCGCCGGCGCCGCGCCAGACCCAGCATGCCGAGCCGGTCGAGCGCGCGCGTGACGGCGGGCTTTGAGATGCGCAGCAGCGCGGCAAGGCCGCGTACCGTATGCGGCGGCGGCGTCAGATAGACGGTAAGGACGATGGCGAGCTGGCGCGCCGAGAGATCGGGACCCGCGCTGCGCACAGTGTCGACCAGAACATTCCGCCAGAGATCCAGCGCCTGAGTGGGCTTGAGCTCGGCCATCCTTAGTCCTCGCCCTCCGCTGCCATAATCGGCAATTCTCGGCGAGGCACGGTTGAGGAAACGTAAAGGGAGCGTGCTTTCCCCTGGAACCGCAGGAGACAGGGTTAACCCGTCACCCGGCGAAGCGCTGCGCGATCAGGCGGTAGAGCGCGCGCAAGGCCAGCGCCTCGCCGCCCTCCGGTCGTCCCGCCCGGCTCGTTGCGTTCCAGGCGTAGGTGTCGATATGTGCCCAAGGCGTCGATTTCGAGACGAATTCCTGAAGGAAGAGAGCCGCGGTGATGGCGCCGGCGAAGGCGGATTCGGAAACGTTGTTGATGTCGGCGATGCCGCTCTTCAGCAGCTTGCGATAGGGCTGCCAGAGCGGCAGGCGCCAAAGCGGATCGTGCTCGGCCTCGCCCGACCGAGCGAGCTCGGCGGCAAGCGACTCGTCCGGCGTGAAGAGCGCCGGCAGCTCCGGTCCGAGCGCGGTCCGCGCGGCACCTGTAAGCGTCGCCATGTCGATGAGCAGCGCCGGGCCTTCACTGTCGGCCTCGGCCAGCGCATCCGCCAGGATGAGGCGGCCTTCGGCATCGGTATTGCCGACTTCCACCGTGAGGCCCTGGCGCGAGCGGATTACGTCCATGGGACGGAAGGCGTTGGCGGAAACCAGGTTTTCGACCGCCGGCACCAGGAGCCTCAAGCGCACCGGCAGCGCGGCATCCATCACTGCCGCGGCGAGCCCGATCAGCGTGGCGGCGCCGCCCATGTCCTTCTTCATGAGGCGCATGCCGCTGGCCGGCTTGAGGTCGAGCCCGCCACTGTCGAAGCAGACGCCCTTGCCGACCAGCGTGAGGCGCGGAGCGCGCGCATCGCCCCAGGTCAATTCCGCCAGCGCCGGCGGCCGCGCGCTCGCCCGGCCGACCGCATGGATCAGCGGATAATTCTCCGCCAGCAGCGCGTCGCCGGCGATGATGCGGCATTGCGCGGCATGGCGCGCCGCCAGCTCCTCGACGGCCCCGCTGAGCTCGCCCGGCCCCATATGCTCCGCCGGCGTGTTGATGAGGTCGCGCGCCAGCGCGATGCCGCGCGCCAATCTCTCCACCAGCCCGCGATCGGCGGCGCGCGGCCAGAGCAGATCGGCAAAGCCGCGCTTCCTCGGCTTGTAGCGGGTAAAGGCATAGCAGCCGAGCGCCCAGCCCAGCGTCAAGCGCGTCGCCGCGGCGGCATCGGGCTCGGGATCGAGGCGGTAGCTGCCCTCGGGCAGCGCGTCGGGAAGCCCGGCCAGCGCCCAGGGATCCTCGCTTGCGGCAACACCGACCAGCACGCGGGCAAGACCACCCTCGGCTGCCGGCAGCAGGGCAAGTTTGCCGGGCTCCGCGGTGAAGCCGGTAGCCTTGATCCAGGCGCGGGCCCTTTCGTCGAGCGTGCCCGCCCGCGCGGCGAGCTCCCCGGCTGTTACCGGCGTAATCGGCACTGCGCCCGGCGCCGCGGTGACGAGATGGGACAACACGAAAACTGCCTCCTGAGACCGCCCTTCCGACGCCGCGGGCCGGCGGGCGGGTTGCGCCGCATGCCCGGCACCGCCAGAGTGGCCGGGTTCAAGCCCGCGAGGATAGCCGATGGCCGAGTTCACCATCTATATCGGCAACAAGAATTATTCCTCCTGGTCGTTGCGCGGCTGGCTGATGCTGAAGCAGACCGGCGCCGCCTTCGACGAGGAGGTGATCCCGCTCGACCGCGAGACGACCCGCCCCGAGATCCTGCGCCGCTCGCCCTCCGGCAAGGTGCCGGCGCTGCGCGATGGCGAGGTTCTGGTCTGGGAATCGCTGGCGATCGGCGAATATCTGGCCGAGCTTTTCCCGGCAGCCCGGCTTTGGCCGGAAGCGACGGCGGCGCGCGCGGTCGCGCGGGCGGTGAGCGCCGAGATGCACGCGGGCTTCGCCGCGCTCCGCCGGGAGCTCCCGATGAATCTCCGCGCCTCCTTCCCGGGGCGCCCCGTCAGCGCCGAGGCCCGGGCGGATATCGACCGCATCACCGCGCTCTGGCGCGATTGCCGGCGCCGTTTCGGTACGGACGGCCCCTTCCTGTTCGGCCGCTTCACCATCGCCGATGCGATGTTCGCGCCGGTGGTCAGCCGATTCAGGACTTATGCGGTGACAGTCGACGCGGAGGCACAGGCCTACTGCGACGCGATCTGGACCTTTCCGACCTTCGCGGCATGGGCAGAAGCGGCGGCCCGGGAGACGCTGGTGATCGCGCGTTGGGAATTCGGGAAGACCCCGACTTTCCCCTGAACAGGCGCTGGCTTTCATGCTAAAAGCCCGCGCTCCCCCGGGCGGGCAACGAAGAACCGGCCACAGCCGGCGAGCACGTCGAGAAGGAAGAGGTCATGGCATTGGACAAGACTGCCCTGCCCAAGGGCTTGGAGATTCGCGGCGCCATCCGCGCGGGCTATGAGCGCATCCTGACGCCGGAGGCGCTGGGCTTCCTGGCCGAGCTCGAGCGGAAATTCGGCGCCGGGCGCCAGGGGCTCTTGGCGCGCCGCGCCGAACTCCAGGCTCGGCTCGACGGCGGATGGAAGCCCGATTTCCTCGCCGAGACCAAATCGGTGCGCGATGGCGACTGGACCGTGGCACCCATCCCGAAGGATCTGCTCGACCGGCGCGTCGAGATCACCGGCCCGGTCGATCGCAAGATGGTGATCAACGCGCTCAATTCCGGCGCCAGCGTCTACATGGCGGATTTCGAGGATGCGAGCACGCCGAGCTGGGACAACCTCATCGATGGCCAGATCAACCTGATGGACGCGGCGCGGCGCGCCATCACTTTCGAAGATCCCACCAGCCGCAAGCATTACGCGCTCAACCCGAAGACCGCGACCTTGCTGGTGCGGCCGCGCGGCTTGCACCTGCCTGAGGCGCATCTGCTGATCGACGGGGAAGCGATGTCGGGCTCGCTGTTCGATCTCGGCCTGTACGTTTTCCACAACGCCAAGGAGCTCGTGAAGCGGGGCACCGGCCCCTACCTCTACCTGCCAAAGCTCGAGAGCCATCTCGAGGCGCGGCTCTGGAACGACGTCTTCCTGCACGCCGAGGCGAGACTGGGATTGCCGCGCGGCACCATCAAGGCCACGGTGCTGGTCGAGACCATCATGGCCGCCTTCGAGATGGACGAGATCATTTACGAGCTGCGGGAGCATATGGGCGGGCTCAATTGCGGCCGCTGGGACTACATCTACAGCGTCATCAAGAAATTCGCCGAGGATCCGGCGATGGTCCTGCCCGATCGCGCGCAGGTGACGATGACGACGCATTTCCTGCAGAGCTATGTGCGCCTGCTGATCAAGACTTGCCATCGCCGCAACGTCCATGCGATGGGCGGCATGGCGGCGCAGATCCCGATCAAGAGCGATCCGGAGGCCAACGCCGCGGCCATGGCCAAGGTGCGCGCCGACAAGGAGCGCGAGGTGAACGAAGGCCATGACGGCACCTGGGTGGCGCATCCGGGCTTGGTCGCCATTGCCAAGGAAGTCTTCGACAAGGGCATGCCCGCGGTGAACCAGATAGCCCGCAAGCGCCAAGACGTGCACGTCACCGCCGCCGATCTGCTGAAAGTGCCGAGCGGCACGATCACCGAGGCGGGATTGCGCTCCAACATCAATGTCGGGCTCGGCTACGTCGAATCCTGGCTGCGCGGCATCGGCTGCGTGCCGCTTTACCACCTCATGGAGGACGCCGCCACCGCCGAGATCAGCCGCAGTCAGGTCTGGCAGTGGATCCGCCACGGCGCCAAGCTCGAGGACGGCCGGAAGGTGACGCGCGCGCTCGCCCACGCGACGCTCGACGAGGAGCTCGAGAAGCTGCGACAGGGCGCCCCCAAAGGCCACCGCTACGAGGACGCGGCCAAGCTCTTCCGCGAGCTCATCGACGCCGAGCGCTTCACCGAGTTCCTGACGCTGCCGGCCTATCGGCAGATTGTCGAGGAGGGGGCCTAGACTTACGGGTGGCGCCTCTCTCGCCGGCGGGAGAGGGGCATTCCAACGCTCAGCCTGGCGCGCCGAAAGGCAACTCCTCGCGGGCCAGCTCGTCGATCTCCTGCGCATCGCGCAACAGCTCCGGGCTGTGCACTGGGCCCGATTTGGCGCCGAAGTCATGCGCCCCCAGAATCTGAGTGACGCCGCTTGCCTCGTCGCCGAGCGGCACCAGCAGCCGGATGCTGGTCATCCTGCGGCCATGGTCCCAGCTGAACACCGCATGCGAATACACCGGCACCTGAGAGCGGCACACATGGCGGATCAGCGAGCCGAAGAACGCCAAATATTTTCCGCTCAGTACTTCTTCGTCGAAGTGGCCGGTGGCGTCGCGGCCAAAGCGGTTCACCACTTCCGTGCCGGTGAGGCGCCAGCGGTAGCGCGCGCCGCCATCGAAGACGTCAAGCAGCATCAAATTGGGCAACACGAAGCGCGGCAGGTCGACCGGGTCGATATCGGCGCGGCGCGGCATGGACCGCGCGCCGCACCGCGTCGCGCAATACTCGTAGACCGCGCTCAACAGGGGCGTGTCTTGCAGAGTGACGGGCATGGCTTCCCTCCCGGCCGACCCCCCGAGCCGACCGAGCGGGTATGCTACTGAGGCAGACGCAGTTCTGCCATCCGTTCCTTTCGGGAGAGGCGAGCCCTCGGCCCGGTGCCCCCGAGCGGCGGGAGTGCCACCGACATGGACGGGAATCCGCGGCTTGCCCGTACGGGCGGCGGCCCGATTGACGCAACACGCGAGCAGCGCCGGCTCAGAAAACGGCGAGCGATAGAGCGGAACAAGCCGCCCGGCGATCGGTTTTCCCGGCAGATCGACAATCTGGGCAGCGGAGGCCTTGAGATGGCAAGCATTGCAGCCGCCGAGGAGGAGGCGGAGACAGGGCCTTCTGCGCCACCGGAGGTGACCGCGCGCCCGATCGCGCGGCGCGCCCTGCTCGGTGCAGCGACGGCGCTGGCAGTGACGGCGGCGTTCGGCGAGACGGCGGCGGCGGCGCCGAGCGGCGATCGCACGCTCGCCCTCTACAATCCCTACACCGATGAGCATTTCCAGGATGTCTACTGGTGCGATGGCTCTTATGTCGCGAGTTCGCTGCACCGCGTCGACTGGCTGATGCGCGACTTCCATCAGGACAAGGTGGCGGTGATGGATCCGGCGCTGCTCGATCTGCTGCATCGGATCGCGTTGCGCCTCGAGACGCGCCGGCCGTTTCACGTCCTGTCGGGATACCGGACGCCGGCAACGAACCGGATGCTGCGCATCGAGGGCTACGGAGCAGCGCTCCACAGCGAGCATCTTCACGCCAAGGCCGCGGATATCTGCATCGATGGAGTGAGACTCATTCATTTGCGGCGCGCCGCCCTGTCGCTCAAGGCGGGCGGAGTCGGCACCTACTGGCACTACCGTTTCGTTCATGTGGATGTGGGGCCGGTGCGTCACTGGTAAAGCGGAACCGCCGCTCTCCGCAGACTGTTTTTCGCAGAAGAGTGGAAAGCAGCAGCGGAGTTGCTCATGAATTGGGATCGCATCGCGGGGAACTGGAAACAATTCACCGGGAAAGCCAAAGAGCACTGGGGAAAGCTCACCGACAGCGATTGGACAATGATCGCCGGCAAGCGAGATCAGCTCGTCGGCAAGGTGCAGGAACGCTACGGCATTGCCAAGGACGAGGCGGAAAAGCAGGTATCCGAGTTCGAGCGCAGCTACGAGCAAGTCTGATCCGCGGTATCAAGGCGATCGAGGCGGAGGGTTGCGCCCTCCGCCTTTCGCTTACCCCGATTTTCCGAAGCTCAGCCCCGCGCGGTGGCGATCGATTGGAAGCGCGCATCGCCGTCGCGCGCGATCTGCTCCACCAGCGCCACCTCCCAATCGAGATAGGCGTTCATCGCCTTCTCGACATCGGCGCGCCGATCATAAGGCCGATACCAGGCATCGAGCGGCACATCCGCCATGTGCTCCTCCCCCGCGGCGAGCGGCAGCCCGGCGGCGCGCCACGCGGCCGTGCCGCCGGCAAGCACCCGCACCGGACGCTTGGTGAGCACCTGCAGCTCGGGCGCGGCCAGCGAGGCGAGCACGCCGTCGCGTGAGGTCAGCACCAGCGTGCCCTGCTCCGGCAGCCTAGGCAGCGCCTCGGCGAGCCGCGCGCGGATGCAGAACCACGCGCCCGGAATATGCTGCTCGCGATAGACGAGGCTGGTGTCGAGATCGATTACCACCGCCTCGCCGCAGGCCTGAAGCTGAGCCAGCTCGCGCGCCGGCAATGAGGCGACGCCGTCCCCGAGGCCAAGCACGCGGACATGCTCCGGTCCGGCCTCGGCGACACCCCGGGACCGATCGAGCACATAGACCTCGCGCAGCCCCATCTGCACGAGCCAGGACCCGGTCATCCGCGCCCGCACGCCATCGCTGTCGATCAGCACGACGCGCGCGTTCAGCGTCGCCATATAGGCGTCGGTCGCCTGAACGAGCTGTCCGCCTGGTGCTAAGCGCGCGCCAGCGAGGTGGTCCTGCGCATACTCCTCGGGCGTGCGCACATCGAAGAGATAGAGGCTGCGCTCCTTGTGCTCTCGGCGGAACTGCTGCAGCGTCTCTCGGTCGATGATGCGCAGCCCGATACGCCCGGCGAGCCGCGCAGCCGCGTCGCGCGCCTTTGCAGCGTTCTCCGCACTCGGCTCCGGCGCATGGGTCGTGCGGCCGTGGTCGAGCGCAAAGCCCGCCAGATGCCAGCCCATGGTGCCGTTCTTCAGCGCGACCACGCGGTTGGGCACGCCGGCATTGATCAGCGACTGCGCCCCGATGATGCTGCGCGTGCGCCCGGCGCAATTGACGACGACCAGGGTCTCGGGCGAGCGCACGACCTCGTGGAAACGGTAGACGAGCTCGCCGCCGGGACAGTCGATGCCGCCGGGAATACTCATCTTGTGGTACTCGTCCATCGGCCGGCTGTCGAGGACGACCATGTCGGTGCCACCATCCATCAGCGCCTTCACCTCGGCAGCGGGGAGGCGCGGGGTTTCGGCGGCATGCTCGATGAATTCGCCGAACGCCTTGCTCGGCACATGGACGCCGCTGAACAGCTCGTAGCCGGCGTCGCGCCAGGCTTTGACGCCGCCTGCCAGCACCGCCAGATTGCGGTATCCCCAATGCATGAGCTTGCGCGCGGCGCGCGGCGCGAGCCCGTCATCATCATCGCACAGCACGATGCGCGCACCGCGCCGCGGCACGAGCTGATCGATGCGCAGCTCGAGCCGGCTCAGCGGCAGCGAGGCCGCGAAAAGCAGATGGCCCTCAGCAAAGACACCCTCCTCGCGCAAATCGAGAATGGCGAGCTCCTCGCCGTCGCGCAGCATCGCCTTGAGCTCGGGTGCCGGCAGGAGCGGCGCGCGGATGTCAGGCGGCGCGCCGAAGGTGCTGTAGCTGCCGCCCTCCGCGCCGGCGAAGAAGATGCGCCCGGGCAGATTCTCGAGACTCATGCCGTAGAGATGCAGATGGAGCGACGGCGTATCGCCGGTGACCTCGATGGTGTGGAAATCGTCGGGCAGGAAGGCGCAGGCATTGCCGCGCTGCACGGTGAGGTCGCCGGTCTTCACGAGCCGGCCGACGCCGGGCTCGGCGCGGTTGTCGACCCGCTCGTAGAAGACGTTGTGCTCGTCGCCAAAGACGCCGGAGATCACCGCCCAGGTCGTATGGTTGTGCGGCGGCTGCGCCTTGCCGGAGGCCCCCGCCGAGGCGTAGAGCGCAAAGCGCCGGTCCGGATCCTCGGCCAGCCGGTAGACCCGACCATGGCCGTTTCGCGACAGGGGAAAATGCTCGGGCGGAAAGAGGTCGCGGCGCGCGGCGAGCTCGATCAGCACCGGCTTCAGCGCTTCGAGGGCCGCGCGGGTGACGCCGTGCTCGGCCTCGATCCGGCGCACCCGCTCGAGCGCCTGCTCGATCGCGACGCGGCGCTCTTCCATCAGCGACATGGTTTCCTCCCTCGCTGTTCGAGCCATGCTAGTCGGGCACGCGGCCGCGCTCAATCGAGCCGACGAACCGTTCTTGGCGTCAGGCCGATCGTTGCTGCTAGCATGGGGCGCAAGACCGGGAAGTCGAGGAAACGTTCATGATGGAAGGCTTCACCCGCCGCGAAACCCGCACCAGCGGCGCCACCATCGTCACTGTCACCGGCGGCAAGGGGCCGCCGCTGCTGCTGATGCATGGCAATCCCTTCACCCATCTCTCCTGGCATGCGGTGGCGCCGGTACTCGCCCGCGATTTCACCGTGGTCTGCACGGATCTGCGCGGCTATGGCGACAGCTCCAAGCCGCCTGGCGGCGAGCGTCATGAAAATTATTCCTTCCGCGCCATGGCGCAGGATCAGGTGGAGGTGATGGCGGCGCTGGGATTTCGCCGCTTCGCCGCAGCAGGACATGACCGCGGCGCGCGCGTGCTGCATCGCATGTGCCTTGATCATCCGGATGTGGTGGCGCGCGCCGCCTTTCTCGACATCCTGCCGCAGCACCATCTGCTCAGTCACATCAATCTGGGCTTCGCCGTCTTCTCCTATCACTGGTTCTTCATGGTGCAGCCCTACGATTTCCCGGAGCGGCTGATGGGCGCCGATCCCGAATATTTCATCCGCCGCAAGCTGGCGAAGACGCCGGCGGGGCTCAGCTTCTTTAAGCCCGAGGCACTGGCCGAGTACATTCGCTGCATTAAGAATCCGGCGACGATTCACGCGATGTGCGAGGATTACCGCGCCACAGTCGGCATCGATCTCGAGATGGACACGGCCGATGTCTCCGCCGGCCGGAAGGTCACCTGCCCGGTGCTGCTGTTGTGGGGCGCCACCGGTGGCGTGGGCAGACACCACAAGCCGGCCGAGGTCTGGCGGAGCTACGCCACCGATATCCGCCGCGCGATGGCGCTTCCCTGCGGCCACTATCTGAGCGAGGAATGCCCGACCGAGACGGCGGCCGAGCTCCACGGATTCTTCTCGGGCTAGAAAGAGCACCACCCGCTTTCCGCGAACGGCTCCAGCGTTAACCACGCGACGCGCGAAGAATCTCCCGATTTCGGGGATAAAAATCCTTACGCCTCTAGGTTTTCGGACTTCGACGAAGGCACTTGATGCCGATCTCCAGTGTTTGCACTAAAATATCGGAAAAGGGCGGAGGAAGCGGAATGCGCATCTATACGGTTACCCGAGGGGAGCGGCCGCTCGCCGTGGTGCGGGCGAGTGATCCGGCGGAAGCGATCGATACCGCTGTCGATCTCTATCCCGGCAACGTGGCGCGTTCGGCGCTCGAGGTGCGCGAGCCCAACGATGCGGAGATGGTCGGCTGGCTCGAGCGGCGCGACGATTACGTGATGGAATCGGCATCGGCCGCCTGAGCCGGCGAGGATGAGCGGAGCGCCCCCCGCGCTGCGCTTCAGCCATGTCGGGCTCTTCGTCACCGACATGGCCCGCATGCTCGAGTTCTACTGCGACGGGCTCGGATTTGTCGTAACCGACCAGGGTCGGCTGGGCGGGGCGCTCCTCACCTTTCTGACGCGCGAGCCGGGCGAGCATCATCAGCTCGTGCTGGTGGAAGGGCGTCCCGCCGGGCTTCCCGGCCGGATCGTCAATCAGCTTTCCTTCCGCGTCGATGCGTTGAGCGATCTCATCGCCTTCTGGCACCGCATCCGCGAGCGCGCTCCGGCCGATCTCGTCGCCGTCACGCACGGCAATGCCTGGTCGGTCTATTTCGGCGATCCCGAAGGCAATCGCATAGAGGTCTTCGCCGATACGCCATGGCACGTGAGCCAGCCCGTCCGCGAGCCGCTTGACCTCGAGAGCGGCGAAGCCGCGATCCTGGCGGAGACGGAGGCGTTCTGCCGCGGTCGGCCCGGCTTCCGGCCGATGGCCGAATGGCGGCGGGAAGTGGCCGCGCGGCTCGCAGACCAGGGCTGAGCGCAGGAGCTCCTCGCACCCATCGACGGCGCTGCTGATCCCTTGATAAACTGAGCGAAACGGCCCGGCGCGGGGCCGATCCGAGGGAGGGCGGCCATGACCACCAGTGTTCTCGACCCCGGCACGATCCGGGTGCATCGACGCGGCAGCGGCCCGCCGCTGGTGCTGCTGCACTGCCTCGGGGTGGACCATCATCTGTGGGACATCGCCGCCGCGGACCTCGAGCGGCAGTTCACGCTGCTCAGCTACGATTTCCCTGGCCATCACGAGACGGTGCTGCCGGGCGCCGGCTACACGATCGAGGACCTTTCGATGCAGCTCAGCGCGGTGCTGACTCGCGAAGGCGTGAGCCGCGCCTATCTCGCCGGCATCTCGCTGGGCGGGCTGGTGGCGCAGCATTTCGCCGCGACGACGCCACACCGCGTCGAGAAGCTGCTGCTGCTCGACACGACGCCGCGCTACACCGACGAATCGCGGCAGATGTGGATCGAGCGTGCCGCCGTGGCGCGCGAGAAAGGCGTCGCCTCCTTCGTCGACGGGCTGCTCAAGATCTGGTTCACCGGCGCCTTCATCGCCGCCGATCCGCCGGCGGTGCGCTATGTGCGCGACACGCTGAGCCGCTGCTCCGGCGAAGGCTACGCGCTGGCCTGCGACGCGCTGCGCATGGCCGATCTCCGTTCGCTCGCGCCGCGCATCGCAGCGCCGACGCTCGTGCTCTGCGGCGACCAGGAGCTGCCGCCCTTTCAGGAGGCGGCGCGCTGGCTCACCGCTACCATCCCCGGCGCGCGGCAAGCGCAGCTGAAGCCGGCGCGGCATTGCTCGATTCTCGAGCAGGCCGAGGAATTTCAGCGACAGGCGCGCACGTTCCTCGTCTGATCCCAGCATTGCCAGACATCGGCGGAGGCAAGAACTCCCATGCAGTTCGGTCTTTTCGGCGGAGCACGGGCGAAGCGCGGCGGCCCCAGCGGCGACAGCCACGGCTATAGCGACTTCATCGACTATGTCTGCGAGGCCGAGCGCCTCGGCTATCGCAGCATCTTCCTGGTCGAGCATCATTTCACCGGCCATGCGCAGGTCTCGGCCTCGCTGACCCTGCTCAGCTATCTCGCCGGTCGGACCAACCGCATCCGCCTCGGCACGGCGGTGGTGGTGTTGCCCTGGCACAATCCGGTGCTGGTCGCCGAGCAGGCGGCAACGCTCGACCTGCTCTCGAACGGAAGGCTCGATTTCGGCGTGGGCAAGGGCTACCGCGATTACGAGTTCAGCGGCTTCTGCGTACCAATCGAGGAGGCGACCGAACGCTTCGACGAGGCCATGGAGGTGATCCGCAAGTCATGGACCAGCGACGGCCGCTTCTCACATCACGGCAAACGCTGGCATTACGTCGACGTCGTCGTCGAGCCGACCCCGGTTCAGCGCCCGCACCCGCCCTTCTGGCTCGGCGCGGGCAGCGCCGAATCGATCCGCCGCGCCGCACGCGAAGGCTACAATCTGCTGCTCGACCAGATCGCCTCCACCGATCTCATCATCGAGCGCGTCGCGATCTTCCGCGAAGAATGCGCGCGAATCGGCCGGGCCTACGACCCGATGATGGTGGGCGTTACGCGCGGGCTGCAGATCGTGCGCAGCAGCGAGGAACGGCAGAAGGCGCTGCAGACGCGCATCCAGGTGATCCGCAATATCGGCACGCTCGCCCGCGGCCCCGGCGCGGAGCGCTACGCCGATCCCAACTTCACTGCGGAAGACGACGATGCGCCGCTGCTGGGCACGCCCGAGGAGATCATCGCGCGGCTGAAGCGGCTCGAAGCGGGCGGCGTCGGCTATGTGCTGCTGGTCGATCCCGCGCCGTCGCCCGCGACGCTCGCTGCCTTCGCCCGCGAGATCATGCCGGCGGTCGCGAGCTAGTTCCCGGACAGGCTCCCCGCCGCCTCGCGGCACCAGCGGTCCCATTCCGGCTCTTCGCCGAAGCGCGCCACCAGGAAATCAACGAAGCTACGCAGCTTGGCCGAGAGATGCCGGCCGGGCGGATAGACCGCATAGAGCGCCGCCTCGGGCGGCGCATAACCGGGCAGGAGCCTCGCCAGCCGCCCCGCCTGCACGTGCTCGCCGGCCATAAAGGTCGGCAGCAACGCGATGCCGATGCCGCCGAGCGCGGCGGCGATGAGGATATCGCCGTTATTGGCGAGCAGCCGGCCCGAGACGCGCACCACCTCGTCCTCGCCGCCGGGGCCGACGAAATGCCATTCCTCGGCGTTTGCCGCGTAGGTGTAGAGCAGGCAGCCATGCGCGGCGAGGTCGTGCGGGCGGCGCGGCGCGTCGTGGCGCGCGAGATAATCCGGTGAAGCGCAGGCGACGAAGCGGATCGGCGCCAGCCGCCGCGCGATCAGGCTCGAATCGGCGAGCCTGCCGATGCGCAGCGCCAGATCTACGCCCTCCGCCAGCAGATCGACATAGCGGTCGCTGAGGCCGGTCTCGACGGTCACCTCGGGATAAGCTGAAAGATAGGCGGCGATGGCCGGTCCGACATGGCGGGTGCCGAAGGAGAAAGGCGCGTTGAGCTTGAGCGTGCCGCGCGGCGCCGCATGGAGATCGCTCGCGGCGCGGTCGGCGTCCTCGAGATCGGCGAGGATTTGCCGCGCACGCTCGTAATAGCCGCGGCCGACTTCGGTCAGGCTGAGGCGGCGCGTCGTCCGGTTGAGGAGCCGCGCGCCTAATCGCTCCTCGAGGGCGCGGACATGCTTGCTCACCATGGCCGGCGATAATCCGAAATGACGCGCGGCGGCTGCGAAGTTGCGGCTGTCCACCACTTTGACGAAAACGGCGAGCGTGGTGAACCGGTCCATGCATCACCCGCGGGATTGTTGAGCGCAGGAGCAAGATGCCCGGCGCAGCGCGGCGATTATAGAGCAGCTATGCGGTTCGCGCCCGCTTCCTCCGCCCGAGTGGAAACTACGGACTTGTCCGTGCGGCGGCTGCCAACAGATGATATCGCATGGTTGATTCCGGGACTCTTCCCATCCCCGACCTGCCGCTCGAGGTCGAACTCAAATTCGCGCTTCCGGCGAAGGACCTGCCGCGGCTGCTGCGACACGAGCTGCTGGCCGGCGCGAGACCCCGCCGGCAGCTCATCGCCAGCACCTATTTCGACACGCCGGATCTCGCGCTCCGTGACCGTGCGTTGAGCCTGCGCATCCGCAAGAACGGCCGGCATTACGTTCAGACGCTGAAGGCGAACACGCCCGCGGTGCCGGTGCCGGTCGAGCGGCAAGAATGGCAGTCTCCCCTGACCCGGGCGAAGCCCGATCTTTCGCTACCGGAATTGCAAGAGCGGCTGGGCGATATCGATCCCCGACAGCTGCAGCCAGTCTTCGTCAGCCGCATCCGCCGCAGCACGCGGGTGCTCCACCCCGATCCCGCGACGACCGTGGAACTGTCCTGCGACCGCGGTGAGATCGAGACGCCGGCGGGGGCGCGGTTGCCGGTCTGCGAGCTCGAGCTCGAGCTGAAGCGGGGCGAGAGCGACGCGCTCTTCGAACTTGCGCGTGCGCTCAACCGAAAGCTGCCGCTGCAACTCGAGACGCTCAGCAAAGCGGCGCGCGGCTACGCACTCCTCAGTGGCGATGATGCCGAGGCGGCGAGGCGTCAGATGCGCCTCCTCGTCGCGCCGGAAACGCCGACTCAGGAAGCCTTCGCTGCAATCGCCGAGAACGGCTTGCGCCACATGCTGGCCAATGACCGGGCCGCACGCCAGGGCGATGTCGAAGGCGTGCACCAGATGCGAGTGGCGCTCCGGCGACTGCGCGCGACGCTCAAGCTGTTCAAAGCCATCATCCCCGAGGAACGGCGCAGCTATGCCACGGGCGAGACTAAATGGATCGCCGCCACGCTCGGTCCGGCGCGCAACTGGGATGTCTTTGCCGGATATCTCGCGCCGGTGGCCGCCGCTTTTCCCGGCAATGCAGGGCTGGGCGCGCTGGCCCAGGCGACGGCGCAGCAGCAGGAGATCGCCCACGCCGCAGTGCGCGATACGGTCGGTTCCGGCCGCTACACCGATTTCGTGCTGCAGATGCTGGATTGGCTGAGCCGGCCGCAGCGGCACGAAGCTGCTGCCGAGGCCTCGCTGCTGACCACGACGCCAATCCGACAGCTCGCCGCCGCGCTGCTCGAACGGCGCTATCGCAAGGCGCGGAAGCTCGCCAGGAAATTCGGCGAGCTCGGCGCGGAGCGGCGCCACAAATTCCGGATTGCTCTGAAGGAGCTGCGCTATGCCGTCGATGCGCTGGCCGGGCTCTACGACCGCAAGGCGGTCCGGCAGCAGAGCCGGCGGCTGGCCGCGCTGCAGGACGATCTCGGCCTGCTCAACGACATCGCCGGGATGCACCGGCTGCTCTCCGAACTGGTGCCGGCGGAGGACGCCGCCGGGATCGGCGAGGCTGCGGCGACGCTGCGCGGCTGGTACGGCAGGGTCGCTGCCGAATGCGAAACCAAGCTCGCTCGCCGCGTCTCGCGCTTCCTCAAGGCGAAGCGGTTCTGGCGGCAGGCAGAAGCGGCCTGACCGCCGCAGAACCACCGCTCATTTGAGCCGCTGCACCGCACCTTTGGCCAAATCGAGATCGGTATATTCCTCGACTTGAAAAGCGGTCTTGAGAAAGCCCAGGCGATGCTGCAGCTCGACGTTGGCCTGCAGCGCCGCAAGATCGGGCAAGCCGTTCGGATTCCGGTAGTAGTCTTTCTTGGTGAAGATCCAGCCGCGGAACCGCTCCGGCGGCAGCTTCGTCGCCTTGGCGACGATCGCCACCGCCTCGTCGTGGTTGGCAGGATCGAGATAGAAGCGGCGTGCGCGCAGCGCGTCCTCCATGAAGTCGGCCATCGCGGCGCGGTTCGTATCGAGATATCCCTTGCGCGCCGCCCAGAGGATCATTTGCGTCCGGCCGACCGCGTCCTTCTGCGTGAAGAGCGTACGCGCCATCCCGCGCAGCTGCGGATCCCAGGAAAACGGCGTCACCGCGCAGATGAGATCGGCCTTCTTCTCGATCAGCACCGCCTTCATGTTGGGCAGGCCGATCTCGATGATCGTGACGTCCTTGCGATCATCGAGCCCGTGGCGGCGCAGCATCGCGCGCAGCGACATGTCGACTGCGCTGCCGGCGCCGTTGGTGGCGAGCACCTTGCCCTTGAGGTCGGTGACGGTTTTGATGGGGCTGTCCTTCAGCACCATGTATTCGTCGGTGTAGTAGCCGGGAACCCCGTCCTGGAACTCGTCGGCGATGGCGCGCAGATCCGCCATCTTGGCGTTCTCGATGGCGAGCGCGAAGGAGGAATAGGCGAGCGTGCCAATGTCGAGATCGCCGGTGGCAAGCGCCGTGATCATCTCGGGCGTGCTGGAGAAGTGCACGTCTTGCATCTCATAACTCTGCCCCAGATGCCGGGCGATCCCCGACTTGGCGAACAGGATCGAGGCGAGGTTGGCGCCGGCGACGACCCAGGCGATACGGATCTTGGGCGGCGTTGCGGCGCGCGCGATGCGGCTACCGAGCACCGGCAAGGCGCCCGCAGCAGTCAGAATCCGGCGTCTGGAAATGCGCATGCCTCTTCCTCCCCTCGCTCGTTTCGCCTCGTCCCGAGCCCGGCGGCTCCGGCGCGGCGGCAAAAGTTTAGCAGCCAGGGGCGTGGTTGCACGTGAAAGAATTGCCAGGGGCGCGGCGCTCGACTTTTGCCGGGATTGAGCCACCATGCCCGACAAGGACAGGATCGGGGAGGAGGCCATGATCAGCGGCACACACCGCTATTTCCTGCAGGAGCGGGTGATCTACGGCAAGCCGGCGGACGCGGCGATCGCCGAGGAGGCGGCGGCTTTGGGCGCGCGCCGCGTCTTCCTCACCACCACTCGCTCTCTCGGCGGCGAGGACGGGCTCGCCGCCGCCGTCGCACGCATGCTGGGCGAGCGCCATGCCGGGACCTATGGCGCCATTTCCGCCCACTCGCCACGGGACGCGGTGATCGCGGGCGCCGCGCTCGCGCGCGCGGCCTGCGCCGATTTACTGGTGGCCGTCGGCGGCGGCTCGGTCATCGACGCCACCAAGGTGATGCTGCTCTGCCTCTGGCACGGTCTCGAGACGGTCGATGCCCTCGATGCCTATCGCGGGGCGCGCGGCGTCGATCCCAGCCGCCGGCCGCCGGGGCTCGACGGCGCCATCCGCATGCTGGCGGTGCCGACCACCTATTCGGCGGCCGAGTTCACCTATATTGCCGGCGTGAGCGACACCAGGCGACGGGTCAAGGAGCTCTATGGCCACCCGCTGTTCGCGCCGCAGGCGGTGGTGCTCGATCCCGCCGCCACGTTGAGGACGCCGCCGGAGTTGCTGCTGTCAACCGGAATGAAAGCGGTCGACCACGCGGTCGAGCGCCTCTCGATGCTCGATACCAACCCCTATTCCGACGCGACAGCCGCCGAGGCGCTGCGGCTTTTGACCGCCGCACTGCCGGCAATCCGGCGCACGCCCGAGGCGCTGGAGCCCCGTCTCCAGGGACAACTCGGCATGTGGCTTTCCATCACCGGCGCGGCTTCCGGCGTCGGTTCAGCGGCGAGCCATGCCATCGGTCATACGCTCGGCGGCTCCTACGGCATTCCGCACGGCATCACCTCCGGCCTCACCTTGCCGGCAGTGCTACGCTGGAACCGCACGGTCAATGCCGAGCGACAGACGCAGGTGAGCGCGCTCATGGGCGCGCCCGGGCGGCCCGCCTCCGAACTGGTGGCGGACCTCGTCGCGAGCCTCGGACTTCCCGGCAGGCTGCGCGATGTCGGCATCAAGCGCGAGGATCTGCGCCCCATCGCCGAGCACACCATGCACGACCCGCCGGTGCGCGCCAATCCGCGGCCGATCACGCGGCCGGAGGATATCCTGGAGATTCTCGAGCTGGCCTGGTAGGGCGAGGCGCTCAGGAGACCGCGAGGCGATAGGCATCGCCGTCACGGACCACGCGGCCGGCCGTGGCGCCGGCGAAATGCGTGCCGATGACCAGGGTCGGCGTGCCGGCGAGCGCGGAAAAGAGCCGGCGCCGGGTCGCCACCGCTTGCGCCGCATCATGATCGGCCGCCGAGGACCAGTCGAGCCGCGCCATCTGGCAGGGATGATGGATGAAATCGCCGGTGATGAGCGCCTCCTCGCCCTCCGACGCGATGCGCAAGCTGACATGGCCCGGCGTGTGGCCAAGGCTCGGCACCAGGCTCAGCTCCTCGTCGATGAGGTGGTCGGTCGCGACGAGGTCGACGAGCCCGGCATCGAAGACCGGCGCCACCGAATCGTCGAAGACCGCGGCCGCACTCTTATCCTCCCGCCGCGCGCGCCAATGCTCGTACTCGACGCGGCCCATGAGGTAGCGCGCATTGGGAAAGGTCGGGACCCAGCGGCCATCCACCAGCATGGTGTTCCAGCCGACGTGGTCGACATGGAGATGGGTGCAGAGCACCGTGTCGATCGACTGACGCGCATATCCGGCGGCGGCGAGATCGTCGAGAAAGGCGGTCCGCAAGCCGTTCCACCCCGGGATCGCGCGTTGCTGCTTGTCGTTGCCGATGCAGGTGTCGACGACGACGCGCCGGCGCGGCGTCTCGACGATGAGCGCGTGCACGCTCATCTTGAGCCGGCCTTCCGCGTCGGCGAAATGCGGCCTGAGCCAGGCGATCGGCAGCACCGCCTCGCGCGTCGCCTGCGGAAGGATGAAACGGCTGCCGCCGACCGCCTCGAGTTCGACGATCTTGGTGACCGTGACCGCGCCGATCCGCCATCGCATGGCCGCGCTTCCTCCCCAGGCGAAGTCTAGCGCCGAAGCGACGCGCGGGGCGACTCAGCTCCGCTCCACCTCGCCGGCGGCGCGGTCGAGTATCTCGGTGACCCGGCGCACCTGCTCGGCATCGAGCGGGCCGCGGCCGAGCCTGATGCGCAGCGCCAGGCGGAGATTGTGCATGGCGCGCAGGATTTCCGGCGCCGGGCCGCCGCCGAAGGCCTGGGCCGCCTCGGCCATGCGCGCCAGCACCTGCTCCACGGCCGCATGATTGGCGACGAGAAAAGCCCTCCCCTCCTCGGTCACGGCATAGGCTTTCTTGGTGCCATCGCCCTCGGCCAGGCGGATTTGGCCGAGCTCATCGAGCATGGTCAGGGTCGGATAGATGACGCCGGGGCTCGGGCTGTACATGCCACCGAATTTTTCTTCGATGGCCTTGATCAGCTCGTAGCCGTGGCGCGGCTTCTCGGCGATCAGGTGCAGCAGCAGATAGCGCAGATCGCCATGGTCGAAGACGCGGCCGCGCATGCCGTGCCGGCGGTGCCGGCCGCCGAATTCGCCGGCAAAGCCGCGGGCATAGCGGCGCTCGTCGCAGCCGCCGCCCGGGTGGAAGTGTCGATGGAACATGATTACCTCGATAGAGTTTCGATATATCGAACTATAAGATATATCGAAATCATATCGCGTCAAGCCCCTGGCAAACCCATTGACGGCACGGCCGCTGGCGGACGAAATCACGCCCGCGAGGGAGGGATCGCGCATGGAGTTGCAGCTCAACGGCCGGACGGCGCTGGTCACCGGCGCCAGCATGGGAATCGGCCGCGCCATCGCGCGCGGGCTCGCGGCGGAGGGCGCGCGGCTTGCGGTAGTCGCCCGGCGCGGCGAGTTGCTCGAGAGGCTGGCCAGCGAGATCGTGGGCGCCGGCGGCACGAAGCCGGCGATCATCGTGCAGGATCTCATGGCCGAGGACGGCGCGCGGCGCATCGCCGCCATGGCCCTCAAGGCGCTCGGGCCGGTCGATATCCTGGTGAATTGCGCAGGCGGCAGCCGCCCGATGCCGCTCGATGCGCCGGAAGAGCGCTGGGAAGAGGCGCTGACGCTCAACTTCACCCGCCAGCGTCAGCTCACCCACGCGCTGCTGCCGCACATGATGGAGCGGCGCTGGGGCCGCGTCATCAACATCACCGGCAAATCCGAACCGGACAAGCTCAACGCCGCTTTCGCCGCCAAGGCGGCGGTGCATTCCTGGGCAAAGGGCCTGTCGCGCGATGTCGGCCGGCATGGCGTCACCGTCAACTCGATCGCGCCCGGCCGCATCATCAGCGAGCAGATCCTGCGCAACTATCCGCCCGAAGACCGCAAGCGCTTCTCCGAAACCGAGATTCCGGTCGGCGAATACGGCCAGCCCGAGGATCTCGCCGTGCTGGCCGTGTTCCTCGCCTCGCCGCTGGCGCACTACATCACCGGCACCGTGATCCCGGTCGATGGCGGCCTCAGGCGCTACCAGTTCTGACTAGAGAAACACGACGCGCTTCGGTACGGAGACGAACAGCAGCGAATCCGCATGCGCGTCGACGGCGTGCGACGCACCGGGCGGCGTATAGAGATAGTCTCCGCCGGTGAGCCGCTTGTCGCCGACCGTCACCTCGCCGGAGATGACGTAAAGCTCCTCGCCGCCGGGATGCATGTGCTCGCCGCCATGCGTGCCCTTGGCCATGCGCACGAAGATCGTCGCGCCGCCTTCCGCCTCGCGCAGCACGGCATACTCGATGCCGTCGACACCGCTTTCGATCCAGCGGCTCTTGTCCAGCGCGCCAGCGACGATTTCCGCCATCACCACCTCCCTCGACTCCGGGTGTGATATTCATATCACTTATGCCCGCCTGTCAAGCGTCGCCGATTGCGCGTCGGCTGCGCCGCGGCTATCACCGGCGCTCATGGCGAAGCGCGCGGCAGAAGCGGGCAAGACGCAAGCCGAGACGGCTGCAAAGCTCGTCGCGGCGGCGGCGCGCGAGTTCAATCAGCACGGCTTCGACGGTACCGACAGCAACAAGATCGCGCGGCGTGCCGGCTTCGCGCCACAGACTTTTTATCGCTGGTTCCGCGACAAGACCGCGATCTTCCTTGCCGTCTATCGCGCCTGGGAGGACGAGGAAGAGCGCGTGATCGGCGGATTGCTGGCGAAGCGCGCGCCGACGCAGACGCTCGTCGATGCCATTCTCGATCACCACCGCAACTACCGCCTGTTCCGCCGCAGCCTGCGCCAGCTCACGCTCGAGAACGAGGCGGTGCGCAAGGCGCGGACGGAAAGCCGCTTGCGTCACATCGAGCAGACGCGGCGCTGGGCTGGCGCCGGCGCGCGCCCTGCGGCGGAGATCGCCGCGCTGGTGCTGCAGATGGAGCGACTCTGCGACGCCGCGGCCGAGGGCGAACTGGCGGAGCTCGGCGTCGACGAAGAGACGGCGCGCGACGCGGTGATCGAGCTGCTGCGCCAGGTCAGACGCTGAAGCACACCGCACGGCAACGAGAGGTGGCGCAGCCCTGCTGCGAATGTGACTGTTGCGCCGCAATTCAACCATCAAAATGTCGCATGACATCGCTGTCAGGATGGTCTATTCACGCGGGCGCCATCTTCGCAGTGTGGTGAGCCCCTTTGTCACGCCTCATCGAGTTCGGCCTGTCGGCCCTGCTGGCCGCCGCCTTGATTGGCTGCGCGCCGGATTACTCGCCCAACACCTATGACGCCAATGCTATGCAGCACGCCAACAAGGTGGAGCGTGGCGTGGTCGTCGGCTATCGCGAGGTGAGGATCACCGCCTCCGGCACGGTGGGCGCGGTCACCGGCGGCGCCGCCGGCGGCATTCTCGGCGCGCAGGGCGAGAGCGTCGGCGTGCCTTCGGCGCTGGGCGCAGTCGGCGGCACTCTCATCGGCGGCATCGTCGGCACGGCGATCGAGCATGCGAGCGACGACACGACCGGCTGGGAATACATCGTGCGCGAGACCAACGGCGATCTCGTCTCGGTGACACAACGCCAGCCGCAGCCGCTCGCGATCGGCCAGAAAGTGCTGGTGATCGCCGGCAACCAGGCGCGCATCATTCCGGATTATTCGGTGGCCGTCGATCCGCCGAAAGCCGATGCGGAAAAAGCGAAGAAAGACGCGCAGGAGAAAGCCGCGAAGCCCGAAGCCGCAGCTACGCCAAAACCGGCAGCCGCGGTGACAGCCACGGGCGAACCGGCGACGACGCCGAAGCCCGACGCCGCGGCGAATTCAAATCCCGCGCCGGCGAGCGCCAGCGCCGCTCCGGCTCAGCCGGCCGCCGGCTCGTCGCCGAGCGCGGCGACAGCGAACGCGGCACCGCCGGCTGCGGCAACCCCACCGTCCGGTGCAAGCGGAGCGCACTCAGCCCCGGCGAGCGCCGAGGCCAGTCCGCCGGCCGCAACCGCACCGCCCACGCCGCTCGCCCCGTCAGCCACCGCGGCAAGCTCGCCGAGCCCGCCCGAGAACGCGGCGCCCGCCGCTTCGGCGCCGGCGACGGCCGCATCGAGCGGGACCACCGCCTCGACGCCGGCGAGCGCGCCGCAAGCCGGACAGAGCGGCACAAGCGCCACGCAATAGCGCAGCCACGGCGCAGCTATTGCGACGGAAAGCCGGAGCGCGTCACCCAATCGATGACGCCGAGGCCATAGAGGAACATAAGCCAGAAGAAGCCGCCGCCGGCGAACACCCATTTGAGCGACGGCGGCCCGCGCAGCCGCATGAACACCAGGAAGATGATCGCCGCCTGCACTGCGGCGATGCCGAAATTGACGAACGGATGAAAGAAGCCGAGGTCCAGGTAGGCGCTCAGCACGCTCAGGCCCAGCAGCAGCATGAGTACCAGCCAGGCGATGACATAGGGCAGGATCGGCTCGGGCTTCTTCGTCATGTGATGGCGCGCCCGAGCGGATATATCGCGGCGAAAAGAAAGACCCAGACGGTATCGACGAAGCTCCAATAGAGCCCAAGCACTTCGAGCGGCGAATAGTAGTTTGGCGAGAACCGCCCGCGCCGGGCGTGCCAGCTCATCACCAGGATGGCGCCGATGCCGATCGTCACATGCACCGCGTGGAAGCCCGTCGCGATAAAGTAGAAAATCCAGAAAAGCTCGGCCGGCGAGTGATAGCCTGATTTGAACAGGAAGTTGACGCTCGGAACCGTGCTTGAATTGTAATCCTGCACGTATTCGTAGCCTTTAACGCCGAGGAAGCAGAAGCCGAGCGCGGCCGTTACCAGCAACAATACGAGAAGCGCCCGCTGCCGCCCCTCCTTGGCGGCGTTGACCGCCAGCACCATGGTGAGGCTGCTGGTGAGCAGGATCGCGACATTGATGGCGCCGAGCAGGATCTTGGTATCTGCCGCGGCGAGCCGGAACTGCTCCCAATAGATCAGGCGGTAGATGTAGTAGGTGAAGATCAGCGCGCCGAAGAACATCACTTCGGTGGCGATGAAGACCCACATGCCGAGCTGCGCGGTCTCGGTCTGCTGCTCGAGCGTGGCGAATTGCGGCTCGGGAGCAAGACTACGCATGGGCGACGCCATCTTGCGAGACGAAGCTCCCATCCTCGGGATTGTATTGATAGGGTGCCGCCTTCACGACCGGCGTGCGTGCGAAATTCTCCTTGGGCGGCGGCGAGCTCGTGCTCCATTCGAGCCCGGTGGCACCCCAGGGATTGGCCGATGCGCGCTCGCCCCAGAGGAGCGACCAACCGAGATAGAAGAGCGGCAGCGCATAGGCGACGGCGAGGATCGACGCGCCCGCCGAGGACAGCACGTTCCACTCCTGGAAGGCCGGCGGATAGGCGTAGTAGCGCCGCATCATGCCGAGATAGCCCAGGATAAATTGCGGGAAGAAGGTGAGGTTGAAGCCGAGAAAGGTCAGGATCGCCGCGCCGCGCGCCCACATTTCGGGATAACGCCGGCCGGTGATCTTCGGCCACCAGAAATGCAGCCCGCCGAAAAACGCGCTGACCGTGCCGCCCACCATGATGTAATGAAAGTGGGCGATGACGAAATAGGTGTCGTGCACATGCACGTCGACCGGGAGCGTCGCGAGCATCAATCCGGTGAGCCCGCCGATGGTAAAGAGGCCGACGAAGCCGAGCCCATAAATCATCGGGGCGTCGAAACTGATCCGTCCCTTGTGCAGCGTGGCCGTCCAGTTGAAGACCTTGATCGCCGAAGGCACCGCCACGAAGAACGTCATCAGCGAGAAGACGACCGCCGCATAGACCGAGATTCCAGCGGTGAACATATGGTGCGCCCAGACGAAGAAGCTGATGACCGCAATGCCCATGATCGCATAGGCCATGCCGCGATAGCCGAATACCGGGCGACGCGCGTAGCAGGCGATGAGCTCGCTTGCCACGCCCATGGCCGGCAGGATCATGATGTAGACGGCAGGATGCGAATAGAACCAAAACATGTGCTGAAAGAGCAGCGGATCGCCGCCCAGCGCGGGATCGAACACACCGACTCCCATGAAGCGCTCGAGCGCGACCAAGGCCAAGGTCATGGCCAGCACCGGGGTCGCCAGCAGCATGACGATGCTCACCGCGTAAATCGCCCAGACGAAGAGCGGCAGCCGCATCCAGGTCATCCCCGGTGCGCGCAGGCGATGAATGGTGACGACGAAATTGAGTCCGGTCATGATGCTCGAGAAGCCGTTCACGAAGACGGCCACCGCCGCGCCGATGACATGCCCATTGGCGAAGAGCGTCGAATAGGGCGTATAGAAGGTCCAGCCGGTGTCGACGCCGCCGACGAAGAGCGTGTAGAGCAGGAAAAGGCCGGACAGGTTGAAGACGTACCAGCTGCCGAGATTGAGCCGCGGAAACGCCAAATCATGCGCGCCGATCATCAGCGGGATCAGGAAGTTCCCGAGCGTCGCCGGGATCGACGGAATGAGGAAGAACCACACCATGACGATGCCGTGCATGGTGAACATGCGGTTGTACATGTCGGGCTGCAGCAGGAGGCCGTAAGGGCTGAGGAGCTGCAGCCGGATCAGCATCGCGCCGATGCCGCCGATGAAAAAGAAGAAGGTGATCGAGGCGAAGAACAGCAGGGCGATCCGCTTGTGGTCCTTGGTGAGGAGCCAGGAGGCGATCGTGTGCTCCTCGGTTAGGTAGCTGGTCGGCAGGTCGGCGGCGATGGCGGTCATGGCGAGGCCTGCTGCTGGCGGGAGAGCGATTGGATGTAGGCGACGAGCTTCATCAGATCGTCCTCGCCGATCTGGCCGGCGAAGGAGGGCATGATCGGCGGATATCCCGCCACCTGGATATGACTCGCGCCAAGCAGGATGCAGTCGCGCAGATAGCGCTCGTCGGCCGTCGTGGTCGTGCCGTCCTGCAGGTGGACGACGCGGCCGTAGAGCCCGGTGAGAGAGGGCGCGTGCACAGTGCTGTTGGCGCCGTGGCAGCCGCTGCAACCAAAGGAGCGGAAGAGCTGCTCGCCCTGCTGCGCCAGGGATTTGTGCACGCCCTGCTGGCTGAGCCATCGCGCGTAATCCGCCTGGCTCTGGACCACGATGTCGCCGATCATGTGCGCGTGCTGCGTCCCGCAATATTGCGCACATTCGAGGCGGAAGCGGCCGGTCTCGGTCGGCTTGAACCACAAGGTCTGGTACTGGCCCGGCAGAACGTCGTGCTTCACGCGGAAGGCCGGCACGAAGAAATCGTGGATCACGTCTTCGGAAGTGAGGAGGAGCCGGACGACCTTGTCGACCGGCAGATGCACCTCGTTGATCTCGCGCTGACCGCCCGGATGCTCCGCCTTCCACATCCATTGCTTGGCAACGACATAGATCTCGAGACCCGGATGCCGCGGCGGCTCGTAGAGCCAGAGATACATGTTGGCTCCCCAGACGAAGAGCGCCAGAAACACCGCGAGGCTGCCGGTCGTCCAGGTGAGCTCCCAGTGCCAGGTCTTCTTGACGAGATTGCTGCGGTCGGCGGCGCTGTTGCGGCGGTAGCGCACCCCGAACACGATCATCATGCCGAAGACGAAGCAGAGGATGACCAGCGAAAGCGAGAGCTCGCCGATGAAGATCTTGTCGATGCTCGCCGCCGTGTTGGACGCGTCCGGCGGCCAGAAGGGAAGCCACTGCACGGCGCTATCTCGCCTTCGTCCGGCTCAGCATCGCGACCATGGCGACGATGCCGAGAAGCGTGAGCCCGCCCGCGATCCGCATCGCCGTCATGACCGGCGCGTCGTAGCGGCCTTTCGCGGGATCGTAGTGGAAACAGAGCAGCAGCAGGTCGGCTGTCGGCGATGAGATCGCCCCCTGCCCCGCATCGGTGAGCGCGAGCCGCAGATCGAGCGGCCGATAGCCGATGCCGAGGATGTAGCGCGCGATCCGCCCATCCGCTCCGACGACGACCACTCCCGCCGGATGGGCGAATTCCCGGCTCTCCGCGTCATACCGGTAGCGGAAACCGGCGACGTCGGCGATGCGACGCACTGCGGCTTGCGTGCCGGTCAGGAAATGCCAGCCTGCGGCACCCGGCCGGCCATAGCGGGCGAGATAGCGCGACTTGGCCGCGCGCGCGTCGGCCGGCGTATCGCGCGGGTCGATGCTGATCGCGACCACGCTGAAGTCGCGGCCGGAGCGAAGCGGCACATGCGAGAGCGCGCTCGCGAGATCGCCCAGCACGAAGCCGCACAGCGTCCGGCAGCGCAGATAATCGAAGACCAGCAATACCGGCCGGCCGGCGAAGAAATTGCCGAGCTGCACTTTGCGCCCCTCTTCATCGACGAGAGAAACGCCGAGCGGCAGCTTTGCGCCCGGCTCCTGCCGGAACGCGAGGCCGGCGAGTTGCTGCGGCGTCAGCGACGAGGCCGCGCCCGCAGCGACAGGGAGGCTCGCCCAGAGCAGCAGCGCCACGATAAAGCCTGACTTCATGGCGTCGCCTTGGGGAAGCCGGAAATGCCCTTGGCGACGACCTCTTTCATCGCCCGGGCGATCGGGATGTGGACGATGCCCTTATCTCGGTCCACCCAGCCATAGCTGTCGAGCCGCGCTTCTTCCTCGGCACGGAACGCACGCAGATCGGCCGCCGGGGCCGTCTGCAGCAGCGGCGAGGGTGGAATGACCGTCTGCTTGCGGTTGGCGTCGGCAAGCGCGGCAGGATAGGCACCGCGCAGAATGAGCGGCACGATCACCAGCAAGGCGAGGATGAGAAGGGCCAGAACGCCCACCACCATCAGCCGCACATCCTGCGTCTCATAGGCCGTGTTGGGATTGTCGAGCACCCGTTCCTCGAAATCAGCCATGCTGACCCTCCTCGGCCGGGCGCGGCGAGCGCTGCGGCAGCAGCCGCGGATGGGCTTGACGGAAGAGGAACAGCAGCATCCAGAGCCCGCCCAGCGCCAAGAACGCCGCCACCTCGATGCAGCCGAAGCCGCTCCTCGGGAATTCCGGCAGGATGAGCCACCAGACATGGAGAAGATGGGCGAGCAGCATCAGCGCCGTCACGCTTGCAACGATGGCGCCGTTGCGCTTGCTCGGCGTCCAGACCAGGACGAAGAACGGAATGAAGAACCCTGCCCCGGCGATGGCATACATCACGCCTTGCCAGGCGCCGGCCATCCGGTACAGGTACCAGGGGATTTCGCCGCGCAGATTCTCTTCCCAGATGATGAGGAACTGCATGAATTCCGTGTAGGACCAGAAGATCGTGGTGGCGAGCAGAATGGCGGCGAGATCGGCGACATGGTCGCGATGGCAAGAGAGCGCAACGGCCTCTGAAGGCGGGCGCAACGCGAGGATCAGCAGCAGCAGCGCGAGCCCGGTGACGAACTCGCCGGCGCCGAAGAGCATGCCGAACATCGACGACCAGAAACGCGGCTCCAGCGACATCACCCAGTCGAAGGAGGCGAAGGTCACCGAGAACGCGAGCAGGAGCAGGCCGAGCGCGCTGATCCAGGAGAGAGCGGGCGTCACACCGAGCGCGCCGTCGCGCGGCGCCGCCACAGCCCAGAGCGCCGCGCCGTTCCATACCACGAAGAACACGACGTAACGGACAACGAAGAAGGTGTCGTTGAGATAGAAGGCGTTGCCGAGGCCGGGCGCACCGGGTGCCGACCAGGTGTAGAGGTCGCCCAGCCCGGCAAGGATCGGCAGGAAGGCGATGGTGCTGACCGGCATCAGCGCTGCGGCCGCTTCGAGCACCGGCCGGGCCGTCGCCATCCAGCGTCCGCCAGTGAGATCATGCACCAGCACCAGCGTGACGGCGGCGAGCGGCGCGCTCATCCAGAAAACGAATGCGGAAAGCCAGGCTGGGAAAAAGGCGCGCCCGTCGATGAGCGCGCCGGCGATGCAGCCGGCACCGCCGAGCAGCATGGCGAGGAGCGCGACGAGACGCGGTTTCGTCCAGGCGCCGCTCATTTCAGCGCGCTCCGCTGATCGGCAGGGACATCGGCAACCCGCGCATCCTGGCTCGCCTGAAGCGCGCGGATATAGGCGACGATCGCCCAGCGGTCTTTGGGTGCCACGCGGTTGGCGTAGGAGAACATCGCGCCATAGCCATTGGTGATGACGTCGTAAAAATGCTGATTCGGCGCGTCGCGCAGGCGCTCGCTGTGATAGGACGGCGGGTGCGGAAACCCGCGCTGCACGATCATGCCGTCGCCATAGCCGGCACGGTCGTGGCACGGCGCGCAGTAGATGTTGAAGCGCTGCTGCCCGCGCGCGAGCAGCGCCGGGGTGACGGCCGGCGGGCTCGGCGCCGGCCCCTCGTCGCGCGCGACGATATGCGCCGGAGGCGCGGCTCTCGCGACCCCGGGCTTCTGTCCCGGGTAGACCTCGTAGGGAAGCCGCTTCGGCTGGTTTGCCATGTTGTCGCAGGCGCCGAGCGCGAAGGCGGTCGCCACCAGCAGCATTGCCGCAGCCCTCATGTCGGCACCATGGAAATGCGCACCGCGCCGTAATGCTGGAAGAGCTCGCGCAGCCTATCGGCGTCGAAGCGCGGATCGCGCGACTCGACACAGAGAAAGTAGCGATCCTGCGATGCGCGGTCGAAATCCGGCGCATTGAAGGCCGGGTGATAGAGCAGCGGCAGCCGGCAAAAGAGCAGGAACCCGAAGAACGCCGTCGCGACTGCGAACAGCACGGTCACTTCGAAAGACGAGACGGTGAAGGCCGGCCAACTGTTATAGGGCCGGCCGCCGACGTTGATCGGATAATTGATGACCGCCGCCCAGTATTGCAGGAAATAGCTGTAGCAGGCGCCGACCAGGCCGCCGAGGAAGATCAGGATCGGAACCCAGGGCCGCCGCCCTGGATTGAGCTCGCGGTCGAGCTCCTCGAGCGGGAAGGGCGAATAGGCTTCGATCCGCCGGAATCCGTTGAGATGAAGCCGCCGCGCTGCCGCGACGATGTCGCCGGAGTCGCGGAACTCGGCCATGACGCCGTGGAGTTGCTCGTCGCTCATGCGCCTTTTTCTCTGTGGATGAGCTCGCGCATCTCGGCGAGCGAGACGATGGGCATGATGCGCAGGATGAGGAAAAAGAGTGTGAGGAAGAGGCCGATCGAGCCGGCGAGCGTCGCCCAATCCCAGAAGGTGGGGAAGAAGTTCCCCCACATGGCGGGAGTGTAATTACGATGAAGCGAGGTGATGACGATGACGAATCGCTCGAGCCACATGCCGACGATGATGCCGGTCGAGATGAGGAAGAGCGGCACGGGGCGGCGACGCACCCACGGGATCCAGAGGAGCTGCGGGATGAAGGCATTGAGTATGGTCTTGGCCCAGAAGGTGCCGGCGTAGAGGCCGAAGACGCGTTCCAGGAACATCGTGCGTTCGGCGACATCGCTGCCGTAGAACGGACCCCACGCCTCCCAGGCATAGGAATAACTCAGCATCAGGCTGCCGGTGAGCATCACCTTGCCGAGGATATTGAGGTGCCGCTCGGTGATGATATCGTGCAGGCCATAACCCCAGCGCACCAGCACGGTGAGCATGATCACCAGCGCGAGGCCAGAGACGACCGCGCCGAAGAAGAAGTAGGGCGGGAATTGCGTCGAATGCCAGCCGGGCGTGAGACCGCCGGCGAAGTCGAGACCGACCACGCTGTGCACCGAGATGACCATCGGCGCCATGATCGCGGCGGTGATGGAATAGGCGGATTTGTAGATCGCCCAATGCCGCGCCGAGCCGCGCCAGCCGAGCGCCAGAACGCCATAGAAGATCTGCTTCGTCCGCGTCCGCGCCCGATCGCGGACGGTCGCAAGGTCGGGCAGCGCGCCGAGGTAATAGAAGAAGATCGACATGATGATGTAGCAGATGACGCACACGAAATCCCACAGCAGCGGGCTGCGGAATTGAGGCCAGATGCCCATCACGTTGGGATAGGCGAAGATCCAGTAAAATAGGCCCGGCCGTCCGAGATGCAGGATCGGCATGACGCCGGCCGAGGCGGCCGCGCAAAGCATCATCGTCTCAGCGATGCGGTTCGTTGCCGAGCGCCATTCGGAGCGGGTGAGATAGAACAGCGCCGAGACGATGGTGCCGCCGCTCGCGAGCGCGATCCACCACACATACTCGGCAATGGCCAAGCCCCAGGCGACAGGAATCTCGACGCCCCAGATGCCGATGCCATTGATGAAGAGCCAGCACACGGCAATCACCAGCAGTACGAAAAGGGCGAAGGAGATGCCGAATCCGACCCACCACCAGCGTGGTGCGCCGGGTTTCAGCACGATGTCGCTGACCTGCGTGCTGACCGAAGCGAGGGTAAGCCCCGGAGACAGCATCGGCGCGTAGCCCTGCTCTTGCGGCGCGTCGCTCACGCGTTCTCCTTGCCGAAAGCGGGGTTCGGATTACGGATCTCGGCGGTGTAGCTGGTGCGCGGCCGGGTGTTCAGCTCGTCCAGCAGCGTGTAGTCGAGCGGACTCGCCTTGCGCTTGGCAACGGCGCTCTTCTTGTCGTTGCGGTCACCGAAGACGATCGCCTGGGTCGGGCACGCCTGCTGGCAGGCGGTCACCACCTCGCCATCCTCGATCGGCCGGTTGTCGCGATCGGCGTCGATCAAACCCGCGCGGCAGCGCTGTATGCAATAGGTGCATTTCTCCATCACGCCGCGGTCGCGCACCGTCACTTCGGGATTCCACGAGGCAGGTGGCCGCGGGTCTCGGCTGCTGTAGCTGTAGAAATTGAAGCGCCGGACCTTGTAGGGGCAGTTGTTGGAGCAGAACCGCGTGCCGACGCAGCGGTTGTAGACCATGACGTTGAGGCCTTCGGAATCGTGCACCGTCGCCTGCACCGGGCACACCACCTCGCAGGGCGCGTTCTCGCAATGCATGCACGGGACCGGCTGGAACGCAGTCTTGGGCTCGTCGAGGCCGCCGGAATAATAGCGATCGATGCGCAGCCAGTGCATGAACCGCCCCTGGTGGACCTGATCCTTGCCGACGACCGGGATGTTGTTTTCCGCCTGGCAGGCGACAACGCAGGCCTGGCAGCCGATGCAGGAATTGAGGCTTATGCTCATCGCCCAGGCGACGCCGACATAGCGATGTTCCGGATAGAGCGTCTCGTCCGCCTCCTTGTGCTCAAGGAAATCCGGATGCGCGAGAAAGGCGGCGAGATCGCCGTCGCGGAGGAGGTCGCGACCGGCCGTCTCGGCATAGAGCTGCTCCGGCGCGAAGACATGCTGTGCGTCGCGCCGCTTGAGAGCGGCACCGGACGCCTCCCACTGGGTGTCGCTCGCCCGCAGCAGATAGGCGTTGAATCCAACCTCGCTACCAACGGGACCGGTGCGGCTGCGGCCATAGCCGAGCGGCAAGGTGACGCAGTCGGGCGCCTGACCCGGCAGAATGAAGACGGGCGCGCTGAGCTTGCGTCCGCCGAGAGCGATCTCGACCATGCGGCCTTCGTTGAGCCCGAGCCGTTCCGCCGTGCTCGGCGCGATCATCGCCGCATTGTCCCAGGTGAGCCGGGTGAAGGGACGCGGCATCTCCTGGAGCCAGCCATTATCGGCGAAACGGCCGTCCCATAGTCCGATATCCGGGCGGAAGAGCAGGGTGAGCCCGCCGGCCGGCGGCGTCGGCGCGCGCGGCAGCGCAGCAAGGAAATCAGGCCGCAACGAGACCTTGACCTCCTTCGCGGCGCTCCCGGCGACGATGCCGCGACGCAGCGCCGCGTGCCAGAAACTCTCGAAATGGCCGCTGCCATGCGCCTGCTGCCAATGGGCGCGCAACCGCGCGTAACCGTCGGGCGCGGTGTCGCCGAGCAGCAGGGCAAGCAGCTCCTGTGCCGAGCGGCTCTGATAAAGGGGGCGCACTTGCGGCTGCAAGATGGTGACGCTGCCGTCATGAGCGCGAGCGTCGCTCCACGCCTCATACTCATGCGCCTGCGGCACGTGCCATTCGCATTTCGCCGCCGTCTCGTCGGCGTATTCGCCGAGATAGACCGAGAACGGCACCTTGGCGAGCGCCGCGGCAAAATCGCGATCGGCTGGCGCGGTATAGACGACGTTGGTGCCGAGGATCAGCAGCGTATCCACCTTGCCGGCGCCCATGTCCTGCACCAGCGCAGCGAGCGACGCGACGTGCCCGGTTGGCTGCGCTTCGACCGGCTCGATTGCGTGCAGCGTCTCTCCGAAGCCGCCGATCGCGCCGTTGATCGCGTGAACGAGCGCGTGGACCTCGACAGTCTGCTCGCGGCCAGCATGGACGAGAGCCCGGCCATGATGCTGCCGGAGATCTTCGGCGATGGCCTTCAGGAGAGCCGCGTCTGCCGGCAATCCCGCCGATGTCTCGTGCGGCCCCGCGCCAAGCTCCGCGGCAATAAAGCGGAGTGCGGCCGCGATCTCTCGCGGCGAGCGCAACAGCCGGTGATCGGCTTTCGCTCCGGCGAGCGTCGGCGTGCTTTCGATCGCGTAGAGCCGGCTCATCTTGGCGCCGACCTCGTCGGCGCGACGGCGCGCGGCGAAATCGCGCGCGTAACGCAAATGGCCCGGCGTTGCGGTGAGGAAATCACTCTCGACCGCGAGAATCACGTCGGCCTTGCTGAAATCGAGCACGAGATCAAGCGTCCTACCAAAGGCAGCGTGCCCTGCCGCGCGCTCATTGTCGCGATGGAGCGCTTCCCACTGATGCCAGCGCAAGCCCGGGAAGGCCTGCGCGAGCGCGTCGATGTCGGCCGCAAGGCTGGGCGATGTCACGCATCCCGTCAGGAGGTAGAGCCCTTCGCCTTTGGCCCCAAGCAGATGA
>DATNDG010000123.1:0-4681 GCA_035553515.1 Allostellaceae bacterium | reverse complement strand
GGCGATGCGTTCGAGGCGCAGAACCTTCACGAACTTTCGATCATCTGCCGAGAGAGCGCGGAACGGCTGGACCGCCGGACCAAGGCAAAACAGCCTTACGAAATGGGCTGAAACGCGCAGAGGGCGGTGTCGGATCTCGATTGCCGGCGCATCGGTCCATGGCGCAGCGGGCTGACGCGGCGACCGCGAAGGCGCGCGCGATGGTCGAGCCAGGGGCGCGCGCAGCCTGCGGGCTCATCGAAGCAATGAAGTCCGGACATCGATGCGAGGACGGTCATCCCGTTTGCCGGCAGCAGCCAGCGCCGGACGCGGTCTGATCGCTGCAATTTTAGATAAATAAGCCCAAGTCTTTTGCTAAATTGTATAAGTAAATCTGCGATGCTTCGGGTGATTTTTACTCGGATTTAATTGCCGTGGCCCATTCTTCTCCCATCGCGGCGCTTCCCTCTCGGGGACACCGCTCACGAGAGAGGAGAAAACACCATGTCCGATATTTCGATGCGCCGCCTGGCTTCGCTTGGGCTGGATCTCGATGGCGCCCTCGCGCTCTGCTTCACCTTTGCCGGGCTCGCCGCCAGTTTCGCCATCGGCATCTGATCGTCCGAGCGGGCTGGTTCATTTCATCTTTTTATAAGTTTGCCCGAGCGCCGCGGCCGGAGGGGTCCCGCCCCTCTCCAGCCGCGGCGCAATTTTCCGCGTGCAGCGGAGGCGAAGAGAGAACCCGCGGCTAAGTGCCGGCCTGCCTCTCGGACGCCCGGTCGGCCAGCTTGTCATATTCGGCGGCAAGCCTCAGGCATTCCTCGCGCATCGTCGGGTTCGGCGCTTCGGCGGCGAACTTCCGCATCTGGGTCGCATGCGCGCGGTAATGCTGGGCATCCAACATCGTTAGTCCCTACCCCTCGCGGTGCTTCTTCAGAACATGCTGAAGGTCGGCGAGGTGCTTGCGGACGCGGGCAGCCTCATCGCGGGTTATATCGATAACGACGCCGCCACTCACCCGGGAGACGCTCCGGCAGCCGGATTCCATCTCTTTCAGCTCCGTCTGCAATCGGGCCTGCTCCTGTTCTATCCAGCGGATGAATTCCTCCGGGAATGGCACGGACGTTCCCCATCGATTTCTTGTCCGCTCGTCACTGCGGCGAGCGGCGGGCGCCATTTAAGCCGCGTACCATTTGGTAGGCAAGACTGTTACAAGCGTACCGTCGAGACCACCAGGATCGTCCGACGGTTGCGCGCAATGAGGCAAGCGTCGGCACGCCCGCCTATCACGGCGCCAGCGTCGGCACCTCGCGGCGCGGATCGGCACGGTGCAACGTCTCGGGGCGCAGCCAGGAGAGGCCGGATGCGGCGAGCGCGAAGCCCGCGAACATGAAGGCGGCGTCGCGCGAGGCTGAGAGCAGCGCCGCGGGCGGCGCATGCAGCGTGTCGCCGGCATGCCCGGTCAGGATGCCCAAGCGCCAGGCGAGCATCGCCGAGGCGGCGGCGACGCCGAGGCTGGTGCCGAAGGAGCGCATCACGTTGAGGATGCCGCCCGCCTGGCCGATGCGATTGTTCGGCGCCGCGGCCATGACAGCGCTGTTGTTGGGCGAGGTGAAGAGCCCGAGCCCGAGGCCGAACAGCACCAGCGCCGCCATCACGAAGACGAGGTTCTCCCGGCTGCCGTCGAGGAGCCAAGCGAGCGTGAGGAAGGCCAGGAGGCAGAGGCCCATGCCGATGCCGGTGAGGCGGCGCGGGCCGATCCGGTCATGCAGCGCGCCCGCCAGCGGCGAGAGCGCGCCCAGCGCCGCCGGCACCGCCGCGAGCCGGATGCCGGCCTCGAGCGCGCTCTCGCGATATCCGCGCATGAAGACGAAGGGCATGAGGAAGAAGAGCCCGAACAGCATCGCATAAGAGAGCAGCCCCGCGACGTTGCCGGCCCAGAAGGCGCGCAGGCGAAAGAGCTTCAGATCGAGCAGCGGCGACTTGAAGCAGCGCTCGCGCCGGACGAAGAGCGGCAGCAAGGAAAGCACCGCCACCCCGCAGCCGATGAAGACAGGCGAGCCCACGCCCCACTCGCGGCCTTGCGTGATCAGCAGCAGCAGCGCGGTGATCCCCGGCGCCAGCAGCAGCACGCCCTGCCAGTCGAAGGGACGCCGGCGCGGCACGTCCTGCGTCTGCGGCAGCACGAGCCAGCCGAGCAGCGCGCCCACAGCGCCCACCGGCACATTGATCCAGAAGACCCAGCGCCAGCTCAGCGCGCTGATGAGCGCGCCGCCGATCGCCGGTCCGGCGCTGAGCCCGATCGCCTGCGCCGCCGCCTGCACTCCGATCGCGCGGCCGCGATAGCGCCGCCCCGCCGCGCTCACCACGATGGCGATGCTGTTCGCCTGCAGCAGCGCCGCGCCGATCGCCTGCAGCACGCGGAAGCCCACCAGCATGGAAAAATCATCGGCGGCGCCGCAGAGCGCCGAGCCCAGGATGAAGAGCAGGAAGCCGGCGCTGTAGAGCAGCTTCCTTCCATAGAGGTCGGCGAGCCGTCCGAACACCGGCAGGAAGACGGCAAGCGCCAGGAGGTAGGCCAACGACACCCAGCTGATCGCCGCGAGACCCCGGTCGAACTCGCGCTCCAGCTCCGGCAGCACGAGCTGCGCGATGCTGGCATCGACCTGGCCCATGAAGGCGCCGATGCAGACGGTGCCGACGATGAGCCAGCGATAATATCGTCGATCGGCGACGGCGCGGAGCGGCGGCGGCTCCTTGAGCAGCGACGCACCAAGCCGGCGATGCGCGGCGGCAAGCCGCGACCGGCCACTCATCCCGAGCTCCCTCTTTTGAAAGCCTCTACCCCTTCAACAGCACCGGCGGGCGACGGTTTCATGTCCGGCTCCGCTCGACCGCGGCCGGCGAGCGGCCCGCTGCCGGCTTGCCGGACGCGGCAGGCTGAGGCAGCATCGATCGGTGGGGGAGCGACCGCGCCGGAGGGTAGCCATGGCGCCTTGCGATCGCCGATGCGGCGTCCCGTTCCGCCTGCGCCTCAGTCTTGTCGCATTGCTCGGCGTGGGGCTCGCGCTCGGACCCGCTGAGGCGCAACCGCCCGACAATGCCGATCCGACGCTTGCGCCCTGGTTCAAGAGCCTGCGCGATCCGCTGCGCGGCGACAGCTGCTGCGCCGAGGCGGATTGCCGGATGGTCGAGTACCGCACCGTCGGCGACGGCTACCAGGTTTTCATCGGCCGCCAGTTCGGGCTGAAGGAAGGGTATTGGGAGGATGTCGCTCCGTCCCGCATCCTGCAGCGCACCGACAATCCCACCGGCCGCGCCATCGCCTGCTGGATGCCGGCGCTCGGCGTCATGTGCTTCGTCCGGGCGCCGGAGAGCTGATCATCGAGAGCGTGCCAGGAAGGCGATGGGACGGACGGACGTGCGTCCTTCGACTGCTCGCTGCGCTCGCGCTCAGGATGAGGTAAATTTTTTTGTGTCATAAAGAATTTTCTTCATCCTGAGCTGCGCCCGAAGGGCGCATGTCGAAGGACGCAGCGCCGGAACTGCCGTCCCTCTCCTCTTGACCGCCGCCCCGGCGCCGCGCATGACCTCGCGCGACAGCAAGGGCGCAGGAGGGCAGACATGGCAACGAAGATTTCCGGCATCCGCGCCTGCGTCTTCGACGCTTATGGCACGCTCTTCGACTTCGCCAGCGCGGCGGCGCGCTGCCCCGGAATCCCCAAGGACAAGGCGGCGCCGCTCACCGCGCTGTGGCGCGACAAGCAGCTCGCCTATTCGTGGCTCCGCGGCTTGCAGAACCGCCACGCCGATTTCTGGCAGGTGACCGGCGATGCGCTCGACTTTGCACTGGAGACGCTGGGGATCGCGGATTCCGCGCTGCGCGACCGGCTGATGCAGCTTTATCTGGAGCTGCAAACCTTTCCCGAGGTGCCGGGCGTGCTCGAGACGCTGAAGCGCGCAGGATATCGCCTCGCCATCCTGTCGAACGGCTCGCCGCCGATGCTGGAGGCGGCGGTCAAAAGCGCCGGGATCGGTCCGCTGCTCGACGCGGTGCTGTCGGTCGAGGAGGCGGGCCACTACAAGCCGCATCCACGGGTCTATCAGCTGGCGCTCGACCGCCTGGGAATGGACGCGGCGGCGATCGCCTTCCAATCCTCCAATGCCTGGGATGCGCATGCGGCCTCGGCCTTCGGCATGCGCGTCGTCTGGTGCAACCGCTACGGCCAGCGCCGCGAACGCCTCCCCGGCGCGCCCGACGCGGAGATCAAGACCCTCGCCGAGGTGCCGGCGCTGCTCGGCAAAGGCTGACGGCGGCCGCCTTACGCTTGCGGCAAGCCATTAGCTGCAGGTCCGGCTTGCGTCCTTCGACAAAGCTCAGGATGAGGTAAGTTCTTGGTGGCACAAAGAAATCTGCCTCATCCTGAGCTTGCGCCCGAAGGGCGCATGTCGAAGGACGCACGCCCGTCTGTCCAGCGTTCTTCACTCGGAGCGCGCTTTAGCGCCACCCCTCGGCTCGCCGTTTTGTGGAAGCGGCCCCGGCCCACTGCACCGGAAATTGGGCTTATTCTGGTATTTCTGATATCAGATATTTGATGCCAATGATAAGCTTGCCGGCACCAGACCGGCATCGGAGCCGATGGGGAGGACGGAGATGGTCCATCGGAGCGCAACGGATCGGCGCGGAGCGGCGGCACCAGGG
>DATNDG010000122.1:0-51020 GCA_035553515.1 Allostellaceae bacterium | reverse complement strand
TGTATGAACTCGTCGTCGGTGCGCGTCATCTTGACTTGGTAGCGCCGCGTCGCCTGGAGCCGGCGAGCCACGTCATGGGCGGTCGCCAGCGCGATCTCCTTCTCGTAGACGCCGCTATAGCCGATCGCGCCGGGGTCGATGCCGCCATGACCGGGGTCGAGCACGATCAGGTGCGGCTTGCCGCGGCGCGCCGCAACCTGTTCGGCAAAGGCCTCCGGCGCCATGCGGAGGCTCGCCACCCCCAATACGGTGCTGCCGAGAAGGCGCAGCAGACTACGCCTGTCCAATCCTGCTTCAGCCATGGTTACCCGCGCCCATTGGCGCGTTCCCGCGAGGAGGTTGAACGCCTACCACGCAGCACTATATGCGATGGTTGAGGTTATCTCCATATCTATTTGCATTATCAGAATAAAATCTTTGTTAGGCGAGCCAGCGCCCAACCAAAGCGCAAAGGCCAGCCTCGCAGGCGACGGTTAATTTTGCGAAAATGGGGCGTGGCGCGGGGTCGGCGCGGCCCACGCGGCGGTGGAATGCGTGTCAGCGAGCGGGAGCTATGCGGGCCTCGGTCCCGAGCGGCGAGGGAAATTCGAAATCCTCGGCCATCCCCTCGTAATAGTCGGCGAGCGCCAGAAGCTGGGCGCGCACCGGCTCCTGCCGCGCGGTTTCCGCGCGGCCGCGGAGATGCTGGGCGGTGCCCCGCAGATAGCTCGCTTCGGACATCATCGCTCCCCCCTCATCCGCCGGTCTCGTTCAGCACGCGCCGGACGGTGCTGACCAGTTCGTTGCCGCTGACCGGCTTGCGCAGCACCGCCTTGGCGCCGAGGCCGCGTGCCGCTTTCAAGTAATTGTCCCAGTCATCGACGCCGGAAACTGCGATGATGCGGATGCTCGGCTGCTCCGCCACCAGCGCCCGGATCATCTCAAGCCCGTCCATTACCGGCATGACCATATCGGTGATGGTGACGTCGACGGCGCGGTCGCGAAACCGGTCGACGCCGTCCTGGCCGTGGCGCGCGGTCACGACTTCGAATCCCGAGCGCTCGAGGACCCGCCGCAACAGGTCGCGCATCACCTCGTCGTCGTCGACGACCAGGATGGCGGCGGAGGGTTTGGGCGACTCGGTCATTTTGCCAGCGATTCGCTTGTTCGGCGCATCCTCGCGCCGAAGCGATAACGCTTGCTTAAATTGCCGGCAGCTTTCCGCGGAATCTCATAAAAGTTTAACGAACACGTGTCCCGGCGCGTCTAGCCGCGGAGATTAACCACGATGCGGCCCCGCACGCCGCCCTTGAGGATCTTCCGGCCGAGCTCAGGCAGCGCCTCAAGCGGCACCGTTTCGGTGAGCGCATCGAGCTTGTCGAGCGGCAGGTCGCGGGCGAGCCGCGACCAGGCGGCGCGCCGCCGCTCGGCCGGGCACATCACGCTGTCGATGCCGAGCAGATTGACGCCGCGCAGCAGGAAGGGAATGACCGTCGCCGGCAAGTCGTTGCCGCCGGCCAGCCCGCAGGCGGCGACGCTCGCACCGTATTTGAGCTGGGTCAGCAGGCTGGCAAGCGTCGTGCTGCCGACCGCATCGACGGCACCCGCCCAGCGCTCGGCATCGAGCGGCCGCGCCGGTGGCTTCGCCAGCTCAGCGCGATCGAGAAAGCCCGCGGCGCCGAGCCCGGAGAGGAAGTCTTGCTGCTCGGGACGGCCGGTCGACGCAATGACGCGATAGCCGAGCTTCGCCAGCACCGCCACCGCGACGCTGCCGAGACCGCCGGCGGCGCCGGTCACCAGCACCTCGCCTTTGCTGGGCGCGAGCCCATGCTCCTCGAGCGCTATCACCGCCAGCATCGCAGTGAAGCCGGCCGTGCCGATCGCCATGGCACGTTTGGCGCTGAGTCCTTCCGGCAGCCGCACGAGATGCGCCGCCTTCACGCGCGCCTTCTCGGCGTAGCCGCCCCATTGCACCTCGCCGACACGCCAGCCGGTGAGCACCACCTTGTCGCCGGGCTTCCAGTCGGGGCTCTCCGAGCGCTCGACCGTGCCGGCGAAATCGATGCCGGGCACGTGCGGATAATTCCGTACCAGACGGCCAAGCCCGTTCAGGATGAGCCCGTCCTTGTAGTTGAGGGTCGAACATTCGACGGCGACCGTCACCTCGCCCGGCGGCAAGGAACTCTCGTCGACGCGTTCGATCGCCGCGCGCACCTTGCCCTCGGCCTCGCGCAGCACCAGCGCCTTGATCTCGCCCATCGTCGCTCTCCGCTCAGCGCAGCCGCTCGAGCACGCTGGCGTAATTCGCCACCGCCGCGCCGCCCATGTTGAAGACGGCGCCGAGCTGCGGCTCCTTGACCTGGATGCCGCCGGCCGTGCCGGTGAGCTGCATCGAGGCGAGCACATGCATCGAGACCCCGGTGGCGCCGACCGGATGTCCCTTGGCCTTGAGGCCGCCCGAGGGATTGATCGGCAGCCTGCCGTCCTTGGCGACTATGCCCTCGGCGATCGCCCGCTCGCCCTGCCCCTTCGGCGTCAAGCCCATCGCCTCATAGATCAGCAGCTCGGCGATGGTGAAGCAGTCATGGACCTCGGCGAAACCGAGATCGTCGAGGCCGATCTTGGCCGAGCCGAGCGCCTGGCGGAAGGCGCGCTCGGGGCCTTCGAAGGCGACGATGTCGCGCTGGCTCATCGGCAGGAAATCATTGACATGCTCGGCGGCGCGGAACACCACCGCCTTCTTGCAGGCGAGCGCGGTCTCGACATCGGTGAGCACCAGCGCCGCGGCGCCGTCGGAGACGAGCGAGCAGTCGGTGCGGCGGAGCGGCCCGGCCACCAGCGGGTTCTTGTCGGAGACTGTGCGGCAGAAATCGTAGCCCAGATCCTTCTGCAGCTGCGCCCGCGGATTGGTCGAGCCGTTCTTGTGGTTCTTGGCGGCAATGCGGGCGAGCGCGTCCGACTTGTCGCCGTAGCGCTGGAAATACATCTGAGCGATGCGGCCGAAAACGCCAGCGAAGCCGCCTTCGATCGCGCCCTCCTCCTTGATGTAGGAGGCCTTGATCAGGATCTCGCCGACCTGCGCTCCGGTCACTTCGGTCATCTTCTCGACGCCGACCACGAGCACGTTGCGCGCACGCTTGGCGGCGATCGCATTGAGCCCCTGATGGATCGCCGCCGAGCCGGTGGCGCAGGCATTCTCGACATGCGTCGCCGGCTTGAAGCGGAAGGCGGGATCGGCCTGCAGCACCAGCGAGGATGGGAACTCCTGGCGTTGGAAGCCTGCATTCATCGTGCCGAGGAAGATCTGGTCGATGTCCTGCGGCGTCATGCCGGCATCGTGGACCGCATCGACCGCCACCTTGACGATCAGCGATTCGAGATCCTCCTCGAGCTTGCCGAAGCGCGAATGGGCCCAGCCGACGATGCAGGCGGTCATAGCGTCCTCCGAGTGCAGGCGTTCGGGCTAGATATAGCAACCGCCCCGGGCAGCGTCACGGGGCGGTGATGGGGTTGAGGATTTCCCGCCGCGGAAGCGATCTGGCATAGTGCGGCCATGGAGAGCATCACCCTTCGACGCCCCGACGACTGGCACGTGCATCTGCGCGACGGCGCCATGCTGGAGGCGGTCCTGCCATTCACCGCCCGCACCTTTGCCCGCGCCATCATCATGCCGAACCTGGTGCCGCCGGTGACGACGGTCGCAGCTGCCGAAGCCTATCGGCGGCGCATCCTGGCCGCGCTACCCAAGGCGAGCCGCTTCACGCCGCTGATGACGGCCTATCTCACCGACGACAGCGACCCCGGCGAAATCGAGCGCGGCTACCGCAGCGGCGTCTTCGCCGCGGTGAAGCTCTACCCGGCACGCGCCACCACCAACTCGGCGCAGGGGGTCACCGACATGGCGCGCGTTGCGCGCGTCCTCGAGCGCATGGCGGCGATCGGCATGCCGCTGCTCATTCATGGCGAGGTGACCGACGCCGATGTGGACGTGTTCGACCGCGAAGCGGTCTTCATCGAGCGTGTGCTGACGCCGCTGATGCGGCGGCTCCCGGAGCTCAAGATCGTGCTCGAGCACATCACCACGCGCGACGCAGCCGATTTCGTCGCCGGCGCCGGCGCCAATCTCGCCGCCACCATCACGCCGCATCACCTGCTGATCAATCGCAACGCGCTCTTCGCCGGCGGGCTCAGGCCGCATATGTACTGCCTGCCCGTCGCCAAGCGCGAGACGCATCGCCTGGCGCTGCGGCGCGCCGCGGTCTCGGGCAGCCCGAAATTCTTCCTCGGCAGCGATACTGCGCCGCACCCGGTCGCCGACAAGGAGCGCGATTGCGGTTGCGCCGGCATCTTCGCCGCGCCGGCGGCGCTGGAGATCTATGCCGGCACCTTCGCCGAGGAACAGGCGCTCGACCGCTTCGAGGCCTTCGCCTCGCTGAACGGCCCGCGCTTCTACGGGTTGCCGGTGAACGAGGAACGGATCACGCTGGCGCGGCGTCCCTGGCGGGTGCCGCAGGAGGTCGCAACCGGCGCAGGGCCGTTGCACCCGTTCCTCGCCGGCGAGGAGGTCGGCTGGCAGCTCGTGGCCTGAAGCGGTTCAGCGCGCGGCGAGCGTGGCGAAGGCATCCGGCCCGGGCGGCAGCCGCTCGATGTGGTGCCGGTGCCAGAGCGCATAGAACAGCAGCGTCCAGGCGGCAAAGCCGGCATGGCGCGCGCTCGCCTCGCGGAAGAGCTTCTCCACTGCCTGCGGCAGGCAGATCTCGCGCACGCCGGCCTGGCGCGCGACCAGCGGCCCCAGTTGCGCGCCACGGCGCGCGATCCAGTCGGCCACCGGCACGGTGAAGCCGCGCTTCCTCGCCAGCGGCTCGGCCATCGGCACATGCACGGCCAGCCAGCGCCGCAGCAGCCACTTGCCCATGCCGCGGCGCACCTTGAGCTCGTCGGGAAGCCGATAGGCGAAGGCCGCGACCTGCGGATCGAGAAAGGGCGTGCGCCCCTCGACGCCGTGCGCCATCAGGCAGCGATCGAGCTTGCCGAGAAGATCGTTGGGGAGCCAATCGGCGCAATCGGTCGCCTGCGCCGTCTGCAGCCGGGTGCGGCCGGAACCTGCGCCGCGCAGCTCGGCCGCGGCAATGCCGTCGCGCCAGCCGGCGAGATCGCCGCGCAGGACGCCGAGCTTGTCGAGATTGCCGCGCCCGCGCAGCAGCTTGCCGCCCATCCACCAGGGCCGCATGACGCTGCGGTAGCGGCCATATCCGGCGAAGAGCTCGTCGCCGCCCTCGCCGGAGAGGATCACCTTGATGCCGGAGTCGCGCGCCGCGGCTGCGAGCTTGTAGGTCGGCAGCACGGCATAATCGGCGGCGGGATCGTCCATCGCCTGGGCGATCTCCGGCAGCAGCCGCCAGAAATCGGCCTCGCGGAATTCCACTTCGACATGCTCGGCGCCGAGCGCACGTGCGATGCTGCGCGCCTGCTCGCGCTCATCGGCGACATTGCCAGTGGTGAAGCCCACGGTGAAGGCCTTGACCGGCCGCTCATTGAGCCGCGCCATCATCGCCAGCACGGCCGAGGAGTCGATGCCGCCCGAGAGGAACATGCCATAAGGCACGTCGGAGCGTTGATGCAGCAGCACGGAATCAGCAAACACCCGGTCGAAATCGCGCAGCGCCTGCGCTTCTTCCGCGGGGAGCGGCGGCTCGGCCGGCAGCGCCTCGCGGCGCCGGCGCTCAACGACGCGGCCCTTCATCACCACCACGGTCTCACCCGGCAGCACGCGCTGGATGCCGGCGAAGATGGTCTCGCGTCCGGTGGTGAACTGCAGCTGCAGCAGCTCGTTCCTCACCTGGCGCACGAGCTGCGCCGGCAACAGCCCGCCGGCGATCAGCGCCTGCGGCTCCGAAGCGAAGGCGAAGCCCTTCGCCGTCTCGGTGTAGTAGAGCGGCTTGATGCCGAAGGGATCGCGCGCCAGCACCAGCCTTCCCGCGGCGGGGTCGTGGAGCGCGATCGCGTACATGCCGCGCAGCCGCTCGGTGAAGTCGAGGCCGTGGCGGCGATAGAGATGAAGCGGCGGCTCGCAATCCGACCCCGTCGAGAAGGCGATGCCGCCAAGCTCGGCGCGCAGCTCGATGTAGTTGTAGATCTCGCCATTCGCCATGAGCGCGGCGCCGCCGGGCTCGTAGAGCGGCTGATCGCCGGTGGCGAGATCGATGATGGCAAGCCGCGTCTGCACCATGCCGACATCACCCGCGCGGTAATGCCCGTTGCCGTCGGGGCCGCGATGGGCGAGCGCTGCCGACATCGCCTGAAGCGCGGTGGCAGACGGCGTCTCGCCGTCGACGCTCATGATACCGGCAATGCCGCACATCAGCGCGCCACCTGCTCGAAGAAATCGCGGTAGAGCGTCACGACGCGCGCCTCGGAGAACTCGGCGTCATAGGCGGCGCGGCCGGCAGCAGAGAGGCGCTCGCGAAGTGCCCCGTCCGCAGCGACGCGGCGCATTGCTCCGGCGAGCGCGCGCGCATCGTCGATCGGCGCCAGGAGCCCCGTCTCGTCATCGGCGATGAGCGCGCGCGGGCCCTCGCTCGCCACGGCCACGACCGGCCGGCTCGCGGCCCAGGCCTCGATCACGACATTGCCGAGCGGCTCGCGGCGCGACGGGCAGACCAGAAAGTCGCACGCCGCGAGCAGCGCCGCGGTATCGTCGCGCCAACCGAGGAAGCGCACGCGCGAAGCGACGCCGAGCGCGCGCGCCTGGAGCGCAAGCGTCTGGCGCAGCTCGCCCTCGCCGGCGAGCCAGAGGTAGACCTCCGGCACCAGCGCCAGCGCCGAGAGCAGCATGTCGAACGCCTTGTTCGGATGGAGCCGTCCCAGCGCCAACGCAAGCGGCACGCCTTCGGGGGTATCGAGGCTTGCGCGCTCCACCGGCGGAGCCGGCGCAGCCGAGACGAAATTCGGCAGGTAATGCACGCGCTCGCGCGGCCAGCCGCCGGCGACGAGGTAGTCCGCGATGTCGCGCGTATTGGCGACGAGGTGATGGCACCGGCGGTAGTATTTCAAATCGTAATAGCCTCCAAGCCGGGCAACATGCACGAAATCGCCGCGCGGGCAAAGCATCGTCGCCCGGTTCATCCAGGTGAGCACGACGCGGGGCGGATAGCTGCGCAGCGCCCGACGGAAGCCCCATCGCGTCGCGAGGTCGAGCCGGCCGCCGAAGGGAAGCTGCAGCGGCGCCACGCCGCCCTCGAGCAGCGCGGCCGCACGTTCGGCATCGCGGCGGATGAGCACGCGCTGCTCCTGGCCGGCTCGCTCGAGCGCGATGGCGAGGCGCACGAAAAAGGCTTCGGCGCCGCCATGCCGCGCGCCCGCCATGGCCTGGAAAAGCCGCATCAGGCGGCCTCGCCCTCGACGCTCGCCCAGAGCTGCCGCGCCGCCGCCTCCGCCGCCTCGACGCTGAGCGAGTCCATATGCGTCTCGGCGCGGCGGTGGTCATAGCCCGGCACGCCGACGATCTCGGCATAGGATTTCACCGTGCGCACCACGGCGCTGCGCGGCCCCCAAGGCGCGTAATGCTGCTCGAGGCTGGGGCCGAACAGGCCCAGGGTCGGCGTCCCCATGGCGGCAGCGATGTGCATGATGCCGGTATCGTTGCCGATGAAGAGGCGGGCGCGGCGAAGCGCCGCCGCCGCAGTCAGGAGATCGGTGCGGCCGACGAGGTCGATGAGGCGCGTGGGCGGCAATGCCCGCAACAGCGGCGCCGCCTGCGCCCGCTCATGCGCCGCGGCAAGGACGGCGACGCGGGCGCCGGGCAGCGGGCCGCCGGGGCCGGTGAGGCGAAGCGCGAGCTCGGCGAAGCGCTCGGCCGGCCATTGCTTCCCCGGCCAGTTGGCAGCCGGGCCGATCGCCAGCACCGGCGCTCCCGGTGGCAGCAGCGCCGCCGCGCGCGCCTCGTGCTCGGGCGCGGTCCAGAGCTGCGGCGCGGGCGGCGGCTCGAGCCCGAAGAGCCGCGCGAGCTGGCGAACGCGGTGCTCCTCGGCGGCACCCTTCCCCATCATTCGGCGCTCGCGCGCGCGCAGCAGGAAGGCAAGCGCCGAGCCGCGCAGATCGACGACGATATCCCAGGAAGGCCAGGCGACGCGGCGATAGAGCGCGAGCCAGTGCAGCGAGAGACGCTGCTTGGCGAGTGCGATCACCCGCTCCTTGCCCGGCACGGCAGCGAACAGCGGCGCCGCCTCCGGCCCCGCGACGATGGTGAAGCGGGCGCCGGGATGGCGCTCGACGAGGTGTGCGAGGAGCCCCGTCGACAGAACCGCGTCGCCGATCCGCGTGCCGGTGACGAAGAGAATCCTCATGGGGGAGCGGGCGCTACCTCCGGCGCGAAAGCGTCGCCCGCGTTATAAGCGCCGTTCCGCCGCTTGCCAAGGTTGCGGGCCTTCCTTACTTCTAGATGCGCTTGCTCGAATCGATGCGGGAGAGACTTGAGATGGCTGAGCGGTTCTGCGTCTTGCTCGCCGAGCGCGCGGCGCTGGAGATCTCGGGCGAGGATCGCCGCCCCTTCCTGCAAGGTTTGGTTTCCAACGATGTCGAGAAGGCCGCCGCCGACCGCGCGATCTATGCGGCGCTGCTGACCGCGCAGGGAAAATACCTGCACGATTTCATGATCACTGTGCTCGACGACGCTTTTTTCCTCGACGCCGAGGCGGCACGGCTTGCCGATCTGAAGCGGCGCCTGGCGCTCTATCGGCTGCGCGCCAAGGTGAGCCTCGGCGAGAATGGCGAGCGCTATGTGATCGCCGCCGCCTTCGGCGCCGACGCGCTGAGCCTGCTGGGGCTGCCGGAAGAGCCGGGCGCGGCCGTGCCGTTTGCCGGCGGCGTCGCCTATGTCGATCCGCGGCTTCCGGCGTTGGGCGCACGCCTGCTGCTGCCGCGCGGCGTCAAGCTGGCGCCGCTCGAGAGCCTGGGCTTCACCACCGCCGATGCGGCCCGATACGACCGGCTGCGCCTCTCGCTCGGCGTGCCGGATGGCAGCCGCGATCTCGTGCTCGAGAAGTCGATCCTGCTGGAATCGGGATTTGAAGAGCTGAACGGCGTCGATTGGCAGAAGGGCTGCTATATCGGCCAGGAGCTCACGGCGCGCACCAAGTACCGGGCGCTGATCAAGAAGCGGCTGATACCGGTCGCCGTCGACGGCCCGCTGCCGGAGCCCGGCACGCCGGTGATGCGCGGCGCCGAGGAAGCGGGCGAGATGCGCTCCGGCCGCGACGGGATGGGATTGGTGCTGCTGCGGCTCGAGGCGCTCGACGATAGCGACGCGCCGCTCACCGCCGGCGCCGCGACGCTCACGCCGAAGAAGCCGGGCTGGGCAAATTTCTGACGGAATTCAACGGCTTCGGCTCTCGACTACGCCACCGATGTACATCATTGAGGAAAGCGCTTGGCTGCCTCAATGACGCAGTGGGCCAGGACGCACCCGGAGGATCATAGCACCGCACCCCTCAGCGGCCGCGGCACACCGCATCAGCGCAGCGCGTTGTGGATGAGGTAGTCGGCGAAATCGGCGGGCTTCAGCTTGAGCTCGATGCGGTCGCTCTCGCCGGCGAGCGTGCGCGAGACGATGATGTGGTTCTCGACATGCTCGGGCAGCACCTTGAAGACGCCCACGGCGCCGCGCAGGCGCGGATAATAGGTGGGGTCGATCATCTTCTCCTTGCGCTGCAGGCGGTCGATCGCCTCCTGCTCGGTCACCCCATCGACTTCGCGCTTCCTGAGGATCGTCCAGTCGTTCTCGCCGCCCCAGCCCTGCGCCGCGGCCTCTTTGGGGTCGCCCTCAGCGACGCCGAGCTTGAAGACGTGCTTGCTGAGCCCGACATCGCTCGCCCATTTGCCGAATTTGACGCTGCGCGCCACATAGATCACGCCCACCGGCGCCTCCCCTTCGCTTATCCCCGGCGCAGGCTGCGCCCGAGCCGTGCCAGCGCGCGGAAGGGCGATTCCGCCGGGGCGAGGTCGGGTTCGCCCAGCCGCTTCAGCCCTTCCCGGCCCCAGCTCTCGCGCACACCCTCGACGAGCCAGTGCCGCGCCTGCGCCGCGCGCAGAGCCGCGAGGCGCCCCTCGAGCGATGCCCAATGCCGGTCGATCGCCTCGGCAAGCGCGCTCACACCCTCGCGCCTCAGCGCCGAGAGCGCAAGCACCGGCACCTGCCAGCCCTCACCCGCCCGCCCGGCGAGGCCCAGCACGGCCAGCGCATCGCCGCGTGCCCGCTCGGCCGCCTCGCCGAGATCGCTCTTGGTGACGACGACGACATGCGGGATCTCGACGATGCCCGCCTTCATGAATTGCAGGCTGTCGCCCGAGCCCGGCTGCACGCAGAGCACCACCGTGTCGGCGGCGCCGGCGACATCGGTCTCGGACTGCCCCACCCCTACCGTCTCGATCAGCACGACATCGAAGAGCGCGCGCATCAGCACCATGGCCGAGACGGTGAGCGCGGCGAGCCCGCCGAGCCGGTCGCGTGCCGCCATCGAGCGGACGAAGACGCCGGCATCCTCGGCGTCGGTCCTGAGCCGCGTCCGATCGCCGAGCAGCGCGCCGCCGGAGCTGCGCGAGGAGGGATCGACGGCGATGACACCGACGCGCCGGCGCTCCCGCCGCCACTCGGCGATGAGCGCGCCCAGCAAGGTCGATTTGCCGACCCCGGGTGGGCCGGTGACCCCCACCACCTGCGCGCGGGGCGCGGCATAGGCGGCATCGAGCAGCGCCAGGCTCGCCTCGTCCTCGCCCGCCCGCTCGAGCTGGGCGAGCGCTGAGGCGAGCGCCGGTTTCCCTCCCGCCGCGAGGGACGAGAGGGCTTCGCTCAAGCCGTGGTCTCGATCGGCTGCTTGGAGAGCGCTGCCTGCGCCGCGGCGAGCCGCGCGATCGGCACGCGATAGGGCGAACAGGAGACGTAGTCGAGCCCGACCTCCTGGCAGAAGCGCACCGAAGCCGGATCGCCGCCATGCTCGCCGCAAATGCCGAGCTTCAGGTTCCTGCGCGTCCTGCGGCCGCGCTCGGCGCCGATCCTCATCAGCTCGCCCACCCCCTCGCGGTCGATGGTGACGAAAGGATCGTGCTCGAGGATCTCGGCCTTGAGATAGGCGCCGAGGAAGCTCCCGGCATCGTCGCGCGAGAGACCGAAGCAGGTTTGCGTCAGATCGTTGGTGCCGAAGCTGAAGAACTCGGCCGTCTCGGCGATCTCGCCCGCGCGCAGCACGGCGCGCGGCAGCTCGATCATCGTGCCGACGAGATAGGGCACATCGATGCCCGCCTCCTTCATCACTTCGGCGCCGATCCGGTCGATCATCTCCTTCAGGATATCGAGCTCCTTCTTGGTGGCGATGAGCGGCACCATGATCTCCGGCTCGATCTTCTCGCCGGTCTCCTTGATCACAGCCGCCGCCGCCTCGAAGATGGCGCGTGCCTGCATCTCGTAGATCTCGGGCCCGGTGATGGCGAGGCGGCAGCCGCGATGGCCGAGCATCGGGTTCGCCTCGTGCAGCGCCTGCGCCCGATGCCGGATGGCGCCGATATCCTTGCCGGTGGCGCCGACCAGCTGCTGCATCTCCTGATCGGTCTTGGGCAGGAACTCATGGAGCGGCGGATCGAGAAGCCGGATGGTGACCGGCAGCCCTTTCATGGTGCGGAAGATCTCGATGAAGTCCTGGCGCTGCATCGGCAGGATCTTGGCGAGCGCCTTGCGGCGGCCCTCGGAATCGTCGGCGAGGATCATCACGCGCACGGCGACGATGCGGTGCTCGTCGAAGAACATGTGCTCGGTGCGGCAGAGACCGATGCCCTCGGCGCCGAAACGGCGCGCAGTCTTGGCATCGAGCGGCGTGTCGGCATTGGCGCGCACGCCCATGCTGCGCTTCTCGTCGGCCCATTCCATCAAGGTCGCGAAATCGCCCGAGAGCTCCGGCTGGATGGTCGGCACCTCGCCCAGCATCACCTCGCCGGTCGAGCCGTTGATGGTGATGACCTCGCCGATCTTGACCGCATGCTCGCGCACGGAGAGCGTGCCGGCGCGGTAGTCGATGCGCAGATCGCCGGCGCCGGCGACGCAGGGCCGGCCCATGCCGCGTGCCACGACTGCGGCGTGGCTGGTCATGCCGCCGCGCGCGGTCAGAATGCCCTTGGCGGCGTGCATGCCGTGGATGTCCTCGGGGCTGGTCTCGACGCGCACCAGGATCACCGCTTCGCCCTTGCCCGCGCGCGCCTCGGCCTCGTCGGCGGAAAAGACGACGACGCCCGAAGCGGCGCCGGGCGATGCCGGCAACCCGCGCGCCAGGACCGTCTTGGGCGCCTTGGGATCGAGCGTCGGGTGAAGAAGCTGGTCGAGCGATTCCGGCTCGATGCGGCGGATCGCCTCGGCCTTGTCGATGAGGCCGGACTGCGCCATCTCGACCGCGATCCTGAGCGCGGCCGGCGCGGTGCGCTTGCCGGTGCGCGTCTGCAGCATGTAGAGCTTGCCGCGCTGCACGGTGAACTCGATGTCCTGCATGTCGCGGTAGTGCCGCTCGAGCGTGTCGCGCACCTTCATCAGCTCGCCGAACACCTCGGGCATCACCTCTTCCATCGCCGGCAGCGAGGATTTGTTCGCCTTCTTGCCGGCGATCGTCAGGTGCTGCGGCGTGCGGATGCCGGCCACCACGTCCTCGCCCTGGGCATTGACCAGGTACTCGCCGTAGAACTCGTTGGTGCCGGTCGAGGGATTGCGGGTGAAGGCGACGCCGGTGGCGCAATCCTCGCCCATATTGCCGAACACCATCGCCTGGACATTGACCGCGGTGCCCCAATCGGCCGGGATGCCGTGGAGGCGGCGATAGGTGATGGCGCGCTGATTCATCCAGGAGCCGAAGACCGCGCCGATGGCGCCCCAGAGCTGCTCCTGCGGGTCCTGCGGGAAGGGCTTGCCGAGCTCGCGCTGCACCACCGCCTTGTAGCCCGCCACGACTTCCTGCCAGTCCTCGGCCTTGAGCTCGGTGTCGAGCGTGACGCCGAGATCGAGCTTGGTGTTCTCCAGCAGATCCTCGAAATGATGGTGATCGACGCCGAGCACCACCTGCCCGTACATCTGGATGAAGCGGCGGTAGCTGTCATAGGCGAAGCGCCGGTCGCCGCTGCGCTTGGCGAGGCCCTCGATCGTCTTGTCGTTGAGGCCGAGATTGAGGACGGTGTCCATCATGCCCGGCATCGAGGCACGCGCGCCCGAGCGCACCGAGACCAGGAGCGGGTTGGCGGCCTCGCCGAATTTGGTGCCGATGCGCTGCTCGAGCTGGCGCAGCGCCGTCCCGACCTGCTCGCTCAGATCCTTGGGATAGGTCTTCCCATTGGCATAAAAATAGGTGCAGACCTCGGTGGTGATGGTGAAGCCGGGCGGCACCGGCAGGCCGAGATTGCTCATCTCGGCAAGGTTGGCGCCCTTGCCGCCGAGCAGGTTCTTCATCTCCGCCTTGCCCTCGGCTTTGCCGTCGCCGAAGCCATAGACCCATTTCGTCATGGTCCCACCTATCCTTCGATCTGCGAGAAATCGGCGACCCGGTTGAGCGTATCGCGGATCTGTGCCAGGAGCCGGAGCCGATTCGCCCGCATCTCCCTGTTCTCGCAATTAACGGTTACGCGGGCAAAAAATTCATCCACCGGAGCGCGGAGCTTTGCCAGCGCGGCCATCGCGCCGGTAAACGCCTCGCGAGCGAGCGCGTCGCCGCTTGCAACCGACGCGCGTGCAAGCTCGGCGGCAAGCACCGTCTCGGCCGGCTCGGCCAGCAGCTTGGGGTCGGGCTCGCCGGGATAGGTAGCGGCGTCCTTCTTCTCCTCGATGCGCACGATGTTGGCGGCGCGCCGATAGGCGGTCAGCAGATTGGCCCCGTCATCGGTCTTGAGGAACTCGTCGAGCGCGGCCACCCGCGCCAGCAGCCGGACCAGATCGTCCTCGCCGCCCAGCGCGAAGACCGCGGCGATGAGGTCGTGGCGCACCCCCTGCTCGCGCAGATGCACCTTGAGCCGGTCGGCGAAGAAGGCCAGGAGCTCGGATGCGGGGTCGCTGCCGAGCGCGAGATTTGCCTCGTGCGCAATCGCGTAGGCCCGGCCGAAGAGCCGCGACAGCGGCAGGCGCAGCCGGTTCTCGAGCACCAGGCGGATGACCCCCAGCGCCGCGCGGCGCAGCGCGTAGGGGTCCTTCGAGCCCGTCGGCTTCTCGTCGATCGAGAAGAACCCGACCAGGGAATCGATCTTGTCGGCGAGCGCCACGACGACGCTGGTGGGCGCGCTCGGGCAGCGGTCATTGGGGCCGAGCGGCGAATAATGCTCGGCGATCGCCTCGGCGACCTCGGCCTTCTCGCCGTCATGGAGCGCGTAGTAGCGCCCCATCACGCCCTGCAGCTCCGGGAACTCGCCCACCATGCCGCTCGAGAGATCGGCCTTGGCGAGCTCGGCTGCGCGCAACGCCGCGGCCTTGTCGGCGCCGGGAACATGGAGCGCCAGCTCCTCGGTGAGCCGCTCGACCCGCCCCATCTTGTCGAGCACGCTGCCAAGACGCGCATGGAAGATACGCTCGGCGAGCTTCGGCACCCGCGTCGCCAGCGCCAGTTTGCGGTCCTGCTCCCAGAAGAAGCGCGCATCCGCGAGACGTGCGCGCAGCACCCGCTCATTGCCGGCGACGATCGCCCGGCCGCCATCCTCGGCGATCATGTTGGCGACGAGCAGGAAGCGGGGCGCCAGCCGGCCATCGCGGTCGAGGCAGGCGAAATATTTCTGATGCGCGCGCATCGAGGTGGTCAGCACCTCGGGCGGCAGGCTCAAGAATTCGGCATCGATCGCGCCCACCAGCACCACCGGCCACTCGACGAGGCCGGTCACCTCGTCGAGCAACGCCGGATCCTCCTTCACCGTGAGCTCTCTCTCGGCCGCGCGCTCGTAGAGCGCCAGATGGATCGCCTGTCGGCGGTCCTCGCTCCGCAGCATGACGCGCGCCTCGCGCAGCTTCTGCCGGTAATCGGCGAAGCTCCGCACCTTGATCGTTTCGGGCGCGAGAAAGCGGTGGCCGCGGGTCTCGTCGCCCACCGGCACGCCGTCGAGATCGAGCGGCAGCGTTTTGCCATCGAAGAGCGAGAGCGCCCGCGTCATCGGCCGGACCCAGCGGAAGCCGGCCGCCGGGAAGCGCATCGATTTGGGCCACGGCAGATCGAGCACGACTTGGCGCAGCAGCTCCGGCAGCACGTCGGCGGTGGCGCGCCCGGCGCGGCGGATGACCGCGAAATGGAAGTTGCCCTTGCCGGTGTCGCGGGTCTCGCATTGATCGAGCGATGTGAGACCGACGCTCTTGAGGAAGCCCTCGACCGCGTTGGCCGGCGCGCCGACGCGCGGACCGCGGCGCTCCTCGGTGGTGTCCGGCTGGCGCTCGGGCAGGCCTTCGGCGACCAAGGTCAGCCGCCGCGGCGTCGCATAGGCGTGGACGCCGGAGGCGACGAGCCCAACGGCTTCGAGCTTTTCGGTGGCGAGCCTCGCGAGATCGTCGGCCGCCCGGCGCTGCATGCGCGCCGGGATCTCCTCGGTGAGGAGCTCGAGAAGCAGCTCAGGCATGGGGCTCGGGCGGCGCCTGCTGCTGCGCCAGCCAGCCTTCGCAGCAGGATTTGGCGAGCGCGCGCACGCGGCCGATATAGGCGGCGCGCTCGGTCACCGAGATGACGCCGCGGGCATCGAGCAGGTTGAAGGTGTGGCTCGCCTTGATGCATTGATCATAGGCTGGCAGCGGCAGCTCGCGCGCGAGCAGCGCCGTGCATTCGCGCTCGGCATCGGCGAAGTGCTGGAACAGCAGCTTCGTGTCGGCGTGCTCGAAATTATAGGCGGAGAACTCGTATTCGGCGCGCTTGAACACCTGACCGTAGGTGACGCCGGCGCCGTTATAGTCGAGGTCGTAGACGTTCTCGACCCCCTGCACATACATGGCGAGGCGCTCGAGCCCATAAGTGAGCTCGGTCGAGACCGGATCGCATTCGATGCCGCCGACCTGCTGGAAATAGGTGTATTGCGACACCTCCATCCCGTCGAGCCAGACTTCCCAGCCGAGCCCCCAGGCGCCCAGGGTCGGGCTCTCCCAGTCATCCTCGACGAAGCGGATGTCGTGCCGGCGATGATCGATGCCGAGCGCGGCAAGGCTATCGAGATAGAGGCGCTGGCTCTCGGCGGGCGCCGGCTTCAGGATCACCTGGAACTGATAGTAACGCTGCAGCCGGTTCGGGTTCTCGCCATAGCGCCCGTCGGTCGGGCGCCGCGAGGGCTGGACATAGGCCGCGCGCCAGGGCTTGGCGCCGAGCGCGCGCAAGGTGGTCGCCGGATGGAAGGTGCCCGCACCCATCTCGACGTCGTAAGGCTGGAGGATGACGCAGCCTTGTGCGGCCCAATAGGCTTGCAGCTTGAGAATAAGCGCTTGAAAGCTGGTCTCGGTCGCCGCGGCCGACGCCACCATCGACAGGTCCGAAGGGGTGAAGGTTTAGGTGCGGCGCAACATAATCGCCACAAGATCGAGGGTCAAGGCGAGGTGCGCTTCAGCGCCCATAAGGACAATCGGGACGGCTGCAGGCGACCGCGCTTCTTGCCGCCACATAAGAGCCGCAGATGGCGCATTTGACGAGATCCTCGGCGTCGAGCTTGCGCGGCGGGCGTTGCCCCTGCTGCCGCCTCCTGAGTTCCTCGCGCACGCCGCGGCGGATCGCATCGACGCGGGCGGTGAAGCGGAATCCCACCCAGACGATGCCGATCAGCACCAGCAGGACAAGGAGCTTCCCCGGAGAAAGACCAAACATGCGCGGGTTTAGGCGAGAGTGAAGCGAGGGGTCAAGCGGCGGGACTGCACGACCATCCTGCAGCGATCGCGTCCTAAAGCCCGAACCTTGCCCAGATCAGGCGCTCCTCGAGCCGCGCCAGCAGATCGGCGGCGATGTCGCCGGCATCGGCGCGGCGCGGGAGGCCGAAGCGGCCGAGGAAACCGAAGCGCCGGCGCTCCGGCTCGATGACGCGCAGCCTCACCGTCTCGCCGTAGCGCTGGCGCATCACGCCGCGCAGATCGCCGATGCCGTCGATGAGGCCGAGCTCGAGCGCGCGCCTGCCGGTGAAGACCTCGCCGCTGAAGATCATGCTCTCCTCGGCCTTGAGCTTGGCGCCGCGGCGCGTGCGCACGAGATCCTTGAAGCTCTCATGCATGTCGCGCTGCAACGCCGTCAGCCGCTCGACGCCTTTCGGATCCTCGGCGAGGAAGGGGTCGAGCAGCGATTTGTTCTCGCCGGCGGTATAGAGACGCCGCTGCACGCCCAGGCGCCGCAGCGCCTCGGCGAAGCCGAAGCTCGCGGTGATGACGCCGATCGAGCCGACCAGCGACGTGTCCTCGGCGAAGATCTCGTCGGCCGCCAGCGCCAGCCAGTAACCGCCCGAGGCGGCGACATCCTCGGCGAACGCGACGACCGGGACTTCCTTCTCCTGCGCGAGCTGGCGCACGCGGCGGGAGATCAGCGAGGATTGCACCGGCGAGCCGCCCGGCGAATTGACCGCGAGGGCCACCGCCTTGAGGTTGCGCAGCGCAAAAGCGCGCTCGATGGCGCCGGCGAGGCGTCGCAGCGACAGCGAGCGCGGGCCGCGCGCGGCGATGAGCCCGTCCAGACGCAGCACCGCCACCTGCGGCGGCGGGTTGCGAAACCGCTCCAGCGGTAGCTTCTCCAGAAGATCGTCAACGAAGCTCATGGTGCTAAGAAGATGGGGGCTGCGCCCACCGCTTGGCAAGGCGCCCCCCGCTCAGAAGATGGGATGCGAGCCCGGCGCAGGTGTGCCATAAACCGGATCGACCGGCACGCCGATGCCGTCATGGCGCGGGCTGCGGTCTTGGCCGGGGGTGGCCGGCACGACGGTGCAGGCGGCGAGCAGCAGCGCCACGAGCGACGCCGCCATCGTGAGCCGCGCCAACCTGAAGCGCCGCATACCGTGCCCTTCCCAGGAGTTCGAACGAGCATCAGCGCGCCGCGAGGCGCCGTCCAATCACGACAGCGTCAGCTTCGCCGCGCCGCGCAGCACCGCCTCGGCCGCCGGGGTAAAGCGCCCATCGGCCTTATGCAGGGTGAGGCCTGGGGTGAGGCGCGTCGGCGTCGCGACATCCTTGCGAGCGCGCACGATCACGCGCTTTGCCGGTTTTTCGGGACCCGCCCAGAGCGGAAAGACGATGATCTCGCCGGCGCGCCCCATGAGCCGCGCCAAGAGCTGCTCCAGCCGGTCGGCGCGATGGATGAAGGTGAGGCTGCCCCTGGGCCGCACCATGGCGAGGGCGAAACGGATCCAGGCGCCGAGATCGGCCTCGCCCTCGATCGTCGCCATCTGCTTCTGCGGCAGCGGCGAGGCGCTCGCCGCGGAGGATTCGAGAAAGGGCGGATTGGCCATCACATGCGAGAAGCTGCCGGGCTCGAGCCGCGGCGGCGGCCGCAGCAGATCGCCGGCCATCACCATGACGCGGCCGGTGAAGCCGTTCAGCTCGATGTTCTCGCCGGCGAGCCGCACCAGCTCGCGCTGCGCCTCGATGCCGGTGACGCGGCAGCCCTCGACGCGCGCCGCAAGGCAAAGCGCCGCCGCGCCGACGCCGCAGCCGATGTCGAGCACGGTGTCGCCCGCTTCGGCGGCGATCGCGGCGGCGAGCAGCACGGGATCGATGGCGGCGCGGTAGCCGCTGCGCGGCTGGCGCAGGCGGACACGGCCGCCCAGCAGCTTGTCCTCGCTGACGCCGGGTGCCGGCGCCGGCTCGCTCACGCCGGATGCTCCCCCGCTTCGGCCAGCGCCGCGAGCGCGCGGCGGTGATCCTCCGCGCGCACCATGAGGCGCCGCTGCAAGGCAACGATGCCGCCTTCGATCGCCGCGGTGTTCTGATCGAGGACGACCGTATCGATGCCGGCATCGGCCAGGAGCGCCTGGAGCCAGGACAGGCGGACGAGGTCGTTGGTGCGCAGCAGTTCCTTCATCAGTCTCGCCGAACGCCGCTTCGGGACCCGGCGGGCTTGACCGCTTCCGCCAGCCTTCTATGCTCGCCTGCGCTCGCGGTTGCGTCAAGCAAGCGCGGGATATCGTGGGTGGGGAAAGGGGAAAGGGCGTGGCCCTTTTGGTAAGTGCGCGCGACGAGGACGCCGGCAAATCGGCGCCGCTCGACCGTCTGACCGCCCTGCTCAAGACCGACCTCGACCGGGTGAATGCGCTCATCGTCGAGCGCATGCAGAGTCCCGTGGCGCTCATTCCGCAGCTCGCCGGCCACATCGTCGCCGCCGGCGGCAAGCGGCTGCGCCCGATGCTCACGCTCGCCACGGCGCGGCTCTGCGGCTATCGCGGCGAGCGCCAGGTGGCGCTGGCAGCGGCGGTCGAGTTCATTCACACCGCGACCTTGCTGCATGACGACGTGGTCGATGACAGCAATCTGCGCCGCGGCCTCGCCACCGCCAACGCGGTCTGGGGCAACAAGGCCTCGGTGCTGGTCGGCGATTTCCTGTTCAGCCGCGCCTTCCAGCTGATGGTCGAGGACGGCTCGCTCAAGGTGCTCGACATCCTCTCCGAGGCCTCGGCGATCATCGCCGAGGGCGAGGTGATGCAGCTCGCCACCTCGAACGACACCGAGACCACCGAAGAGGCTTATCTCGCGGTGATCCAGGCCAAGACGGCGCAGCTCTTCGCCGCGGCGAGCCGGATCGGCCCGGTGCTGGCCGAGCGGCCGGCGGCCGAGGAAGAAGCGCTCAGCGCCTATGGCCGCAATCTCGGCATCGCCTTTCAGCTCGTCGACGACATGCTCGACTATTCCGCCCGCCAAGCCGAGCTCGGCAAGACCGTGGGCGACGATTTCCGCGAGGGCAAGATCACGCTGCCGGTGGTGCTGGCGGTGCGCGCGGGCAGCGAGGCCGAGCGCGCCTTCTGGCGGCGCGCGCTGGAGGATCTCGATCAGCGCGAGGGGGATCTCGCCCATGCCATCGAGCTGATGACCCGCCACGGCACGCTGCGCGCGACCTTGGAGCGCGCGCGCTCCTATGGCGAGGCGGCGCGGCGGAGCCTCGCCCTCTTCCGCGACGGGACGGAGCGCCGCGCCCTCGACGAGCTGGTCGATTTCTGCCTGGCGCGCGGATATTAGCCGCGCCTCGCTCGCCGTCGCTGCAGGTCGAGAGTGCGTCCTTCGACAAGCTCAGGATGAGGACGTTTCTTTATGGCCCCTGGTTGGGCCATTCTCGATCTCCTCATCTTGAGCCTGTCGAAGGACGCAAGCTGGACGTGCCGGCTTCCCATCGCGCCCCATTGGCTCTTGCGGGTGCTGCCGCAACGCAGTATATCGCCCGGCGCCGGAGTGTAGCTCAGCCTGGTAGAGCACTACGTTCGGGACGTAGGGGCCGGAGGTTCGAATCCTCTCACTCCGACCATTTTTTCAAGCGCTTGGCCCGGTACCTCTCGCAAGCATCCCGTTAACGAAAGAGGGCCGAGGCTCTCGCGGAGCAATCTGGCGAGGCGGAACGTTATTTGGCAGTTTGCTCGCCGCTGTCGCAGGCCCTGCCCATTTTCACCGCCCTCTCCTTCCTGTCCGCGCTCTCCGAGACTGCCCTGTGGCTGCTTTTGGGCGTCTTCGCGTTCTATGCGCTCTACATCCTGAAAGTGCGCCTCGGCATCGACATTTTTCCGGACTGGGGGCTGCACCTCTACGGCCCGCGCAGGCTGGTCCGCTGGCTGCTGGCAAAAGCGAAGCGGCTGGTGGTTTCCACCGGGCGATGAAACCAGCGTCCGGGCGCGTTCTTCGACAGGCTCACAACGAGCAAGAATGAGAATGGCCCCTGTCGGGGCCACCAGGAGTTTTCCTCACCCTGATCTTGGCGAAGGGGTGCGGGCGCGGCTTGCCGCTTTGGCCGGACGTCGCCTGCCCTTTGCGCTGCGGGGTTGCCTCGACCGGCCTGCGTGCTTCTCTTCGGCGAGCAGATGGTCGAGACGCGCATTGACGCGCCGCAGCGAATGAGAAAACACCTGCTTTTTCGCCGCGAGACCGCGCTCGCTGGGAGGCTCGGCCGCCGTGTTGCGGGGGTCGGCTTTGCCGCGGCGCACTCGGCGGCGCTGGCTGACGATGTCTCGCGCCCGCGCCCGCCGGGCGCGCAGCCAACGCGCCAACTCGATCAATTGATCGCGCGACAGGCTTCCCAGCGCGGGATAATGGCTGCGTGCGACGGGGTCTAGCTCGTCCTCGCTCAGAAGCCGGCGCTCTGCGGCAATCGGCATCGCCATCGCCACCCTCCGACGCGGCGGCGATCAGGCGGCGGCGTCGCGCAGCGCGCCTTCGCTCGCCTCTTCGATGGAGATCTCGACGATGCGGTCCACCGGCTGACCCAGGCAGCCCCAGTCGGCGATCCTGGGATCGCTGCGCAGCAAGCCCGGCAGCAGGCGCTCGGCATGGGCCGCGCTCTCCGCCGTCAGCTCGACATCAAAATAGGTCGTGCGCGCGCAAGTCAGCCGAAACTTTTGCGGCATAAGCGAACTCCCCTTTTTGGCGATCCGGCCGCCTGTGTGTCGGTCACGGGCGGCGGCGTTTCCCAATAGTATTCCTGCCTATTTCAGAGGCAAGCACTGCTTTGGCACATGCCGCCGCCCCATTTCGCGCGAGACGCGGCCCGCCGGGAGGTCAGGGCTCCGGCTCGGCGCGGGTGCCCCGGAACTTGTCGCGCCAGAAGCGGATCGGCCGCACCACGCGGCGGCGATAGAGGATCGGGAAGGGATTGCGCGTCGGCGGCGCCGCATAGGCGCGCGCATTGTCGATGACCGCGGCGCCCATCGTGTCGAGCGCGATGAATCCCACCACGTCGCTGGCGCGCGGAATGCGCCGGGGGCCGCTGACGACGATGGCGAGATTGCCGCCGCGCCGGGCGAGCCGGCCGATGACATCGAACATCGCATCGATGGGACGGGCGAGGACGAAATCGGTGCGCGCGACATCGCCCAGCGTCGTGCCGCCCTCGCGCGCCTGCCAGAGCTTGAAGCCGGGATCGAGGCGCAGATAGCCCTTGAGCCGCGCGCCGTCGGCAATCATCAGATAGAACGGCGCACCGGTCTCCTCGAGCGAGGTGATCGCCTCGTCGAGCGGCTCGCCCGCCTGGCGGCGCTCGAAATCGGTGGCCATCGCCTTCTCGGCATGGCGGATGCGGTAGGTATTGGCCTGCAGCGCGTCGGGTACCTCGTGGCCTTTCTTGACGAGCTTCAGCGTATAGATGCTCTCCGGCAGGACCGAGCGCCTCACCGCCAAGGCAAGCGTGACGCCGACGATCATCGGCACGATCACGTTGTAGTCGCGCGTCAGCTCGAACACCATGACGATGGCAGTGATCGCCGCACCCGTGGTGCCGCCCAGCATGCCCGCCATGCCGACGACGCAGAAATCGGTGACGTCGACCTCGAGGCCGGGCGCCACCAGCGAGGTGATCGTGCCGAAGACGCCGCCCAGCGCCGCGCCGATCACCAGCGAGGCGGAGAACACGCCGCCGCTGCCGCCCGAGCCCAGGGTGACGGTCGTCGCCAGCACCTTGGCGGCGAAGATGAGAGCGAAGAGCCCCAGCGTCTGGACGTCGCCGCGCAGCATGTCCTGCAGCGCGGCGTAGCTCGGCCCTTCGACATAGTAGTAACCGGTCAGCATCATCATCGAGTAGGCGAGCCCACCGACGAAGAGCATGCCGATCATGTGCTGCATGTAGGGGTTCGGCGAAAGCCGCGCGAATTGCCTCTCCGACCAGCCGAGCAGCGCGATCATCGACCAGGCGGCAAAGCCGAGCAGGATGCCGAAGAGCACGAAGGGCACCAGTCCCAGCGCGCCCGAGATGCGCAGATGCGCCGACATCACGGTCTGCACCAAGAAGGTCGGCTGCAGCCCGTAATAGAAGCGGGTGACGAAGGTGCTGGCGCCGCTGGCGATGGTGACCGGCAGCAAGGTGCGGGCGCTGATCTCCGGCATCATCAGCTCGATCGCGAAGACGATCGAGCCGAGCGGCGCGTTGAAGGCGCCGGCGAGGCCGGCCGCGCCACCCGCCGCGACCAGTGTCATGCGCTGCCATTGCGAGAGGTTGAGGAGCCGCGCCGTACGCGACGCCAGGGCGGCGCCGATCTGGACGATCGCCGCCTCGCGGCCGACCGAGCCGCCGCTGGCGCTCTGGATGCCGGCGGCGAGCGATTTTGCGAAGGCGGAGACCGTGCGTACCCGCCCCTCGCGGTAATAGATGGCATCGATGATGTCGGAGACGCCCTGGCCGCGCCGGTCGGACGGCAGCGCGCGGATCAGCATGATCACCGCGATCCCGCCCACCGCCGGCGACAGGATGACCAGCGGACCGAGCCAGCTCGCCGGGGTATGCAGGTTCGGGTCGTAGTAGAAGGAGAGCGTGCCGAGGAAGAAGAGATTGTGGACGGCGGCGATCACCGCGCGGAACAGCACCGAGGCACCGCCCGCCAGCACACCCACCAGCAAGGCCACGAGCGAGAGCCCGGCCAAGGCGATCGGCCGCCCTTCATGCCCGTGATCCTGCTCGCGCTGCATGCGCTTTAAGCCTTTCGTCTCCGGCACCGATGCGGCACCGGCCTCCGTGCGGGGCGGGGGCGCAGCGTCATCGATTTGCCGGGCTATCGAGGCGGTGCCGGCTCGTCGCGCTCCGCCTCGCTCCGATACGAATTAAACCATTGCAATGTGGCAAGAATGAGTGAGCCAATGCAAGAGCGACTCGGCGGGAAATTGCGCTGCGACGGGGCAGCGCAGCGCGCGCGGCGCGGCCTCGTGCGCCAGCGCCGGGCCGAGCCGCGCGCTGTGGCGCAAGCTGCCGCGGCTCCTTCGCCGAACAGCGGAAACGCCTGCGCCGCAGCGCTTGCTGCGATCGCTCCAGTGCGCAAGCACGGCTGCGGCGCAGCGCAGCGCGCGCGGCGTCGACAATCGCAGTTCACCGCCTCGATGTGCTTTCGCTTGGCGATCGCGACAAGGCGTCGGTAGATTTCCTTCGCCGCGGTGCGCATGTAGCGCGCTCGCGGCTGTGCAACCAAGTCGACGAAACCGGGGGCCGCTCAGCAATGGGCGGCCTCTTGTCGTGCAGGCTTGCCTCCGGATGAACTCGGGTGAGCACCTGATCGACGTCGCCGCCGCGCTTCACCGATCATCGAGCCGGCGATACAGGCATGCGCCGATCAGCGAGGCCGCGCGGCTTCTGCCGAGCGTTTCGGCCCCTGAACTGGATATACAAATGTTTTCCGTAATTAGCGAAAACAAAAACTATCGTTAGCGACTCATCAATAAGTTCCATAGACTGTGAGCGTATGAAGCCGAAACGCGAGCACAGGCGGGGAACGCCGCTGCTTCGAGTGAGGGAGGTCCTGCTGCTTTTGGCCGTGGGCGCGCTTGGCGCCTGCGCCGGCCCAGAGCACAGCCCCCCGGTCGCCGTCAACTTCCCGCCGCCGGCCCTGTCGACGCAGCCGCCGGCGCCGGAAAAGACACCCAGCTTCACCCAGGTCGGCCTCGCCTCGTGGTATGGCAGCGATTTCGCGCATCGCCACACCGCCAGCGGCGAGCGCTATGACATGTATGATCTGACCGCGGCGCACCGCACTCTGCCGCTCGACACCATCGTCAAGGTGACGAACCTCAACAACAACCGCTCGGTGCTGGTGCGGATCAACGATCGCGGGCCCTATGCTCACGGCCGGATTATCGACGTCTCGCGCGGCGCCGCCCAGGCGCTCGGCATGATGAAGGCCGGGGTCGTCCCGGTCCGCATCGAAGTCTACGGCAACGATCAGTTCCAGACGGTCGCGCAGTACCGCGGCGAGTGAGCGGGCGCTGATTGGCTGCGCGGGACAAGCCTGCGCACCACAATGCAGACGATGCCCGCTTCAGACGAAATCCTTTCGACACGCGATCGGCTGCACTTCCATCCAGCGTCCTTCGACAGGCTCAGGATGAGGTAGGTTTTTTTATGGCATAAAGAAATTTGGCCTCATCCTGAGCGCGAGCGAAGCGGACAACCCGGCCGACCGCTCTGCGGTCGGCCCCGGAGGGTTCGATCGCAAAGCGATCGACCGGGTTGTCCGAAGGACGCACGATGCTGAGGCCGCGATCCGATCTGCGCAGAACGCGCCCTAGTTCGCCGTGTAGCCGCCGTCGAAGACGAACTCGGCCCCGGTGACGAAGGCCGCCTCGTCGGACGCGAGATAGACCGCCATTGCCGCCAGCTCCTGCGGCGTGCCGAGGCGGCCGAGCGGGATCATCGCCTTCATCGCCTCCCGCATCCGCTCCGGATTGCGGGCTTCCGCCAGCATCTGCTCCACCATGGGCGTGTCGGTATAGACCGGGTGGATGGAGTTGCAGCGCACGCCGTTGCGGCGATGGGCGCAATGCATCGCCACCGATTTGCTGAGCAGCCTGACCCCGCCCTTGCTCGAGCAATAGGCGGCGCTGTCGCGCGCGCCGATCAGGCCCGCGACCGAGGAAATGTTGATGATCGCCCCGCCGCCCGCTTTGGCGATGAGTGCGATCGCGTGCTTGCAGCCGAGGAAGGGGCCATCGAGATTGACGGCGTGGATGCGGCGCCATTCCTCGAGGCTGGTGCTCTCGACCGTGCCGCGCGTCCCCACGCCGGCATTGTTGACGAGCGTGTCGAGCCGGCCGAAGGCGCTCGCCGCGGCGGCGAGGTTGGCGATCCACTGCTCCTCGCTGGTGACGTCATGGGCGAGGAAGATCGCCGCGCTGCCGATGCGGCGCGCCGCCTCCTCGCCGCGCACCCGGTCGATATCGGCGATGGCGACGCGCGCCCCTTCCGCGGCGAAAGCCTCGGCCATGGCCCGGCCGAGGCCGGACGCGCCGCCGGTGATGAACGCCGCCTTGCCGGTGAGCCGACCCGCCATCCTCTCCTCCCCCTGCCGCACGCCGCTCAGACGGTCGGCAGCCGATACTCCTTGAACTGCTCGCGCAGCCGCGTCTTCAGCACCTTGCCCGTAGCGCCGTGCGGCAGCTCCGTCACGAAGACCACGTCGTCCGGGAGCTGCCATTTGGCGACCTTGTCGCCGAGGAAGGCGGAAATCGCATCCTTGCTCGGCTCGCGGCCGGGCTTCGGCACGATGACGAGCAATGGGCGCTCGTCCCATTTCGGATGGGGCAGCCCGATCACCGCCGCTTCGGCGACGTCGGGATGCCCCATCGCCGCATTCTCCAGATCGATCGAGCTGATCCACTCGCCGCCCGACTTGATGACATCCTTGCTGCGATCGACGATGGTCATGTAGCCGTCGGGATCGATCGAGCAGACATCGCCGGTACGGAACCAGCCTTCCTCGTCGAAGGCCGCGGCAGTGGCTTCCTCGTCCTCGAAATAGGCGCCGATGATCCAGGGACCGCGGACGTAAAGCTCGCCGGTCGCCTTGCCGTCATGCGGCTGCGGCTTCCCGTCGGCGCCGACCACTTTCATGTCGACGCCGAAGAGCGGGAAGCCCTGCCGCGTCTTGAGCGCGAGCTGCGCCTCCCTTTCCTCGTCGAGATGCTTCGCCTTGGGGAGCGCCAAGGTCCCCACCGGGCTCATCTCGGTCATGCCCCAGCCATGGATGCACTGGACGCCGTATGTCTCCTCGAAGGCCTCGATCATCGCGCGCGGCGCGGCCGAGCCGCCGACGGTGACGCGCTGCACCCCGTCGAGGCGCTTGCCGTTCTGCTCGAGATAGTGCAGGAGGCCGAGCCAGACCGTCGGCACGCCCAGCGACAGCGTCACCTTCTCGCTCATGAAGAGCTCGTGCAGGCTCGCCCCGTCGAGCTTCGGCCCGGGGAACACCAGCTTCGCCCCCGACATCGCCGCCGCATAGGGAATGCCCCAGGCATTGACGTGGAACATCGGCACGACCGGCAGGATCGAATCGCGCATCGAGATCGCCACCGCATTGGCCGAGCACACGGCGAAGCTGTGCAGCAGGGTCGAGCGATGGGTGTAGAGCGCGCCCTTGGGATTGCCGGTGGTGCCCGAGGTGTAGCAGAGCGAGGAAGCGGTGTTCTCGTCGAATTCGGGCCATCTCATATCGGCGCTTTCGCCCGCCAGCAGATCCTCGTAGCAGAGCGCGCCGGGGAGGCTGGTCTCCGGCATATGCTCCCGGTCGGTCATGACGACGTAATGCCGCACCCTCGGCCATTCCGCCGCCATCTTCTCGGCGATGGGCACGAAGGTGAGGTCGAGGAACAGCATCCTGTCGTCGGCATGATTGACGATGTAGCGGAGCTGCTCGGCGAAGAGTCGCGGATTGAGCGTGTGACAAATCGCGCCGATGCCCGAGACCGCGAAATAGAGCTCGAAATGCCGATGCGTGTTCCAGGCGAGCGTCGCAACACGATCGCCGAGCCCGATGCCGAGCCGCCGCATCGCCTTGGCGAGCTGCCGCGCGCGGCGCTCCGCCTCGGCATAGGTGTAGCGGTGGATCGGCCCCTCGACGGTCCGGGTCACGATGGCGGTGTCGCCGTGATACTCGGCGGCGTATTGGATGAGCGCGCCGATCAGCAGCGGGCGGTCCATCATCAATCCGCGCATGCTCGCTCCCTCCCCCTCGGGAATCCTTGGTTGACGGGAGCGGCTATAGCGAAAGCCGCACCCGAGCGGCAATCACAAAAGGCGCGCGCGGCCGGCGCGTGAAAACTGGTGCCTGCTCGCCAAAAAAAGAGCCCCGCCGGCGGGGAAGGCCAAGCGGGGCGACAGGGGTTTCGGGTCGTCGTATCGAACGGGACGATCTATGCCAGAACCGCGCACGCGATGGTGTGGCAAAGAATGGCCTCGCGACCCCGCGCTGCGCCGTTCGACAAGCTCAGGACGTGTGAAGGCTGAAACTACGTGGTGCGTCCTTCGACGGCTCGTTGCGCTCGCGCTCAGGATGAGGCAAGTTTTTTTGTGCTACGAAGAACTTGCCTCATCTTGAGCTTGTCGAAAGACGCAGGGCGGATGTGTCGCCAGTCCCCCGCACAAATCCGGCAACCACGCAGCAGCAGCTAGGAGCTCGTCATCGTCCGTTGGATGATCTCGACGAGATGGGCCGCGCGGACCGGCTTCTCGATCACCTTGCCGTATTGCGCGCCCTTCGCCGCATCGATGAATGCCGTGACGTAGATGATGTGGAGACGCGGCCGCATGAGCTTCGCTTGCACGCCGAGCTGCACGCCGTCGAGGCCCGGCATCATGATGTCGGTGATCATCAGGTCGATGTGGCGATCGGCGAGAATGCGGATAGCTTCGTAGCCATCCCGCGCCGTGACGACGTTGAAGCCGGGCTCCCTGAGTATCTGGGCGACGACCTCGAGCACCAACGGGTCGTCATCGACAATAAGGGCTGTATACAAACCGGCCACCCCCGGAAAACGCCTGACGCTGTGCATCGATCCAGATCGGCGATTGCGTTGATACCTGCTTCCGAAGCGGGACGACAACCCACCCAAAAGGGGGCGGTCCGGGAACCGGTCGCGTCAATCGACGGTTAACCCGCTGCCGCCAAAATTTGACAGAGGGGCGAGGGGGATCGATGGAGCTTCTGGCCATCGTAGCGAGCATTCTGATCGTCGGCGCTGTGGTCGGGCTGGTGCGCAGCCTGCGCGAGGAACGGCGCGAGAACCGCTTGCCCTGAGCCTTCCCCCTCCGGGGGGTCTGCTCCTCCGGGCGAGCCCGTGCTCTTGCCCGCTTCCACCACAGAGACGCGCTGAGCCCGCCATCGACGGTCAGCACATGGGCGCGTCAGCCACCCGATGCTCCGAAAAGCCGTGCCGAGGCGAGCCGCGCGCCGTCGCGCAGCGCCGCAAGCTTCGCCCAGACCACGTCCTCGGCCACCCGCCCCATGCCGGCCGAGGTGTCGAAGCCGCAATCGGTGCCGGCGATGACGCGACCGGGATCGCCGAGCGCGCGCGCCGCCCGCTCGATGCGCTCGGCCACGACTTCGGGGTGCTCGACGAAATTGGTCAGGCTGTCGATGACCCCGGCGACGATGATCTGGTCGTCTTCCGGCGGCAGTGCGGCGAGGCAGCGCAGCTCATGCGCATGGCGCGGATTGGCGAAAGGCAGCACGAAGCCGCCGACCTTGGCGCGCCGCAGCAGCGGCCAGATCGCCTCGAGCGGCACGTCGCAATCATGCGGCGCCTCGTAATTGCCCCAGCAGACATGCATGCGGACCCGCTCGCGCGGCACATCGGCGAGCGCCAGGTTGATCGCCGCCACCACGCGCTCGACGAAACCCAGGAAATCGCCGAGCGGCCGCTCCATGTAGGAGACGTGCCGTTCGAGTGCCAGATCGGGGCAGTCGAGCTGCAGCAGGAATCCGGCGCGGATGATGGCGTCGTATTCGACTTTGAGCGCGGCGGCGAGTGCGGCGAGATAGGCCTCCTCGCTGGCGTAATGCTCGTTCAGCACCGCGGCGGCGACGATGCCCGGCGAGGGCGCGGTGAGGAACGGCTCGACGAAACCGCCGCCGCAGGCGTCGAGCGCGTCGCGGAAATCGCGGCACTCGGCCTCGACCAGCGCCGGATCGAGATAGCGCACCTCGCCCACCGCCTTGGGTGGCGCGAAATTGCTCACCGCCTCGCGGGTCGCGAGCTGGCGCTGCATCGCCGCCTTGAACAGCGGATAGCGCTCGACATCGCCGCGCGGCGAGCGCTGCCAGGCGCCGCCGAAGCCGCTGAGGCGATGGCGCAGATAGAGGAAGAAGCCCTCGCGCTGCTGCTCGCCATTGTTGCCGATATCGATGCCGCAGGCGATCTGCTGCGGAATGACGGCGCGGAGCGCCGCTTTCCCCGCAGCGGCGAGCTCGGCCTCATCGACGCCCTCGCCGCGCGCGCGCCGCGTATAGAGCCGGGTGAGCGCCGCCGGGCGCGGCAGGCTGCCGGTATGCGTCGTCAGGATCCGCTCGGCGCTTGCCCGCATCGCCCCCTCCCCGATCACTTTCACTTTACCTCCGCGCGTGCGTTGGACAATCCCCCGACGATGCGGCATCGTCCCGGCCCGGTGAGCGAGGAGCTCTCAGCATGACGCCGTGGCGTGACCGCGCCGGGCGGTTCTCTCCCCTGAAAGCGGCGTGCTTCGCGGCGCTCTTCCTTCCCGGCATCGTGCTCGCCGAGGAAGAAGCGCGCGGGCTGCTCGGCGCGCGGCCGATCACCGAGATGATCCACGCGAGCGGGCTCTGGGCGATCCGGCTGCTGCTGCTGTCGCTGGCGGTGACGCCGGCACGGCAAGTGCTGCGGCTGCCGCGGCTTATCCTGCTGCGCCGCATGATCGGCGTCGCCACCTTCTGCTATGCGGTACTTCACCTGGCGCTCTACGCCGCCGACAAGATGTACGACATCGATGCCGAGCTCTCCGAGATCCTGCATCGCCTCTATCTCGCCATCGGCGCCGGCGCGCTGGCGCTGCTGCTGGCGCTGGCGGCGACGTCGACCGATGGCATGGTCGCGCGGCTCGGCGGCAAGCGCTGGCAGGCGCTGCAGCGCAGCGTCTACCTGATCGCGATCCTCGCTTCGATCCATTTCTTCCTTCAATCGAAGATCGACGCGACCGAGCCGACGATGATGGCGGGCTTCCTCCTCTGGCTCATGGGATATCGCGCGCTCGCCTGGCGCGGCGGCACGCCGCTCGCCACGGCGTCCGCCGCACTGCTGCTGTTGAGCCTCGGCGCGGCGCTCGCGACCGCGCTCGGCGAAGCCCTTTATTTCGGCCTCTTCACCGGCATTCCCGGCCGCCTGGTGCTCGCGGCCGATCTCAGCCTCGCCGCGGGTCCGCGGCCCTGCTGGATCGTGCTCGCCGCCGGGCTTGCGGTTACGACCGCGGCCGCGCTCCGCCGGCCGGCGGAGCCGGCGCTCACCCGGCCGGCGCGGCCCTGAGCCCCTGAAAGAAAGTGCGGATCTCGCGGCAGGCGAGCTCCGGCTGCTCGTAATGGACGAAATGCCCGGCGTTCGGCACGGTGCTCACTCGCGCATCGGTGAAGTAGTCGCCGATGCGGTCCGCCCATTCGCTTTTCAACACGGGATCGCTCTCGCCCCAGAGCACGCGGGTCGGCAGCGCGATCGGCGCGCGCTGCGCCGGCGGCACCTCGCCGTGCATGGTGGCTATCCGCGCGCGGTGCGCCGAGAGATACCAGTTGAAGCCGCCCTGGAGATTGCCGGGCTTCAGGAAATTGTCGACCCAGGCTTCGAGATCCTCGTCGAAGGCGTTGGGATCGTGCGACCAGTGACTGAGGAAATGCCGGAAATAGAGCCGGCACGCCTCGCGCGAGCTGCCGATGAGCGACGCGGCCCAAGGGAGCTGGTGAAAGGATTGGTACCAGATCTCGCGGAGATGCTCGGGCGCCGCCCAGCGCGCGCCGATGCCGGGATAGGGGCAGTTGAAGAAGAAGAGGCCGGAGAGCCGGTCGGGCTGCGCGCGCGCCAGGCTTTGCGCGGCATAGGCGCCGACATCATGCGCGACGATGCCGACGCGGCCTACTCCGAGACCGTCGAGCAGCGCCCGCATGTCGGCCGCATGGACATCCGCACCGGCTTCCGCCGAGGGCCCGGGCGCGCCCTTGTCGCTGTCGCCGAAGCCGCGCAGATCCGGCGCGATGACGTCGAAATCCCGCGCGAGATCGGGAATGCATTTGCGCCAGACATAGGAAAATTCCGGCCAGCCATGCAGCAGCAGCAGGGCCGCGCCGCTTCCCTGGCGCAGGTAATGGAGGCGGATGCCGTTGGCCTCGATGACATGCGAGGCGAAGCCCGCCATGTCACGCTGCCTTCAGCGCCTGGTCAAGATCGGCGATGAGGTCGGCGGGATCCTCGATCCCGACCGAGAGCCGCACCAGCCCGTCATCGATGCCCAGCGCGGCGCGGTCTTCGGGCTTCAAGCGATGATGCGTCGTCGTCGCCGGATGCGTGACGAGGCTCTTGGCGTCGCCGAGATTGTTGGAAATCTCGATCAGTCGGAGCGCGTTCTGGAAGCGGAAGGCGCCGGGCTTGCCGCCGGCCACCGAGACCGCGAGCAAGGTGCCGCCGCCGCTCATCTGCCGCCGCGCGAGCTCGTGCTGCGGATGGCTCTCGAGACCGGGATAGAGCACGCGCTCGACCTTGGGATGGCGCTCGAGGAAGCCTGCCAGCTCGACCGCCGAGCGGCTCTGCGTCTCGACGCGCAGCGGCATCGTCTCGAGGCCCTTCACCAGCAGCCAGGCGTTGAAGGGGCTGAGCGCCGGGCCAGTATGGCGCAGGAACGGCATCAGGCTCTCGCGCACGAATTTCTCGCTGCCGAGCACCGCGCCGCCGAGGCTCCGCCCCTGCCCGTCGATATGCTTGGTGGCGGAATAGACGACGATATCGGCGCCGAGCTGCAGCGGGCGCTGCAGCAGCGGCGTCGCGAAGACATTGTCGACCACCAGGACGCCGCCGGCGCGGTGGGTGAGATCGGCGACGGCAGCGAGATCGACGAGCTCCAGCGTCGGATTGGAGGGGCTCTCGCAGAACACCGCCTTGACCCCCGGCGCCAGCGCCTTCTTCCAGGCCCCGAGATCGCGCCCGTCGACGAGCTCGGTCAGGACGCCGTAGCGCGGCAGGATCTGGCTGATGATGTAGTTGCACGAGTTGAACAGCGCGCGCGACGCGACGACGCGGTCGCCGGCCTTGACCTGCGAGGCGAGCGCCGCGAAGACCGCCGCCATGCCGCTCGCCGTGGTGCGGCAGGCTTCGGCGCCTTCGATGAGCCGGAGCCGCTCCTCGAACATCGCCACGGTCGGATTGGCATAACGCGAATAGACGAAGCGCGAGCCGTCATTGGTGAAGGCGGATTCGGCCTCCTCCGCCGTGCGATAGACATAGCCCGAGCTCATATAGATCGCTTCGCAGGTCTCCATGAACTGGCTGCGCAGATGGCCGGCGCGCGCCATGACGGTGCGCGGGCGCAGGCCCGAAGGAAGCTGGCGGAAGGCATCGGACATCGGTCTCGCTCCTCGGCAGAGACCGGCTGAAGCCACAAAAAACCCCGGCGCCGCAACAGGGCCAGGGTTCCTTCAGGAGACCTCCGACCTTTTAGCGGTTGGTTTTACGTGGCCGCAAGCCGGTCGGCTCAAATCACCACGGTGAACAGCGGGGTACTCCGGCGTGGCGGCACTGTCAAGCCTAATGGGGCTGGCTCATCGCATCGTTCGGCCGGCAGATCGAGAACCAGACACCGAGATGCGCTTCCTTCCATTTGGGATCGGCGCAATTCTTCGCCTGCTGCACCGCTTCGATCTGGTCCTTCGCGGGGTCGATGCCGTTGCCGCCCGGGCCGCACCCCGCCAGCAACAGCAGCAGCGCCGCAGCCCCCGCCGCCGCCAAGCTTCTGCTCATGCTCTTCCCTCGTGACTGCCTGCCCCGCCCTCTTTTGAACCGAGCCGGGCGGGACTGCCAATTAAAATTTCGACACACCCGCCAGCTGGGCGGTCGCAGGAGGGAAGCGGGCAGCGCCCAGCCCGGATTTCTCACACGATCACGTGCTACGTTGCACCCTGTTGGCGCGATGTTAGGAGCCAGGGCGCAGGCGATGCGAGCATCGTCAAGCCCGCAGCGACGCGGCAGCGCGCCAACAGGGTGCAACCCGAAGGGACGGCGCTCTTTCGCGCCAGGAGGGCGTCGCCGGGCCGCTTACGATGCTCGCATCGCCGCGCGTCCCGGCTCCTACCCTGGCGCCGTCGTAGCGCATGACCGTGTGAGAAATCCGGGCTAGCGCACCGCCCGGTAAGGATGCTTGATCGCGACGCGCCGGCGCGCTTCCTCGACCAGGATCGCAAGGCTCGCGCTCAGGCTTTCGGTCATGCCGGCGCTCTCGGCGACGGCGCAGGCATGCTCTTCGATCTCGCACGCCCTCAGCTCAAGGTCCGCCGCATGACGATGGAGCTCCGCGGCCACCCGCTCCGTGATGATACCGTCGGCGAGGCGTCGCGCCTTTTCCGCCGATGCCCGTTTCCGCCTCGCTTCTTCCAGCAGGATGACAACCGCATCGCACCTGCTGCCGCCTACGCCACCGCTTGCGTCCATATTGAGCGTCCCCCGCTTGGTAAGCCGCTCGTTTTCGACGGTGGTATACTGGATATCTTGTTGGCCGCAGTCAACTATTATCCTGTGAGCAATCGCGGCAATTTACCCTCTTCCGGGGACACGCAATCGCGTGGCTAGCTGGTGCATGCCAACGACCGACATCGCTACTTTCTGTAGTAGATGCTATGCTTCGAGACCCCTAATCGGCTCATAGGAGAGAGGCGTGCCCTGCACCGGCGGCGGGACCCCGGTGCGCCCGAGCGCCGCGGCATGACAGGGCCGCGGCGAATCGACTAGCCTGAAAGCCGCCGGAAGAAGCCGGCGATGGCCAGCTGCAGGGGGAAGCGCCCATGTCGATCTTCGATCTCACCGGCAAGACCGCGATCATCACCGGCTCCTCGAAGGGCATCGGCCGCGCCATCGCCGAGCAGATGGCGCTTTTCGGCGCGCAAGTCGTGGTGTCGAGCCGCAAGGCGCCGGCCTGCGAGGAGGTCGTCGCCGGCATCAAGCAGGCGGGCGGCAAGGCGGTGGCGATCGCGGCGCATATCGGCGACAAGGCGGCGCTGCAGAATCTGGTCGACAGTACACTGAAGACCTTCGGCAAGATCGACATCCTGGTGTGCAATGCCGCGGTCAATCCCTATTACGGCCCGCTCTCCAAGATCGGCGACGACGCCTTCGACCGCATCATGGACAGCAACATCCGCAGCAATCTCTGGCTCTGCAACATGGTCCTACCCGGCATGGCCGAACGCAAGGACGGCGCGGTCGTCATCGTCTCCAGCATCGGCGGGCTGCGCGGCAGCTCGATGCTCGGCGCCTATGGCATTTCCAAGGCGGCGGACATGCAGCTCGCGCGGAACCTCGCCGTTGAATGGGGCGAGCACAACATCCGCGTCAACGCCATCGCACCCGGGCTGGTGCGCACCGATTTCGCCCGCGCGCTCTGGGAGAACAAGGACGTGCTGGCGCAGACCCTGAAGCAGTCGCCGCTCGGCATGATCGGCGAGCCCGTCGATATCGCCGGCACGGCAATCCTGCTCGCCTCCAAGGCCGGCCGCTTCATCACCGGCCAGACCTTGGTGGTGGATGGCGGCGTGACGATCGCCGGCAGGGGCTAGCGATCAGCCGTCAGCTTTTATCCGCCGACGGCCGACCGCTGACGGCCTCTACGCGATCTCGAACAATCCCGCGGCGCCCATGCCGCCGCCGATGCACATGGTGACCACGGCGTATTTGGCGCCGCGGCGCTTGCCCTCGATGAGCGCGTGGCCGGTAAGACGCGCGCCGCTCATGCCGTAGGGGTGGCCGACCGAGATCGCGCCGCCATCGACGTTGAACTTCTCGGGATCGATGCCGAGCCGGTCGCGGCAATAGAGCGCCTGCACCGCGAAGGCCTCGTTGAGCTCCCAGATGTCGATATCCTCGACCTTGAGCCCGTGCTGCTTCAGCAGCTTCGGCACGGCGAAGACTGGGCCGATGCCCATCTCGTCGGGCTCACAGCCGGCGACCGCCATGCCGCGATAGATCCCGAGCGGCTCGAGGCCGCGCTGTTCCGCCGCCTTCGCCTCCATCACCACCGAGGCCGAGGCGCCGTCCGAAAGCTGGCTCGCATTGCCGGCGGTGATGTAGCCGCCCTCGCGCACCGGCTTCAGCGTGGCGAGGCCGGCGGCCGTCGTGTCGGGTCGGTTGCCTTCGTCCTTGGCGAGCGTCACCTCTTCGGTCCATGTCTTGCCGCTCTCCTTGTCGGCCATCATCTTCACGGTCTTCATCGGCGTGATCTCGGCATCGAAGCGGCCGGCCTTCTGCGCCGCGGCCGTGCGCTGCTGGCTGACGAGCGCGAACGCGTCCTGCTGCTCGCGCGTCACCTGGTAGCGCTGGGCGACGATGTCGGCGGTCTCGATCATCGTCATGTAGATGTCGGGCTTGTGCTCGACGAGCCATTCATCGGCGAAGCGATGCTTGTTCATGTTGTACTGGACGAGGCTGATCGATTCGAGGCCGCCGCCCACCGCGACGTCGATGCCGTCGACCACGATGCGCTGCGCCGCGATGCTGATCGCCATCAGGCCGGAGCTGCAGAAGCGGTTGATGGTCTCGCCCGGCACCGTCACCGGCAAGCCGGCGCGGAGCGCCGCATCGCGCGCGATGTTGTGGCCGGTGGCGCCCTCCGGGTTGGCGCAGCCGAGGATCACGTCCTCGACCTCGCCCGGCGCGAGTTTGGCGCGCTCCACCGCCTGCTGGATGACATGGCCCGCCATGGTGGCGCCGTGCGTGTTGTTGAAGGCGCCGCGCACCGCCTTGCCGATGGGCGTCCGCGCCGTCGAGACGATGACCGCTTCTCTCATGGGGGCTCTCCTCCTGATTTGGCGGCAGCCTCGCCGACGCGTTTTTGGGTGTCAACCCCTAGGAGGCTGTCTGAGAAATAGCATGGACGGCGCGCGGGCCGCAGGGGAAGAATGCACGGTTCAGGGAAGCGAAAGGAACCTCGCGATGCGCCACTTCGCCGATGTGCAGGAGCTCAAGACCGCGGTCGGAGAGGTGCTCGGCGAGAGCGAATGGGTCCAGGTGACCCAGGAGATGATCGATCGCTTCGCCGAGGCGACCGGCGACTACCAATGGATCCATGTCGATCGCGAGCGCGCCCAGGCCTCGCCCTTCGGCACGACGATCGCGCATGGCTTCCTCACCCTCTCGCTGGTGCCGCGCCTGCTCGACCGCGTCTATTCGGTAGGCAAGGTGGCGGCGCGGCTCAATTACGGCTGCAACAAGGTGCGCTTCACGCAGCCGGTGCCGAGCGGCAGCCGCATCAAGGCGCAGATCCGCCTCGCCGAGGTCGAGGAGACGGCGAAGGGCGTGCGCATCATCTCGGAAGCGACGGTCTCGCTCGAAGGCTCCAAGCGCCCGGCCTGCATCGCCGAACTCATCGCGGTGGTGATCCCGGAGACGGGTTGAGGTCATCTCCTCCGCGAATCGATGACGCTGACGGCCGCGACCGGAGCCTTTTGACGACGGCAACAGCGATCGGAGGCGCGCTTCGCGCTTCACCGACTCGATCGCGTGGCGCTGATGACTCGCTCGACGGAGCTGCGACTCGCAAATCGCGCATGCGACTCGACATCGACATCGCAAGAGAGCTTGCGCGCGATGCACGAAGCATGAGAGCGTAAATTCCGGCGTCAGGTCGAGAGTGATCGCGCCACTCCGGTTTCGACCGGAGTCCGCCATAGCGCCGGGCGGATTTGGACGGCGTACGCAGAGGAAAGAACATGGCAGCGAAGAAGAAGGCAGCCAAGAAAGCGCGCAAGAAGGCAAAGCGTAAAGCCAAGAAGAAGTAGTCAGTACCCCACGCCGTCACGATCTCGGTGGGAACCCCCTGGCCGGGATCGTGATGGCGCGGGACACAGTGCCGAAGATGCGGAGCCGAGGCTCCGCCCTATAGACCCCCCAGCGATATCGCGACTTTATCCGCCGCTCTCTAAGCGCAGAGCCATTGGCTCATTGCGCATGGTCGCTCTAGATCCAGAGGCACTAGGCCGCCTCTCTTCCTCTCGTCTTCGCACCGTGACGATCCCGGAACTGCCTAGAAAGAATAGCGCAGGCCGATCTTCGCGATGTGCGCGACCTCGTCGCCCCGCGAGGAAGAGAGGCCGAAGAAATGCAGGTAGCGGTATGCCGGGACGAGCGCGACGTTGGCCCCCAGCGCAATGTTGAGCCCGCCCTCGACCAAGGCGACGCCGCGCGTGCTTTCTCCGCCGCCTTCGAGAAAGCCGTTGCCGGACGCGTCGAGAAATCGTGAGTGCTGCGTCTCGGTGTGAGCGCCGCCGAGCCCGCCGCCGATATAGGGCACGAAGCGGCCTGGCACCGGCAAATCGTAAAACAGGTTCAGCGTCCCCATGAGGATCGTGTGGCCGCCACCGGTCTCGCGCGTGAATTGCTGCCCCTTGAGCGGGGGAAAAAAGGCGCTTTGCGGATTGGTCGTCGCCGTCTGGTATTGCGCGTAGCCGGCTTCCGCTTGGAGGCGCAGACCGGCGCCGAGCCGGTAGCCAACCGCAAGATTGGCGAGAAGGCCCGGATCAAATGTGTCGGTCGCTGTGCCGGGTCCCGTCACGACATGGTTGGTGATCCCCTCGGGCCCGCTCTCGTTCTCGCGAAAATACGTGCCAAGGCTGCCGGAGACATACCATCGACTCTGAGCTCGCGCCGCCGGCACCAAGAGGAGTCCCATCGCCGCGGCGCAGCAGATCCTTCGAAGATGCAAGCCGTTCTTCCCCCGTCTCGGATGATATGCGCGCGACGGTTGTCCGGCAACTTTGAATGCTCGGAGAGGTTGCCAGCCCCTGACTTGGGGCCGCGGGACGCTGCCGCTATAATCCGACCATCCCTCCACACGACAGGCATCGTTCCATGGCCCTTCTCGACGAGACCGCGCGCGGCGTTTATGTGATCTCTGCGACGCCCTTCACCGACAACGGCGCAATGGACTGGCCGTCGACCGACCGGCTGATGGACTTCTATCTCCAATGCGGCGTCGACGGCATGACCATCCTCGGCGTCTTCGGCGAGGCGCCGAAGCTCTCGCCGGACGAAGCCGAAGCCTTCGTTGCGCGCTGCCTGAAGCGCGTCGGGAGACGCGTGCCGATCATCGTCGGCGTCAGCAGTCCCGGCATGAAGCTGCTCGGCGATTTCGCGCGCCGCTCGATGGATCTGGGCGCCGCGGGCGTGATGGTGTCGCCCGCCACCGGCCTCAAGACCGAGGAGCAGATCTACGCCTATGTCGAGAGCGCGGTGAAGGAGCTCGGCTCCGACATCCCGACGGTGCTGCAGGATTACCCGCAATTGACGCAGGTCTTCATGTCGCCCGCGCTGGTCAATCGCTGCTTCGCCGATTTCCCCAGCCTCAAGATGCTGAAGCACGAGGAAGCGCCGGGGCTGCGCAAGCTCGCCCGGGTGCGCGAGGCAGACAAGGCGCGGGGTCGCCGCATCAGCATCCTGGTCGGCAATGGCGGCATCCATCTGCCGCAGGAGCTGGCGCGCGGCGCCGACGGCGCGATGACCGGCTTCGCCTTCCCGGAGATGCTGGTCGAGGTCTGCCGGCGGTTTGCCGCCGGCGACCGCGAGGGCGCGGAGGACGTGTTCGACGCCTATCTGCCGCTGGTGCGGCACGAGCTGCAGCCCGGGATCGGACTTGCGCTCCGCAAGGAGACGCTGCGCCGGCGCGGCATCATCGCCAGCGGTCGCCCCCGGGCCCCGGGCCCGTCGCTCGACGCTGCCGATCTCGCAGAGCTTGGCCATCTCCTGCAGCGGGTCGAGCGCGCCACCGCGCGGCTCGGCGAGACGCGGCGGCTCGCCGGCGAATAGGCGCAAGGCGGCTAAAATACGCGTCAAATGCCGGGCGATAGTCCTCGCCTTGGCGGGGCACCTCCCCCACATTGGGGACATGGGCGACCCGATCTCCATCGCCGTATCCGGCTTGACCGCGGCGGGCCTGCGCCTCGACGCGGCGGCGAGCAATATCGCCAACGGCCAGGACACAGCGCCGACCACGCCGCAGCCCGGCGATCCCCAGCCTTATCAGCCGGTGGCTGTCGTGCAGCACGCGGCGCCCGGCGGCGGCACGCATGCGGAATTCCGGCCGGTGGCGCCGGCGAGCCAGGCGATCTTCGATCCCGGCTCGCCCTTTGCCGATGCCAGCGGCAATGTCGCGGCGCCCAATACCGATACCGCCCAGCAGCTCGTCAACGCCAACGAGGCGAGCGTCTCCTACGACGCCAATCTCAAGGTGATCGAGACCGCGCAGAAGATGCAGGGCTACCTGCTGAACCTCTTCGCTTAAGGTCTAATCCTCGCTCGGCAGCGCGCTCTCGTGCCAATGGCCGACGAGGAGCCGCGTGAGCCAGCTCAGCGCCGCGAAGATCAGGATCCCCGTCAGCGCCAGCAGCAGTAGCGCCGCGAAGAGCCGCGGCATCTGCAGCCGGTAGCCGGCCTCGAGGATGCGCGAGGCAAGACCGGTGTCGGTGCCGCCGGTGCCGGCGACGAACTCGGCCACCACCGCGCCGATGAGCGCAAGCCCGCCGCTGATGCGTGTGCCGGCAAGGAAATAGGGCAGCGCCCCGGGAAGCCGCAGGAAGCGCAGCGTCTGCCAGCGCGAGGCGCCGTAGAGCCGGAAGAGATCGACCAGGTTCCGGTCGGCGCTGTTGAGGCCGAGCGTGGTGTTAGCGACCACCGGGAAGAAGGCGACGATCCAGGCGCAGACCAGGAGCGACAGGAAGACCTGGTCCTTGAGCCAGATGATGATGAGCGGCGCGATCGCGACGATCGGCGTCACCTGCAGGATCACCGCGTAGGGAAAGAGGCTGATCTCCAGGAGACGCGACTGGGCGAAGAGGATGGCGAGCGCGCCGCCGAGGATCACCGCCGCGGAAAGCGCCGCCAGGGTGATGCGCAACGTGACCAGCAGCGAGCCCAGAAGGCTCGGTCCGTCGCGCCACAGCGTCTCGGCGACGAGCACCGGCCCCGGCAGCACATAGGGCGGCAGCCGCTCGATCTCCACCAGCGCTTCCCAGCCGAGCAGGAAAAGAATGCCGATCCAGAGGGGCGCGGCGATGCGGAGCGCGCGCTCGTTCATGCCATGGCCTCGCTCAGCAGCGACGAGACGCGGCGGCAGGCCTCGGCATAGCGCGGCTCGGTGCGCAGCTCGCGCTCGCGCGGATAGGGAAGCTCGACCGGCAGATCGGCGAGGATGCGGCCCGGGCGCGGCGTCATCACCACGATGCGGCTCGACAGGAAGACGGATTCAAAGACGCTGTGGGTGACGAAGACCACCGTCCAGCGGTGGCGCTGCCAGAGGCGCAGCAGATCCTCGTTGAGCTTGAAGCGGGTGAACTCGTCGAGCGCGGCGAAGGGCTCGTCGAGCAGCAGCAGGCGCGGCTCGGTGACCAGCGCGCGGGCGATCGAGACGCGCATGCGCATGCCGCCCGAGAGCTGGCGCGGATAGGCCTGCTCGAACCCGGCAAGCCCGACCGCTTCCAAGGTCTCAGCGATGCGTGGCGCGACCTCGCTCCGCCGCTTTCCGGCAAGCCGCAGCGGCAGATAGACATTGTCGAAGACGCTCGCCCAGGGCATCAGCGTCGGCTCCTGGAAGACGAAGCCCAGCTGCCGCTCGAGGCCGGGCTCGGCCGCGACGCGCCCCGACGAGGCCGGGGTCAGCCCGGCGATGATGCGCAGCAGGGTGCTCTTGCCGCAGCCCGAGGGTCCGACGAGGCTCACGAAGCTGCCCGGCGCCACGGCCAGATCAATGCCCGACAGCGCCTCGACGCCGGTGCGGAAGCGCTTGCCGACCCGCTCTAATGTGACGATCGAGGCGGTCATCGTTGCAGCAGCGCTTTGCGTCCTTCGACAAGCTCAGGATGAGGAGAATCGAAGATGGCCCCGAGCAGAGGCTGCAAAAAATCTTCCTCATGCTGAGCCTGTCGAAGCACGCACACCCGACCTGCAGCCGCGGCGAGCACCGGCGCTCCTACTTCTTCGCGCCCATGCCGACGCGCTTGTTGACGAAGGCGAGGCTATAGGCCTTCGAGAGATCGATATCCCGCGGATAGAGCCCCTGCCCCGCCATGACCGTGAAGAAATCGCGCCAGCGCTGATTGGTCATCGCGCCGATGCCGCTCTTCAGCGCATCGCCGCTGTCGACGATCCCTGCCGATTTGATATGCGCAATCGCATAAGCGAGAACGGCATCCGTCATCTCGGGATTGTCTTTCTTGATGAGCGCGTTCGCCGGCGCGGGATCGCCGTAGAGATAGCTGTACCAGCCCTCGATGCTGGCGTTGACGAAGCGCTGCACCAGATCGGGCCTGGTCCGGGCGAGCTTCTCGGAGGTCTCGATGATCGAGCCGTAGCTGGCGTAGCCGGCATCGGCGATGAGGAAGACATTGGGCTTCTCGCCCTGCTGCTCGATAAGGAAGGGCTCGCTGGTAAGGTAGCCCTGCTGGATCGCGTGCTTGTCGACCAGGAAGGGCGCCACGTTGAAGGTGTAGGGCCGGATCTGGTCGTCGGTGTAGCCGAACTTTGCCTTGAGGAAGAGCCACCAGCCGACGCGGGTATCGGCGCCGATCATGATCGGCTTGCCCTTGAGCGCGGCAAGGCTGTCATTGCCGACGCCCTGATGCGCGATCAGCACCGAAGGATCCTTCTGGAAGAGGGCCGCGACCGCGACCATCGGGATCTTCGCGTTGACGAAGTTGAGGGCAATGAAGGAATTCGGCGCCTCCTGGAAATCGAGCCGTCCGGCGGCGAGGAGCTGCGCTTGGTTCACCTGCGGTCCACCCTGACGGAGCGTGACGTCGAGGTCGTATTTCTTGTAGATGCCGGTGGCGATCGCCTGGTAGTAGCCGCCATGCTCGGCCTCGGCCTTCCAGTCGGTGCCGAAGGTCACTTTGTCGGCGGCGTGCACCGGTGCCGCGGCCGTGAACGCCAGCACGGCCGAAAGCGCAACAGCATGGCCTCGCAGCATCGCTTTCCCCCGCAAAGTTCAGGAATCTTCTAGCGCAGGCGCGGCGCCCGGGCGACTGCTAACTGCGCAGCGGACGGCCCTCGAGCGGATAGGCGGGGTCGTTGTAGCCCGGGGTCGAGGGGTGGCCCGGCGCCACCAGCCGATCGATCAGCGCCTCGTCCTCGGGGGTGAAGCGGTAGTCGAGCGCGCCCAGGTAATCCTGCCAGTGCTCCTCGGTGCGCGGTCCGCCGATCACCGAGGTGACGAGGCGGTTGTTGAGCACCCAGGCGACGGCGAACTGTCCGGGGGTGACGCCGCGCTTTGCCGCATGCGCCTTGATCTCCTGCGCGAGCCTCAGCGATTCCGGCCGCCATTCGGTTTCCATGAGCCGCTTGTCCTGGCGTGCGGCGCGGCTAGCCGCGGGCGGCGGCGCGTCCGCGCGGTACTTGGCGCTCAGCACGCCGCGCGCCATCGGGCTGTAGGGAACCACGCCGAGGCCGTAATACCCGGCCGCCGGAAGCTGCTCCACCTCGGGCATGCGGTTCATCGCATTGTAGTAGGGCTGGCTCACGATCGGCCGGGCGATGCCGAGCCGGTCGGCGATGGCGCAGATCTCGGCGATGCGCCAGGAGCGGTAATTCGAGACGCCGAAATAGCGGATCTTGCCGTCGCGCATGAGATCGCCCATGGCGCGCACGCTCTCCTCGAGCGGCGTCGGGTGATCTTCCTTGTGCAGGTAATAAATGTCGATGTAGTCGGTGCCGAGGCGCCTGAGGCTCGCCTCCGCCGCCTGCAGCATCCATTTGCGCGACAGCCCGCTCTCGTTGGGGCCGCTGCCCATGGGGTTGTAGACCTTGGTGGCGAGCACCCAGCGGTCGCGCTCGCGCGCGATCGCCTTTCCGGTCACCTCTTCCGAGCGCCCGCCATTGTACTGGTCGGCGGTGTCGAGGAAGTTGACCCCCGCTTCGCGCGCCCGGGCGATGATGCCTTCGGCCGTCGCCGCATCGGTAGCGCCGCCGAAATTCATCGTACCAAGGCAGAGCGACGAGACCCGCAGGCCGCTGCGGCCAAGGGTTCGGTATTCCATGGGCTTCCTCCCGAAGCGATCGCGGCGAGCTTAGCAAGCGCTGCCGCAACCAGCCAGCGCCGGCCGCCGCCTTGTCAGTGCCGGGGCCGCCTTCTACTGTCGCTTTCACTCCCCCTTTCGGAGGAAGCGAGCGTCGATGGCACGACGGAGGCAGCGCCGCAGGATTGCCGGCTGGCTCGGCCTCGTCGCGCTCGTTATCCAGGCGGCGATCCCGCTGCTGCTCGGCGTCGAGATCACGCTTGCCGCCTCGCCGGCGTGGCGCGGTGTCTTCGACCCGTGCCTCTATGGCGATGTCGGCGACGCGGCGGATCAATCCGACCACACGCCGGGCCAGCCCGGCCATCACGATCACGATTGCAACGGGCTCTGCCCCATCTGCCTCGCGCTCCAGGCGTGCCCGGTTTTCGCGCTGACTTTCCCGCCGCCGCTGCCGGTACCGAAGGCTGAAGCCCAGGCGAGCCTTGCGGTCGAGCACGGCCGCGCGCTCCACCCCGTGGTGCGGCTTTCCTACCGCTCACGCGCGCCGCCCGTCGGCTGATCTCCCGATTGAAGCCCGTGCCGGGCTGACCGCTCGCGGTCGGCCCGACGATCCGTGTTTCTGGAGCATCTCCGATGAAGCGCATTTTGACGCTCGTCGCCGCCGGCTTTAGCGCCGGGCTGGCGATGGCGCTTTCCACCCTGGCCGCCTCGCCGGCGATCGCCCATGTCGTCTGCGGCAACCGCGTTTTTCCCGCCACCTTGACCATGGACGATCCCGGCGTCGGCGACGAGCTGTCGCTGCCGACCATCCAGTATCTGCCGCTCTCTTCCTCCGGCGCCAATCAGCCCGGCCATAGCGTCGATTACGGCTATGAGTTCGACAAGACGATCATCCGGGACCTCGGCATCGCCATCAACGGCGACTATTTCACCCAGCATGGCGGAGCGCAGAGCCTCCATGGCTGGGACAATCTCACGGTCACGCTGAAGAACGAGCTGCCCTGCAACGAGGCGCATGAATTCGCCATGTCGGTCGGCGTCGTCCGTCAATTCGCGCGGACCGGCTCCTCGGAGCTCCTCAATGCCGGCGCCATCGATAACGTGAGCAACACGGCGCCGACCCTCTATGTGGGCAAAGGCCTCGGCGATCTGCCGATCGGCTATCTGCGCCCGCTGGCGATCACCGGAGAGGCGGCGTACCAGTTCTCCGACACGCCGAGCGTCCGTCCCGATCAATGGACCTATGCGGCCTCGCTGCAATATTCGCTGCCCTATCTGCAGCAGCATGTGAAGGCGCTCGACATGCCGGCTTTCCTCGGGCGCCTGATCCCGCTGGTCGAGTTCACCTTTACCTCGCCGCCGCATGGGCCCACCACCGGCACCATCGCGCCCGGCCTGCTCTACGAGGCCAATAGCTGGCAATTGGGCGCCGAGGCGCTGCTCCCGGCGAACCACGCCACGCTAGCGACCCAGGGCGCCGGTTTCATCGTGCAATTCCATCTCTTCCTCGACGACCTCTTCCCGGGCTCGATCGGCCGCCCGCTCATCGACAGGAGTCTCTGGCAATGATGAGACGCCTTTTCTTCGCCGCCGCCCTCCCGATCGCCTGCGCGCTCTGCGCCTCGCCGGCGGGCGCGCATGCCTTCCTCGACCACGCCGAGCCCGCGGTCGGCACCACGGTGCCGAGCGCGCCACCCAAGCTCGATCTCTGGTTCAGCCAGGCGCTCGAGCCCGCCTTCAGCACGGCAACGGTCACCGATGCTTCCGGGGCCCGCGTCGATAGCGGCCCGGCGCAGGTCGACCAGAAGGACCCGATGCTGCTGATCGTGCCGCTGAAGAAGCTGCCGCCCGGCACCTACAAAGTGACCTGGCGCGTTGTCTCCGTCGACACGCACATGACGCAAGGCGATTTCAGCTTCGCGGTGGCACCGTGACAGCAGAGGATCTCCTGATCCTGGCACGGATCTGGCATTACGCCGCGGCGGCGTCGCTGGCCGGCAGCATCGCTTTCCTCGTCTTCATCGCCGAGCCTGCGTTCCACGGGGTGCGCGGCGTCAATGGCGGGGCGGTAGCGCTCCGGCACAATGTCCTCCGCCTTGCCTGGGCGAGCCTCGTCATTGCGCTGCTGTCGGGTGCGCTCTGGCTCGTCTGCGTCGGCAGCGGCATGAGCGGCCAGCCTCTCGCGGCGGCCTTTTCCCGGGACATCATCACGACCGTGCTGCTGCACACCCGCTTCGGCCATGACTGGCTGGTGCGCCTCGCTTTGGCCGCCGTGCTGGCAATGGCGCTTGTCGCCGCCGGGCGGGGCGACAGCTTGGGACGCAATGCCCGCGCCGTCGCGCTCGTCGCCAGCGCGGTCTTCCTTGGCGCCATCGCCTGGTCCGGACATGGCGGCGCGACACCGGGTTGGACAGGCAACCTCCATCTTGCCGCCGATGTGCTGCACCTTCTCGCCGCCGGCGCCTGGCTGGGCGGCCTGCTGCCGCTGGCGATGCTTTTCGCGCTGAGCCTCAACGAGCCCTCGCTCCTCGATGCGGCTCGGCGCGCGACGCGCCGCTTTTCGTTGCTGGGCCTCGTGAGCGTTGCCACGCTCATCGCCACCGGCATCGTCAACAGCGTCTTCCTTGTCGGCTCGATCCCCGGGCTCCTCGGCACGCCCTACGGCCGGCTCCTGATGCTGAAGATCGGCTGCTTCTTCATGCTGGTGGCGCTCGCGACCGTCAATCGCGAGCACCTGACGCCGCTGCTCATCGACGAAGCGGCGTCGACGAAGACGCTACGGCAGCTCTGGCGCAACACGCTCTTCGAGACTGTGCTCGGATTCGCCGTCCTCAGCATCGTGGGGATCCTCGGCATCGTGCCGCCGGCCGAGCACACCGAACCGGTCTGGCCGCTGCCCTTCCGATTGGTGCCGGCCGCGCTCCCCGCCAATGGCGTGACGCTGCTCTGCTGCGCCGGAGTGGCGCTGGGCCTGGCGGTGCTGACCTACGCAGCGCTGCACCGACGGGGTCGCCTCCTCGGCACGGTGCTCGGCATCGGTCTCGTCATCGGCTCCGCCTGGCATCCGATCGCGGCGATATTGCGGCCTGCCTTTCCGACCACTTATTTCAGCTCGCCGGTCGCCGATAATGTCGGCGTGCTGAACCAGGGCGCGTTGGTCTTCGCCGCGAATTGCGCGATCTGCCACGGTGCCGATGCGCGGGGCGACGGGCCGGCGGCGGCGAGCCTGCCGATCAAGCCCCCCGACCTCATCAGGCATGTGCCGCACCACAATCCCGGCGACCTCTATTGGTGGATCAGCAATGGCCGCGGCGGCGTCATGCCGAGCTTCGCTGGCATGCTCTCCGAGGAAAAACGCTGGGATGTGATCAAGTTCCTGCGCGCGCGCGCCGCCGCGGCACAGCCGAACGCACTCCTGCCCCAGGTGACGCCTAACCCCGCGCCTGCCGCGCCCGATTTCGTCTTCGAGCAGAAGGGACATCAGGAAACCTTACGCCATTCGCTGACGCGATCGGCGCTGCTGTTGGTGCTGTACCGCCTGCCCGAAGCCGCGGCGCGGCTGCAGCAGCTCGCCGCCGCAGAGGCGACGCTGTCGCAAGGCGGGCTCCGCATCGTGGCGCTGCCGATCGACGGCGCGGCGCGTGAGGGTGGCGCGGCGCAGCCCGATTTCCTCGCCTCGAGCGATCCGGCGACGCTCGCGGCATACCGTATCTTCGAGGGCGGCGGCTCACCCGACGATTGCGAGTTCCTGATCGATCGCGACGCTTATCTTCGCGCACGCTTTCGCGCCGATCGTGCGCCGCCGCCCGACGTGGCGCAGCTTCTCGGCGCGGCAGCCCGCATGACGCGCATCAAGCTCGCAGCGCAGCCGGCGCATGTGCATGTCCATTGACCCGCGGCGCGCCGATCGAGAGGGCTCTTCAACCCGCGGCTCCGCGGCTGTCCCCTGAAGCGCCGCAGGTTGCGGCGCGGCGCGCTGTGCGCGATGGAACGTGCTCCGAAATCCAGTGTTCCGCTAGGAGGTACCATGGCGGATCCTTGGAGGTCGATCATGCGGAGGCCCTTGGCCAAAGTATTTCTGGTTCTCTTCCTGCTGAGCGGCGCGAGCGCGATGCTTAGCGCATGCAACACCACGGCCGGCGCTGGCCAGGACCTGTCGAACGCCGGACAAGCCATCACCAACAGCGCCGAGCAGAACAAGTAGCTTCGCGACCCTCGCGGACAAACCCGCGCCCTCGCCGCCCTCCGGCGGCGGGGGCGTTGTCCGTTGGGCGCTGGAGAAAGCAAATTCAAGCATAGCTAGCAGTTTTCTTTGACAGGTTCGCGCCCGCACGCCTAGAGTTGCATTGCGTTCTTATCCGTCTCGCTAGGTGCAAGAAAAAACTACCGGCCAAAGGCCGGCTGCACAGGGAGGATTCGATGACGGACCGCGACATGATTGGCGCGCGCGCGTCGCGCCGCGATTTTTTGCGTATTGCTGCTGCAGGCGCTCTGGGCTCGATGGTCGGCGCGCCGGCCGCGGGGGCGGCAACCAAGTCGCTCACGTTCCTGCACGACAGCTCCTTCATCCGCGACTTCGACAGCTATTTCAAGAATACGCTGGGGCCGCGTTACGAGAAGGAGACCGGCACCAAGATCGATTACGAGCTGACCAGCGTCGGCACCTTGCAGACGCGGGTTTCGGCCGTGCTCGAGACCGGCTCCGGCGCCGATGTGCTGCTCAACAATTTCAACTGGCCCTTCCTCTACGACGAGAAATACGTCGATGTCAGCGACATCGCCGAGGAGGTCGGCAAGGCGCAGGGCGGCTGGTACGAGAACGTCAAGGAAGCCTGCATCGTCAACGGCAAGTGGAAGGCGGTGCCGTTCGGCAATGTCGGCCAGCTGATGAATTATCGCACCGACTGGTTCGAGGAGGTGGGCTTCCACAAATTCCCCGACACCTGGGAGGAGCTGCTCGAGGCCGGCACCAAGCTCAAGACCAATGGACATCCCTTCGGCTTCGAGCTCGGCCATGGTTTCGGCGACAATCATGGCTGGGTTTATCCGCTGATGTGGTCCTTCGGCGCGCATGAGGTCGAGTCCGACGGCAAGACCGTCGTCGTCGACAGCGACGAGATGGCGCGCGCCGTCGATTTCGCCCGCACCTTCTTCCAGAAGACGACGCTCGAGGACTGCCTCGGCTGGAATGACGCGAGCAACAACAAGGCCTATCTGAGCCAGCAGATCTCCTGCACCAACAATGCCGAGAGCATCCTCTGGGTGGCCAATCGCGACTTCCCGGAGATCGCCAAGGTCACCGGCCAGACGCTCAATCCCAAGGGACCGACCGGCAAGCGTTTCCACATCCTGCTGCCCTGGTCGCATTCGGTCTTCACCGGCGCCAAGGATATCGGCGCGTCGAAGGAGTTCCTGCGCTGGCTCATGCAGAGGCCGCAGCTCGAAGGCTGGTACGCCTCGGCCGAGAGCTATTACGCGCCCTATCTGCACGGCTACGACAACGCCAAGTTCTGGTCGGAGGAGCCGCGCAACATTCCCTATCGCGATTCGCTGGAGACGTCGCATCTGCCGGGCTGGCCCGCGCCGGTGAGCCGGCCGCAGGCCGAGGTGATCGCCAAATACGTGATCATCGACATGTTCAACAAGGCGTGCAGCGGCGGCGCCACCAAGGATGTGGTCAAGGCTGCGCAGGCTCAGGTGAAGCAGATCTACGCCCAGGCCTGAGGCGGAGGCGGTGGCGCTCAATTACGAGCCCTCGATCACGCTGCCGCGGCGGCGCTTTGCTCCGCCGGGCTGGCGCATCAAGGAAGGCACCGCCTTCAGCTGGCTGATGCTGGCGCCGCCGCTGCTCTTTCTCGTCGCCTTCGTGGGTTATCCCTTCGTCTACGGCATCTGGCTGAGCCTCGAGGACCGCTCGGTGGCGCGGCCGGCGGTGTTCGTCGGGCTCGGCAATTTCATCAACGATGCGCGCGATCCGGTCTTCTGGCAGGTGGTGCGCAACACCTTCGTCTACACCTTCGTCGCCACCATCCTGAAGGCGGCGGGCGGGCTGGCGCTGGCGCTCGTCATGAACCAGGACTTCCGCATGAAGAACCTGGTTCGGGCGATGGTGCTGCTGCCCTTCATCGTCCCCACCGTGCTCAGCACCATCGCCTGGATGTGGATCCTCGATCCCGCGTTCAGCGTCTTCAACTGGTTCCTGGTGCATTCCTTCGGGATGAAGCCGCCCGGTCCCTCCTGGCTCGGCAATCCCTATCTCGCCATGGGCTCGGTGATCTTCGTCAACACCTGGCGGGGCCTGCCCTTCTACGCCATCACGCTGCTCGCAGGACTGCAAACGATCCCGGGTGATCTCTACGACGCTGCGACGATCGACGGCGCCGGGAGCTGGCACCGCTTCCGCTACGTCACCCTGCCGCTGCTCCAGCCGGTGATCTTCATCGTCACCATGTTCTCGGTGATCTTCACCTTCGCCGATTTCCAGCTCGTCTATGTGCTGACGCGCGGCGGTCCGGCGAATGCGACCCATCTCTTCGCCACATATTCCTTCGACCTTGCGATGAGCGCCGGCCAGCTCGGCCATGGCGCGTCGGTAGCGCTCGCCATGCTGCCGGCGCTGGCGCTCGTCATCGTCGCTCTCACCCTTTACATGAAGAGGCGCTGATGGTGGCGCGTCGCGGCTTTCGCGTGAAGCTGCTGCAGCTCTGGCTGCCGCTGGGCTTCTTCCTCCTCTTCACCCTCTTCCCGTTCTACTGGATGGCGGTGACCTCGCTGAAGCCCAATGCCGAGCTCTACAACACGCAGATGATGCCGCTACTCGTCTATCACCCGACACTGAAGCACTATGTCGATTTGATCACCGAGACGCCGTTCCTGCTCTGGACCTGGAACACCATGCTGGTGGCAGTGGTCTCGACGGCGATCTCGCTGGTGCTGGGGGTGATGCTGGCCTACCCGCTGGCGCGCATCAACTTCCCGGGCTCGGCGCTGATCGCGTTTGCGGTGGCCGCGACATATCTCGTGCCGCAGCCGCTCCTCTTCATCCCGATGGCCGACATCATCAACCGCATGGGGCTCGGCGATACGCTGACCTCGGTGATCCTCACATATCCCACCATGCTGGTGCCGTTTTGCGCCTGGCTCCTGATGGGATATTTCAAGAGCGTGCCACATGAGCTCGAGGAGGCGGCGCGGATCGACGGCGCGAGCCACTTCCAGGCGATGTGGCGGATCGTCCTGCCGCTCTGCACGCCGGGCTTCATCTCCGCCGGCATCTTCGCCTTCACGCTGGCGCAGAACGAATTCCTCTACGCCCTCATCTTCCTCACCAAGACCGACGTGCGCACCGTGCCGGTCGGCGCCATCGCCGAGCTCATCCGCGGCGACGTCTTCTACTGGGG
>DATNDG010000121.1:0-3161 GCA_035553515.1 Allostellaceae bacterium | reverse complement strand
TGGAAGCAGTTCGCGGCTTCGGCGAGCGGCGACGACGTCTTCTTCGGATCGCTCGACGAATGGAAAGAGCTGATCCTGTCGAAGCAAAAAGACCTTACCATCTCGCGTGCCAAGATACTCGACAAGCCGCCGAGCGACAGCGGCATGGCAATGGCTGCCGCCGAATACGTCGCCGAGTACCGCGAAAAGAACCGGCGCCCTTAGCAGCCGCGCCCGCGAACGGCAGATCCCGCTTCGCGCGCCGTGGCAGGACGCAGCAAGGCTCGGGCTTTAGACCGTCCGCCGCAGCGCGTGGAAGACGACCAGCACCAGCACCGCCCCGCCGATCGAGACCAGGATGCTGTAGAGATTGAAGCCGGTGACGCCACGGCCGCCGAGCACCGCCATGATCCAGCCGCCGACGATGGCGCCTACAATGCCGAGAAGGATGTCGAGAAGGACGCCTTGGCCCTGACGATTGACGATCTTGCTGGCAATGAAGCCGGCGATCAGGCCCAGGATGATCCAAGCGATGATGGACACGGAAACTCCTCCACTTGCAAGCCAACCCCTGACTCCCTCGGAACGAACGCCGCCGGAAGGGTGTCGTTCAACGAGGGGGCACTCACCGTTGCGCCCCACGCAATTTCCTACTGCCGACCCCGGCCGCGGTTAGGCGCCGCGTAACCCGGGAAAGGCAGGCTGCCGGCCGCACCTTTCCCGGAATACAGCTGATGCATGGCCTCACCGATCTCTGCCTCTTCATCGCCGGCTTCGCCGCCGCCCTCGCCTATGGCCAGGACGCGAGCCGGCTTGTCGCCGCTCTCGTCCGCAGGGCTCGCCGCTAGCCTTCGTTCAGGCGAGGCAATCCGGCTCGCTGCGCAGCACGCGGCGCGCGAAGCGGCGGAATTGCGTCGCCACCATGGTCGGGTCGGTCAAGTAGTCATGCGCGTCGCGCGCATACTCCGGATCGATCTTGCTGAGCGGACCGATCGAGCGGGCGCGCACCTGCATCTTGGCGGCGCGCTCGAAGCAGAGTGCGAGCCAGGCCGCTTCCTCGACGGACTGCCCGACGGTGGCGAGGCCGTGATTGGCCAGCAGCACGGCGCGGCGCGGCCCGAGCGCGCGCGAGATGATCTCACCTTCCAGCTCGGTAACCGGATTGCCGGGCCACTCCCGGAGGAAGGCGCAGTCGTCGTGGAACATGGTCGCGTCCATATGCGCCACCACGAGCGGCTCATCCACCATCGAAAGCGCCGCGGTGTAGAGCGCATGGGTGTGGATGCCGCAATTTATGTCGGGGCGGAGCTCGAGGATCTTGATCAGGAATCCGGCCGCCTTGGGCGGCTTGCCGCGACCGGCGAGCACGTTCAGCTGCGGGTCGATGGTCAGCACCTGGCGCGGCGTCACCTCCTCGAAGCCCACGCCCATCGGCAAGGTGAGGAACGCGTCGGGCTCGGAGAGGCGCACCGCGATGAGGCCCGGAACCACCGTGTCATGACCGTCGACCGCGAGCATGCGGCAGGCGAGCGTCAGCTTCTCCGCATCGCTCCAGCCGGGATCGGCCAAGAGCTCGCCCTCGTTATAGAGCTCGCCCAGCCGCCCTGAAGCGCGGGCGCGCAGCGCGTCGAGATCCATAGCCATTCTCTTGCCTCCTTCCGATGCCGGCGACGTCAGGCGCGGGCGATCCGTCCCGCCTCGCAGTCGCGCAGGAAATCGATGAACACCGCGGCGAGCGTGCCGCGCGCCGCCTCCCAGCCCTCGAAATCGACATCCACATCGCGATCGGCCATCAGCACTTCGCGATAGCGGCTGTTGGGCATGAGGCGATGCGCGGCCTGGCCGGGCGCGCGCGGGTGGACGCGATCATTTCCCGGCACGATGAGTGTCGGCAGCGTCATGCGGCGCATCGCCTGCGGGCTGATCCCCGCGACCGGATGGCCGGAGCCCTGGCGGAATCCGGCGAGCCAGCGCTCCATGCCGGCGGCGAAGCCGGCGGCGCCGAGCGCCCGCAGGCGCTCGCGATTGGCGGGATTGGCGGCGATCATCGCGGCGAAATGCTCGGTTGCGCACACCGCCTCGATACCGCCGCGCTGCACCGCGTCGAGGAATTGCGTGTAGTAGTTGAAGGCGAGGCGCTCGGCCGCGTAGGCGCCGCCGGTGACGCGCCACAGCAGCAGCGCGCGCACCGCTGCGGCATGGCGCTCCGCCAGCAGCAGCGAGAGCCGGCTCCCCGAGGAGCAGCCGGCGATGTAAGCCGGACCCGTATCGAGCGCGTTGAGCAAGGCGAGGAGATCCTCGGCCTGCTCCGCGCTCTCGGAATCGCCGGAGATCGCGATATCGGAAGCGCCGGTGTTGCGCCGGTCATAGACCAGCACGCGGAAGCCCGCCTCGGCGATCAGCACGCCCAGCGCGCGGTCGGAGATGAGGCCGCGCCTTCCGCCCGGCGAAATCGCCACCCAAGGGCCGGCCGTGCCCAACACCTCATAAACCAGCCGGACGCCGCGCAGCTCAATCACCGCCATCGAGGTCCCCTCCCTCGTTCTGTCCGATTGTTCCCAACTCGGCTGCGCCCGGTCAAGGCGAGGCCTCGCTCACCACAAGCCCGGCAGGAGCCGCCAGGTCCGCCGGCGATAGGCGTCATAGGCGACGCCGAACTGGCCTTGCAGCAGCCGCTCCTCGGCGCGGATGCGCGCCGCCAGCGGTAGCAGCGTTAAGACCGCCAACAGCACCCCCGGCCCCGAGCGGAAGGCGAGCGCCCAGCCCAGAGCATTGACCAGCAAGCCGAGATAGCTGGGATTGCGGATCAGGCCATAGATCCCGGTCGTCACCAGCTCGTGCCCGGGCTGGATGGCGAGCACCAATCACACAACGGCTGCGCCATGCAACATGATGCCACATAATGCAGATTGTCCTGTATTATTAGGTACTTAGCCGATTTATTGGTTGCGTGTTAATGCAGCTAGATGCAACGCTATGACCTCTAGCTGCGCGACAAATCGCGCAAGAGGGAGGCTCAAATGGCGCTTCACATCCTGTCGGTCGCGAAGATCAACGCGCACATTAAAAGCGGTCTGAAGACCCCGCTTGTCGATGGTGGCAACCTATCGCTTGTTCATGACGGGCGCGCTTGGCGCTGGCACTTCCGCTACCGGCATCCAGACCATAGCGGTCGCTCACAG
>DATNDG010000120.1:0-6628 GCA_035553515.1 Allostellaceae bacterium | reverse complement strand
CATCTCCGCCGGCATCTTCGCCTTCACGCTGGCGCAGAACGAATTCCTCTACGCCCTCATCTTCCTCACCAAGACCGACGTGCGCACCGTGCCGGTCGGCGCCATCGCCGAGCTCATCCGCGGCGACGTCTTCTACTGGGGCCAGCTCATGGCCGCGGCGCTGCTGGGATCGATCCCGGTAGCGATCATCTACTCCTTCTTCGTCGAGCACTACGTCGCGGGATTGACCGCCGGTTCGGTGAAGGGCTAGCGCGCACGAGAGGGCGCCGCGTCGGACGCGATGAGGCTTCGTTCAGGGCTGCTCGACCGAGGCGGGCCTCTATCCGGTCTTTTTTCCGGATCTTGCGGGGCCTGTCGCAAGCATCGCCTCGGCATGGTCCGCCAGCCGGTCGTAATTGGCGGCCGCTCTTCTGAGCGCATCCTGTGCGGAAGGGACGACGAACTGCTCGGCGGTCGCCCGCAATTCCTCGGCGCGCAGGCGCCAGGCGATGACGTCGCTCGGCGCGGCATGCGGCTCCTGCGCCGGCTCTGGTGCGGTCTTCGGAGCGCCCTCGCCGACCGGGCGCGCGGGCGAGCCCGCAGAGTGTCCGAGCTCTTGCGCGCCCTCGACATCCCGCTCGAGGACTTCGGCGGCTTGCGCCAGGGTGAACGCGTGAGCGGCGAGGCGGCGTCGCATGCCGGGATCCGTCGCCTGCCGGGCCGCCTCGCGACAGATCCGCGAGCGTTCGCGCAACTCTGTCGGTAGCATCGCTGCCCCCTCCAGCTGCGGCGCCTCGGCGAGGCTCCCCTGTTGATAACTTTAGCTCTGATCCTTTTGGGGTAAAAGCCCTAACTCCGCCGATCGCTGTCGAACGCGCCGCGCTCCAGCTCCTCGGCGACCCTTTCCAACTCATTGGCGATTTCATGGAGCCGCGCTTTGAGCACGGGATGTGCCGCGCGCTGGGCTTCCTCCCGCGCAGCGGCCGCATGCTGACGTATGCGCTCGGACGTGCCCATATCCTGACAACATCCGGCGCGCCCGTGAAACTCCCGCGGGCATCGGCTGGCACGAGGTCGCCGCGGGGCGGTCAGAGCTCAGCGGAAGAGCGCGAAGAAGACGACGTAGAGCCAGCTCAGCACACCGTCGATGATCGCCCAGATGATCGAGTGGTTGTTGGTGTAGGAGATCGCGATCGCCAGCGCTGAGCCGAAGCTCGCGCCATATTTCGCGCCCTCGATGCGCACGCGATAGCCGCGGCCGTTCATTGGCTGCCTCCTTTCCACAGCTCGCCGCGCTGGAATCGATCCGAACGGGCTGCGGATCAAAGCCCGATCAGCTCGGGCTTTCCCAGGAAATACGCGGCCCATACATTCTGCGGCCCCACCCGGTTTTCGACCTCGCGCGCCCGCTGCAGCGCCGTCTTATAGCTCTCGCGGCCGGCGGGGCCGCGTGCCGCTTCGATGAATTCCTCCGCGGCGGCCTCGCCGCGCAACCGGTCCGTCAGCGACCGCTCGCCTTGCGCCACGCCTCTGCGCAGCGCTTCCAGCAATTCCAGCCCCATAAGCTCGGTGAATCCCTCGGTGATCACGTGGCCGAAACTCACCGCGCCGCTTTTCGCCTCGAAATCCTTGTGGCAATAAAAATGCATCAGCTCGTGGCTGACGCTGCCAATGCGCTGCCACTGCGCGCTTGCCACGGCCTGCCGCTCGCTGTGCTCGTCGAAGCGCTGGAAATAGCTTTGCAGCCCGATCCGCTTCGAGGTATGTCCGGCCCGCGGCGTCACCCGCAAATGACGGTCAACCAGCTCTCGCACCTCCGGCCTCGTCAGCAGGTCGCGCACGATCTCCTCCAGCACCGCGCGGTCGCGGGTGGAGCTGAAATGCGCCTTGGCCAGGACCGGCAGCTCCTGCGCCCGATTGATCAGCAGCGACGCCCTGAGATCGTCGTCGAACTGCACCGTATCGAGCGAATAGACCCGCTGCGACAGCGGCGCGCTCACGGTCACCGGCAGGTTTTCGATGGCGGCGATGTAGGGCCGGAAGAAATTCCGGGCGAACCGGTTCACCGCCTTCGCCGCCTCCAGCGGATCCTGCGAGAGCCGGACCGTCTGGAATTTCCCGGGATCGTGCCGCTTCATCAGCTCGATCAGGTCGCGCGGCAGCTCCACCCGGAACAGATCTTCATCGAAAGCGAGCGGCAGCGGCTGCTGCTCGCGCTCGAAGAATTCGCGCAGCTCCTGCGGGTTTCCCGGCACATTGAGCCGCTTCACCAGGTAGCTCCGCCGGTAGCCGATGATCCGCAGCACCTCCCGGCCGAAATTCCGCTCGTTTCTGATGTCCACGGCGCGATGGCGGATTCGCCCGGTGCAAACCAGGTCGAGCAGTGTCCGCGCCGCGTCCTTGATGTTGATTTCCATCAGCTGCATCCGGTTCTCGAGCAGGAAACCGAGCGCGAAGTAGAGCCAGCGCGACTGCTCCTGATCGGGATTCCAGCGCTTTCCCGGGCCGAGCACCATCTTCGCGGTGGCGAAGTTGGAAATCTTCGTGCTGAACATCGCAAAAAGGGCGTCGAAGCCGATCGCGTCCGCCCCTTGGTTGTCGACGACGAAGGTCTCGTTGTTCGTCCGGAACTGACGCTGCATCTGCACCACGGCCGGTGTCCCTGTCTCATGAATGCGCTCCACAATCCCTCGGCCGTCCGAACAGCGTCCCGGCAGGCGGTTGGCCGCCGGCAATCGAAGCATCCTCGAGTATCCTCGGGGCTTGCGCCCGGCACTCTAACCGAGGGAGACGCGCCAAAGCAGCCAGAAAGCGCTGGCAGCGATCGTTTCGTCGCAGGCGGCCGATCGCGCGACCTGCCGCCTTGGCTTTGGCCGTAGCCGCGGCGGCTCAGCGGAAGAGCGCGAAGAAGACGACGTAGATCCAGCTCAGCACACCGTCGATGATCGCCCAGATGATCGAGTGGTTGTTGGTGTAGGAGATCGCGATCGCGAGCGCCGAGCCGAAGCTCGCGCCGTATTTCGCGCCCTCGATGCGCACGCGGTAGCCGCGGCCGTTCATTGGCTGCCTCCTTCCGGGAAAGGTCGGGGCAGCCTAGCGCATCGCGCAGGCTCGGCATCACCGGCTAGCTAGTGTGGGCGACCGAAGCCGGTGAACCCGGAGCGCTTGTACTCTTCGATCCTCTCCGGCCGGGTCTTATTCACGGTCCAGTTCGAGAGGAAATCCGGATCGCGCAGGATTTCGCCAGTCGATCTCAGGCGGTACTCGCCAAGTGGGGCCGGGCGAAGATTCCGGAGATCAGGCGGAATGCTGTAAGTCCCGCTGCCGTCAGCTTTCTCGATGACGATGCCCTTGGTGTCGTCAACGAGCACGATCGGGCCATGGGTTTGAAACTGCTCGACGACATCCCCGCGATCATCGAGGAAAGTGATACCGATGAGCAGGTGCTTGCCAAGGAGTTCGTCGCTCTCCATGGCGATAGCGATAGCAGAGAACGCGCGCTATGACCAAATGGCGCGCCGAAGCGCGTTGCCTGGGCTTGGGATCGTCGGCGAAATCTAGTCGGCGGAATGCGCGTCCGCCGGCATCGCGGCCGACAGGATCTCCCGTAAGCGGTGCAGGCGGAACGGCTTCTCGAGATAGCTCACCCTGCCCTCCTCGCGCGCGAACTCCATCGGATAGCCGCTCATGATCACGGCAGGCGTCGCCCGCATCTCGGGCAGCGCGGCAAGTTCCGATCCGCGGCTCTGCGGCAGGACTTCGTCGAGAATGGCGCAGTCGAAGGAGAGATGCCGGATCGCGGCCGCCGCCGTCCCACCGCAAGGCACTGTGATCACCGACCAGCCATCGTCTTCGAGGAAGGTGCCGAGCGCCCGGGCGACGGCTTCGGAATCCTCAGCCAGCAGAATACGCCTGCGACCGCCCAGCTGGAAGGCGACCGAGACGCCGTCCTCGCGCGGCTTGATCATCAGCCGAATGGCACGTTTCAAGACCGGAGAGACGCTCTGGACATCGACGGGCCGCAAGCTGTCGAGCGCCTCATAATGGAGCCGGCAAGGCTCGCTCTCCCGCGCTTCCGGGAAGCAGTCCCAGATGCATTTCCCGAGGAGGCCCCATCGCTCGCGCGACCAGAGGCGCTCAGCGGCCCCATTGATGAAGCGGAAGCACCACTGACGATCGAGGATGTAGAAGGGTTGCTCGAGCCGGTCGAAGAACCGCGCGATCTTCTCGTCGAGCGAGCCTTTCGCGCCTGGCGGCCCCGGCGCGGGCGCGGCGGGCGCGCTCTCGTCCCAGGGCGTATCGGTTTCGGCTCCCCGCGCCATGGCCCGTCCTTTCAGAGAGGGGCGAAAGGTGCGTCCGCACCGCAGGCGCGGTGCGCCCAACCTGAACGCCGACGCCCGGCCGGTCAATAGGCAGCGAGGCCGGCGCCACAGAAATCGGCGGTTGCACACAGCCGCGGCGGAATGGGCAGGCCTCGACCGCCAGACGCGACATTTGATCCGTCTCGACTCGCCGCGCCGTGCAATGGCATGATGACTTCAGCACCGGCCTATGCTTCGGCTGCCGGTGGCTTAGAGACCGTCTCCCGCCTGCACATGCGAGCAGCGCTCCCCCGTGATGGAGCGGATCATGCGGCTGACCTATCGCGTCTATTTCCGGGATCGAGCCGGCACCCTCGCCGGCCGCGAAGATTTCCAGGCCAAAGACGATCGCACGGCCCTCGTCATCGGCGCGCTCCTTTGCAATGCCTGCTCTGACGTATGCAGCAACTTCGAACTCTGGCAGGAAACCCGCCGCATCGACGACCTGGTGGACGACCGGTCAACCCTGGATGCCCTGGCGCTCAGCGCGGAAACACAAGCATCCGTGGCGCATCACGAGGAGCAATTACGCGACAGCACCTGGGCGGTCGCAAAAAGCACGCGTCTGCTGGAGTACACACGGTCGCCGGGCGCGCGGCCGCGCCGCGGTCCTCCTCGCCGTTAGGGCCGGCATGGATGCGCCACGCTGTCGCCGCTCAACTCCTCGTCGCTGAGAGAGCGGTTCTGCAGGATGCGGCGTTTTCGTGAACACGCCTGCATGAGCGCATGCATGCACGAAATAGAAGTCGCCATCTCTCGCACCCGTTTCCGCTGCGTCCTGAAATCGGCAGAGGCGAGCGGCCTGCTGCCGATCGATCACGAACAGATCCTCTCGATGGACTTGGCGGATGTGAAGGCGCGGACCGAGCGGCTCGTGTGCATCCTGCTTGCTCCTCAGGTCCGCTGGGTCGAGGAGCGCGACATTCCCTGTTCGATCCGGCTGACGGAAGACGATCTCACCTTCGTATTCGTCTTCGAGCAATTGGCGGACGCGCTGCTTTTCGGCGTTCGCTGGAGCCCGGAGGCAGCCGAAGTCCCGCCTGAAGAAGAGATCGATTGAGATTGGGCGTCTCCGCGCTTTTGGCGCGGGAGCGAAACAGCGGTCTCGGCAAGTCTTTGGGGGAGGTGGTGGGCGCACCAGGGCTCGAACCTGGGACCCGCTGATTAAGAGTTACCTCCGCCTGGGGGTTCCGTGTTTTAGAAATAACGCCTACCCTCCCATTCGCGCCGAGACTGCGCTGGATTTCGCGCTCCGGACGCCTAACTATAGGCGGGGTTAAAACACCCTAGGGCAGCCGACCGACCGCAATTTCCGTTATTTGACCGGGCCGCCCCACCCCCCGGAGGGGGACCACAATGTCTACCATCAAGCTCAACGCGAAGACGATACAGAAGATCAAGGCGCCGGACCCATCCGGCAAGCAGGTCCTGCACTGGGACAAGGACCTACGTGGTTTCGGCATTCTCTGCTCGGGCGTGACCAACGCCCGCACTTGGGTCGTCCAGGCGCCGCTTAGGGACGGAAGCGGCCGACGCCCGCGCGTCAGCATCGGCCCCGTCAACGTGCTCGACGCGGACGAGGCGAGGTCGCGCGCCGAGAAGGTGATCGCCGCCATGCTGCTCGGCCGCAATCCGAAGGAGAAGAACGGCGCCGACACGACGCTGCGCGAGGCGCTCGACCTCTACCTCGCCGGGAACAGCGATCTGCGCGAAAAGAGCCGTGAAGGCTATCGCGGCACGATCGAGCGCTGGCTTTCCGAGTGGCTCGACAAGCCGCTCCGGACGATCACCGACGAAGCCATCGTGGTGCGCCTCCAGGAGATTCGCGAAGAGGTCGCGGCGGGCGGGCGCTACAGCGGCGCGGCGACAGCGAACATGGCGATGAGGGCGCTGCGGGCGGTCTGGAACGACGCCGCGCTCCGCGACAAGGCGCTTACGCCTTGGCCGACGAAGCGGCTCAGCAAGAAGTGGCATCAAGTACCGCGGCGCGAGGGCATGGTGAAGTTCGACGACCTGCCCAAGTTTCACGCCGCGGTCCTCGGGCTGCCGAATCCGATCCAGCGCGATTACCTACTGACGCTGCTCTATACGGGCATGAGGCGTGGCGAGGCGGCGTCGCTGACGTGGTGTGATGTAGACTTCGCCGGCCGCGTCGTCCGGCTGCCGGCGGCGCGCACCAAGTCCGGCAGGAGATTCGACGTGCCGATGACGGACCTGATGCGCGATCTGCTGGTGGCGAGGCGCGCGCTCGGCAAGGAGAAATTCGTCTTCCCGGCCGACAGCGCGAG
>DATNDG010000119.1:0-26076 GCA_035553515.1 Allostellaceae bacterium | reverse complement strand
TCACGATCGGAAGCTCGAGCGGAAGCTTCTCGACTTCGTCCGGGACAAGCTGGGCTGCTCGGAGCGGCAGATCGCGCGGCGTAAAAACGATGCGGCTGCGGCTGGGTTCTTCGACAAGGCGCTGGCGGATATGGAGAACGGGTTTCGCGAGGCGACGCGGATCCCGCCGTCTCAGCGTCTTGAGGCGAAGCCGTCCGACGCGGCGATACGCCGGGCGATTCCCGGAGACTGGATGATTCCGCGCGACAGCTCCGACTATGATGGCAGGCTTGCGCTCGAAACCTTCCGCCAGGATGGGACATACGCCACCGTGATCTATCGCGACAGGCTCTGCGGCGCGTCCGAGAAGGAAGTCGGCGCGAGGTGGAAGGTCGAGGGCGGAGTTCTGGTGACGACCTTGCCGTCGGGCAAGAAGTTGCGGGATGAGGTGTTGTATCTGGGACCTGAGAGAATGGTCCTGCACTCGCTCGACGACGGGACAAGCTATGTGAGGGAAAAAACCACCGCTTGCCGCGTGTAAGAGTGGGCCCCTGACTGGCCCTGATAAGGGCCGGTCTCATTGTTCCTCATCCTGAGTTTGTCGAAGGACGCGCCATCATCTTGCGGCTTCCGTCGATCACCCACGCGCGCCGGCCATCGCGCGCTAGTCGTCGTTTCCCTTGACGCCTCGTATAACGAGGCATAATGTTGCTATGCCTACAAGGGAGGCCGCAGGATGGTCAGGAGCCGGAGGTCCTCACCGGGAGTGACGCGGCGGGAGCTGATGCTGGCGCGCGGTGGAGCGGCGCTGCTGGCGGGGCTCGGCTTCATCTCGCTCGGCGAGACGGCGGGTGCAGGCGAAGCGCGCGGCTGTGCCGCAGACCAAGCCGGGTATAGCGCGCTGCTCGACCGCTATGTCGCGGCGGTGAACGCGCATGACACCAGGCTCTTTCCCGACCTCTTCACCGAAACCTACATTCAGCATTCGGGCCGGAGCCCCTCGGGGCTTGCGGCGCAGATCGCCAATTTTCAACGCATCTACGCGAACTGGCCGGACTTTCACTCGACCGTTGACGATCGCATCTTCGGCGGCGACAAGATCGTCGCGCGGACAACACTCACCGCGACGCATAGCCGTCCCGTGCAAGGATTCGCGCCGACCGGCAAGCGGGTGAGGTGGCGCACCGTCGATATCTGGCGGGTCGAAGGCGGCAAGCTCGCCGAGCACTGGGACATCGTCGATGTGGCCGCGCTGCAGCGGCAGCTCCGCGGCGGCTAACTCGCCTCGCAGGCCGCCGCGCGGCGCAAAGTGGTGCGCAGCAGCAGCACCAGGCCGAAAGTCACGGCGATCTCGACGAGCATCAGAACGGCAGGAATGAGCCCGGGGCCGAGCCCTGGCGCCTCGGCCAGGCGGAGCGCCGTGAGCAGGAGATCGAGCGCGACGGCGAGGCTGAGGCCGGCGGTGCCGCCTGCCGCGAGCAGGCGGGAGCGGCGCATGCGCCGGCCGCAGCCTGCGCGCTTGCGAGGCGCAAGCGCGGATCCTGCCGCATGGATCCATGCGGCAATTCCCAAGAGTGCGCCGACGAAAAAAGCGTAGCGATCGATCGGTAGTGCGAGCGATGTGGCCGTGGCGAGCCGCGCGCCCGCGCTCCAGTGCAGCAGAGCGTACCAGAGCACGCGGAGCTTCATCGTCAGGAAGATCGTGCCGCCCGCGACGATCACCGATGCCGCCATCCGCTGCGCCGACGCGACCAAGGAGAGCGCGCGATATTGCTCGGCGAGGGCGCGGCAATCGCCGAACCGCGCCAGCGCGCGCTGTCGGGCGGCAATCGACGGCCCATCCGCTTCCGCCGCAATCGCGTCCTGGAGATGGTCCTCCACTTCGCGCCTCACTCGGCGCGCCAGCCGTGGATCGAACGCCAAAGCGCGCGACAGAGCGTCGAGATAGTCAGCGACCGGATCGCGCGGGGGCATTGCCAGGCTTTCCGAGCAGGCCGGCGACGGCGCCGGCGAAGCGGTCCCACACCGCACGCTGTTCGACCAGCGCCTGGCCGCCGCGACGCGTCAGAGAATAGACGCGGCGCTTTCGGCCGGACTCGCTTTCAGCCCAGCGGCTGGTGAGCAAATCCGCCTTCTCGAGGCGGTGCAGCACCGGATATATCGTTCCTTCCGGCAGATCGAAGGTACCGCCGCTGCGCCGGCGGATCTCCTGGATGATGCCATAGCCGTGCAACGGGCCGGCCGAGATCGCCGCGAGCACGATCATGTCGAGATGACCTTTGAGGATCTCGCCTTCCATGCCTAACGTTACTAGGCTTTGCGTCGGCGCTGGTCAAGCCGCGTTCAGGCCTTGGCCCGCGGATGCGCCTTCTCGTAGACGGCGATGAGGCGCTCGGCATCGACGGCGGTGTAGCGCTGCGTCGTCGTCAGACTGGCATGGCCGAGCAGCTCCTGGATGGCGCGAAGATCGCCGCCGGCCGCCAGCAGATGAGTGGCGAAGCTGTGTCTGAGCGCGTGCGGCGTCGCCGTATCCGGCAATCCCAGCGCGATGCGCAGCTCCTGCATCTTCTTCTGTATGAGGCGCGGATTGAGCGGGCCGCCGCGTGCGCCGACGAAGAGTGCGTCGCCCGGCGCGAGGCGCCAGGGACAGGCCGCAAGGTAGGCCTGCACCGCCTCGGCGACCTGCGGCAGCACCGGCACTTGTCGCGTCTTGCTGCCCTTGCCGGTGACGGTGATCGTGCCCGGCGCCAGCGGCGCGTCGCGCCGCTTCAGACCCAGCGCCTCGGAGATGCGCAGCCCGCAGCCATAGAGCAGAGTTAGCACGGCGAGATCGCGCATGCCGATCCAGGGCGCCTGCGCCTCCTCCTGCTTGGCAAGATCGAGCGTTGCATCGGCGTCGATGGCGGTGAGCGGCTTCGGCACCGATTTCGGCAGCTTTGGGGTCTTCACCGCGGCAAGCGCAGCGTTGCGAACGAGGCCCCGCCGGTCGAGGAATTTGAAGAAGCCCCTGAGCGCCGAGAGCGCTCGCGCCGTCGAGCTCCGCTCCAGATCCTCTTGCGCGCGCCGTGCGAGATAGGCGCGAAAATCCGCGGCGCCGAGACCGGCGAGCGCGGCAAGGTCCGGCACGGCGCCCAAATGCTCGCGGATGAAGTCGAGGAAAGCGGCGATATCGCGGCCATAGGCGGCAAGCGTGTGCGCCGAGGCGCGACGCTCGTCGGCGAGCCAGCTTTGCCAGCGCGCCAGCGCGTCGGCGAGATCGGGCCCGGCGGCAAAACGGGCGAGCGGCACCGGAGCGGGGCCGCTCGGCTTGCTCACGACGGCAGATCCAGCCAGGCGGCGATGGTGATGCCGAGCGAGCGCGCGAGGAAGCCCAGGAGCTCGGTGCCCTGGCCGCCATGGAATTTGCCCGGCCGGCGCATGCCGATGCAGAGCAAGCCCGCCGGCGCGGCCGGGCTCACCGAGAGGCGGAGCAGCGCCGCCGAGCGCACCAGCCCGGCGCCGTCGCCGAAGAGTACCGGATCGCCCTCGGCGTCGCTCTGCAGCACCACGTCGCGGTCGATGCCGAGTACGGCATCGACGGTGCCGGGCTCGAGGATTTGTACGCCCTGGTGGTTCAGTCGCGGCCGCTGCTGGCCCGAGGATTCGACGGCGATGGTGACGACGTCGGCATCGAGCAGCACTGCAAGATCGGTGGTGACGATCTGGATGAGCTGCTCGAAGCTGCTGGCGCCGAGCAGCGTCAGCACCGCGGCGTGGACGCGCGACTGGCTCGCCAGGTTGGCGCGGCTGGTGGCGACCAGCGCGCGGTGCTGGGTCTTGAGTTTGGTAATCTCGGCACGCTGATGCTGCAGCATGAAATGCTGCATATCGACGACGCGCTCGCCGCGCTGTTGGCTGGGCGGCGTCAGCACCTGCAGCAGGTCGCTGTTCTTGATCAGGAAATCGGGATTCTGCCGCAGATAGGCCTCGACCTCGGCGGCGGACAGGCTGTGGTGCGCGGGAAGCACGGGACGCGCCGGCTCGGCCGGCGGCTTGTCCTTGGGACGGTCCAAACGCGTTCCCCTACTCGGCGGCGGCTTTGGTCTCGCCGAGGATCGACTGGCCGGTCTTGGCCCAGTCGGCGAGGAAGGCGGCGAGGCCCTTGTCGGTGAGCGGGTGCTGGAACATCTGGCGCAGCACGCTGGGCGGCAATGTGCCGACATGCGCACCGAGCTTCGCCGCGGCGACGACATGAATGGGGTGACGGATCGAAGCGACCAGCACTTCGGTCTTGAGCGCCGGATAGTTCCGGTAGATCTCGACGATGTCGCCGATCAGGGTCATGCCGTCGGCGCCGACATCGTCGAGCCGGCCGACGAAGGGCGAGATGAAGCTCGCCCCCGCCTTGGCGGCGAGCAGTGCCTGCGCCGCCGAGAAGCACAAGGTCACGTTTACCATCGTGCCTTCGGAAGAGAGCGCGCGGCAGGTCTTGAGCCCGTCCGGCGTCAGCGGCACCTTGACCGCGACGTTGCGCGCGAGCTTCGCGAGCTTGCGGCCCTCGGCGAGCATGGTGGCGTGATCGGTCGCCGTTACCTCGGCGCTCACCGGCCCCGGCACGACCCCGCAGATCTCGCGCACCACCTCGAGGAAGTTGCGTCCTGTCTTCGCCACCAGCGAGGGGTTGGTGGTGACGCCGTCCACCAGCCCGGTTGCGGCAAGGTCGCGAATTTCGGCGATATCGGCGGTGTCGATAAAGAATTTCATGCCGGTCGAATCCTCTCTCCCCCTCGGCTGGCACGCCTAGCGTATTCCGTATAAGAGTGTAGCCCATGCCCGAACGTCACGCCAGTTCTCGCGCGACCGCCGAGGGTGCGGCAAGCGCGCTCGGCGCGGCGCGCGTCAGCGTCCTGTTGCCGCTGCCGCTTGCCGGCGCTTACGATTATCTCGCACCGCGCGCGTGGGCGCTGCGCCCTGGAGATTTTGTCGCAGCGCCGCTCGGGCGGAACGAAGTCGTCGGCGTGGTGTGGGGAGATGCCGCCGGCGACGTCGCGCCGGCAAAGCTGAAGCGCGTCACCGAGCGACTCGATGCGCCGCCCATGCCGGATTCGCTGCGCCGCCTCATTGATTGGGTGGCGGCCTATACGCTGGCGCCACCCGGCGCTGTGCTGCGCATGGCGATGAGCGTTCCCGACGCGCTTGATCCTGCGCGCGCCATCACCGGCTACGCCATCACCGAAGCAGGCCGCGCCGCGCTCGCTGAGGAGGGGGCGCTCACGCCCATGCGCCGCCGCCTGCTGCAGGCATTGGTGGAGGGACCCGCCGCTCCCGCCGCCGATCTCGCGCGGCGCGCCGGCTGCTCGCCGGGCGTTGTCCGCGCCCTCTTCGGGCTCGGACTGGTGGAGGCGGTCGAGCTACCGCGCCGCCCGCCGCTGGCATTGCCGGATTGGCGCCTGCCGGGTCCGCGCCTCTCCTCGGCGCAGGAGCAGGCGGCGGCCGATCTTGTCGCCAAGGTGAAGCAGGGCGGGTTCACCACGACGCTCATCGACGGCGTTACCGGTTCCGGCAAGACGGAGGTGTATTTCGCCGCGATTGCCGCGGCGCTGGAGTGCGGCAAGCAAGCGCTGGTGCTGCTGCCGGAGATCGTGCTGAGCGGGCAATGGCTCAAGCGCTTCGCCGAGCGCTTCGGCACCGAGCCGGCGCAATGGCACAGCGATCTCGGCCATGCCGAGCGCCGCGACACCTGGCGCGGCGTCGCCGAAGGCAGCGTGCGCGTGGTGGTCGGCGCGCGCTCGGCGCTGTTCCTGCCCTTTCCCGAGCTCGGCCTCATTGTCGTCGATGAAGAGCACGATGCGTCCTTCAAGCAGGAGGACGGCGTCGTCTATCACGCGCGCGACATGGCGGTGGTGCGCGCCTCGCTCGCCAAGCTGCCGATCGTGCTCGTCTCGGCGACGCCCTCGCTCGAGACGACGATCAATGTCGAGCAGCAGCGCTACGAGCGCCTCCATTTGCCGGCGCGTCACGGCGCAGCGCAGCTTCCCGAGATTCGCATCCTCGATTTGCGGCGCGACAAGCCGGAGCGGCAGCGCTTCCTCGCGCCGCCGCTGGTGGCGGCGCTCGGCGAGACACTGCAGGCCGGCGAGCAGGCGATGCTGTTCCTGAACCGGCGCGGCTATGCACCGCTCACGCTCTGTCGCAGCTGTGGTTTCCGCCTGCAATGCCCGAATTGCACCGCCTGGCTGGTCGAGCACCGCTTCCACGGGCGGCTGCAATGCCATCATTGCGGCCATAGCGAGCCGCTGCCGCCGCTCTGTCCCAATTGCGGCGACGCCGCGAGCTTCGCCGCCTGTGGTCCCGGCGTCGAGCGTCTCGCCGAGGAGGTGGCGGCGCGCTTTCCGGCGGCGCGGCTTGCGGTGATGGCGAGCGACACGCTGACCGGCCCGCGCGCCGCGGCCGAGCTCGTCGAGAGCGTCGCCGGCCACCTCATTGACATACTCATCGGCACGCAGGTGGTGGCAAAGGGGCATCACTTCCCGCTGCTGACGCTGGTCGGCGTAGTCGATGCCGATCTCGGCCTCTCCGGCGGCGATCTGCGCGCGGCCGAGCGGACCTTTCAGCTCCTCCACCAAGTCGCCGGCCGCGCCGGCCGCGCCGAGCGGCCCGGCGTCGTCTATCTCCAGACATATATGCCGGAGCATCCGGTGATCCGCGCGCTGGTGGCCGATGACCGCGACCGTTTCCTTGCCGCGGAGGCCGAGGCGCGGCAACGCCAGGGTTGGCCGCCCTTCGGACGGCTTGCCGCGCTCATTCTCTCGGCGCCGGACGAGGAGAGCGCCGAGGTGGCGGCGCGCGCCTATGCCCGCGCCCAGCCGCATATGCCAGGGGTTGAGGTGTTGGGCCCGGCGCCGGCGCCGCTCGCCGTGCTGCGTTCGCGCCATCGCCGCCGCTTCCTGGTGAAAACGCGGCGCAATGTGCACATCCAGGCGGTGCTGCGCGAGTGGCTCGCCAAGGTGAAAGTGCCGAGCAGCACGCGCGTGCAGGTCGATATCGACCCCTATAGCTTCCTCTGATCGCGTTCTCAAAATGTTCCACGTGAAGCATTGGCGAATTTGCAGGCCCGGATCGTTGCCTCAGGCCTAAGGAATTGCGCTGGCCGCGCCCGCGCGGCATCGCCCGCGCGGGCCGGGCCACCCCTTATTGCGCCGCCTGAACCCGTGTGTTAGAACCCCCGGCGCTTTCCCGGCCCGCGGCGCATGTCGCGGGTTTTGTCGTGCGACCGGCAGGAAAGCGCGGCATTCAGGCATTCCCGATCCGACGCTCTCGTCCAAGGGAAAACGAGGACAGTTCTTACGTGGCAGCGGAAGCGAAAGGCGTATCCGGACTGGCCGAGCGCTATGCTGCGGCTCTCTTCGATCTCGCCGATGAGCGCAAGGCGCTCGACGCCGTGGCCGGCGATCTGCAGGGCCTGCGCGCCATGCTGCGCGACAGCGCCGATCTGCGCCGGGTGATCAGGAGCCCGGTGCTGTCGCGCGACGAGCAGGGCAAGGGCATCGCGGCGCTCGCCGACAAGGCGCAGATCTCGCCGCTCACCCGCAATTTCCTCGGCCTTCTGGCGCAGAATCGGCGCCTCTTCGCACTGCCGGACATGATCGAAAGCTTTCTGCATCGCCTGGCGGAACGGCGCGGCGAGGTTACCGCGCATGTGGTGAGCGCGCAGGACCTCTCGCCGCAGCAGCGCGATGCCGTGAACGAGCAATTGCGCAAGGCGGTCGGACGCAAGGTTGCGGTCGATATCGAGGTCGATCCGAGCCTCTTGGGCGGCCTCGTCGTCAAGGTCGGCTCGCGCATGGTCGATGCATCGCTCAAGAGCAAGCTGCACCGGCTGCAGCTTGCCATGAAGGGGGCCCAGTAATGGAAATCCGCGCGGCGGAAATCTCCGCGATCCTGAAGAACCAGATCGCCAATTTCGGCACCGAGGCCGATGTCGCCGAGGTCGGTCAGGTCCTGTCGGTCGGCGACGGCATCGCCCGCATCTATGGGCTCGACAAGGTCCAGGCCGGCGAGATGGTCGAGTTCCCAAGCGGCATCAAGGGCATGGCGCTCAACCTCGAGAGCGACAACGTCGGCGTCGTCATCTTCGGCGATGACAGCGGCATCCGCGAGGGCGACACGGTGAAGCGCACCGGCGCCATCGTCGACGTGCCGGTGGGCCGCGGGCTGCTCGGCCGGGTGGTCGATGCGCTCGGCAACCCCATCGACGGCAAGGGGCCGCTCAAGGACGTCTCGCGCGCCCGCGTCGAGGTCAAGGCGCCGGGTATCATTCCGCGCAAATCCGTGCATGAGCCGGTGCAGACCGGGCTCAAGGCGATCGATGCGCTGGTGCCGATCGGCCGCGGCCAGCGCGAGCTCATCATCGGCGACCGCCAGACCGGCAAGACCGCCGTTGCCATCGACGCCTTCCTCAATCAGAAGGCGGTGAACGCCTCGGGCGACGAGAAGCGAAAGCTCTACTGCGTCTATGTCGCGGTCGGCCAGAAGCGCTCGACCGTGGCGCAGATCGTCAAGACGCTGCAGGATTACGGCGCGATGGACTATTCCATCGTCGTCGCCGCCACCGCGTCGGAGCCCGCCCCGCTGCAGTTCCTGGCGCCCTATGCCGGCTGCGCCATGGGCGAGTTCTTCCGCGACAACGGCATGCACGCCGTCATCGTCTATGACGACCTCTCCAAGCAGGCGGTGGCCTATCGCCAGATGTCGCTGCTGCTCCGCCGCCCGCCGGGCCGCGAAGCCTATCCCGGCGATGTCTTCTATCTGCATTCGCGGCTGCTCGAGCGTGCCGCCAAGATGAATGACGAGCTCGGCGCCGGCTCGCTCACGGCGCTGCCGGTGATCGAGACCCAGGCGGGCGACGTCTCGGCCTACATCCCGACCAACGTCATCTCGATCACCGACGGACAGATCTTCCTCGAGACCGATCTCTTCTATCGCGGCATCCGTCCGGCCATCAATGTCGGCCTCTCGGTGAGCCGTGTCGGCTCGGCGGCGCAGATCAAGGCGATGAAGCAGGTTGCCGGCAAGATCAAACTCGAACTCGCGCAATACCGCGAGATGGCGGCCTTCGCCCAGTTCGCCAGCGATCTCGACGCGTCGACGCAGCGCCTCCTGGCGCGCGGCGCGCGGCTCACCGAGCTCCTGAAGCAGCCGCAATATTCGCCGATGCCGGTCGAGGAGCAGGTAGTCTCGATCTTCGCCGGCACGCGGGGATATCTCGACAAGGTCGACATCGCGCAGGTGACCCGCTTCGAGGCGACGATGCTGGGCGAGCTCAAGACGAGGAAGCCGGGGATTCTCGAGACGATCCGCAGCAAGCGCGAGCTCGGCGGCGATACCGAGAAAGAGCTGGCGGGCTTCCTCGACGATTTCGCCAAGACCTTCGCGTAAGGGAAAGTCCGGCGCGTGGCCACGCTCAAGGAATTGCGGCTTCGCATCCGCTCCGTCCGCTCGACGCAGAAGATCACCTCGGCGATGAAGATGGTGGCGGCCTCGCGCCTGCGCCGTGCGCAGGAGCAGGCCGAGGCGGCCCGGCCCTATTCGACGCGCATGGAGCGCATGCTGTCCTCGCTCGCGGCCAATCTGCGCGGCCAGACCAATGCGCCGAAGCTGCTCGCCGGCACCGGAAACAACGCGACGCATCTGCTGCTGGTGGCGACCTCCGATCGCGGCCTTGCCGGCGGCTTCAATGCTTCGATCCTGCGTGAGGCGCGGCGCACCATCCGCGAGCTGCAGGGCGCCGGCAAGACGGTGAAGGTCCTCACCATCGGCCGCAAGGGGCGCGACGCACTCCGCCGCGACTATGCCCGGCTCATCGTCGAGAGCCGCACCGATCTCGGCCGGCCGCGCCTCACTTTCGACGAGGCGCAGGCGATCGCCGACCGGCTGCTGGCGCTCTTTGAGGCCGGCGAGTTCGACGTCTGCACGGTCATCTTCAATCGCTTCCGCTCGGCGATCAACCAGGTCGTCACCAAGCAGCAGCTCATCCCGTTCGCGCCGCCGGCCCAGGCCGATCAGGCCGTGAGCGCGGCTTCCGGCGCGATCTACGAGTTCGAGCCAGAGGAATCCGAGATCCTGGGTGATCTGCTGCCGCGCAATCTCGCGGTGCAGATCTTCACCGCGCTGCTGGAGAACGGCGCGAGTGAGCAGGGTGCGCGCATGACGGCGATGGACAACGCCACGCGCAACGCCGGCGAGATGATCGACCGGCTCAACACCACGTACAACCGCTCGCGACAGGCGGCGATCACCAAGGAACTCATCGAAATCATCTCCGGCGCCGAGGCGCTTTGAGGCGCGCGGCACGAACAAAGGGACGAGGCCCATGGCGAAGAATAATGTCGGCACCATCTCGCAGGTCATCGGCGCCGTCGTCGACGTGAAGTTCGACGGCGACCTGCCGCAGATCCTGAACGCGCTCCACACCCAGAACCAGGGCAAGACGCTGGTCCTCGAGGTGGCGCAGCATCTCGGCGAGAACACGGTGCGCACTATCGCCATGGACACCACCGACGGTCTCGTCCGCGGCGCCGAGGTGGTCGATACCGGCGAGCCGATCGCGGTGCCGGTCGGGCCCGAGACCTTGGGCCGCATCATCAACGTCGTCGGCGAGCCGGTCGACGAGCGCGGGCCGGTCAAGACCAAGCTGCGCTCGCCGATTCACCGGCCGGCGCCTGAATTCATCGACCAGTCGACCGAGGCGGAGATCCTGATCACCGGCATCAAGGTCGTCGACCTCCTCGCGCCCTACGCGCGCGGCGGCAAGATCGGGCTCTTCGGCGGCGCCGGCGTCGGCAAGACCGTCATCATCATGGAGCTCATCAACAACATCGCCAAGAAACATGGCGGCTACTCGGTCTTCGCCGGCGTCGGCGAGCGCACGCGCGAAGGCAACGACCTCTATCACGAGATGATGGAGTCGAAAGTCATCGTTCCCGACGGCCCCGGCTCCAAGGCGGCACTGGTCTACGGCCAGATGAACGAGCCGCCGGGGGCGCGCGCGCGCGTCGGCCTCACCGGCCTCACGCTCGCCGAGTATTTCCGCGACCAGGAAGGCCAGGATGTGCTGTTCTTCGTCGACAACATCTTCCGCTTCACCCAGGCGGGTTCCGAGGTGTCGGCGCTGCTGGGCCGCATCCCCTCGGCCGTCGGATATCAGCCGACGCTGGCCACCGACATGGGCACGCTGCAGGAGCGCATCACCACCACCAAGAAGGGCTCGATCACCTCGGTGCAGGCGATCTACGTGCCCGCCGACGATCTGACCGATCCGGCGCCGGCGACTTCCTTCGCCCATCTCGACGCCACCACCGTATTGTCGCGCCAGATCGCCGAGCTCGGGATCTATCCAGCCGTCGATCCGCTCGACTCGACCTCACGCATGCTCGATCCGCGCGTCGTCGGCGAGGATCACTACAAAGTGGCGCGCGACGTGCAGCGCGTGCTGCAGACCTACAAGTCGCTGCAGGACATCATCGCCATTCTCGGCATGGACGAGCTCTCCGAAGAGGACAAGCTCACCGTCGCGCGCGCGCGCAAGATCCAGCGCTTCCTGTCGCAGCCCTTCCACGTGGCCGAGGTCTTCACCGGCACGCCCGGCGTGTTCGTCAACCTCGAGGACACGATCAAGGGCTTCAAGGGCATCGTCGCCGGCGAGTATGACGACATGCCGGAAAGCGCCTTCTACATGGTCGGCACCATCGAAGAGGCGGTGGAGAAGGCGCGCAAGATGGCGGCCGAGGCGGCCTGATGGCCGAGAAGCTGCAATTCGAGCTGGTCTCGCCGGAGAAGCTGCTGCTCTCCGAGCAGGTGGCGATGGTCGTCGTCCCCGGCGGCGAGGGCAATTTCGGCGTGCTGCCCGGCCATTCGCTGCTGATCTCGACGGTGCGGCCGGGGGTCATCGACGTCTATGCCGACGAGCCCAGCGCGGTCACCGAGCGCATCTTCGTCGCCGGTGGCTTCGCCGAGGTGACGCCGGAGCGCTGCACCGTGCTCGCCGACGAGGCGCTGCCGATCGCCGCGCTCGACCGCGCCGACATCGAGCAGCAGCAGAAAACGCATGAGGCGAGCGTCGCCAGCCTCAAGGAGCAGGTGACGCGGCTTCAGGGCACCGACCGCGACCAGGCGGCGGTGACGCTGCGCGCGGCCGAGCGGCGGCTCGCCGTCGCCATGGCCAAGCTCGCCGCGCTCCAGGCGACCGCCCACTAAGCGTCGCCCGGGGGATTCACCGCCCGGGGAATTTGACCTATATATTACGCCGGCATGCGTGACGGTCGGTGATGGGCAACTGGACGCTCGACGATATTCCCTGGGAGCGGTTCGACCGGGCCAAGGTCGACCCCGACCTTTTGCGCATCGTCAAGGCGGCGAGCCTGGTCGAGCAGAACGGCGCCGATTACGCGCGCTATCTCTGTGGCGTCTTCCATGACGATGCCGAGTTCCAGAGGGTGGCGCGGTGCTGGGGCGAGGAAGAGATCCAGCACGGGCAGGCGCTCGGCCGTTGGGCGATGCTGGCCGATTCCACGTTCGATCATGCCGAGGCATGCCGCCGCTTCAGCGCGGGCTTCCGCGTCGATCTCGACGCGGAGCGCTCGGTCCGCGGCTCGCGCAGCGGCGAGCTGGTGGCGCGCTGCATCGTCGAGACCGGCACCAGCTCCTATTACACCGCTCTCGCCGACGCCAGCGCGGAGCCGGTGCTCCAGGCGATCTGCCGGCGCATCGCCGCCGACGAGCTGCGCCACTACAAACTCTTCTACACCCATCTGAAGCGTTATCTCGAGGCCGAGCGCGTGGGCTTCTGGGGCCGGCTCCGGGTCGCCGCCGGCCGCGTCGGCGAATCCGAGGACGACGAGCTCGCCTATGCCTACTACGCCGCCAACGAGAACGTCGCCGAGAACGCCGCGCCCTATGAGCGCGCGCAGTGCGCGCGCTCCTATGCGCGGCGCGCCTACGCCGTCTATCGCCAGCATCATGTCGAGCGCGTCGTCGCCATGATTTTCAAGACGGTGGGGCTCAGGCCGCATGGCCGGCTCAGCTTCGCCGTGGCGCGACTTGCCTGGTGGGGCATGCGGCGCCGCGCACGGCGTCTGGCGAAGGACGCGGCTTAGAAATCCCCTCTCCCGCGCGAGCGGGAGAGGGCAGCCCGCCGCCAAAGCGACGGGCGGGTGAGGGGCCGGCGTCGCACCGCGTTCTTGCGTGTCTTGCCTCGAACCAAGGGCCATCACCCTCCCGGCGCTCATGCGCCGGGTCCCTCCCTCTCCCTGGCGGGGAGAGGGGCCCCTCAGCCCGAAGTGACAGCGAGACCCAAAGCTCGGAAGGCAGCGCCGGGGATGTAGCCCGGAGAGAGCTCTTCCATCGCCCAGCTTCTACTTCAGCCCGCACACCGCGCGGAACTCGGCAAGGATGTCGAGGTAGAGCTGGCGCTTGAAGGGGACGATGAGAAGCGGAAGCTCCGCGGGCGCCACCCATTTCCAGGCGTCGAACTCCGGATGATGGGTGTCGAGCGCGATGTCGCGGTCGGAGCCGGTGAAGCGCATCGCGTACCATCTCTGCATCTGCCCGCGATAGCGCCCGCGCCAGAGCCGCCCGGCGACCTCGCTCGGCACGTCGTAGCGCAGCCAGGCCTTGGTTTCGGCAAGGAATTCGGCCTTGTCGGTGCCGACTTCCTCCTTGAGCTCGCGCAGCGCCGCCTGGCGCGGCGCCTCGCCGCGATCGATGCCGCCCTGCGGCATTTGCCAGTTCTCGCCGGGTGTGTCGATGCGCCGGCCGACGAAGACGCGATTGCTGCGGTCGAGCAGCATGATGCCGACGCCCGGGCGATAACCCTGCGCGCGCACTGCGTCGACCTCGTCGGTCACTTCGCCGCTCCCTTCTGCACGGATTTTTCGGCCTTCGGCGGCGTGCCGGGGAGCGGCGCCAGCGCGCTCGCCGGCGCCAGCACCATCTCCTGCTCGCCGAGCCCCTTGGCCCAGAGCGCGACGCGCTCGATGGAGAGGGGATAGGCAAAGCCGACGCCGAGCGCGGCGCCGTTGCGCTGCGCATCCTGCTCGAGCGCATGAAGCTCGCGGTCGATGGCGTCGCGTGTCGTGTCGGCGTCGATCATGTCGTCGGCCAGCACGCAGGGAACGCCGAGCCGCTGGGCGAGCGGGCCGGCGACGCTCTGCGCGCTCTCGCGGCCATCGACGAACATGAGGCCGCGCTTCTTGAACTCGGCCATCACCGGCGCGAAGTTGGTCTCGGAGGCGACGAAGCGCGAGCCCATCATGGTGGTGAGCCCGACATAGCCGCTGACGCGGCTCATCACCCAGTCGAGCCGCTCGACATTCTCGTCGGGCGTGAGCGAGGTGAGCAGCGTGTAAGGCCCGGGATCCTGGCGCGGATAATCGACCGGCTCCATCGGCAGGCTCAGCAGCACCTCATGACCGGCGGCGCGCGCCCGGTCGACCCACTCGCCGAGCCGCTTCGCGTAGGGATTGAAGGCGAGGGTGACCGCGCCCGGCAGATCGATCGCCGCCTGGGTGGCGTCGCCGGAAGGACCGAGCCCGGTGATGACGATGGCGACCCTCGGTCGTTTGTCGGCGCGGTCGAAGGGGCGGCCATAGGCAATCCAGGGCTGGCGCCCGTCGCGGCCGATGATCGGCAGCTTGCCCATGGGCCCGGTCTCGACCAGCGCCGGATCGGGCGCGGGCAGCAGCGGCTGCGCCGTGCTGCGGTCGGGGCGCGGCGGTGCGGGCGGCGGCGGCAGCGCTGCCACCGACGGCACCGGCGCGGCGTCGGGGGCCGGTGCCGGTTGCGGCGGCGGGATCGCTGCGGTCACCGGCTTCGATGGTGCCGGCTTCGGCGGCATCGGCACCACCACTTCGGCGAGCTTGGGCGCCGATGCGGGCGCGCCTTCGAGCCAGCCGAGCGCCAGCGCCGAGATGGCGCCGGCGGCCGCCAGCACCACCAGAGCGGCAGCGATGCGACCGGCGCTCACGCGTCGGCGCGAGGCGTATTCGACTGCGCCGGTCTCGCGCCGAGTCAAGGTGCTGCTCTCCTCAATTCCCCGCTTTGGCGTTGAACACTGCCACGCCGCGCAGCATGTCGACAGCGCGGGCGAGCTGGTAGTCCTCGGCGGTACCAAGGACATTAGCCTCGACCGCGAGCGGCTCCTGGTGCTCGGCCGGCTGGGTCCCCGGCGGCACGTTCGGTTTCGCCGCGCCCTGCTGCTTCGCCACCGCATCGGTGTTCTTGAGCGCGCCGCGCAGATCGGCCTCGTGCAGCCCCTTGGGCGCGTTGATGGCCTCGATCTTCGCCGGCGGGACGACGATGTCGGGCTCGATGCCCTTCGCCTGGATCGAGCGGCCGGAGGGCGTGTAGTAGCGCGCCGTGGTGAGCCGCATCGCGCCGTGCCCCGGAAGCTGGATGATGGTCTGCACCGAGCCCTTGCCGAAGCTGCGCGTGCCGAGCAGCACCGCGCGGTGGTGGTCCTGCAGCGCCCCGGAGACGATCTCGGAGGCCGAGGCCGAGCCGCCGTTGATCAGCACCACCATCGGCAGCCCGCCCGTGATGTCTCCGCCGGCCTTGGCGTCATAGCGCGCCGCATCCTCGGCACGGCGCCCGCGCGTCGAGACGATCTCGCCCTTGTCGAGGAAGTCGTTCGAGACGGCGACCGCCTCATCGAGGAGACCGCCGGGATTGTTGCGCAGGTCGAGCACGATACCGCTCAGATGGCCGCCGGATTGCTGCTTCAGCGTCTTCATCGCCGCCTTGACGCCGCTGTCCGCCTGGTCGTTGAAGCTGCTGATGCGGATATAGCCGATATCGTTGCCCTCGAGATGCGACTTCACCGACTGGATCTTGATCACCGCCCGCTTCAGCGTGACGTCGAAGGGATCGCGGCCCTGGCGGCGGATGGTGAGCTTGATCGGGCTGTCGATGGGTCCGCGCATATGCTCGACCGCGTCATTGAGCGAGAGCCCCATCACCGGCTCGCCGTCGATGGCGGTGATGAAGTCGCCGGGCTTCAGCCCCGCCTTGGCCGCCGGCGTATCGTCGATCGGCGACACGATCTTGACCACGCCATTGTCCATGGTGACCTCGAGGCCGAGGCCACCGAACTCGCCGCGCACCTGCACCTGCATGTCGCGGAAGTTCTTGGCGTTCATGTAGCTCGAATGCGGGTCGAGCGAACTCAGCATGCCGTTGATCGCCGCCTCGATCAGCTGCTGGTCGGAGACCTCCTCGACATAGTCGGCGCGGATTCGCTCGAACACTTCGCCGAAGAGATCGAGCTCGCGATAGGTGTCCGAGCTCGATTGCGGTTGCTGTTGTTGTTGCTGCTGCCGCTGCTGGGCCGGAGGCTGCTGCTGCTGCTGTTGCTGCGCCGCCGCCGGTGCGATCAGCCAGGCGAGAGTGGCGGCGCACGCCGCGGTGAGACCAAAACGCTTCATCCACTTACCTTTTCGTCGCGGGTTGCCAACCATGGGAGCGGGTTGATCGGCTGGCCGTCATGGCGCAGCTCGAAATAGAGGCGGGGCTTCTCCTCGCCGCCGGGCATGGTGCCGACCGGCTCGCCGGCAACCAGCCATTGGCCGACCCTGGCTTCGACCCGGTCGAGCCCGGCCAGCAGCGAATGATAGCCGTCGCGATGTTCGATGATCAATATTTGCCCGTAGCCCTTGAACGGGCCGGCGAACAGGATGCGGCCGTCGAACGGCGCCACGACCTGGGCGCCCGGGCGGGTCTCGAAGCTAAGCCCCTTGGAAACGACGCCGAGCTCGTTGCTCTCGCCAAAGCGGCGCATGAGCCGGCCGCTCGCGGGATAGAGGAGCGCGCCGCGCGCCTGGGCGAAGGGGCGGATGCTCGCGGGCTTGGTCGGATCGCGGATGACCGGCGGGGGCGCCGTGACGATCACGCTCGCGCCGCCCTGGGCGCCGCCGCCCCGATGCTGCAAGGCCATCAGCCGCTCGGCCTCCTGCCGCTCCGCCTGCTCGCGGCGCTGCCGGGCCTCGCGCCGCTGCGCGATCTCGGCGTCGCGCGCGCGGCGCTCGGCGTCGAGCTTCTCGATCAGCTGCTGCAGATCGCTCGCCTGCGCGGCGAGCTGGAGCTGGCGCTGATCGCTCTCCTCGGCGCCCTGCTGCGCTTCGCTCTGCAGCACCCCCTTGCGCGCGATTAGCGCCTCGATCTGGGTGTGCTGCTGGTCGAGGCTCACGCGCTCGGCGCGGTGGCGTGCCTCGGCCGCGGCGATCTGCTGCTTCACCGCGGCGAGATCGTCGATCTCGCGGGCCAGACGATGCGCCTCGGTCTCGAGCGGCGGTACCGCGGCGCCCATCAGCATCGCCGAGCGTACCGCGTCGACCGGGTCGCCCGGCGCCAGCGCCAGCGCCTCGGGCGGATTGCGCGCCAGCCGCTCCAGCGCCATGAGAAGCTGCTGCTGCTCGGCGCGATGGCGCTCGAGCTCGGCGGCCTTCTGCGCGGCTTCGGCGTCGAGCGCCACGAGCTGATTCTCGAGGCCGGTGAGCGCCGCCTCGTGCTCCTGCGCCGCCTTGGCGGCGGCGACGCTTTGGTCGCGCAGCGTGGCGATATCGTGCGCGAGCGCATTGGCCTGCTGCGCATATTGCGCCGCTTTCTGCCGGCTCTCCTCGATCTGCTGCTGGACGGACTGGAGCTGCTGCTGCGGCGTTTCGGCGGCGTGCGCGACGGAACAAAACATCAAAGCCGCCAGCAGTAGCGGCGAGGGAAGGCGCGTGAGGCGCTCAGGCCGTGGCACGCTCGGCGGCGCGGCGCAGCAGCGACCGGCCGGTCATCGCCGCGGGCTGACGCAACCCGAGGAGCTGCAGCAGTGTCGGCGCGATGTCGGCGAGCCGGCCATCGGCAAGCCCGGTGACGCCCGAAGGCGGATTGACCAGCAGTAGCGGAACGGGATTGAGCGTGTGCGCGGTATGCGGCTGCCCGGTGGCGGGATCGCGCATCATCTCGGCGTTGCCGTGATCGGCGGTGATGAGCAGCGATCCGCCGGCGCGCCTCACCGCCTCGGCGAGTTGCCCGAGGCACTGATCGACCGCCTCCACTGCCTTCTGAGCCGCGGCGATGTCGCCGGTATGGCCGACCATGTCGGTGTTGGCGAAATTGACCACGATCACGTCGAAACGGCCCTCATCGATCGCTGCGACCAGCCGGTCGGTGACCTCGGGCGCCGACATCTCCGGCTTCAGATCGTAGGTCGCGACCTTGGGCGAGGGCACCAGGATGCGGCTCTCGCCGGCGAACTCCGCCTCGCGCCCGCCATTGAAGAAGAACGTGACATGCGCGTATTTCTCGGTCTCGGCGACGCGCAGCTGGGTGAGCCCGGCATGCGACACCACCTCGCCGAAAGTGTCGGCCAGATCCTCGGGCGGGAAGAGCGCCTTGAGGAAGCGATTGAGCTCGGCCGAATATTCGGTGAGGCCGAGCGCCGCGACAAAGCGCGGCACGCGCGGACGTGCGAAGCCGCCGAACTCGGGATCGAGCAGCGCGGCCAGGATCTCGCGCATGCGGTCGGCGCGGAAATTGCCGCACAGCACGCCGTCGCCGTCGCGCATGCCCTGAAAGCCGGCGATCACCGTCGGCAGCACGAACTCGTCTGTCTTGCCCGCCGCATAGGATTGCTCGACCGCCGCGGCGGCGCTCTCCGCGCGCTCGCCTTCGCCTAGCGCCAGCGCGCGCCAGGCCCTCTCGGCCCGATCCCAGCGCTTGTCGCGGTCCATGGCGTAGTAGCGCCCGCTCACCGTCGCGACCGCGGTGCGGGCCAGGCCTTTTGTGTCGGCGGCGAACTGCGCCAGGTGCTCGATTGCGGATTTGGGCGGCGTGTCGCGACCGTCGAGGAAGGCGTGGACGCGCACCGCGATGCCGGCGTCATCGAGGAAGCGCGCCAGCGCCGCCAGATGCGCCTGATGCGAATGGACGCCGCCCGGCGACATCAGGCCCAGCAGATGCGCCGTGCCGCCGCTCTTCTTCAGCGCCGCGATGAACGCGGCCAGCTGCTGGTTCTTGGCGAGGCTGCCATCGGCGATCGCCTGGTCGATGCGCGGCAGGTCCTGCATCACCACCCGGCCGGCGCCGAGGTTCATGTGACCGACCTCGGAATTACCCATCTGCCCCTGCGGCAGCCCGACATAGAGCTCGCTCGCCTGCAGCTTGGCATGGGGCGAGGATTGGAGGAAGCCATGCCAGTTGGGCGTGCTCGCCGCCAGGATGGCATTGTCGGCCCGCTCGCCGCGGCAGCCCCAGCCGTCGAGGATGCACAGCACCACCGGGCGGGGACGGGAAGGCTCCTGCATGGTCATGACTTATAGAGGAACGGCCGGAAGAGGGGTAGTGCTCCGGGGCGAGTCGCAGCTCGGAAACCGGTTGACGCCATCCCCTGTTGGTCGAGCGGGCCAAGTTGCCGGCAGCGCTGCAGTAAGGAAGGATGCGGGATGTGTCTGCAGCTGCCCGCCTCATCCTGCCGCGGCCGCTACCGGGGGCGCGGGGGCGATCATCCGCGGCACGCGCACGGTGAAGCAGGAGCCGCGTCCGGGCTCGCTCTCGACGTCGATGTCGCCACCCATCAACCGGCAGATCCTCCGGCTCAGCGCCAGGCCGAGTCCGGTGCCGCCATAGCGGCCCGCACCGGCGTCGATCTGGCTGAAATTCTGGAAGAGGCGCGGCAGGTTCTCGACGCTGATGCCGATGCCGGTGTCGCTGACCGAGACGCGGATGAGGTCCCCCTCCAGCGCCGCGGCAAGGGTGACACGGCCGCCCTTGGTGAATTTGGCGGCGTTGCTCAGCAGGTTCAGCACGACTTGGCGCAGCTTGGTGGCGTCGCCCCTGACCGCGGCCGGTCCATCCGCGCGCTCGACGGCGAGCACATTGCCGTTGGCGAGCACGAGCGGGCGGCAGGTCGCCACCACGTCATCGATGAACGACCCCAGATCGAAATCCTCGGAAGCCAGATCCATCTTGCCGGCTTCGATCTTCGAGAGGTCGAGCACGTCGTTGACCAGCGCCAGAAGATGCTTGCCGGCGGTGTTTATGCGGCGGAGATCGGCAATCTGCTGCGCCTCGCCGCCCTGAGCTTCGGCGTCCTCGAGCAGCATCTCGCTATAGCCGATGACGGCGTTCAATGGCGTGCGCAGCTCGTGGCTCATCCGTGCCAGGAATTCCGACTTGGCGCGGTTCGCCGCCTCGGCATGGCGCGCGTGCCGGATGGCGGTGATGTCGGTCCAGAGGTCGAGGCTACCGCCGCCCGGCAGTTGCCGGTGATCGACCAGCATCCAGCGATCGTCGCTCAGGTGACAGACATGCTCCCCGTCCTCTTCGTGACGCTCGATGAGCGTCTCGAGGCGCAGCGGCGCGTCGTCGTCGCCGTCGGCATAGAAGCCGCTGCCCAGCCGCAGCTCGGCGACCCGGCGGAAGGGGACGCCCTTATAGACATAGGCGCCGGCGTCGGCGTCGTGATGCAGGTCGGCGAAGGCCTGGTTGAAGGCGAGGATGCGGTCCTCGGCGTCGTAGAGGACAAAGGGCTGGCGCACATGCGAGACTGCGTCCTCGAGTCGGCCTTGCGCCAAGGTCGCGGCCTCGGCGGCGAGCTTCTGCTGGGTGATGTCGCTGCCGACCCCGCGATATCCGTGGAATGTGCCATTCTCGCCGAACACCGGAATGCCGCTCAGCTTCACCACGAAGCGTCGACCGCCCGGGTAATGGCGGCGCACGGTCAAGTCGCGGAAAGGCTTGCGCGCGGCGATCGCCGCGCCGAACTGGCGCACCAGCTCCGGCTCGGGCGACAGGCCTGGCGTCTCGAGCAGGCGCTTGCCGATAAAATCGTCAAGCGAGACGCCGAAGATCTGCGCGAAATTGGGCGAGAGATAGGTGATGCGCAGCTGCTCATCCATTTCCCAGAAATAGTCGGAGGCCGCCTCGTAGAGATCCTTGAAGCGCTGCTCGCTGTCGCGCAGCGAGAGCTCGGCCTCGAATTGCGCCGTCACATCCTTCGAGACGCCGCAATATCCCTGGAAGGCGCCGTCGCGGTCGAAGACGGGAACGCCGCTCGCCTTCACGTAATGCGGCCTGCCGTCGGTGGTCCAGGGCCGCGTGGCGTAGACGAGATCGCGGAACGGCACGCGCGCTGCCAGCGCGGCATAGGCCTGCTTCGTCGTCTCGGGATCGATCGCGGCGCCGGCGATCTCGTCGATCCGCTTGCCGATCATGCTGGTGATGGGAAGACCCGAGACCGCCTCGAGATTGGGCGAGACGGCGAGAATGCGCATTTGCGCGTCCATCTCCCAGTACCAATCGGAGGCGACCTCGAAGATCTGCTGGTAGACCCTCTCGCGCCGACGCGCCTCGCGCACCGAGTCGATCTCGGCAGTGAGGTCGATGGCGGTGACGAGCCGCGCCGGTTTGCCGGCGACCTGGACCGGCACGCTCGAGAGCCGCAGGCTCAGCAGCCGCCCGTCGCGGCGGCGATGCCGGCGCGCCGCCGCGAGCGCGCCTTCCGCCGGCTCGGCTGCGACGGGCGCCTCGAGCGCGGCCTCGGTCAATTCGAGGAAGTCCGCGCGCGCATAGCCGAAGAGACGGAGCGCCGCGTCATTGGCATCGAGGACGCGTGTGCTCGCGGCGTCGGCGAGCCACATCGGCAGGGCGTGGTCGTGGAACGGCAGCATCAGCGGCTCCCGCAGCCGCTGCTCGGCACTCCTCACCTGCTTGCTGGTCATCTCTGGCCCTTGCCGCTTTGCTGGCGCCGGGCGCTCTCCCGCCGGCAGATCCGCGCAACCCCCGCCGCGATCCTAAGTTCAGATGGTTACCAAAGAGTACCGGCGCCGGTTTGCCCGGGCCGGGATTAAGGTTTCGCTAACCATGAGCGCCTCGAGGCGCCTCACGCCCGGTGATAGGGGTGGCCGGCGAGGATCTGCTGGGCCCGGTAGAGCTGCTCCAGCAGCATGCCGCGCACCAGGAGATGCGGCCAGGTCATGGCGCCCAGCGACAGCACCAGCTGCGCCTGGCGCAGCACGGTCTCGGCGAGCCCCTCGGCGCCGCCGATGATGAAGGCGACGTCGCCTGCGCCCTCGCTCTGCCAGCGCGCCAGGCGCTCGGCTAAGCCTTCGCTGGAGAGCGTCTTGCCGCGCCCGTCGAGCGCCACCAGACGGGCGCCCTTGGGCAAGGCCTGAAGCAGCAATGCAGCCTCGCGCTCGCGCAGCTCGGGCGGGGGCAGCGGGCGCTTCTCCTCGACTTCGCGGATGGCGAGCGGCCAGGTGAGGCGCTCGGCATAATGCCGCGCCAGCGCCTCGTGCGGGCCCGATTTGAGCCGGCCGACGGCGATGATGTGGAGGCGCATGGGAAAGCGCCTCGCTCAGCTCAGGCGAGCGCGCTGGCGGTTTCGCCGAGGCCCTCGCCCCACATCTTTTCCAGGTTGTAGAAGCTGCGCGCTTCCGGCCGGAAGAGATGAATGATGACGTCGCCGGCGTCGATCAGCACCCAGTCGCCTTGGCGCAGTCCTTCGGCGGAGCGGCGGCCATAGCCGTGCTCCTTCAGCGCATCCAGCACGCGCTCGGCGAGCGCCACCACCTGGCGCTGCGAGCGCCCGGTAGCGATGACCAGATGATCGGCGATGCCGGATTTGCCTTGGAGGTCGATGACGGTGAGGTCCTCTGCCTTGCCGTCCTCGAGGGTCTTCTCGACGAGCGCGAGAAGCGGGAGTTTCTGTGCCGCGTCGGGACGCGACGGAGTTTTGCTGCGCGGTATGGGTCACCTCGTCCGTTGCTTCCGCCGCTCCCGCGGCGCCGGAAGCGGCCGGCGATGGGAGCGGATCGTCGTGGCCGAACGCACGTCGAGCCTTATGGGCAGGAAAACCCAGGCGGGCGGCTCGATCTCGGCGAGACCGCGCGCCGCCTCGGGCGCCACCCGGCGCTGCGCATAACGCCGCGCCGCGAGCTCGGCCAATCCCTTAAGACAATAGGTAGGACGCGCCATGACTGCAATGGGTAGAAGCGAGAAGATCTTCGTCCAGCGCTTCCAATGGCGGATTTGCGTCAAGATATCGGCGCCGACCAGCAAGACGAAACGCGTGCGCGGAAATATTCGTTGCAGTGCCGTTACAGTGTCGACCGTATAGCGCGTGCCGAGCCGCGCCTCGATGTCGAGCACGCGGATGCGGCGATCGCGGGCAAGCTCGCGCGCCGCGGCGAGACGCTTGGGCAGGGGTGCCATGCCGCGCACCGGCTTCAGCGGGTTCTGCGGCGTCACCAGCCACCACACCTCGTCGAGGTTGAGGCGCTTCAACGCCTCGCGGCTGATATGGAGATGGCCTTCATGCGCCGGGTTGAAGGACCCGCCAAGAAGGCCGATGCGGCGCGGCGGCAGCCGGCCGATGCCGAGGCGATGCGGGGTCAGCGTCGCACCCGCGGCGCGGTCCGGCGCAGAAGCCTCGGCGGAAGGTCGCTCGGTGGAATTGTCTGCCCTCGACCCAATCAACCCCTGCGAGCCATGATAATCCAGGCCGGAGGGGGCGGGTAGGGGCGGTCGCGACGCTGCATATCGTGGCCGCGTTCAGATTTAGGAATCGAAGTCAGAGATCGCGAAACGGCGCTCCCCACCTCACCCTCCCGCCTTCGCGCTCCGCGCTTCGCCGGCTCCCTCCCTCGCCGCCCCATTGGGGCGGAGAGGGTTGGGGTGAGGTGGGGCGGCAGGCGCGATAGGCGGCAAGACGAGGTGGGGTGTGTCGCGGCGAGGCGTAAGTTTTTGACAGCCGTTGCTACGGCCGGACCTGGCCCGTGCCGCGCACCATGTATTTGTAGCTGACGAGCTGCTCGGCGCCGACGGGGCCGCGCGGCGGCAGCCGGCCGGTCGAGATGCCGATCTCGGCGCCCATGCCGAACTCGCCGCCATCGGCGAACTGGGTGGAGGCGTTCTCGAGCACGATCGCGCTGTCGACCTCGGCGAGGAAGCGCCCGGCCGCCGCTTTGTCCTCGGTGACGATGGCGTCGGTGTGGTGCGAGCCATAGCGGTTGATGTGCTCGATCGCCGCGCCGACGCCGTCGACCACGGCGACCGCGAGGATGGCGTCGAGATATTCGGCGCTCCAATCGGCCTCGCTCGCGGGCAGCGCCGCCTTGTCCAGCGCCTGCACCGTGGTATCGCCGCGGATCTCGCAGCCCGCCTGATGCAGATCGGCGAGGATCGGCGGCAGCAGCCTCTCGGCCGCCGCGCGATCGACGAGCAGCGTCTCGGCGGCGCCGCAGACGCCGGTGCGCCGCATCTTGGCGTTCATCACGATGCGCCGCGCCTTCTCGGGATCGGCGCCGCGATCGACATAGACGTGGCAGACGCCTTCGAGATGGGCGATCACCGGCATGCGCGCCTCGCGCTGCACCCGCTCGATCAGTGAGCGGCCGCCGCGCGGCACGATGATGTCGATGAATTCGGTCAGGGTCAGCATCATGCCGACGGCGGCGCGATCGCGCGTCGGCACGAGCTGCACCGCATCGGCCGGCAGACCCGCGCGCTCGAGGCCGGCGCGCACCGCCTCGGCAATGGCGCGCGAGGAATGGAAACTCTCGGAGCCGCCACGCAGGATCGCGGCATTGCCGGCGCGGAGGCTGAGGCCTCCGGCATCGGCGGTGACGTTGGGCCGCGATTCGTAGATGATGCCGATGACCCCCAGCGGTACGCTGATGCGCGCGATATCGAGCCCGTTGGGCCTCACCCAGCGCGCGAGCTCGCGGCCCACGGGATCGGGCAGGGTTGCCACCTCCTCCAATCCGCGCGCCATCCCCTCGATGCGCTTCTCGTCGAGCAGCAGCCGGTCGAGCATCGCCGCCGACAGCGACTGCCCCTGCGATGCCGCCAGGTCTTCTGCGTTCGCGGCGAGGATCGCGCGCTGGCGGCTGCGCAGCTCGGCCGCAGCGGCCCGGAGCGCGGCAGTCTTCTGCGCGGCGGTCGCCTGCGCCATCTGCGTCGCCGCACGCCTCGCCGCGGCGCCGATGCCGCGCATCTCGGCATAGAGATCGTTGGCCGAATCGAGCGCCATCAGATAACCACCAGATCGTCGCGATGGACCATCTCTTGCCGTCCACGGTAGCCGAGGATGGCCTCGATTTCACCGCTTTTGTGGCCGGCGATGGCGCTGGCATCGACGCTCGAATAGGCGCAGAGGCCGCGCGCCACCTCGCGGCCGTCGCCGTTGCGCACGATGACCGCGTCGCCGCGCTCGAAGCTGCCTTCGACGGCGACGACGCCGGCGGGCAGCAGGCTGGTGCCGCGCTTCAGCGCCGCCGCGGCGCCGTCATCGACGATGAGCGTGCCCATCGGATTGAGCGTGCCGGCGATCCAGCGCTTCCTCGCGGTGCGCGGTTCGGCGGCGGGCAGGAACCAGGTGCAGCGCGCGCCCTTCTCGACGGCCTCGAGCGGATGGAGCCCGTTGCCCTTGGCGATCAGCATGCGGCAGCCGGCGCTCATCGCGATGCGCGCCGCGGCGAGCTTCGTCACCATGCCGCCGGAGCTGTAGCCCTGCGGCGCGGCGCCGCCCATCGCCTCGATCTCGGCGGTCACCTCGCGCACCTCGGGGATATGCCCTGCCGCCCGGTCCTTGCGCGGGTCGGCGGTGTAGAGGCCGTCGATATCGGAGAGCAGCACCAGCGTGTCGGCGCTGATCATCTGCGCAACGCGCGCCGCCAGCCGGTCATTGTCGCCGAAGCGGATCTCGGCGGTCGCCACCGTGTCGTTCTCGTTGATGATCGGCACCGCGCCCAGCGACAGGAGCTGCTCCAAGGTGGCACGCGCATTGAGGTGCCGGCGGCGCTCCTCGGTGTCCTCGGGCGTGAGCAGGATCTGCGCCACGGAGAGGCCGTGCTTTGCCAGCGCCTCCTGATAGGCATGGGCCAGGCGGATCTGGCCGGTGGCGGCGGCGGCCTGCTTCTCCTCGAGCTTCAGCGCGCGGCCGGTGAGGCCGAGATGGCGGCGGCCGACGGCGATCGCGCCCGAAGAGACGATGAGGATTTCCTGGCCGCGGCCGCGGCAGCGCGCGAGATCCTCGACCAGCGCCTCGAGCCAGCCGCGGCGGATATCGCCGGTGGC
>DATNDG010000118.1:0-34292 GCA_035553515.1 Allostellaceae bacterium | reverse complement strand
AGCCTTTCCATTTACCGCCAGGGCACAGCGCCGTCCGCCTAAGCCACCACGCCGGCGCGAAACTCGTCCTCCAAGACCGCGATCCAACCATCCCTGGTATTGGTCAAGCGGGCGATGGCGTTGGAACGGCCATCGCTGGGTCTGGCGCAAAGGCAGATGGCTCTGGCAATAGCGGATTCCAACGCCACGGCCTGACGCGCCGCGCAAATTTCTTCGAACCGCTCCCGGCGCCCACCCGTTCTGGCACCGACCGCGACAGCGCGGCCTTGCCGATGAGCGCGCGGAAAATCTGACGAAGCTCAGCCCTCCGCGCGGCGCGCCATCGATTTCGATGTGGCGAGCGCACGGATCGCGGTGCCGAGATCCACGCCGCCCGCGCCTTTGGCGATCACTCTCCGGGCGAGGCCCTGGAGCGCCTCGCGCTCTTCGGCGGAGAGATCCTTTGCCGTCACCACCGCGACCGGAATGTCACACCAGGCGCTCTCACGCAGCTTCGCGAGAAACTCGAAGCCGTCCATCACCGGCATCATGAGATCGAGCAGGATCATCTCGGGCGACGGGTTGGCGGCAAGCCAGGCGAGCGCCTCTGCGCCATTGCCCGCCTCCACCGGTTTCTTGCCCATCTCGGTCAGCGCGCGTCTCGCCAGCTCACGCATCTCCGCATTATCGTCCACGACGAGCACGGTCCCTCCGTCTTCGCCGCCGGTCAGGCGCCGCAGCACGGCGCGCAGCCTTTGGCTGTCGATCGGCTTGGTGAGGAAGCCTGCGGCGCCGAGCGACACCGCCATGCCGCGCTCGTTCACCATCGTCGCCATGACGACCGGAATGTCGGCGAGCTCCGGATCGGCTTTGAGCGCCGACAGCACCGACCAGCCGTCGATCCGCGGCATCATGACATCGAGCGTGATCGCATCCGGGCGGTGCTCGCGCGCGAGCGACAACGCCTCCTGACCGCTGCGCGCGTGCAGCACCCGATAACCCTGCCGGCCGAGGATACTGGTCAGGATGTCGTGCGCAGCGTCGTCGTCATCGACCACGAGCACCGTGAATTCGCCGGCCATATCGCCCGAGACCGCAGCGAGCGGCTCGGCGGGCGCCGGCTCGGCCTCTGCACGACGCACCGGCAAGGTCAGGGTGAAGGTCGAGCCCGCGCCCGGCTTGCTCGATACCTCGACATCGCCCCCCAGCAACCGGGCGAAACGCCGCGTGATGGCAAGACCCAGTCCGGTTCCCCCGTAATGGCGGCTCGTCGAGCTGTCCGCCTGCGTGAAGGGCTGGAAGAGCTTGGCCATCTGCTCGTCGCTCATGCCGATTCCGGTGTCGCTGACGCGAAACGAAACCTGCCCGCCCTCGTTGCGCGATGCCGTCAGCGCGACCTCGCCGCCTTTGGTGAATTTACAGGCATTGCTCATCAGGTTGAGCAGGCATTGCTTGAGTTTGGTGAGATCGCTCTCGATGGCGCCGGCATCGTCCGGGCAGTCGATCCTGAGACGGTTGCCGTTCTTCGCCGCGAGCGGTTCGATGAGACCGCGCACTTCCGTCACCATGCCGGGAATGTCGACCGGCTCGATGAAGAGCTCGACCCGGCCCGCCTCGATCTTCGAGAGATCGAGAATATCGCTGATGAGCGCGAGCAAATGCCTGCCGGCGCCCTCGATCTTGCCAAGACGCGGCGCGGTGACCTTGTCGCCGGCCGCTTCCGCGTCTTCGCGCAGGACCTCGCTGTAGCCGATGATGGCGTTCAGCGGGGTGCGCAGCTCGTGGCTCATATTGGCGAGGAAATCCGACTTGACGCGGTTCGCCGCCTCGGCCGCCTCGCGCGCCCGGATGATCTCCGCCTCGGCGCGCTTCCTTTCGGTGATGTCGGAAAGTCCGACGATGAGCGCCGGCACACCGCGATAGTCGAGGTGCTCCGTCGACAGCATCAGCCATCTTTCTTCGCCATCGCGCCGATGACAGGAGAATTCGCGCGTCCGGCTCTGGCCGCCGATATCGTCGAGAAGCGTCGAGAACGCCGCGCCTTCCGCCGCATCGGCGAAGAGCGCGGACGCCGGGCGGCCGGCTGCGTCCTCCGCCTTCAGCGACAGCAGCTCGCCGGCATGCGGATTGACGTGCCGCACTTCACGATCGTCGCGGCCGATGATGATCAGCCCCACCGGTGCGGCGCGGTCGATGGCCCGGAAACGCTCTTCATCCTCGCGCAACAGCTGCTCGGCGCGTTTCCTTTCCGTGATGTCGGTATAAACGGCGATGAACCCCCCGCCGGGAATCGGATTGCGGTAGACTTCGAGCACGGTGCCGTCCGGGCGGGTGCGCTCGAAGACGTGCTTCTTCGACAGCAGCGACAGGCGCTGCTTCACCACCTCCTCCAGATCGACGTCGCCGAATTCGCCGCGCCGGCCGATATAGCGGATGTAGTCGGCGAAAGTCTGGCCGCGCTTGAAGAACTCCTCGGGCATTTCGAGATATCGGCGGAAGCGATCGTTCCAGGTGACGAGCCGGTACTCGGCGTCGTACATGGCGATGCCCTGCATCATGTTCTCGAAGGTGGCCCGCAGCTCCGCCTCGGCGCGTTTCCTTTCGGTGATGTCGGTATAGATGGCGATGAACCCGCCGCCGGGAATCGGATTGCGGTAGACTTCGAGCACGGTGCCGTCCGGTCGGGTGCGCTCGAAGACGTGCTTCTTCGACAGCAGCGACAGGCGCTGCTTCACCACCTCCTCGAGATCGACGTCGCCGAATTCGCCGCGCCGGCCGATATAGCGGATGTAGTCGGCGAAAGTCTGGCCGCGCTTGAAGAACTCCTCGGGCATTTCGAGATATCGACGGAAGCGATCGTTCCAGGCGACGAGCCGGTAGTCGGCGTCGTACATGGCGACGCCCTGCACCATGTTATCGAAGATTGCCCGCATCTCCGCCTCGCGCCGACCCAGCTCCTCGGCGGCAAGGCCGCGCGTCCGGCCGGACCTGCGATAGGCAAGCGCCAGGAGGGCCACGGTGACCATCACGAGGACGATCGACAGGGCGATGGCCCCGGTAGTGCCGAAAGCGAGCCGGAGCACGGCAAGCGCCAATGCTTCGCCGAGCAAAATTACGAGAAATGCGCGGGCGACGGGGCGCGCGGGACGAACCAAATCACTCATTGGGGCGGTTCTCCGCGCCTGAGAGTCTTGCCGGCAGCTCCGGCAGTATAAAATTAACCGATCCGACAGTTCAACGCAGGATCTGCTCCGGCCGCTCGACGCCAGCAGCCAAACGTGGTATGGCATCGGCCGTTCTTTCGGCTCTGCGGAAGGATAAAATGGCCGATGGCCGGCTCACGCTTCGCGTCCCGAACGAGCTCGCGGTCATCGAGCGGCTCGCCAATGCGGTCGATACGTTCTGCGCCGATCATGCCATCCCGCCACCCCTTGCCGTGAACCTCAATCTCGCGCTCGACGAGATCCTGACCAACATCATTTCCTACGGCTTCAAGGATGACAGGCGCCACGACATCGAGGTTGATATGCGCCTCGAGGCCGGTACGCTTGCCGTCGACGTGATCGACGATGGTGCCGCCTTCGATCCGCTCAAGATGCCGCCGCCGGATCTCCATGCTGCGCTCGAGGATCGCCCGATCGGCGGCCTCGGCATTCACCTGGTCAAATCCTTGATGGATAGCGTCGAATATCACCGCGACGGTGAGCGCAACCGATTGTCGCTGCGCAAGAACGTCCGTCCTTCCGATCCCGCAGCCGGAGCATGAGCCCGAGGTAGCAGAGATGATGGTCAACCAGCAGCAGGACGGCTCGGTCCTCGTGATAGCGCTGAACGGACGACTCGACAGCGCTACCGTGACGCAGGTCGACGAGGCGCTGACGCGCGCTCTGGATGCCGCGCCCGCCATCGTCCTCGACCTCGCCGAACTCGGCTACGTCAACAGCGCCGGGTTGCGCGTCCTGTTGAAGACCGCCAAGCAGGCGAAGAGCCGCCAAGTACGTCTGGCGCTCGCCGCGATGCAGCCGACCGTTCAGAACGTCTTCGAGGTCAGCGGCTTCTCCACCATCTTCAGCATCTATGCCGATCGCGGCGAGGCGCTGGCGCAGATGCGCTGAGGAGTTGGCGTGGCGCGTTACGCCCTGAGCGCCGTCAGGCGGAGGGCGAGTGCCGTCACGTCATCGGCCTGGGGCGCGCCCTCGGCAAAGCCTTGGACGGCGGCGGCGACGCTCTCGATGAGTGCGCGCGGCGAGCCGTCGGGCGCGGCGGCGAGCGCGGCCCCGAGACGCGTGCGCGCGAAGAGCTGGTCCTCGCGGTTTGTCGCTTCGGTGATCCCGTCGGTAAAAAGGTATAGAACGTCGCCCGGCCTGAGTTGCGCGCGCCCGGTCGCGTAGCGCTGATCGGCGTCGACGCCGAGCGCCATGGCGCGCGGACCGTTGACATCGCCGACGCTTCCACCGCCGACGAGAAAGGGCGCATCGTGACCGGCATTGCAATAGAGCAGCTCGCCGGAAGCCGGATCGAGCATGCCGAAAAACAGCGTCACGAACATCATCGTGGCGTTGTCTTCGGCAAGCTCGCGGTTGACGCGTTCGATGATTTCCGCGGGCGACGGCGGCTCGCCGCGCGCCTCGGCGAGGAGCTCCGTCACCAGTTGAATCAGATTCTTCGCCCGCGCCATGAACAGCGCGGCCGGGATGCCCTTGCCCGAGACGTCGCCGACCAGGAAGCACAAGCGTCCGCCCGGGATGAAGAAGAAGTCGTAGAGATCGCCGCCAATCTCGCGCGCCGGAATCATGGTGGCGAAAATCTCCACCGGACGCTCTGCGGTCGGCGCCGGAAAGGCCCCGGGCAGCATGCTCGCTTGCAGCTCGCGTGCGGCATCGAGCTCGACGCTGAGCCGCGCCAGATGCGCGCGTACTTCATCGCGCAGCCGCTTTTTCTCGAGGCTCGCGGTGACCCGGGCACGCAGCAGGGTCGGATTGAAGGGCTTCTGCAGGTAGTCGACAGCACCAAGCTCGATGCAGCGCACCACGCTGTCCATTTCATTGTTGGCGGAAATGACGATCACCGGCAGGTCGGCGAGGCGGCCATCCGTCTTGAGTTGCTGCAGCACGCCGTAGCCGTCCCGCCTCGGCATCATCACGTCGAGCAGCACGAGATCGAAGCTCTCCGCCGCCAGCCGTTCCAGGGCCTCCTCGCCGTCGCCGGCGGTGGCGATGCCCTCGTAGCCCTCGCGCTCGAGACGCAGCACCAGCAGGTCTCGGTTCGCCTCGACGTCGTCGACAACGAGGATGCGCGGGCGAAGGTCGGGCGTCTGGCTCAAGGCGCTGTCTGTCCCTAGTGTTTGACCAGCCTTGGGGGAGGCTACGCCGGTCGGCGCGAGCGGGCAATCGCCCGCTGCCGAATACCACCGTCCGGGGCGATCCGCCGCGGTTGTAAAACCCGCCCTGCCCTGAGAAAATACCGGGCGGCGAGGGGGGAACGAGAGCGGCGATGAGCGGCGGGGGGGAAGAAGCACTTTACCGCAAGGCGGCATTGGCCGCCCATCGCTCGCCCGAGCGGTCGGACCGGCGGGTCCAGCTGATCGGGCGCGGCACCTGGATGAGCCTCTGCGTGCTCTGCTTGGCGCTGGGTGGCGCCATCGTCTGGAGCGTCCTCGGCAGCATCCCGACCTATATTGCCGGCAACGGCATCCTCATCAATCGCGGCGGCACGGTGGTCCAGGTCCTCGCTCCGGCGGCCGGGATCGTCGGCGCTATCGACGTGTCCGTCGGCGACGAGGTAACGACCGGGCAGACGCTGGCGACGCTGACGCGCATGGACCTGGCGCAGCAGCTCCGCAACGCCCTTCAGGTCGAGTCGGAGGCTACCGCCGACCGGAAACGGATCGCAGGCGATCTGGCGCAAAGCCGGGCGGCGCGGCTCGATGCCAACAAGCGCCGCCGCGCCGCGCTTGAGGAACAAATGGGCAGCGCCCGCCAGCGGGAGACCGAGGTCGCGGCGGAGCTTAAGAACAACGAGCGCCTTTTGGCGCAAGGCATGACGACGCTCTCGGTCGTGCTGCAGACGCGCAGCGACCGCGCGCAGGCCGCCCAGTCGGCCGCCCAGGCGACCGCCGATCTCGCCCAGGTCGAGCAGCAGGAGGCCGAAGCCGAGGCGCAGGACGCCCGGACCCTGGCGAATGCCGACCAGGCGGTCGGCGATGCGCGCCGCAAGGTCGCCGAGCTCGAGACCAACACGGCGACCACCACGGTCTTCACCGCGCCTTCGACCGGCCGTATCACCGAGGTGCTGGGCACCAGCGGCATGTCCATAAACAATGGCCAGGCGCTGTTCTCGATCGAGACCGGCGGCCGCGGACTCGAGGCGATGATCTTCGTCGACCCGCAACAGGGCAAGCTCGTCAAGCCCGGGGACGAGGTGCGGCTCGAGGCCGGCACGGCCAAGAAGGAGGAATACGGCACGGTGCTCGGCACGGTGAGCTGGGTCTCTGCCTTTCCCTCCAGTGTCGAGGGCATGCGCGCCATTCTGCAGAACGACGAGCTCGCCCACACCTTTTCTTCGAAGGGGCCGCCCTTTGCGGTGCGCGTGCGGCTGGAGCGTGATCCGAGCACGGTGAGCGGCTATCGCTGGACTTCCGAGAAGGGCCGGAAGCTGGCGCTCAGCAGCGGCACCATCATGAACGCTTCGATCGTCACCGAACGTCAGGCACCGATCACCCTCGTTCTGCCGCTGCTGCGCAAGTTCACCGGGATCGACTGATGCCGGAAGCGACCTCCCCGGTCGAGGCGTGGCCGGCCCCCAATCTGCCGCCCGGCGGTCGCAAGCGCTTCCGCACGCCGCCGGTGCTGCAGATGGAAAACACCGAATGCGGCGCCGCGGCGCTGGCGATCATACTCGCCTACCATGGATGCTGGGCCCCGCTCGCGGAGCTACGGATCGCCTGCGGCGTTTCGCGCGACGGCTCCAAGGCCTCGAACGTGCTCCGCGCAGCGCGCGCCTACGGCCTCGAGGCGCGCGGCTACCGCCGCGAGCTCGCCGAGCTTTACGCGCTGCCGTTTCCCCTCATCGTGTTCTGGAACTTCAACCACTTTCTGGTCGTCGAAGGAGTCGACCGGAAGCGGGGCAAGTTCTGGCTCAACGATCCCGCGACCGGTCCGCGAACGGTGACGCTCGACGAATTCGACGCGTCCTTTACCGGCGTCTGCCTGGTGTTCCGGCCGACGCCGCAATTTCAGCGCAATGAGGGACCGCCGCGTGTCGTCAGCACGCTGCTCTCGCGGCTGGCCGGCAGCCGCGTCACTTTCGCCGCCCTGCTGATTGCGACCTTGGCGATCGTCGTGCCGCGCACGGTCATTCCGGCGTTCACCAAGATTTTCGTCGACAACATTCTGCTCGCCGATCACACCAGCTGGCTCAACGCGCTGCTCATCGGCATGGCCTTCATCGCCGTGGCGCATGGCGGACTCATCTGGCTGCAGCGGATGATGCTGGCGCGGCTCGAGGTCCACTTGTCGCTGGACAGCTCCGCGCGCTTCTTCTGGCACATCCTGCGGCTGCCGATCGAGTTCTACCAACAGCGCCGGGCCGGGGACGTTGCCGTCAGGGTCAACGCCAACGATCGCGTCGCAAAGCTGCTGGCGGGCGAGCTCGCCAACAGCCTCATCGGCGTACTCAGCATGGCGTTCTTCGCCGCGGTCATGCTCGCCTACGACCCGCTGCTTTGCGCCGTCGCGGTAGTTGCCGGCGGCGTCAACCTGCTGGCGTTGCGCGCCGTGGCGCAGCGGCGCGAGAATGCCTCGCGGCGCCTGCTCAAGGACGAGGCGATGCTGCGCGCGGCTTCCGTCGCCGGCATCCTCAGCATGGAGACGCTGAAGTCGAGCGGCATAGAAACGGATTTCTTCGCGCGCTGGTCCGGCGTGCAGGCGAACTATCTCGAGAACCGCCAGCGCCTCGATTTCGTCACCGCCGTCGTCAGCGCCTCGCCGACCTTGGTCTCGGCGCTCACCACCGCTGCCATCATCGGCGTCGGCGGCTATCGGGCGCTTCAGGGCGTGATCAGCATCGGCAGCATCGTCGCGCTGCAAAGCGTGGCGCAGAGCTTTCTGCAACCGACCAACAGCATGGTGCGGCTCGGCTCCGACGTGCAGACGATCAAGGGAGACTTGGCGCGGATCGACGACGTCTTGAACTATCCGGCGGGCAACGCCCCGCCGCCGGGCCACGCCCATACCGATGCCGCGCCGCAGCGCGTGCGCGGCATGCTCGAGTTCCGCGATGTAACCTTCGGCTATAGCCGCTACGAGCCGCCGCTGGTCGAGGGCTTCAGCCTCATCGTGCGTCCCGGCCAGCGCATCGCGCTCGTCGGCGGCTCGGGCAGCGGCAAGTCGACGCTCGCCCGCATCGCCTGCGGCTTGCACCAACCGTGGTCGGGCGAGGTGTTGCTCGACGGCGTGCCGCTCGAACGGTTCGACCGGGCGCGCTTCGCCAGCGCCATGGCCTGGGTCGATCAGGAGATTTTCCTTTTCGACGGCAGCGTGCGAGAGAACATCGGCCTTTGGGATCCCTCGATCGACGATGCCGACGTGATCAGAGCGCTCGCCGACGCAGCCGTGCTCGAGGTCATCGAGGCGCGGCCGGGCCGCATCGACAGCCGTGTGCTCGAGGCCGGTGCCAATTTCAGCGGTGGCCAGCGCCAGCGCCTCGAGATCGCCCGCGCGCTCTCCGGAAACCCCGCCATCCTGATCCTCGACGAAGCGACCTCGGCGCTCGACCCGCTCGTCGAGAAGCGCATCGACGAAAACATCCGGCGGCGCGGCTGCACCTGCATCATCGTCGCGCACCGCCTCAGCACTATCCGCGATGCCGACGAGATCATCGTGCTCGAGCGCGGGCGCATCGTCGAGCGCGGCACGCACGAGGCGCTGGTGGCTGCCGCCGGCACCTATTTCAAGCTCGTGCAGTCGGAATAGCCATGAACGACACGGCGGGCGGCGCGCCTCCGACCACGGCCCCTGCCGGGCACGGCGACGCCTTCGAAGCGCGCGTGCTGGCGATGATCGCCGGCGAGCGGCTTTCCGCCGGTTATCACAATCCCTTCCTGCTCGAGCGCGAGGACCTGATCTGGCTGGTGCTGCAGGGGCGGGTCGAGATCTACGCCGTGCCGCTCGAGGGCGACGAGATCGTCGGCGGCGGCCGCCACGTGCTGACGGTGCAGCCGGGCGAGGTGATCTTCGGCCTGCCTGCCGTTCCCATGGGTCCGCCCGGCAGCGGCCAGCGCCTTGCGCTGCGCGCCGTGGCGGTGATGGGGACCGAGGTCTATGTGGCGCCGCGGGCGCAGATCGAGGCGCGCAATTTCGACATTTCGGTCGTCATCTGGGTCGACCGCTGGGTGGCGCTCCTGTCCGAAGCGCTGATGCACCACCGGCCGCTGCCCGTCGTGACGTTGCCCGAGGCCGATCCCGACCAGAGCTTCCCCTCGCAGACCGCCCTTTCCGCGCAGCACGACGACGTACTTTGGCTCGATCTCCTCGAGGGCGGCCTCCGCTTCCTCGATGCGCCCGAAGCGCCGGTCGCTGCGGGTGCGCCGCTGCTGCCGCTCACCGACCGAAGCTTTGCGCGCGCCGAGGGCGAAATCCGCGCCAACGTCATCTTCACCCCTGGCGCGTGGCGCAGCGGACGGCTCTGGGCCGGGTTCAACGCCTTCCAGCGCATCGCCATGACTTGCCTCGAGCGCATTGTCGCCGAAGAGCATGCGCTCGACGCGGCGCGCATCGAGCGCCGGGTCGCCGCCTCGAACGCGATTTTCGATGCCGCGGAAGACCTGCTCGAGGGCTTGGTCGGGACCAAGCAGAAGACGCAAGGCCTCAAGACGCGCATCGGCGATCCGCTGCTCGCCGCGGCGATGAGCGTGGGCGAAGCCTGCGGCATCGAGATTCGCACGCCGCGCACGGTCGGCGACGCGCCAGCGCGCCTGATCGATATTGCCCGCGCCTCCGGCTGCCAGGTTCGGCGCGTCGCGCTCGACGGCGAGTGGTGGCGGGAGGATGGCGAGCCGTTGCTCGGCTATGTCGCACCGACGAAGGACCGGCCGGAATCCTATCCGGTGGCGCTGCTGCCGTCCGGCGGCGCCTACGAGGCTTTCGACGCGCTGAGCGGCGGTCGTCAGAAGGTCACCCCGTCGAATGCACGGAGCTTCGACGAGCAGGCCTATTTCTTCTATCGGCCGTTTCCGCCCGGCCGCCTCGGGCTGCGCCAGGTCGTCCGCTTCGGTGTGGGCCGCCGCGGCAACGACGTCCTCCGCCTGCTGTTGTGGGGCGTTGCCGCCGGCCTCGTCGCCCTGGTGCCTCCGATCGTCACCGGATATGTCTACGGCACCATCCTGCCGCAGCAGGACATGGGATCGCTGCTGGCATTGACCCTGGCCCTGGTCGCCTCCGCCTTCGGCAGCGCCGCATTCACCTTAACCCGGTCGCTGGCGCTGATCCGGCTGCAGAGCAGCATGGATATGAGCATCCAGTCGGCCATGTGGGACCGGCTGCTCTCGCTGCCGATCCGGTTTTTTCGCCGTTACACCGCCGGCGACCTCGCGGACCGCGTCACCGGCATCTACCAGATCCGCGAGGTGATGACGCGCTCGGTCTCCGATGCGCTCATCGGCGGTATCTTCTCGCTGTTCAGCTATGGGCTGATGTTCTGGTACCTGTGGCAGCTGGGGCTGGTGGCGACGGGGATCGCGATCGTCGTCGTCGGCGTGGTTGCCGTGCTGACCCGGCTGCAACTGCCGCATCAGCGCGCCATCGTCGGCAACTCCGGCCGCACCGACGGCTTGGTGTTGCAGATGCTGACGGCGATCTCGAAGCTGCGCGTCTCCGCCGCCGAATCGCGCGCCTTCGCTCGCTGGGCGGAGCTTTTCGCGGAGAACAAGCGGTGGACGCTGATGGTGCGGCGCTATACCACCGTTCAGCAGACGCTTACCGAGGTGGTGCCGGTCCTGAGCTCGATGGCGATCTTCGCCTATGTCGTCTGGGTGATGCTCGCGCCCGACAGCAACAGCAGCAATAACCCGTCGAGCTTCGATTTCGGCGCTTATCTTTCGTTCAACGCCGCACTCGGGCAGTTTCTCTCGGGCCTCGTGGGCATCGTCAACTCGGTCAGTCAAATCCTCGTCGCCGAGCCCATCTACCGCCGCGCCGCGGTCGTCCTCGACGCGCTGCCGGAAGGGCAGGAGGCGCGCAGCGAGCCCGGCGCACTCGCCGGCGAGATCGAGTTCCGCAACGTCGTCTTCCGCTACGAGGAAGGCGCACCGCCCGCGGTCAGCGGCATGTCGTTCCACATCAAGCCGGGCGAGTTCGTCGCCTTCGCCGGCCCGTCCGGCGCCGGTAAATCGACTATCGCGCGCCTGCTGCTCGGCATCGAGACACCGGAATCCGGCACCGTGCTGGTCGACGGCCTCAGCCTGTCGAGCCTCGATGCCGGGGCCGTGCGCCGTCAGATCGGCGTCGTCCTGCAGGCGGGACGGCCGCTCGCCGGCAGTATCTTCGAGAACATCATCGGCAGTCTGCCGCTCACCATCGATGACGCCTGGTATGCTGCGACCCAGGCCGGGCTTGCCGACGACATCCGCGCAATGCCGATGGGGATGCAGACGGTGCTTACCGACGGCGCGACGACGCTGTCGGGCGGCCAACGTCAGCGGCTGATGATCGCTCGCGCGCTCGTCGGCAAGCCGCGCATTCTGGTCTTCGACGAGGCGACGAGCGCGCTCGACAACCGCACTCAGCAGATTGTCAACGAGTCGCTGGCGCAGCTCAACATGACGCGCATCGTCATCGCGCATCGCCTGAGCACGATCCAGCACGCCCATCGCATCCATGTCGTGCGCGATGGCCACATCGTCGAAAGCGGCCGTTTCGAGGAGCTGATGGCCCTCAATGGCGAGTTCGCCGCGCTCGCCCGGCGACAGATGCTATAGCCCGGACTTCCAGCGCCGGCCATGCGCCGTCTCTCAGAAACCCTCGCTTACTTATCGCCCTGATCCGCAGCGCGCCGCCAGGCGGCAAGGAGCTCGGCTTCGCTCAATTGCTCGGCGAATCCCAGCAATTGAGCGCGCATGGCGGCGAGCGCCTCGGCGAGCGCGGGCGGCGTCTCGCCAGCGGCGAAAGCGTCGGCGGGGAGCGCCGGCAGGCTTTTGAACAACGCCGGGAATTCCGCCGCATGCGCCGCGAGCAAGTGCCGCAACAGCTCGACGGCATGGCCCGCCGCAGTGGCGAGCGTCAGCGCCAGCGAGTAGCCCTCGGCCTTGGCGGCATGCCAGCACCCGGCAGGGAGGTAGAGCGCGTCGCCGGGTTCGAGCGCCACTTCCGCGAAAGCGGAATCCGCCGGCCGCTCGATGACGCCCCAGGGCAGCACCAGCCGGTCGCGGTCGGGCGGCATCGTGACGGTGACGGACGGCTCGGCCATCGCCGGTTCGGGCGTGAAGCGCCAACGCTTCCTGCCTTCGAGCTGGAGGATCCAGACCGGATGATTGTCGAAATGCAACCCGAAGCCTTCGCCGTCGGGTGAGAGGTAGCTGTTGAAATGCACGCTGCCCGCAGAGCGGATGGCGCCGCGATAGGCGCCGAGGAATCCGGCGAGCGCGTCCTCCTCCGGCAGCATGCCGGCGCAGATCGTCATGCCGGCTGAATAGAGCCGCCGCGCCTGATCGGGACTGATGCGCAGTTCGCTGAACCAGCCTTTATCGTCGAAGAAGGTCGCCTTGAGTTCGCGGCAGCGCGCGAGCGCCGCATCGAATTGGGCGCGGTCGAAAAGCTCTGCGAAACGCTCGCGCGGCCCCGGAAGCGCACAGCCGCGTCGCTGCCAGTGCTCGGCGAAGAAGCGCGCCCGACCGAGTGGTTCGAGCAGCCGGTCGAGGATGTTATCCGCCGTCCAGCTCATGACGCGTTGGCCTGCTGCAGCATCGCCTTCAGGGCCGCATCGGCGATGAAGCCCGGGGCTACCGCGAGATAGGCTTTGGCGCTCACTCCGCCTTTGCCGTCGATCGTGATCTTCAGATGATGGATCCATCGCCGGAAGATGCTGGCCTCCTCGAGCCCGAGCGCCGCCTTGCGCTGGAGGAGCGAGGGCGGCCAGATCGCCCGATGCCGGCGCTCATGGGTGATGCCGAACCAGGCCATGAGCCCCGCCGCTTTCTCGGGCAGGCAGAGCCCATCTTCGGTCAGCGCCTGGACGAGCGCGAGGAAGCGCTCCGCCATCCGTGCGGGTTCCGCGATGTAGCATTCGAGCCCGAGCGGCGGCAGCACGCTGTCTGCCAAATCAAGATCGAGGCGGAAGTGATCGACGAGCGGCGCCAGGCGCCGGAGCAACACCGCAAGCGCCGCTCGCGCACCTGGCCAGCCGATGGCGGCGAGATAGGGCTCGATCTCGGCGACGCCAAGGTCGCGGGCGCAAAGCCGCAGGAAAGGTTCGGAGCGCGACAGCATCATGCCAACCTGGAAGAGCCGCCCGGAGGCAGGTAACGCCGCGAGGCACCGCGCGAGGGTGCGGCGCTGCGCGCCCGCCGGCGCGCTGCCGCGCAGCGTCGCGATCGCCGTCGCCAGCCACTCCGCTTGCGGCGGCAGATCGCCCGCTTCGCTACTCGCCATGGCGGTCAGCCGGTCGGTGCCGAAGAAGAGGCTCGGCGGCGGCAATGCGTCGGCGCCGCCGCCGGAACTGGCGACGAGGTCGAATTCGAGCCACATGTTGTGAATTTCCGCGGCTGCCGGCGCGCCGTTTTCGAGAAAGGCGGCGAGGCGCCGCCAGGCCGGCGCGGTCATGCCGGTGGCGAGCCGCTGCAGCGGCGCCCATTGCTCGCTCGCCGGGCCGATGCAGACAAGAAAATCGGCCTCGGGCGCCCTCTGGCCGAGGCGGCATTCGAAGCCGTAGAGCCCGGTCATGCTGGCCAGCAGATGGCTGGCGGCGCGCGACTTGATGTCGGCCAGCGCCGCGTGCGAGATCAGACCTTCCGGCCGATAGGGCGCCAACGCCGCAGTGAGATGCTCGGCGAGGCTGTCGGACGGCTGTTCCGCCGCAAGCGCGAGCCCGGCGAGCGAGGGCACCACCGTCGGCGCGGCGGTGCGCAGCAGCATGTAGGCGATCCCGGCTATGCCGTCGAAAAGGCCGAGCAGCGTTGCCTCCTCCTCGATCCCCGGCAACAGCCGCCAGCCGCGCGACGCGGCGCGGGCCAGCGATGCCGAGGCCAGCCGCTCCGCCGCGCGGCAGAGATCAGCGCGGCCGAGGCGATCGCCGAGGAAGAGCAGTGCGTCGACCTCCCCTGCCGTGCCGAAGCGGAACGTATCGAGTTCCGGCAATCCCGCCGCGCTCAGCCGCTCGAGCGCCTCGCCGCTTCCGGCAAGCGCGGCGGCGGTGATGCCCTCCAGCCCCGGCGCATGCGATGCGAGCGCGACGCTCTCGGCGTCCGATCCACGCCAGCGTGTGAGGGCCAGCGCAATCCCGCTGCATCCTTGAAACCACGGCTCTTGCGGGAGCGCCGCCCAGTCGGCATCCGCGAGGAAGGCGGCGCAGCGCATGGCCGCGTCATCGAGATTGCGGACGCCCATCACGCGCGCGAGCGCGAGGAGCCCGATCAGCACTCCGGCAACCCCGCCGGCGACGTCGAGGCGGCTCTCCGGCGGCGGTGTCAGCGCCGCGGCGGCGGTAATGAGCTCCGTCGGGACCGCATCGGCGCCGAGCAGGCGGCGGAGCGCCGCGGCCGCGAGCAGCGCGCCGCCCACGCCGCCTTCGAGACCGAGCCAGGGCACATGCGGCCGCGGCGGCACGGCGAGCATCTCACAAGATTGCGCGAAGGCCGGCTTCGCCAGCGTCAGCGCGCGCTCGCGCCAGAGATCGGTGCCGCCGACACGGTGCAGCGCGGCGTAGAGCACCGCAAGGCCAAGCCGGCCTTGCGCGAGCCCGTCGGCCGAGGCCGTCCAACTCCAGCGCCCCGCCTCGCCGCCATAGGCAAGCGTCTGCCAGCTTCGCGTGCCGTCGGGACCGATCCGCGCTGTGTCGAAGATCTGCTCGGCGATCTCGACCGCGCGCGCCACGAGAGTGCCCGGGCCTGGCAGAACCATCGCGTCCGCGGTGCTCTCGCGCGTCGTGCCGGGCGGCCGCGTCAGCCGCGCAAACAGAGTGCCCTGCACCAGCGCCGATTGGCGCCGGAGCTCGTCCTCGCTGAGCGCGCCGAAGCGTTCGCGCATCTCCTGTGCCGGCGAGCGCACGGCCACCGCCGCAGCGACTACTCCCTTTCCATCGCGGAGATCTCGGCTGGATGAGAAATAGCCGAAGCGCGGCACGTCGAGGCCGACGAGCGCGGCGCGCTCGGGCCCGATCACCGGAACAAAGACCGGGGGCTCCTCGGCGACGCCGGCGATATGGTTCAAACGCTCCAGCGCGATGGCGCGGTCGGCGCCGTCGCGCAGCACCGCCGGCTCGATCGAGTGGCGCAGGATCGCCATATAGAGCCAGGTTTCGCGGAGCACCACGCGGAGCGGCACTTCGTCGAAGGCGGCGAGCGGCCCGCCGGCCGCCAGCAATGCCGCGCGCTCCGCCAGCAGCAGGCGGTACATTTCCTCGAACCCGGCGCGCACCGCACCGGCATGGGTGCCGAGCGCCGCTTCGAGCGCCGAAGCCGGGCAGGGGAGGCTCGTCGCCGCTACCGCCTCGGCGCCGTCTTCGAGGCTGATGCCGAGAGCGCTGCGATCGGCGAAAATGCCGGCCCGGAGCTTCTGCCAGCTCGGCAGGATCATGGTGGCGAGCGCCCAGCGCCGCATATGCGCGACTTCCTCGCGCCGGGCGGCGGAGCTGCGCGCGAAGGCCGCGTCCGGGCGCAGTTCCGCCGACAGCATGGTCTCGAGATCGATCGGCACCGGCTCTTCGCCGCAGGCGATGATGTTGTTGAAGTGGAGATCGGTCGAGCCCAGCGCCGTCGCCAGTGCCGCGAGCGCCCCCATGCGGTGATAGAACCGCGCCAGCGCCGCGTCGTCGGCACAAAGTCGACGATCGACATACTCCGCATAGCCGTAGCCCGTGCGGCACAGCACGGCAGGCGCTCGGAGCGGCAGCGTGAGGCCGCACCCATTCAGATGCTCGACGAGTGCGCGGAAGGCCGCGTCGAGCGCCAGCGAGCGCGGCTTATAGACGAGCTTCAGCCCCGAGGCGAAGCCGAGGATCAACACCTCGCGATGCCCGTCATGCACGTCGGCATCGCCGACTTCCACATCGACCAGCGCACCCAATGCACCGCCGCGATTGAACGTCGTCTCGATCGCCGCGCGATCGCTTCGCAAGCGGTGCAGCAGCTCCTCCGCCGCCTCCCGCCAGTTGTCGCAGGCGAGTGTCAGGAGGCGGGCCAATACCGGATATTCCGCCAGGAACTTGGGCAGTGGCGCCGCGAGCATGAGCGCGGCAAAACGCAGGCCGCGGCCGCCCGGATCTTCCGCAAACATTGTCTCGGGCTCGAAGCGCGCCCACTCCTCGGCGAGCACGGGACCTGAGAGCCGCGACAATCGCCTCAACAAGCCACGCTCGAGCGCGCTAAGCGCTGCCGGCGACGCCACGTCCTGCAGCTCGCTTCCGAGCCGCTCGGCGGCCGCCATCACGAAGGGCGCGAGCACCATCTCGTAGGCGAAGGGCTCGTCGCGGCGAATGAAGCGCGGCGGCTCGCGCAAGGCGCCGTTGCGATAGGCTTCAACCTTGGCGAGCGCGTCCGTCACCAGTGCGTCGAAGCGCAGCGCCCAGTCCGGCAGCTCGGCCCCTTCGGCAAGTTGCGCGCCCCCCAGCGCCGGAATGAGCGCATCGAGGTCGAGGCCGCGCCAGGCGAGGCTCCGCCTGAGCCGCTCGCGATCGCTCTTGGCGCCCAGTCCCGCCCAGCGGGCAAGGCGCATCTCGACGGCGTCGGTTGCCGGCGCGGGCAGAAAGGGCGGCGCCAGCCGCTCGTGGAGATCGCTGGCCCGCTCGGCGATGTCCGTCAGCAGCGCCCTTGGGATCACCGGCGTCCCCGCACATAGGGCGGCAGCGCGAAGCCGGCGACATAGGCCTCGGCGCTCGGCGCGCGGTAGCGCGGATGCGGCGCATCGGTTCGGGAAGGCGTCTCCGGCGCCGCGTCCTCGACGCTCACGGAGAGCGCTTCCGCAGCGAGCGCCGCCAGGGTCATGCGGTAGCGATCCTCGTAGAGGCTCAGCGCATACCATCCCTCGCCGGCACGCAGGATGCCCCGGCCGCGGATGGCATGCGCCGCATCGGCCAGGCGCTCGGTCGAATAGAAGGGCGTCGGCGGCGGGCCGAGTCCGGGAAGGGCGAGAAGCTGGGCAAGCCGCAGCTGCGCCAGCAGCAGCGCGCGCCCGGTGATGCCGAGCGCGGCGAGCGCCAGGATCGCAAGCGCGGTCGAGAGCGCCTGATCATAGCGGCCGAAGCCGCCATCCGCGTTGGCGCTCGCCAGGATTTCGCGGCCAAGCCTGGCGCGGAGCTCTGCGCCCTCAGCATCGCCTTGCAGCGCCAGCGCCAGCGCCCAATCCATGAGATAGGGATTGGCGAAGAACAGGGCGCCGCGTTCAGCGAAGTGCTCCTCCAGCAGCGCGACCGGCGTCCGCTGCGGCAGCCCGGCCTCGGCGCGCAGCGCGCGCGCCAGGCAGGTGGTGCCGAGATCGCCCTGGCACCAATGATCCACAGCGGCGCTCCGGCGCATATGCTCGCCGTCGCGCTCGCTCGCATCGAGCTGCGGCAGGTAGCGCCCGCCGCCATCCCTGAAACGCTCCAACGCGTCGATCTCGGCGGTGCCGCGATGGCCGCGCAACACCAGCGCGGAATCCGTCGCGGTCGGCAGCCGCTCGCGGTGGAAGGGCCAGAGCGTGCCGCAGCGCAGCCGCTCGAGCTGGCGGCGCAGCAAAGTGGCGGCGGCGGCGAGCCGCTCATCTTCGATCCCGCACCGCTCGAGCGCCGCCAGCAGGAATCCGAGCGGCACGACATCGCCATAATCGAAGGCGATGTCGGGCGCGGGTGGCAGGCAGGTCATGGCCAGCGAAGACCGCCGCGCCGCCAGCGCCTGGCGCAGCACCAGTGTCAGCATGCGGTGCCGCGCCTCTTCGATGCGCCCCTTCGCGGCGGCGACGAGGCCGGCGGCGAGCGGCGCATCGAGCACCCCATGCTGCAGGAAGAAGCGATTGCAATGCCCAGTCCGGGCGAAGCCCGAAAGCGCCGCCGCCAGCAGGTGCTGCGGCAGGTCATTGGTGAACCGCGCCCGCCAATGCGGCCCGGCAGGCGCGCCGCCGCGGTAGCGCACCCCCGCGGCCGCGAGGAGATCGTAGTTCCGCTCCTCCGGCGCCTTCTCGAAGATCGCCTCAGCGGCGGCGATGCCATCCTCGACCCGGAGCGCCAGCACCACCGGCGGCTCGCCCGGCAATGCGCCGATGCCGACGCAATCGGCGGCGGCGATTTCCGGCATCAGCGCCAGCCGATCCGCCCAACGCTCGGCGAGCGATCCGCCCGTCGGCACCGTTCCGTTGTGCCATGCCGTCGCGCCGTCGCGTCCGGCGAGGCCGCGCCCGGCCGAGGTCAGGACGATGAAGGCGCTGTCGGCGACGGCGGCATCGGGCGGCAGCGAGAAGACCTGGGGGGCCAGTTCCCGGTCGATGAGCGTCAGCACCATGCTGGTGCGGAACATCACCGCCCAGCCCAGCGCCGCCGGCAATCGCTCGAGCACCGCCAGCGCCGAGGCGTTTTCGGCGGCGGCAGGCAAAGCGATCGGCGGGGCCAGGCGTGGGGACATGCTTCGGTGGCCTTGCTTCGCGCCGCGGCGGGGGGCTGCGCGGCGTGGCTCGACGCTACCTTCCTATCCCAGGCGGGCGACGTCCAGCCCTCCTTCTGCCGCAGCGGCGAGCCCGCGGCCGAAGGGGGCGGCGCTCTATCGGGGGGCCTACCAGCCGCCGGAGCTTGCGGTGCCGCCCATGATGGCGCCGGCGAGACCGGCGTTGCTGGCGAAGACGGTGACCACGATGCTGACTTCGATATCCGTGCCGCCGGCGACTTTTTCGAGCTCCGCATCCGAGAGCTCGCCGGCCTTGGCGGGCTTTGCCGGCAGGACGATATGCCAGCTTCCGGCCTGCTCCTCATGAACCACGATCTTCGGCAACTGCGCCTTGGGCGCGTTGAGATACTTGACGAAGCAGCCGGCGGGGTCGCTCAGAAATTCCTTGCGGAAGGCCTCGTTCTCCCAGCAGCGCTTGACGATCTTCGCTTCGAGCTCGTGGCGTGAAGGTTGGGATGCGCTCACCTGCGGCTCCTCCCTTTTCGCGGCTCGCCCGCTTTGTCTTCGCGCGCGATCCCGCTTATCGGCGGCCCCCGGAACGAAGCCCCGCTCACTCTATCCGCCAAGGCGACTATTGTCTCGCGTCGTGCGATTTAAACGTTCAGGATGAAATTCCCCGGCATGGCACTCGTATTGGGTGTCACCAGCCGGTGTCTACCCCCGCCCAAATGCTGGCCGCGACCAGGGTGGCCGAAAACAGCGCCAAGGGGGTCGTCCCACCCGCGACCTTTTCGAGCTCTTCATCCGAAAGCTCGCCGGTCTTGGCCGGCTTCGCCGGCAGCACGATGTGCCAGCTCCCGGCCTCTTCCTCATGGACGATGATCTTCGGCAGCTGCGCCTTGGGCGCGTTCAGGTATTTGGCGAAGCAGCTCGCGGGATCCGTCGTGAACTCCTTGCGGAAGGCTGCATTTTCCCAGCAGCGCTTGACGAGCTTGGCCTCGATGTCATGACGGGTCAGTTCGGCGGTCGCCATGTGCGTCTCTCCTCCCTGTCTCTATTTCTGCTTGCGCTCGCCATGGGGCGATGCCCTCGCGCGAGGGTTGAGAAGAAGATAACCGAAACCTGTCTGTTCGGGAAGCGCTGGACGTGGCAGTCGCGCTCGCGCTAGGGACCGCAGGCTCGAAGGTAAGGGGGAGAGAGCGATGCGGAACCTGGTGGTGTTCGGGCCTGGCGCCGATGGCAGCGTGCCGCGGATCAGCCTCGAAGGCGCCGGCGTGCCCTGCGCGCTCATGGAGACGGCGGTGCCCGATTTCGATCCCGCTGCGCCTGAGAATGCCGCTCATGTGCTGGTGAGGAAGCGCGGCTTCTCCGTCAATTACCGCGATCGCGCCCTGATCCTGAGCGTCGTGCTTCGCGCACCCGCCGGCTCCTTCTACCCGATCGGCTCCGATTTCGTCGGCGAGGTGGTGGCGATGGGGCCGGGAGCGCGCGGCCTCGCCCCCGGTGACCGCGTCATCGGTAACGCCGCATATCCCGATTCGGGCGTGCCGGGCGTGCGGGCCGGTGTTCCCGTCAATTCCGCCTCGAAGGAGCTACAGGTCTTCCATGCGGCGAAGCTCGCGAAGATCCCGGCGGCGATGACCGACGAGGTCGCCGCCTGCTTCACCATCGGCGCGCAGACCAGCTTCAGCATGGTGCGGAAGCTCGAGCTTGCCGCGGGCGAGCATGTGCTGGTGACGGCCGGCGGCTCCAACACGTCGCTCTTCGCGCTTGCCGCGCTGCGGCGCCTGCCCATCAAGGCCTATGTGACCACCACCTCGCCCTCTCGCGTGGAGAAGCTGCGCGCGATGGGCGGCGCCGAAGTGCTGCTCATCGACCGCGAGCGGCCGGATTTCATCGCGCACCCCGCCGTGCGCCGCCTTCTCGAGGAGCGGGGCGGCTTCGACGCGGTGATCGATCCCTTCTTCGACATCCATCTCGCGCCGGCCAGCGCCGTCATGCGCCAGGGCGCGCGCTACGTCACCTGCGGCATGTATGACCAGCATAGCCGTCTCGGCGTGGGCCAGGCCGCCAGGCCGATGCAGGGCGCGTCGCAGATCATGACGCGAGCCATGCTCATGAACCATCGCATCATCGGCAACTGCATCGGCCTTGCCGGCGATCTCGACGCGGCGGTCGCCGCGCATGCGGCGGGCGAATTTCCGGTGCTGATCGACAGCGTGTTCCGCGGCGAGGATGCCGCGGCCTTCCTCGAGCGCTCCTACAACGATCCCGAGCGCTTCGGCAAAGTCGCGTTCCTCTACACCTGAGCCGCGCGGTGAATCGCGTGGGCAGCTTCGATAAGGCGACGTTGCGTTAAATTGGCGTGGCGCGCGGCGTCGCCCGCCGCTAGCCTCGCCTGTCGATTTGTTTTGACTTCCGGAGAACCTCATGAGCACCGCTGCACCTGCCCCTTCCCGCCAGGACATCGAAGCCAAGATCGTCAAGCGCTGCTGGGAGAACGACGCGTTCCGCAAGGAATTTGTCGCCGATCCCGCCGGCTGCTTCGTCAAGTATCTCAACGTGCCGAAGGCGCAGCTGCCGAAGATCGTCCTCCATCAGGAAGAGGCCGGGAGCTGGCATATCGTGCTGCCGGCGAAGCCCGCCAAGACCGGCGAGTTGTCGGACGCGGAGCTCGAAAAGGTTGCCGGCGGTACGGACGTTATTGCCACCATCGCCATTTCTCTGGGCGTGGTCAGCGGCGCGGCGACCTTCGCCGCGTACGGAGCAGGCGTTAACCAGGGCTGGTGATCGAGCGAGGAGCAGAGAACCGGTCGGCGCTGATGTTGCGGCTCCGGCCGGGCCGCAATATCGTGGCGCGGCGCCGGCCACGCCATTAGATTTCTCGATTGTTCAGTATCTGGGAGAAGCTCGATGACCGCCGCTGCACCGTCGCTTTCCCGTCACGATCTCGAAGCGAAAATCGTCAAGCGCTGCTGGGAGAATGACGCCTTCCGCAAGGAGTTCGTCAGCGACCCCGCCGGCTGCTTCGTCAAGTATCTGAACTCTCCCAAGGCGCAGCTGCCGAAGATCGTCGTTCACGAGGAGCAAGCCGGAAGCTGGCATATCGTGCTGCCGGCGAAGCCCGCCAAGGCTGGTGAACTTTCGGACGAGGAGCTCGAAAAGGTTGCCGGCGGCACCGATGTCGTCGTCGGCACCATGATCGTCTCTGCGGCGGTGGGCAGCGCCATGATCTCAGCGGGCGTAAGCATCGGCGCGACCGGCGGCTGGTGAGGCTGTCGAGAGTAGCCGTAGAGTGGCCTGATGCCGCGTAAGCTCCCGGCGGAATGCGCCACGCGCATGGCATGAGGCGTGGGATCGCGCCGGAAAGGCGGCGGAATTCGCTTCCGATCTTCCCGCCCTGCGAGTGGATGCGAACGCGGTAGCGCCGCGCCGGCGAAGCTGTTAGCTTTCTTGCGCATTCGCATCTTGGGAGGGGCCCATGACCGCCGCCGCACCGTCTCTATCTCGCCACGATATAGAAGCGAAAATCGTCAAGCGCTGCTGGGAGAATGACGCCTTCCGCAAGGAGTTCGTCAGCGACCCCGCCGGCTGCTTCGTCAAGTATCTGAACGCTCCCAAGGCGCAACTACCGAAGATCACCGTCCATGAGGAGCAGCCCGGGAGCTGGCACATCGTGTTGCCGGCGAAGCCGACGAAGTCCGGCGAGCTCTCGGACGACGAGCTCGAAAAGGTCGCGGGGGGCACCGATATCGTCACCGTCACCCTCGCGGTCAGCTTGGGGATGTCGGTTACGGCCCTCAGTGCCTCGGTCGCGGTTGGATATGGCGGCGCATCGGCTTCGAGCGGCTGGTAGACGCATTGGCGTCGGGCCGGCGCAAGCCGGCAGCACCGACGTGGTCGCGACCCTATTGGCGACGGCGGCGATCACTGCCGTAGCGACCATGATTGGCGGCATCGCGGTAGCCGGCGGGTACAATCTCCGCTGGTAGCGCGTCACGGGTTGGGATTGAGGCCGATCCACGCGCCGCGCACCGCGCGGTAATGCTTGTCGGGGTCGTAGAGCTTCACCGGCAGCTTCAGATCGGCGGCGGTGACGCGACCGAGGTCTTCGGCCACGCTGTACTCGTTGAGCAGCAGATCGTGCTCGGATGTCGCGAGGTTGACGCGGCCGCTGAACAGTTCCTGGTCGGCGTTGAGCACGTCGAGCACCGTGCGTAGCCCCGCCTGGGCCTCCTGCTGCACGTCCTGGGCGGCCGAGGTGTTGGCGCGAATGCTCTCGGTGAAGAAAGCGACGCTCTGCCGGGCCTGGCCGACGGTGAGCCAGGATTGCATCAACGCCTGCAGCGCCTGGAGCCGCGCATCGTCGGTGAGGCTCCGGCGCTCGCCCCAGGTATTCGCTGCCTGGCGCGTCTGCGAATAGATCGAGCCGCTCTCATAGAGCGGCATCTGCAGGCGCAGGATGAGCGAGGAGGCCGTGACCTCGACGCCCGGCTCCAGCGTGTCGATGCCGCGATTGACGTCGCCGACCAGCGCGATCTGCGGATAGAGCTGAGCGCGGGTGGCGTCGACCGCGGCGCGCGCCGACTCCTCGTCGAAGATCGCCGCGATCACCGTCGGATTGTCGTGCAGCACGAGATTGCGCGCATCCTCGAGGTTCTTGGGTATCGTCGGATGGTCGCTGACCGGCACCAGCACCCCGGCCGGATGACCGACGGCGCGCTCGTATTCGGCGCGGCTGATTTGCAGCGCCGCCGCCGCCTGCACCCGTCCGGCCTTGGCATCCGCCAACCGCGCTTCCGCCTGGCTCACATCGGTGCGCGTCACCTGTTGCACGCGGAAGCGCGCCTGGGTGACCTCGAGCTGGCGGCGCATCACCTGCTCGAATTCGAGATTGAAGCGGAAGATCTGCTGGTCGCGCAGGCAATCGAGATAGGCCTGGATGACCCCGAACAGCACCGTGTTCTCGGTCCCGATGAGCCGCGCGCGCGCGGCCTGGACGGCCTTCTCCGCCTCGTCGGTGAGCGCGAGGGTGCGGCCGAACTGGGTTACCGGCTGCGTCACGTTGAGGTCGACCGTCTGCGGATGCGACAGCACCGTACTGTGATTCGCCGCGGTTTTCGCCCCGGTAACGAGCCCTGTCACGGTCTGCTGCGGCCCGACCGAGCCGGTGAACTGCACGGTGGGACGCCAGCCGGAGAGCGCCTGCGCCACGCCTTCGTCGCTCGCCTTCACCGTCTCGCGTTCGGCAAGCAGGCGCGGGCTGTTCTGATAGGCATAGCTCAGCGCCTGGACGAGCGTCTCGGCACGGACGGGCGCGGCAAGCGCGAGGCTCGCCGCAGCGAGACAGAGAGAGAGCCGGCCGAGCATGCGCATCCTCGATGGGCGATTGCCTCCACCTATGATACGCCGGAGGAGCGCTCTATCTCAACCGACGGATGTTCGGCGGCCCCGACTGCCTCGCAGGCCCGTGTCGCGTTCGCCCCCGTCTTGCGCCGGTCCGGTGGAGGCTGTACGTCCGCGGCAAAGCTTCTGCCGGGCGCGCTTCCGGCAAGGGAGGAAGGATCATGCAGGGATCGAAGAAGAGCGGCTCGAGGCGACTGCGCAGCCGGGACTGGTTCGACAACCCCGACAATCCCGGGATGACCGCGCTTTATCTCGAGCGCTACCTGAATTTCGGCCTGACGCTCGAAGAACTGCATTCCGGCAAGCCGATCATCGGCATCGCCCAGACCGGCAGCGATCTCTCGCCCTGCAATCGGCATCATCTGGAGCTCGCCCAGCGGGTGCGCGCCGGCATTCGCGATGCGGGCGGCGTCCCTCTCGAATTTCCGCTCCATCCGATCCAGGAGACCGGCAAGCGGCCGACCGCGGCGCTCGACCGCAACCTCGCCTATCTCGGCCTGGTCGAGGTGCTCTACGGCTACCCGCTCGACGGGGTCGTGCTCACCACCGGCTGCGACAAGACGACCCCGGCCTGCCTGATGGGGGCGGCCACCGTCGACATTCCGGCGATCGTGCTGTCCGGCGGGCCGATGCTCGACGGCCATTCCGGCAAGGAGCTGGTCGGCTCCGGCATGGTGGTCTGGAACGCCCGGCGCCAGCTCGCCGCCGGCGAGATCGACTACAAGCGGTTCATGGACATCGTCGCCTCCTCGGCGCCGAGCGTCGGCCATTGCAACACCATGGGCACGGCGAGTTCGATGAACGCCATGGCCGAGGCGCTTGGCATGTCGCTGCCGGGCTGCGCCGCCATTCCCGCGCCCTATCGCGAGCGCGGCCAGATCGCCTACGCCACCGGCAAGCGCATCGTCGAGATGGTGCACGAGGATCTGCGGCCGTCGAAGATCCTGACGCGCGAGGCGTTCGAGAACGCGATCGCCTGCGCCTCGGCCATCGGCGCCTCGACCAACTGCCCGATTCACGTCAATGCCATCGCACGCCATATCGGCGTCGAGCTCACCAACGACGATTGGGACCGGATCGGCTATGAGATTCCGCTGCTGGTCAACATGATGCCGGCCGGCGCCTATCTCGGCGAGCAGTATTACAGCGCCGGCGGACTGCCGGCGGTGATCGGCGAGCTCATCCGCGCCGGCAAGATCCGCGAAAACGCGCTCACCGTCACCGGCAAGACGATGGCCGAGAACAATCGCGAGTGCCGGAGCCTCGACGAAGAGGTGATCCGCCCCTATCGGCGGCCGCTCAAGGAAAAGGCGGGATTCGTCGTGCTGAAGGGTAATCTCTTCGACAGCGCGATCATGAAGACCTCGGTGATTTCCGACGAGTTCCGGCGCCGCTATTTGAGCCGTTCCGGCGACGAGGACGCCTTCGAGGCGCGGGCGATCGTCTTCGATGGCCCCGAGGACTATCACCACCGCATCAACGACCCCGCGCTGCGCGTCGACGAGAATTGCATCCTGGTGATCCGCTATGTCGGACCGGTGGGCTATCCCGGTGCCGCGGAGGTGGTGAACATGCTGCCGCCCGACGCGCTGGTGCAGCGCGGCGTCGCCGAGCTTCCTTGCCTCGGCGACGGCCGGCAAAGCGGCACCTCCGGCAGCCCGTCGATCCTCAACGCCTCGCCCGAAGCCGCGGTCGGCGGCGGCCTCGCCCTGCTGCGCACCGGCGATCGCATCCGCATCGACCTGAAGCGTCGCCGCGCCGACATGCTCATTCCCGAGCAGGAGCTCACCGAAAGGCGGCGCACCCTGAAGCTGCCCGAGCTCGTAAATCAGACGCCGTGGCAGGAGCTGCATCGCCAGCATGTCGGTCAGCTCGCGACCGGCGGGGTCTTCGAGATGGCGGTGAAGTACCAGAAGGTCGTCGAACGCTACGGCACGCCGCGCGACAATCACTGAGCGGCCGGGAGGCCGAAGGTCTGTTCCTTTGGCCTCACCCGCCGGACTGCACGGGCGGCTCGGCGACGAGCATCAGATATTCCCAGGCCATGGTCGCCGCGGCGAGCGCGGTGATCTCGGCCACGTCGTAGGGCGGTGCGACCTCGACCACGTCCATGCCGCGAAAACGGATGCCGCCGAGCCCACGCAGGATCGCCTGCGCCTGCCAGCTCGCGAGCCCCCCGATCTCGGGCGTGCCGGTCCCAGGTGCGAAGGCGGGATCGAGCGCGTCGATGTCGAAGCTGAGATAGGCCGGGGCATCGCCGATCGCCTCGCGGATTGCCGCAGCCGTGGCTGCGGGACCCGCCTCGTGCACGGCCTGCGCGGTGAGGACGCTGACGCCTTTCGCTGCACCCCACTCATAGATCGCTTTCGTCACCGGTGAGCGGATCCCCACCTGCACCATGCGGCGTGGATCGACCAATCCTTCTTCGATCGCGTGGTAGAAGACCGAGCCGTGGCCGTAGCGGTTGCCGAAGCTGTCGGGCCAGGTGTCGACATGCGCGTCGAAATGGACGAGCGCCAGCCTGCCAACGCGCCGCGCGAGTGCGCGCAGCAGCGCCAGCGTAATCGAGTGATCGCCGCCCAGCGTCAGAAGATGGCCGATCTCCGCCGCCTGCGCCTCGATCATCGCGAGGCTCTCAGGGATGTCGCCGAGCGCCAGCGCGAAATTGCCGATATCGGCGATGTCGAGACGTGCAGGATCGAGCCAACGCGACGGGTGATCGCCGTCGACCAGCATGCGGCTCGCGCGGCGGATGGCCTCGGGACCGAAGCGCGCGCCGCTGCGAAAGCTGGTACCGATGTCGAATGGTGCGCCCGCGACGCAATAGGCGGCGCTCTTCTCCGTGCGCGTCACGCCGAGAAAGCTGGGTGGGAGCGCGTAAGTGGGGATCGATCCCATCGGCCGGGCTGCTGTTCGGCTCGCTATGCTAACAGATCGGCTGCTGCGAATGTCAAAGGCAATCGCTGCAGGCTGTGCAGCGTTGCGCCGTCGCCGGAATGCAACAAAAATCTGCTATCGAGTGGAACCCGGAGCGCCGGCCGGCCTTCTCTCCTTCGCGGCAGGAGAAGCGAACGTGATTCCCGCGACAGTCTTTCTGACGAGCGGCGTCGGCGTCCATCGCCACCGCCTTACCGCTTTTGAGTTCGCGCTGCGCGATGCCGATATCGAGCAGCAGAATCTGGTGAGCGTGTCCTCGATTCTGCCGCCGCGCTGCGAGCTTATCGCGCGTGAGCTCGGCGTACGCGGGCTCAGGCCCGGCGAGATCACCTTCTGCGTTCTGGCGCGCGCCGAGACCGACGAGCCCGGCCGGCTCATCAATGCCAGCATCGGTCTGGCGCGCCCGGCTGATCCCGAGCTCTACGGCTACATCTCCGAGCATCACGGCTTCGGCATGACCGGGCCGGAGAGCGGCGATTACGCCGAAGATCTCGCTGCGACCATGCTCGCCTCAACCTTGGGGATCGACTTCGACCCTGACGCCGCGTGGAACGAGCGCAAGAAGCTCTACGAGCACAGCCAGCTCATCATCGACAGCTTGTCGATCACCGCCGCGAGCGAGGCCCAGCGCGGCGGAAAATGGACCTGCGCCATCGCCGCCGCGGTGTTCCTGCCGTTCCATCCGGAGAGGGGAACAGACTGAGGTAAGTTTCTTTGTGCCCTAAAGGATTTTTCCCCTGAGCCTGTCGAAGGGCTGAGCTTGTCGAAGGACGCACGGCGGAACGGCGGTCGATTTCGCTACAGCCCGCTCCAGTCCAGTGGCGCCGTGAGCGCGGGTGCCGCATCGCTCGCGTATTGGTGCCGGCGCGTCCATGGCCGCGCGAGGCGGCCGTTGGCGTCAGGCTTTCCGGCAAGCACCTGATAGATGGCAAGCCAGTTACGCTCGAAGGCGAGTGCGCAACCGGCCATATAGATGCGCCAGATGCGGTAGCGCTCCTCCCCCGCCGCGGCGATCGCCTCGGCGCACCGCGCCTCGAGGCGACGCACCCAGCGCAGCAGCGTCGCGGCGTAATGCGGCCGCAGGTTTTCGACATCGAGCACTTCGAGCGCTTCGCTTGAGATATCGCGCAGGACCTGCGCGATATGCGGCAGCTCCCCGCCGGGGAAGACGAAGCGGTCGATGAAGCTGCCGCCGGCCGGGCTCATGCTGCCGCCCGCCGGATCGCTCGTCGTGATGCCGTGATTGAGCAGTAGTCCGCCCGGGCGCAGCAGCCGATAGAGGGTGCCGAAATAAAGCGGCATGTTGGCGCGCCCGACGTGCTCGTACATGCCGACCGAGACGATCTTGTCGAACGCCTCGGCGCCCGCGAGTTCGCGGTAATCCTGGAGGCGGATTTCGACGCGGTCGGCGAGCCCGTCCTCGACGACGCCGCGGCGCGCCCGCTCGTACTGCTTCGGGCTCAGCGTGATGCCGACGCCGTTGATGCCGTAGCGCTCGGCGGCGAAGCGCAGCAGCCCGCCCCAGCCGCAGCCGACATCGAGCAGCCGCTCTTCCGGCCGGAGCTGCAGCTTGCGGCAGATGTGATCGAGCTTCTGCTGCTGCGCCGTGTCGATATCTTCCCCGCCGCTTTCGAAATAGCCGCAGGAATAGACCATGCGGCGATCGAGCCAGAGCGCATAGAATTCGTTCGAGACGTCGTAATGGTGCTGCACCCAGCGTGCATCGGCGGCACGGCTGTGCCGGCGCCGCGGTCTCGGCAGGAGGCGGGCGAGTTTCGCCAGCGGCGCCAGGCGCTGGAAGCGCTCGGCGAGCGCAAGGCCGACCGCGAGAATGTCCTGCAGCCTGCCTTCGACCACCAGGTCGCCCGCGACATAGGCCTCGCCGAGCGCGTCGAAATCGCCGCGGCAGAGCATGCCCAGGAGCCGCGGCCGGCGCAGAACGAAGGAAACGGTCGGCGCGCTGCCCAGCTCGATCCGCCTGCCATCCCAAAGCTCGAGGCGCAATGGCAGGTCGAGCCGGCGGACGAGCCGTTCCAGCCTCGGCCCGAGCGTCCGGCCGGGCGCGGTAGGGGAGGCCGAGGTCACCGGCGGGGCACGCTGGGCCGGTTGCGCGCCCGGACGGGGATTGGGACGGGCAGAGGCTGCGGCAGCAGCCCCCAGCGTCCGAGCCGCTCGAGCAGCCGATCAAGGAAACGGGATGTCGGAAGGGAATGGTTCTGCATGTCGTGTCTCCGGCGTGCTGCGCTGTTCCTGTCTCGGCAACGGAAGAGGCGCGGGCCCCGTTCTCGCGCGGCTACATCCTGGCCGGTGACGGCTGCGCGGACGAAGCCGGCGGTTTGGTGCGGTGAGCCGGGTGTTCCCGTGTCTTCTTATGGGCCTCCAGGGAATGCGGCCACGACCCTGCCCCGGCCATCCTGGACTCGCTCTGGGCGATGGCGGACAATCCGGACGGCCCGGGGGGAAGGGGTAGGCTCTCCCCTTGGCATACAGGGGCGTGCGCAACGTGTCGGATCTTCGCGGCGGGGAGGGAGGCGACCAGTCCGGGCTGAGCGCGCTCGTCCTGATGCTGCGCTTTCTCGGCATTCCCGCCGACCCGGCGCAACTCCGCCATCGCCATGGCAGCGGCCCCTTCGGGGCTCCGGAAATCCTGCGTTGCGCCAAAGAGTTGCAGCTCAAGGCCCGGCTCGTGACCGTGGCCTGGCCGCGCCTCGCGCGGCTGCCGCTGCCGGCGATCGCCGAGCGCAGGGACGGCAGCTTCGTCATCCTGGGCGGGGTTTCGCCCGAAACCGGCAAGGTGCTGACCCAGGATCCGCGCCACGGTCCACCCGAGGCATTGCCCGAGGCCGAGTTCCAGGCGCAATGGAGCGGCAGGCTGGTGCTGCTGGCGCGGCGAGCCGCGCTCGGCGACCTGGCGCGGCGCTTCGATGTCGGCTGGTTCCTTCAGGCGATGCACAAATACCGGCGCCTCTTCGGCGAGGTGCTGGTGGCTTCCTTCTTCCTCCAGCTCTTCGCGCTGGTGACGCCGCTCTTCTTCCAGGTCGTCACCGACAAGGTGCTGGTCCATCGCGGCCTCACCACGCTCGACGTTCTCATGATCGGGCTGCTGACCGTCTCGGTGTTCGAGACGGTGCTCGGCACGCTGCGGACGTATGTCTTCGCGCATACCACCAATCGCATCGACGTCGAGCTCGGCGCGCGGCTCTTCCGTCACCTGGTGGCGCTGCCCATCGCCTATTTCGAGGCGCGGCGCGCCGGCGATTCCGTGGCGCGGGTGCGCGAGCTCGAGAATATCCGCAATTTCCTCACCAGCTCGGCGCTGACGCTCTGCATCGATCTCGTCTTCACCGTCGTCTTCCTGGCGGTGATGTTCTTCTACGCACCGCTGCTCACCTGGATGGTGATCGGTTCCTTCCCCTTCTATGTCGCGCTCTCCGCCGGCGTCACGCCGCTGTTCCGCCGCCGGCTCGACGAGAAGTTCAATCGCGGCGCCGAGAACCAGGCCTTCCTGGTGGAAAGCATCACCGGCATCGAGACCTTGAAGGCGATGGCGGTCGAGCCGCAGATGCAGCGCCGCTGGGAGGAGCAGCTTGCCGGCTATGTGCGTGCCAGCTTCTCCGTGATCTCGCTCGGCAACTGGGCGAGCCAGTCGGTGCAGTTCATCAGCAAGGTCGTGACCGCGCTGACGCTCTATTTCGGCGCGCGGCTGGTGATCGAGAACCAGCTCACCGTCGGCGAGCTCATCGCCTTCACCATGCTGGCCGGGCGCGTCGCGCAGCCGGTGCTGCGGCTGGCGCAGCTCTGGCAGGATTTCCACCAGGCGCGCATCTCGGTGGCGCGATTGGGCGACATCCTCAACGCCGCGCCGGAGCCGGCCTATAGCCCGGCGCGCGCCGCGCTGCCGGCGATGCGCGGCGACATCGTCTTCGATCATGTGGGGTTCCGCTACCGCGCCGACGGGCCGGAGGTGCTGCACGACGTCAGCTTCTCGGTTCCGGCGGGTCAGGTGGTCGGCATCGTCGGCCCCTCGGGCTCTGGCAAGTCCACGCTCGCCAAGCTCGTGCAGCGCCTCTACGTGCCGGAAACGGGGCGCGTGCTGATGGACGGCGTCGATCTCGCCATGGTCGACCCGGCCTGGCTGCGCCGGCAGATCGGGGTGGTGCTGCAGGAGAACGTGCTGTTCAACCGCACGATCCGCGACAACATCGCGCTCGCCGATCCGGCGACAAGCATGGACCGCGTCATCGCCGCCGCCGAGCTTGCCGGCGCGCATGAGTTCATCCTGGAGCTGCCGCAAGGCTACGACACCATCGTCGGCGAGCGCGGCGCCAGCCTCTCGGGTGGGCAGCGCCAGCGCATCGCCATCGCCCGCGCGCTCGTCACCGAGCCGCGCGTCCTGATCTTCGACGAGGCGACCAGCGCGCTCGATTACGAGAGCGAGCGCATCATCCAGGAGAACATGCGCCGGATGGCGCAGGGCCGCACCGTGCTGATCATCGCGCACCGCCTCTCGACCGTGCGCCGCGCCGCGCGCATCCTGACGATCGATCGCGGCCGCATCGTCGAAGATGGCAGCCATGACGAGCTGATCCACACGGGCGGCCGCTACGCGTCGCTCCATCGCCTCCAGGGCGGTCTCCATGAAGTCGGCTGAGGCGGGGCGCGCACTGGTGCCGTTCGCGCGCGGTGGCGCGCTGCGCACGGCCGAGCTCGAATTCCTGCCGGCGGCGCTGGAGATCGTCGAGACGCCGGCCTCGCCGGTGGGCCGCGCGATCGCTGCCACCATCATCCTGTTCTGTGCGGTGGCGCTCGCCTGGGCGAGCTTCGGCCGGGTCGACATCATCGCGACTGCCCCGGGCAAGATCGTGCCCAGCGGCCGCAGCAAGGTGGTGCAGCCCTTCGCCACCGGCGTGGTGCGCGCCATCCACGTGCAGGACGGGCAGGCGGTGAAGGCCGGCCAGGTGCTGGTCGAGCTCGATCCCACGATCGACGATGCCGAACGCGACCGGCTGGCCGACGCGCTGCTCGCTTCGCGGCTCGACGTGGCACGGCTCACCGCGGCCTTGCAGCCGGATCCGGCGGCGAGCTTTGCGCCGCCCGAGGGCGCATCGCCGCGCCAGATCGAGCTGCAGCGCACGCTGCTGCAGAACCAGGTCGAGGAGCAGCGCGCGAAGCTCGCCAATCTCGATCGCCAGATCGCGCAGAATACCGGCAATCGCGACGCCGTCGCCGCCACCGTGGAGAAGCTCACCGTCGCGCTGCCTCTGCTGCGCGAGCGCGCCGAGGCGCGCAAAACCCTGATGCAGAAAGCCGTCGGCTCGAAGCTCGACTATCTGACCGTGGAGCAGGATCTGGTCGAGCATGAGCAGGAGCTGCGGGTGCAGAAGGCGCGCCTCGTCGAGGCGCAGGCCGGCCTCGCCGCGCTTGCAGAGCAGCGGCGCGAGGCCGATGCCGAATATCGCAGCGGCGTGCTCGGCGACCTCGCCAAGGCGCAGGACAAGGCGGCCGAGATGCAGCAGGAGCTGGTGAAGGCGCGCGAGCATGCGCGGCTTCAGACGCTGACCGCCCCCGTCGACGGCACAGTGCAGCAGCTGGCCGTGCATACGGTGGGCGGTGTGGTCACGCCGGCTCAGGCGCTGATGGTGATCGTGCCGGCGGACAGCCGGCTCGAGATTGAGTCGATGGTGTCGAACCGGGATATCGGCTTCGTCCATACCGGGCAGAAGGCGGAGATCAAGGTCGATACCTTCAACTTCACGCGCTACGGGCTGCTCCATGGCGTCGTAACCAATGTCTCGCCCGACGCCATCGCCCGCCCCGAGGCGCCGAAACCCGGCACCGCCGCTGGCGCGCTCGCCGAGAGCAGCGAGCCCAAGGGACAGGAGCTGGTCTATGCCGCGCGCGTCTCGCTCGACCGCACCGAGATGCGGATCGACGACAAGATGGTGAAGCTCTCGCCGGGCATGGCGGTGACGGTCGAGATCAAGACCGGTTCGCGCCGCGTCATCAGCTATCTTCTCTCGCCGCTGCTGCGTTATCGGCATGCCGCGCTGACCGAGCGCTGAAGCGCCGGGTACTGGCAGACCCGCGCGAATTCGCCGTGACCGCGCCGCGCTCTGGTTGTGCTGCTGCGTTCAGGTCGCCGGCTGAAGCGGCAAGAGGCCGCTGATCTCCGCTTCGATCTCGTCGCCTCTGAGTGGCTTGAACAGCAGGTCGCCCAACTGCACGGCGTCGGCCGTGCGCCAGTAATAGCCGGTCATGAACAGCACCTTGAGCTCCGGCTTCAGCAATTTTGCCTGCCTGGCCAGTTCGATGCCGTCGAGCTCGGGCATCACCACATCGGTGAACAGCAGATCGACCGGATGTTGCGCGAGCAGCCGCATGGCCTCGTAGCCGTTTCGCGCAACGAGGGTGCGGAAGCCCCTCGAGACCAGCACCTGGGTCGTGCTCTGCCGCACCGCATCATCGTCTTCGACGAAGAGAATCGTGTAAGGGGCCGCCATTTCGCGTGGCTCCTTTCGCGAGATAAACGCGGCAAACCCGGATTTCTCACACGCTCATGCGCTTCGACGTATGAGAAATCCGGGCTAGACTTGGGCGATCCGTACCGGGAGAGGCACGCCATGCTGGTCGAGCAGATCTGGACCGCCAACGCCTATCGCAACTTCAATTATCTCGTTGCTTGCGCCGAGACCGGCGAGGCGCTTGCGATCGACCCGCTCGATCACGAGAAATGCCTCGCCACCGCCAAGGCCAAGGGCTGGCGCATCACCCAGATCCTCAACACGCATGAGCATCGCGACCATACCGGCGGCAACGCCGCGATGGTGGCGGCGACCGGAGCCAAGCTCCTCGCTCATGCCAATGCGCGCGACAAGATCGCGGGCATGGATCGCGGGCTCAAGGCGGGCGACGTGATCAAGGTCGGGCGCAGCATCGAGCTCGAATGCCTCGACACGCCCGGCCACACCATGTGCCACATCTGCCTGCGCGCGCATGGCGAGGTGCCGGGACTGTTCTGCGGCGACACGCTCTTCAATGCCGGCGCCGGCAATTGCCACAATGGCGGCCATCCGGAGGAGCTTTACAAGACTTTCGCCAGCCAGCTCGCCGCGCTGCCGGCCAATACGCGGATCTATCCCGGCCACGACTACATCGCGCGCAATCTCGCCTTCACCCTCGATCGCGAGCC
>DATNDG010000117.1:0-5916 GCA_035553515.1 Allostellaceae bacterium | reverse complement strand
ATATCCTTCGCGTAATGGCGGGCGCTTTCGCCATCATAGGTGCCGTGATCGAGCCCGTAGGCGTGGAGGAAGCGTGCTTCAGGCGCGACGCCCGCCTCTTCGAGCAGCGCCTGGAGATCGACGCCGCCCCAGACGACGTTGCCGACGCGCCGGGTGGCGATGTCCGCGCGCCGTGGAAAGCCCGCGCATTGATGGAAACTCTGGACCCGACAGCGCGGCAGGCGGCGGAACTCGGCAAGGCCGAAGCGCTGCGGGCGGGCAACCAGGCCGCCGATCTCGAGCTGCCACGCCGCGGGATCGACCCGGGCGATGCCGAAATGCGCGAGCACAAAGAGGTCGCTTTGCGGCGTGATGCGCGCCGTCCGCTCATGCGGCGCGAGCGGCACGCGGCGGACGAGGCCGGCGGGGTCGAGCGGCACGGGCGGCAGAGCGGGCGAAGCCGGAGCCATACCCCGAGCTTAACTCGGTTTCACCGGCGGGAGCACGCGGCAATGACGGCGTCGACGAAATCCGGCACGTGCATGCCAGGGCGCGCGCCGAGGCGCTCGGCCGGCTCGTTCACCACCGAGATCGCACCGGTCTGCCAGACCGATCGCGCTTCGCCGATGCGCGCGCTGTCGCCGGCGACGGTGGCCGCGATGATGCCGCGCGCCGCGAGCGCCGGTAGCCGCGAGATCCCGGCGCGGTCGATGCCGATCCCGGCATCGTGGTAGACCGCGGCAAGCACGGCGACGCGTACCGCCGTCCCGGGCCGGCCACCCAGCAGCGCCCCATGCGAGCCGGTGACGATGATGCGGCCCTCGTCCTCCGGCACGACCAGGGAGTTGCTGTCGAGCCCCCAGACTTCCGGCTCGCCGGGATTGGGTCGCAGCAGAAAGCGCGCCTCCACATAGGGTGGCGGCTCGGCAAGGCAGGCGGGCGCGCCGCGCATAGCCTCAGCCGCGGCGCGGCAGGCCTGGCCGGGCGCGCAGCCGCGCGCGGCGGCGGCGCGATTGACCTGGCTGATGATGCCGCGCGCCGCCATGTCGCTGCCATCGCCGATCCGCGCCGAGAGGTGACTCACCGCGGCCGCCGGCATGCCGAGCCGATCGAGATAGTCGAGGCTGGCGATGCCCGCGCGGTCGAGGCCGAGTCCGGCATCGTGCAGCACGACGCCCGCGAGATGCGCCGCGGCAGCGAGATAGGCGGGATAGACTCCGCCATGAGAGGCGGCGATGAGCACCTCGCCGGCATAGGAATCGTCGAGCTTGGTGATGCTGTCGACAATCCGCACCGCCGCCGCCATGCTTGCTCCTTGCCGGCTCACCGCGTCTCCCGGATAAAGGGCAGCCGGCAGGGAAAAGCAAGTTGGCGAGGGAGCGAGCAATGGCAGGGCCGCCGCGGAGCAATTTCGACGCCGAGCGCATGCTCGCCCATTACCGGCTGATGACGCGCATCCGCGCCTTCGAGGAGACGGCCGAGGCGGCACTCAAAGCCGGCGAGGTCAAGGGGGCGATCCACCTGTCGATCGGCCAGGAGGCGACCGCCGCCGGCGTCTGCGCCAATCTCCGGCGCAGCGACCTCATCGCCAGCAACCATCGCGGCCACGGCCACACCATCGCCAAGGGCGCCTCGCCCGAAGCGATGATGGCCGAGCTCTTCGGCCGCGCCACCGGCACCTGCCAGGGCAAGGGCGGCTCGATGCACATCGCCGATTTCGAGATCGGCATGCTCGGTGCCAACGGCGTGGTCGGCGCCGGCATCCTCATTGCCGTCGGCGCCGCGCAGGGCGTCAGGCTGCGCGGCGAGGACCGCGTCGTCGCCTGCTTCTTCGGCGACGGCGCGATCAATCGCGGCCCGTTTTTGGAAGGGCTCAACTGGGCGAAAATCTACGCGCTCCCCGTGCTGTTCGTCTGCGAGGATAACGGCTTCGCCGCAACCACGCGGACCGCCGCGCTGTCGGCCGGCGGCGGGCCGGACGTGCGCGCCCAGAGCCTGGGCATTCCCGCCACGATCGTCGACGGCAACGACGTCGGCGCGGTGGACGATGCGGCGCGCGAGCTCGTTCAACGCATCCGCGCCGGCAGCGGCCCGCAATTCCTGCTGGCGCGCACTTATCGCCTCAAGGGCCATACCGCCGCCGACGCGGCGGCCTACCGCAGCGCCGAGGAAGTCGCGGCCAGGCAACAGGACGAGCCGCTCGGCCGCTGCGCCGAGGCGCTGAAGCTCGCGGGCATCGAAGCCCGCACGCTCGATGAGATCGCGGACACGGTGCGGCGCGAGATGACGGAAGCCGCCGCGGCGGCGCGCGCCGCCCCTTGGCCCTCGCGCGAGCTCGCCTGGTCCGACGTGCAGGATGTCGGCGCGCCGCTTGCAGGTGCGCGATGAGCACGCTCAGCTATCTCGATGCCGGGCGGCTCGCGCTCCAGCAGGAGATGCGGCGCGATCCGTTGGTCTGGGCGCTTGGCGAGGATCTCGGCCGCGGCGGCGTGTTCGGCCAATACAAGGGATTGGTCGAGGAGTTCGGCCCTCAGCGCATTGTCGACACGCCGATCTCGGAAGCCGCGATCATGGGAACGGCGGTGGGCGCGGCGCTGGTCGGGACGAGGCCGGTGGTCGAGATGCGCTTCTCCGATTTCGCGCTCTGCGCCGTCGACGAGCTGGTGAACCAGGCGGCAAAGGCGCGCTACATGTTCGGCGGCCAGGGACGCGTGCCGCTGGTCGTGCGCGAGCCCTCCGGCATGTGGCGCTCCTCGGCGGCGCAGCACTCGCAATCGCTCGAAGCCTGGTACACGCACATCCCGGGCCTCGTGGTGGTCGCGCCAGCGACCCCGGTCGACAATTTCGGCCTGCTCAAGGCGGCGATCCGCTGCGATGATCCCGTGGTCTATATGGAGCACAAGGATCTCTGGGCCGTCACGGCGGAGGTCGACGAGGCCGCAGAGCCGCTGCCGCTCGGCCGGGCGCGGCGGGTGCGCGCGGGCCGCGATCTCACCATCGTCACCTGGTCCGGCATGCTGCGCCAGGTCGAAGCGGCGGCGGCGCTGCTCGACGACCGCCCGTCGATCGAGATCATCGATCTGCGCACGCTCTATCCCTGGGACCAGGAGGCCGTCTGCGCTTCGGTCGAAAAGACCGGGCGCCTGCTCGTCGTGCACGAGGCGGTGCAGACCGGCGGCTTCGGTGCCGAGATCGCCGCAACCGTCGCCGAGGCTCTTTTCGGCCGGCTCAAGGCGCCCGTGCGCCGGCTCGGCGCGCCGCGCATCCCGGTGCCTTACGCGCCGCCGCTCGAAGCGGTGGTGAAGATCGCGCCCGCGCAGGTCGCCGAGGCGGCGCGCGCGCTGGTCCGATGAAGCCGCGCTGGCGCCAGAGTCTCGATTGGCTGTGCGAGCGCGTGCTCTCGACCCGCGCCGCGATCGGCGAGGATTGGCCGTCGCACGCAGACCCCGTCACCGGGGCCTGGTCCACGACGACGGATGGCGATGGCTGCGCCGGGCAGTGGATCGAGGCGTTGCGCATCGTGGGCGAGCGTTCGGGCGACCGCAGCCTCCTCGCCGAGGCGCGCAAGCGCACCTACCGCATCCGCACCCAGCTCGAGCGCGACGACATGTTCCGCGGCCCCGCTTTCTATTATTCCGCAGCCCGGCTCGAGGCGAGCGAGAAGAACTCCGCCATGCGCGGCCTGGCGCTCGCCGCGTCGCGCGCGATGCGCGCCATGGCGCTGCGCGCCAATGGTGCCATGCCGGTGGGCAGCGAAGTGCCGATGGCCTCGGCCGCACTCGCCTCGCGCAATATCGTCGCCATCGACAATGTGCATCAAAGCCTGCTGCTCGACTGGTGGGCCTTCAAGGAGACCGACGATCCGACCTACCGCGTCGGCGCGGAGCGCCATCTGGAAACGGCCGCGCGCGACTTCATCCGGCCCGACGGCTCGACCGTCGAATTCGTCGAATACGCGCCCGACAATGACGCGGTGCTGCGCCGTTTCACGCGGCTCGGCAGCGGTCATGATTCCTGCTGGAGCCGCGGCCAGGCCTGGGCGATCGGCGGCTATCTGCGTGCCTTTGAGGCGCTGGGCGAACGGCGCTGGCTCGACATCGCGACGCGGCTCCTCGACTATTGGTGGGCGCATACCGGCGCCGACCGCGTTCCGCCTTACGACTTCGCCGATACCGACCCGGCGGCGCCGCCCGACACCTCGGCGTCGGCAATCCTGGCCGAGAGTCTGGCGCGGCTCGCCGTGCGCCCGAACCTGTCCGAGGAAGCGCGGATCGCAACCGATCGGCTCGAGCCGCTGCTCGACGGGCTCGCGGCGCGGCTGACGCCGCAGAGCGACAGCGATCGCCGCCCGCGCGGCATGCTGCTCGATGGCTGCCTCGACCATCCGCATCGCCTCGCCGATCGCCACGAGCTCGTCTGGGGCGATTGCTACCTGCTCTTCGCACTGCATTGCCTCGACCGGAACGGGCTGCCGTGCTGAGATAAGTCGCCAGGGAGGACGACGTGACCGATCTCCATTACCGCTCCGCAACGGAGCTCGCCGGCGATATCCGCGCCAAGCGTGTCGGCTGCCGCGAGCTGCTCGAGCATTTCCTGAAGCGGGTCGAGCGCTTCAACCCGACGATCAATGCGATCGTCGTCCGCGATATCGCCGGCGCGCGAAAGCGGGCTGACGCCGCCGATGCGGCGCTCGCGCGCGGCGAGAGCTGGGGTCCGCTGCACGGGCTACCGATGACGGTGAAGGAATCCTATGACATCGCGGGCCTGCCAACCACCTGGGGCGTGCCCGCGCTCAAGGACAATATCGCGCGCAGCAACGCAGCTGCGGTCGATCGCCTGCTCGGCGCCGGCGCGGTGATCTTCGGCAAGACCAACGTGCCGCTCTGGCTCGCCGACTGGCAGAGCTACAACGATATCTATGGCACGACCAACAATCCCTGGGACCTCGCGCGCGTTCCCGGCGGTTCGTCGGGCGGCTCGGCGGCGGCGCTCGCCGCCGGACTGACCGGGCTCGAGGCCGGCAGCGATATCGGCTCCTCGATCCGCGATCCCGCGCATTATTGCGGCGTCTGGGGGCACAAGCCGAGCTACGGCATCGTCCCGCCGCACGGCCATGCGGCCGGCCCCCGCGCCGGCACCAGCGACATCTCGGTCTGCGGACCGCTGGCGCGCGGCAGTACCGATCTGGCGCTTGCGCTCAACATCATGGCGGGCCCCGACGCGATCGACGCCGCGGGCTGGCGGCTCGAGCTGAAGCGGCCGAAGCAGGAGCGGCTCGCCGATTTCAAAGTGGCGCTGATGCTCGACGATCCCAATTCCGAGGTCGACCGCGCGGTGCAGGACGAGCTCCAGCGCCTCGGCGATTTCCTGGCAAAGCAGGGCGTCACGGTGAGCGACCGCGCCCGCCCGGATTTCGATGCCAGCCGCGCCCAGGCCGTCTATATCCAGCTGCTCCGCTCCGCCACCTCCGGCCGCATGACCGATGCGGAGTTCGCGGCGACGCTCGCCGCGACGAAGGCGCTCCGGCCGGGGGATGAGAGCTATCTCGCGCGGATGCAGCGCGCCAACGCGCTTCATCACCGCGACTGGCTGCGCTTCAACGAGGAGCGGCACCGGATGCGGCTCGCCTGGGCCGAGTTCTTCCACGAGTGGGATCTCTTCCTGTGCCCGGTCGCCGCTTCTGCCGCGCCGCCGCACGACCATGAGGGCGAGCGCTGGCAGCGGACGATCCCGGTCAACGGCAAGCGCGTGCCGACCACCGATCAGCTCTTCTGGGCGGGATATACCTGCGCCTTCTACCTGCCGGCGACGGCGGCGCCGATCGGTCTCAGCCCCGAGGGCCTGCCGATCGGCGTGCAGATCGCCGGCCCGCAATATGGCGATCTCACCTGCATCCGCTTCGCCGAGCTCCTGGAGCGCGACTATCGCGGCTTCGCG
>DATNDG010000116.1:0-9428 GCA_035553515.1 Allostellaceae bacterium | reverse complement strand
TCGAGCGTCCAGATTGCCGCGTCGACCTTTGAGAAATCCGGCGGCGTCCGGTAATCCGGCACCATGACGATCTCGGCATTGGGAAAGAGGCGGGTCCAGAGCGGATGCAGGACGGGATCGACGCTCATGGCGAGGCGCAGGCCTCGGCGCGCCAGGATTTGTTCGCGATTGAGGAAGCGCCGCGCCCGGTCACTCGGCATGAACAAGGCGATGGGGCTCTGATAATAGGATGCCGATGCCGAAAGTGAGCTCAGGCGCTGCGTGCTGGCATAGATGCCCGCCATGGCGATGTCGAAGCGACCGTCCCTGAGGTCACGCTCGAGCGCGCTCCATTCAAACGGCACGAAGATCAGCCGCACGTTCAGGGAACGCGCCAGATCGTAGGCGAACTCCACGTCGTAGCCGACGAGGGCTCCCGCATCGTTGAAATAGGAGAAGGGCACGGCCAAGCCGTTGTAGCCGACCCGCAGGACACCCCGTTGCTGGATACGCTCGACGGTGCCGCCGGCCGGCATCGCTCCCGCCGCCGCCGCTCGCTCCGGGACGCGCTCCACGCTCGCCTCGACGCCGCGTGTGATCGCCGGGTCCAAAGTGAGGCTCCCGTAGCGCAGCAGGTCGGGGCCGCGGAAGTAGCCATGCGCGCTATTGCCCGCCCAGGCGATCGCGACGAAGCCGATTGCCGGCAGGACCAGCGCTGCCACCAGCCGACGCAAGCGCAACCGCAGCCTGCCGTAATAGGCCAGCGTCACCAGCACGCTCAGAAAGGCGAAGGCCATGACGGAGACGATGACCTGGCCGTACCGCGTGATCGTCTGCAGCTCGACATAGAGTTCGCGCGTCCGGCCGGGCAGCGAGAGCCAGCCCGAGAGGAAGTCGACCGCGTTGACCGCAGAGGTCGGCGAGCCGAAGCCGGAGAGCAGGGTCATGAAGGGGAGCAGCGCCTGGTCCCGCCCTTGCAACGGGACCTTGTAGTAATAGGCGGCGAAGACGAGGAAGAGATAGACGAAGAAGTTGCCGAGCTGGCCCAGCGGATAGGCGACCGACAAGTTTGTCCGGATGATCTCGTCGCGCTCGGCCCCGGCGATCTCGCAGCGCTCGGCGAGCTTGCGGGTCGCTTCGACCACAAAGGGGAGTGCGGCCACCGAGAGGGTGGTCACCGCGGCGATCGCCAGTGCCGGGCGCAGCTCGGTGATGATCTCGCGGTGGCCGACCGGCGCGAGCGCCGAGAGCAGCGCCGGCAAGACCCAGAACGCCAGAAGGCACGTGCCCAGGAGGAAGAGACTGAGATAGAGGCCCATGCCGAGAAGGTCGGCGAAGGAGGTCGTTCCCGCGGTGACGGCGAAGAGCGCGAAGACGCCCAGAGGTGCCAATCGCACGATCCAGTTCCAGAACCGCAGGCTCGCCAGGCGAATACTCTCCAGAATGCTCAAGAGCGGCGCCTTGTCTTTGAGCGTCTGCAGCGCGATGCCATAGAAGATGCAGAACACCACCACCGCGGGAACGTAATTCTCGCTGAGCGCGGTGAAGAGATCGGTCGGAATGAGGAGCCCGAGCAGTCGCGCGAGGCTCTGCGGCTGAACCGGGTGATCGCCGATCACCGCGGGTTGGACCGGAGGAATGCCTTGCGCCAGCGCGGCGAGGCAGGCGAAGCTGATCGCCCAGGCGACGAGATAAAAGACCCAGCCGCTCTTCAGGAGCCGCCACGCCTTTGCGGGGTCGAGCGAGCCGAGACCGTGCAGCAGCGAGCAGACGAGGTAAGGATATACGGCCGCCTGAAGCAGTCCGACATAGGCGAAACCCAGCGGACTCAAGATCGCGCAGCTCTCGCCGAAGGTGATGCCGGCGAGGACTCCAAGAACGCCTCCGACCAGCACCCAGGAGGCGAGATTCACGGCGGGGCGGGAACAGCGGCCAATGCCGGGACGACAGGCGCCACGGAATTGGCGATGGCGACAAGCTCGGCGGCGACGGCCGGATAGGATTTTACGAACCGGTCGAGCTCGCCGATCTCGACGTCCGCCGGAACGACGCCGGGCCATTCGGTGCTCGCGCCCAGGAAGCAGCGATCTCCCAGGAGCCGCGCCGTGTGGAAGGTGTCGCCCGGAATCAGCAGCTGTACGCGCTGGCCATTGCGCAGATCGGGTCCGAGCACAACCCGCTCCGCGCGACCGTCGCCTCGCAGCAGGAAGACCTCGAGCGGGTCGCCGAGATAATAGTGGTAGAGCTGATCGTTGCGGATGCGGTGAAGCCTGACCGGCGCGGTCGGCGTCACCATGAAATAAAGTGCCGAGCCCAGGGGACGTCCCTCGGCGAAGGGCGTCGGCAAGCCGCCCGCCGCGATCGATGTCGCGCTGGTATAGGTCAGGCGCACATAGCCGCAGGTGGCGTTGGGCTCGAGCGCCAAGAGATGGCAAATCTCCTCCGTGTCCAATTCTCGGGTCGGCGCCGACGCGCGCTCAGACATAGCGGAAGGTCGTGAACATGCCGGCCTCCAGGTGATAGAGGAGATGGCAGTGGAAAGCCCAGAGCCCCGGATTGTCGGCATCGAAGGCCACCACCACGCGCCGGCCGGGCGGGACCAGCACCGTGTCGCGCACCGCGCCGGGAAAGCGCCTGCCGTCGATCTCGATCACCTGGAATTGATGGCCGTGCAGGTGCATCGGATGCGACATCGGCGTGCGGTTGACGATCAGCAGCTCGACACGTTCGCCCTTGGCCAGCGGCAAAGCCGGGACGTCCTTGTTCCAGACGACATCGTTGATGGACCAGCGATAGCCCGCCATCTCGCCGGTCAAGTCGAGCCGATGCATGCGGTCCGCTTTGCGGGGGCTGAGCGGCTGTACCGCACGCAACCTACCTTCCAGATCGAGCGTGAGCGCGCTTGACGGCATCGTCGCCAACTCGGAAATGCGAGCCACCTTGCCGCTTCCTGCGGCCAGGACGATTCCGGTCTGCTTGCGCTCGCCTTCGAGTACGGCGAGTACCGGATAGGCCGCAGAACCGGACGGGATCGTGACGCCGATATCGAGACGCTGTGCCACTGCTATGGGAAAGCGGCGCCCCGCCACCGGCTCGACCGCGGAACCGTCGACCGCGGTCAGCTCGCCTTCCAGCCGGCTGAGATCGATGTGATAGGCGCTCATCGAGGAGGCGTTGATGATGCGCAGCAGCACGCGCCCGCCCGGCTCGACCTTGACGATCTCGGGATCGGCAAGGGTGCGGTCATTGGCGAGAAACGCGTCGTACTCGACATCGTTGAGGTCAGGCTTTGCCGCTGCGCTCATTCCCGACATCGCGTTCCCCGGCGCGCTCCGGCGCCCGGCCATGGCCATGCCCGTTCCCCGCTTCAGCTTCGCGAAGATCTCGGCCGGCGGCGTAAAGCTGAAGTCGGCGAGCGTGACGACGATCTCCTGCTGATCCCTGCGGTCGCGCTGGTCGCGGATGATCAGCGGCGCCGACATCAGCAGCTGCTCCTGCAGCCCTTGATGCGAATGCATCCAGAAGGTCCCGCCGAAGCGCAGCGGGAAATCGTAATCGGCGCTGTGGCCGGGCGGGATCGGCGGTGCCGAGATGCCCGGCACGCCGTCCTGGCGCCAGGGCGGCGTCAACCCATGCCAGTGAATGAGGCTTGGTTCGTCGATGCCGTTCTCGACGCGGACGCGAAAACGCCGGCCGATTTCGGTGATGATGCCGAAAGTCCCGTCGGGCTGGCGGATGCCGAAGACGGAAGCCGGCCTGCCCATGACCTCGATGCTGCGGCGCTCAAGCCGAAGGATCGTGCGCGGTGCCGCGCCGGCCTCCGGCGCGGCCTGCGCTCGCGCGGTGCGCAGGCCGGCTGAGGTTGCGAGTGCTCCCAGGATGACGGCACGACGGGACAGCATGGCGAATTCCTCGCGAGAGGCGTCGAAACCGCTGCTTTCCGGCTGAAGTCAACCTACACTTATCCAGCGCGCGGCGCTCGGTTGAATTGAGATGCGGACGCGAACGCAAGAGTTGGGGCGTCGCTTAGCGCGGCGCTACGGTCTCATCCGGTGCTTCAGGAAATTCACGCGGTTCGCCGCGCCGCGGCCTCAGGGAAGCTGAGCCCCCTGGATGTCGACATAGAGTGAGTAGATCGACGTGCTCGCGGCCATGAAGAGGCGGTTGCGCTTCTTGCCGCCGAAGCAGAGATTGGCGCAGGTTTCCGGCAGGTGGACCTTGCCGATCAAAGCGCCGGCAGGGTTGTAGCAGCGCACGCCGTCCTCGCGGGGATCGGCCCAGCCCATGCTGCACCAGACATTGCCTTTCGCGTCGATGCGCATGCCATCGGTGAAGCCGGGCAGGAAATCCTCGGCAAAGATGCGGCCTTTCTTGAGGCTCGTCCCCTGCACCTCGAAAACGCGGATGTGGGCGGGGCCGCCATGGGTCACGCCGGAATCGACGATGTAGAGGAGCTTCTCGTCGGGCGAGAAGGCGAGCCCGTTCGGCCGCACGAAATCGTCGGCGATGACGGCGGCCTCGCCCGTCTTGGGATCGAGCCGATAGACGCAGGCGGGGAGCTCGCGCGTAGCGGCGTGGCCTTCATACTCGCCGTCGATGCCGTAGCCGGGATCGGTGAACCAGATGGCGCCGTCGGATGCCACCACCACGTCGTTGGGTGCGTTGAGCTTCTTGCCGCGGTAATTGTCCATCAGCACGGTGACGCGCCCGTCATGCTCGGTGCGGGTGACGCGGCGCGTATCATGCTCGCAGGTGACGAGCCGCCCATCGCGGTCGCGCGTGTTGCCGTTCGAGTAGTTCGAGGGGCTGCGGAAGACGCTGACATGCCCGTCCTCCTCGAGCCAGCGCATCATCCGGTTGTTGGGGATGTCGCTCCACAGCAGGTAGCCGCCGTCGCGGAAATAGACCGGCCCCTCGGCCCAGCGGAAGCCGGTGGCGACGCGCTCGATTGCGGCGTTGCCCTGCGCCGGAAAGCTCTTATCCAGCCGCTCGACCCGCGCGTCCGGATAGCGCGTGCCAGGCAGATGCCCGAGCGGTAGCGGCGTGGCTTCGGCGACCATGGCTCAACTCCTTTCCGGTCATGCTCGGCGGCGGCGCGAGGCCGGGGCAGCGACGCTCCTGGCATCATTGTAGCGTCCAACCATCCCGTATTCCGCCCCGCGCGATTGACAGGCGCCGCCGCCCGGGCATAGCGTACATGTCTACTGGTTGGTCCACCAGATCAGTTGTGAGGTCCGGCCGATGGCGCGGCGCTCGCCTCAGGGAGCCCTCTTCGTTCCGCTGCCCGACATGCGCGGCAGCATCGTCAAGCGCACCGTCAAAGAGCAGATCAGCGAGAAGCTCGCCTCACACATCGCCTCGGGCATTCTGCAGGTGGGGGACGAATTGCCCGGCGAGCGCGACCTGGCTGCCGCCTTCGCGGTGAGCCGGGAGTCGGTGCGCAGCGCCATCCAGGACCTGGCATCGCGCGGCCTTGTCGAAGTCTCGCAGGGCGCGCGGACGCGGGTGGTGAGCGCCGAAGGTGCGGCGCGCCAGCCGGGCTTCGCTACCGCCGGCGCGCTCAACGGCTACGATCTTCGCTCGGTCCATGGTGCGCGGCTGCTGGCCGAGCGGGCGGTGGTCGCCGAAGCCGCGGAGCGGATCGACGGCGCGACGCTGGCCCGGCTCGATGCCTCGCTCGCTGCGCAGAAGCACTGCCTCGAAGATCCGGTGCGCTTCCTGATCTGCGATCGCGAGTTTCATTTCGCGATCTATCGCTGCGCCGCCAATCCGCTGCTCTCGGATTTCGTCATGGGGCTCTACTCCTATCTGATGGAGCAGCGGCGCACCGCCATGTCGCAGCCCGGCGCCATCCTGCGCAGCTACAAGGACCATACCGAGATCATGGCGGGGCTGCGCGCACGGGACGCCGCCACCGTGGTCGCCGGATTCGATCGCCATCTCGACCGCATCTACACCACCACCCGCGCCATCCTCGATGCGCTGGGCGAGCATCAGCGCGCGGGCGGCAACGAGAACACACCGGGAGGATAGAGTAATGCATGTGCTGATCTTCGGCGCCGCCGGCATGGTCGGGCGGAAGCTCACCGAACATTTGGCGCATAGCGGCCGGCTGGGCGGCCGCGAGGTCACGGCACTTACCCTGCTCGACGCGGTCCCCGCCGAGAAGCCTGCAGGATTTTCCGGCAAGCTCGCGACGGCGAGCCTCGACATTGCCGAGCCCGGCGCGGCCGCGCGCGCGCTCGCGGCGCGCCCCGATGTCGTCTTTCACCTGGCGGCGATCGTCTCCGGCGAAGCCGAGGCGGATTTCGACAAGGGTTACCGCATCAATCTCGACGGCACGCGCCACATCCTCGAGGCGATCCGCCAGGAGGGCATCAAGTCGCCCTATCGGGCGCGCTTGGTCTTCGCCTCGTCGATCGCCGTCTTCGGCGCGCCGTTTCCGGAGCGGATCGGCGACGAGTTTTTCAACACGCCGCTCACCAGCTACGGCACGCAGAAGGCGATGTCGGAGCTGCTGCTCGGCGATTACAGCCGCCGCGGCTTCCTCGACGGCATCGCCATCCGGCTACCCACCATCTGCATCCGGCCGGGCAAGCCCAACAAGGCGGCTTCCGGCTTCTTCTCGAATATCCTGCGCGAGCCGCTGGCCGGCCAGGAGGCGGTGCTGCCGGTCCCCGACACGGTACGCCATTGGCATGCGAGCCCGCGTGCAGCGGTAGGGTTCCTGACGCATGCGGCGACGATGGATCTGGCAGCAATGGGCGCGCGCCGGGCGCTGACCATGCCGGGACTTTCCGCCACCGTCGCCGAGCAAATCGAGGCGCTGCGCCGCGCCGCCGGCGAGAAGGCGGTGCGGCTCATCCGCCGCGAGCCCGATCCCGTCATCGCCAAGATCGTCGAGGGCTGGCCTCGCAACTTCGATGCGCGCCGCGCCGTGCAGCTGGGCTTCCGCCCCGACGCATCTTTCGACGAGATCGTCCGCATCCATATCGACGAGGAACTCGGCGGGAAGCCGCCGGTGCTGCGTTAGGACCGCTAGGACCGCAGGGGGCGGGGAGGGCAGATGCCGCTGCTGCTCGGAGCGATCGCCGACGATTTCACGGGCGCGACCGACCTTGCCAATACGCTGGTGCGGCAAGGGATGCGCAGCGTGCAGCTCATCGGCGTACCGCAGGGGCGGGCGCCAGACGATGTGGATGCTATCGTCGTGGCCCTCAAGAGCCGCACCATCGCCGCCAACGAAGCGGTCGCACAGTCGCTGGCGGCGCTCGGCTGGCTCAAATCCGAAGGCGCGCGGCAGCTCCTCTTCAAATACTGCTCGACCTTCGATTCGACCGACCAGGGCAATATCGGCCCGGTAGCGGATGCGCTGCTCGACGCGCTGGGTGAGGATTTCACCGTCTTCTGCCCGGCCTTCCCGGAGAATGGCCGCACCATCTACCGCGGATATCTCTTCGTCGGCGAGGTGCTGCTGTCGGAATCCGGCATGCGCGATCATCCGCTGACGCCGATGCGGGACGCCAACCTCCGCCGTGTGCTGGCGCGGCAGACGCCGCACAAGGTAGGGCTCGTGCCGCTCGCCGCGGTGAAAAGCGGCGCCGTGGCGGTGCGCGCCGAGTTCGCCCGGCTCAAGCGCGATGGTTTCCGCCACGCCATTCTTGATGCGGTCGAGGATGGCGATCTCCTGAGCTTGGGCGAGGCGCTTGCCGATCTTCGCCTCGTCACCGGTGGCTCCGGCATCGCGCTGGGATTGCCGGAGAATTTCCGCCGTGCCGGACTGCTGGCGCAAAACCAGCGCGCCGACCGGCTGCCCAAGGTGCAAGGCGCGGCGGCGGTGATCTCCGGCTCCTGCTCGACCGCGACATTGGCGCAGGTGGCGGCGATGCGCCGGACTCATCCGGTCTTTGACATCGATCCGCGGGCGCTCGCCGAGGCGCGGGATCTGCCGGCCCGCGCGCTCGACTGGGCGGCGCCGCTGCTTGGCGAGAAGCCGATCCTGATCTCGGCCAGCGCCGAGCCCGAGCGCGTGCGCCAGGTGCAGGAGCGGCTCGGCCGCGAGCGCGCCGGCAGCCTCGTCGAGGCGGCGCTGGCGGAGATCGCGCGAGGGCTCGTCGAGCGCGGTGCGAGAAGGCTGGTGGTGGCCGGCGGCGAAACCGCCGGGGCCATCGTCCAGGCGCTCGGCGTCGGCGGGCTGCGCATCGGGCCGCAGATCGATCCCGGCGTGCCCTGGACGGCGAGCCTCGGCGATCCTGTGCTCGCGCTGGCGCTCAAATCCGGCAATTTCGGCCGCGAGGATTTTTTCACGAGGGCTTTCTCATGCCTCGACTGAGCGAATCGGATCTGCGCGAAGAGATCTGCCGGCTGGGCGCCTCGCTGTTCGAGCGCGGCCTCACTTTCGGCAGCGCCGGCAATATCAGCGCCCGGCTCGAGGATGGCTGGCTGATGACGCCGACCAATGTCTCGCTGGGCCGCCTCGACCCGGCGCGGCTTTCGAAGCTCGACGCTTCGGGCAAGCTCCTCTCCGGCGACGCGCCGACGAAGGAGACCTTTCTCCACCGTGCCATGTATGAAGAGCGCCAGAATGCCGGCGCGGTCGTCCATCTCCATGCGACGCATTCGGTCGCGGTCTCGGTGCTCGCCGAGATCGATGCCGAGAACGTGCTGCCGCCGATCACCGCCTATTACGTGATGCGCGTCGGCCGCCTGCCGCTCGTTCCTTACTACCCGCCGGGCGATCTCAGCCTCGCCGATGCGGTGCGGAAGCTCGCCGGCAAGCATCACGCCGTGCTGCTCGCCAATCACGGCCCGGTGGTGGCGGGGAGCTCGCTCGACGCCGCCGCCAACGCCATCGAGGAGCTGGAGGAGACGGCGAAGCTCTTCCTGCTGCTGCGCGGCTCGAAGCTCCGCCTGCTCACCCCGGAACAGGTGGCGGCGCTCAAGCCCGCCTGATCCCTGAAACCAAGGATCGCCCATGCCGAAGCTCGCGGCCAATCTCAGCATGCTGTTCCAGGAAGTGCCGTTTCTCGACCGCTTCGCCGCGGCGGCGGCGTGCGGCTTCAAGGGGGTCGAGTTTCTCTTCCCCTACGAGTACTCGGCCGAGGAGATCGGCGCGCGGTTGAAGCAGCACCGTCTGACCCAGGCGCTCTTCAACCTGCCGCCCGGCGACTGGGCAAAGGGTGAGCGCGGCATGGCGGCGATCCCCGGCCGCGAGGAGGAGTTCATGGCGACGCTCGAGCAGGCGCTCCTCTATGCGCGCGCTGCCGATTGCCGGACGCTCCATGTGATGGCCGGCATCTGGCCCGAAGGGCGCGACAAGCGCGAGGGCGGCGAGACCTATGTCGCCAATCTCAGGCGCGCCGCGGACCGGGCGGCGAAGCAAGGCATCACGCTGGTGATCGAGCCGCTCAACACGCGCGACATGCCCGGCTATTTCATCGCCACCACCG
>DATNDG010000115.1:0-3030 GCA_035553515.1 Allostellaceae bacterium | reverse complement strand
GTCTGTTGGCGCATGCCCGCGCCTCGACCGTGTTCACGACGCCGACCATCAACGGCTACAAGCGCTACCGCACCTACTCGCTGGCGCCCGACCGCGCGATCTGGGGCCGCGACAACCGCGGCGTCATGATCCGAGTGCTCGGCGGACCGGGTGACAGCGCGACGCGGCTGGAGAACCGGATCGGCGAGCCGGCGGCCAATCCCTATCTCTACATGGCTTCGCAAATCCTCTCGGGCCTCGATGGCGTCGACCGCAAGCTCGATCCGCCGCCGTCCGCCGATACGCCCTACGAGACCAATGCCGATCCCTTGCCGAAATCGCTGCGCGAAGCCGTGTTTGCGCTCAAGGACGATCCGTTCTTCCGAGAGGCGCTGGGCAAGGAGTTCGTGGACTATTACGTCCACATCAAGAATGCCGAGATCGAACGCTTCCAGGCCGAGGTGTCTGACTGGGAGCACCGCGAATATTTCGAGATGTTTTGATCGATCGTATCCGCGACTCCGCGCGCGAGAGCGGGACAAGCCGCCTTCAGGCGGTCTAGGATGGTGCATGCCTGCGGCACGAGATTGACTGTTTCGCCAGTGGGAACATCGGAGTTTCAGATGAAAAGGATTTCTCTCATTGTTTTCAGCGCGGCCCTCCTCGCCTATTTGCCCGCAAGCGTGCTCGCCCAGGTCCCGGCCGCCGGAAACGACGCGGCCGCTCCGGCGCCAGCGGCAAGCCCGGCCCCGGCGCCATCGGCTGCACCTGCGCCCGCCCCCGCCGCATCACCGGAGCCCGCGGCGGCGGCATCGCCCTCGGCTGATACCGGCAACAAGTCGGCCGACACCGGCGACAAGAAAGCCGCATCGAAGCCGAAGAAGAAATCGACCCGAATGACGCGCCAGCAGGAGATCGATCATTCGATCTCGAGCGGAACGGTGCCGTCGCGCTATCGCAGTCAGGTGCCGAAGGAATATCAGAAGTACATTCCGTTCGATAAGCGGTGAGCCGAACGACGCGAGCCGCTCTATCCCCTCATTCCTGAGAGCGTGAGAAACTTTTGGCGATGAGCGTTTGCCACAGCCGCGGTGCTGTGATTCTCTGGCGTTGCGGGCGAAGCAGGGGCTAACGATGGCTGACGAGCAATTGTTCGAGGGGTTGCCCGAGCAAGAAAAGGCGCCGTCCGGGGGACGGGGTGGGGTGCGACTGCGGGTGCCGGAACGCAGTCAGATCGGCCTGCAGGTGGCGGCATTGGACGACCTGATTTCGGAGGACCATCCGGTACGCTCGGTTTGGGCATTCGTCGAGGGGCTCGATCTGTCTGCGTTGTACGAGGCCATCAAGGCGCGCGAGGGCCAGCCCGGACATCCGCCAGCAGCGCCGGAACTGATGTTGTCGCTTTGGCTGTGGGCCACGGTCGATGGGGTGGGCAGCGCCCGCCAACTGGATCGGCTATGCCGCGATCATCTGGTCTATCGCTGGTTATGCGGCGGGGTGTCGATGAATTATCACAGCCTGTCGAACTTCCGGCTCGCGCATATGGCAGTTCTGGAGCGACTGCTGGCGCAGGGCGTCGCATCGATGGTGGAAGCTGGCTTGGTGTCGCTGGACACGTTGGCGCAGGATGGCTTGCGGGTGCGCGCGGGTGCCGGGGCGAGTTCCTTCCGCCGGCACGCGCGGCTTGATGATCTGCTCACCGCGGCGCAGATGCGGGTGGAGCGCCTGCGCGCTGAGGTCGAGACGGATCCGGCGGCTGGCGATCGTCGCCGGCGCGCGGCAAAAGAGCGTGGCGCCCGCGAGCGGGAGGCGCGGATCGCGGCGGCGCAGAAGCGCATGAAGGAGCTGGAGGCCGAACGGGAACGGCGAGAGAAGACCAACAAGAAACAGGTGGCCAAGCAGAAGGAACCGCGCGCTTCGACCACCGATGCCGACGCGCGGGTGATGAAGATGGCCGATGGCGGGTGGCGCCCGGCTTATAACATGCAGATTATATCGACGCCGGAACACCAGGTGATTGTTGCGGTCGACATCGATACCAGCGGCTCGGATCGTGGCTTGGCGCAACCGGGGATCGAGATGGTGCACGCTGAAGGCTACGAGCCCTCTAACTATCTGGTCGATGGTGGCTTCACCAAGAACGACGACATCGAGTGGACCCATGCCAAAGATGTCAAGCTGTGGTGCCCGGCGGGGCAAACCAAGCACGGCACGGATTCTTATGCGCCGAAGAAGGATGACAGTGTTGGCGTCGCGGATTGGCGTGAACGCATGAGGAGCGAGGAGGGTAAGGCATTCTATCGGCTGCGCGCCGAGCACGAATGCATCAATGCCCATGCCCGCCGCATGGGGCTGCGCCAGCTAACCCTGCGCGGCAAGGTCAAGGCCCGCATCCATCTGCTGTGGTTCGCGCTCGCTCACAACATGATGCGCTTCCTCGCCTTGCACGCCAAGGCCCAGGCAGCGCCATGAACAGGGGAGCCCACGTCAGCAGGCGCCCACAAGGCGCCACCAGCACCGGCTGGTATAGGAGAGGTTCAGTCAGATCGCAGTCATTCGGCGGCGGCTCAACCGAAAAGCTTTACGGTCGCCGTCCCAAGACCATCAAATATAAAACTTCTCCCGGCGAGAGCGAAAGATTCTCACCCTCTGAGGAGCGGGCGTAGCCGCGTCTCGAAGGATGTGGCCACCAGCCGGGCCTCATGGTTCGAGACGCCGCTTCGTGGCTCCTCACCATGAGAATCAGCATTATCCATTCGCCCCCAGCTCCGCGCGGTCGAGCTCTTCCTCGAGCAGATGGAACGCGTCGTCGCCGATCGCTTCGCTCTCCCGCAGGCCGAGAATGGCGCGGCGGGCGGCGAAGATGGCGCGGCGGCGGAGCGGATCGGCGGGGAGTTCGTTGGAAGCAATGCCGCCATCGGGATCGTCTTTGGCCTGCAACAGCACCGCGCGATATTCCAGTCGCAGCAGCTCGGCTTCCTCCGATGGATCGTCGTCGATCTCCTCCAGCGCGGCGCGATAGGCGATGCCGCGGGCGCGGGCGACCTCGTT
>DATNDG010000114.1:0-6714 GCA_035553515.1 Allostellaceae bacterium | reverse complement strand
GGCCGCTAGCTGCGAGAGCCTGGGCACCACGGTCATGCCGCCGCACGCCATGATCACCACGGCGCAGACGGTGACCGGCGGCAGCTTCACGCCGCCCGGCGCGACCGCGCCGCTCACCGGCTTGCCGTCCTTCTGCCGCGTCGCCGTCACTTCGACCCCGAGCAGCGATTCGCTGATCCATCTCGAAGTCTGGATACCCGCGGACGGCAGCTTCAACGGCAAATACGAGCAGCTCGGCTGCGGCGGCTTCTGCGGCAGTATCGGCTATGCCGGCCTCGCGGAGGCGATCCGGCGCGGCTATGCCAGCGCCGCGACCGATGACGGAGACACGACGGGCGGGCTCCCGCTTTTCGCTTTGGGCCATCCGGAAAGGATCATCGATTTCGGCTACCGCGCCCTCAAGGAGACGACCGACAACGCGAAGGCGATCATCGCCGCCTTCGCCGGGCAAGGCCCGCAGCGCTCCTATTTCGCCGGTTGCTCGGACGGCGGCCGCGAGGCGCTGATGGAGGCGCAACGCTTCCCCGACGATTTCGACGGCATCATCGTCGGCTCGCCGGCCAACGCCTGGACACACCTCTTCGCCGGCTTCATCTGGAACGAGCAGGCGCTGCTCGACGATCCTGCAAGCTACATCCCAGCGAGCCAGCTCGCGGTGCTGTCGAAGGCCGCGCTGGCAAAATGCGCGCGCCAGGATGGCGGTATCGCGACCGACCCGTTCCTCAACGACCCGCGCGACTGCCGCTTCGATCCGGCGACGGTGCAGTGCAAGGCGGGCCAGGATCCCAGCACCTGCCTGACGCCGGCGCAGGTCGCGGCGGCGCGCAAGATCTATGACGGTCCGCACGACCCGCGCACGGGCAAGCTGATCTTCCCCGGCTACGAGCCGGGCAGCGAGAGCAATCCGGCGAACTGGCCCGCCTGGATCATCGGCGCGTCGCGCGGCGCCGATTTGTCCGGCAATCTTGCTACCGGTCAGGCGCTGCAGGAATTCTTCGGAAACGGCTTCTTCGCCGATTTCGTGTTCCAGAACCCGAGCTTCGACTTCCACGGCTTCAACTTCACCAGCGATGTCGCGCTGGCCGACAATGGCGTGGGCAAGATCGTCAACTCGATCGATCCTGACCTGCGTCCCTTCAAGCACCACGGCGCCAAGATGATCCACTACGTCGGCTGGGCCGATTCGGCAATCGCCCCGATGAACAGCGTCAACTACTACAACGAAGTGCGCGAGGTTCTGCGCGGCGAGGCGCGGCGCGACCGCGACGGCGGCACGCTTGAGGAGACACAAGAGTTCTATCGGCTGTTCATGGTGCCGGGAATGGCGCATTGCGGCGGCGGCGACGGCCCGAACGCTTTCGGCAACGGCGTGAACGGGCCAACGGTCGATGCCGACCACGATCTTCTCAAGGCGCTGGAGCAATGGGTGGAGCACGGTGTCGCGCCGCAAAAGATCATCGCGACGCACTACGTCAACAACAATGCGGCCAACGGCATCCAGTTCCAGCGCCCGCTTTGCCCCTTCCCGCAAGTGGCGCAGTACAAGGGTATCGGCGATCCGACGAGCGCCGGCAGCTTCAAATGCATCGAGGACGAGCACGACCGCGACCCGCGCGACCAGAACAGCGGCCGCGGCGTCGCCGATCGCGACTGAACCGTCGCGTACGAGCGCACCAGAGGGACGGGCGCCGAGAGGCGTCCGTTCTTTTTGCGCACGGCCTTGGCGCACTTTTTTTGCGCACGGCCTTGGCGCACTTTTGGCGACGCGCCGCATCGGATAGGTTGAGGCTGCCAAAGGCGCGAGCAGGAGCTGGGCCATGGCCGACCGACGGTACTACGACGCGCTCGAGACGCGCGATCCCGAAGCGCGCGAGCAGGCGCTCATGGCGGCGCTGCCGCAGCAGGTGGCGCACGCCAAGCGCCACGCGCCTTATTTCGCGACGCTGCTGCAGGACATCGAGCCGCATGCGGTGACCAGCCGCGACGCCCTGGCGGCGCTGCCGGTGACGCGCAAGAGCCGGCTCATCCAGCTGCAGAAGGCCGTGCCGCCGTTCGGCGGCGTTGCCGCGACCGCGTCGGGCGCGCTGGCGCGGCTCTTCATGTCGCCCGGGCCGATCTACGATCCCGAGGGGCGGCGGCCCGATTACTGGCGCATGGCGCGCGCGCTCTTCGCCGCCGGATTCCGCGCCGGCGATGTCATTCACAATTGCTTCTCCTATCACCTGACGCCGGCCGGCTCGATGATGGAGACCGGCGCGCAGGCGCTCGGCTGCGCCGTCATCCCGGGCGGCACCGGCCAGACCGAGCAACAGCTGGCAGCGATCTCGGCGCTGAGGCCGGCAGGCTATGTCGGCACGCCCTCCTTCCTGCGCATCATTCTCGACAAGGGCCGCGAGCTCGGCGCCGATCTCTCCTCGCTGAAGCGCGCGCTGGTCTCGGCCGAGGCCTTTCCGCCGGCCTTGCGCAACGAGATCGCCGGCCACGGCCTGGCGGCGGTCGAGTGCTACGGCACCGCCGATATCGGTCTCATCGCCTATGAGACCGAGGCGCGTGAGGGTCTGGTCGTCGATGAGGGCATCATCCTCGAGCTGGTGCAACCGGGCACGGGCGATCCCGTCGCCGAGGGCGAGGTGGGCGAAGTGGTGGTGACGACGCTCACCGCCGACTATCCGCTGATCCGCTTCGCCACTGGCGACCTCTCCGCCATTCTGCCGGGACAGAGCCCATGCGGGCGCACCAACACGCGAATTGTCGGCTGGAAGGGCCGCGCCGACCAGACCACCAAGGTCAAGGGCATGTTCGTCCATCCCGAACAGGTCGCAGAGGCGATGAAGCGCCATCCCGAGATCGGCCGCGCCCGGCTTGTCGTCAGCCATGACGGGCATAGCGACGTCATGACCTTGAAGGCCGAGTCGCTCGATAGCGCCAACCCGGCGCTCGCCGCCCGCCTCGCCGAGAGCCTTGCCGCCGCCACCAAGCTTAAAGGCGCGGTCGAACTCGTGCCGCCGGGCAGCCTGCCCAGGGACGGCAAGGTGATCGAGGACGTCAGGAAATACGACTGAGCGCTTGCCCGTGTTGCCGGCGGCGGCAACACGGGCCGCCAGCGATTACTTGTTCTGCGTCGTCGGCGATTTCATGCTGTTGCTGTTCTGCGTCGACGATTTGCTGTTGCCGCTCATGCCCGACGGCGGCTGCGAGCCGCCCGAGCCCTCAGTCGCCTCATTGAGGCCGAGCTTTGCTTCGGTCTGCTCGTCGAGCTGGCCGGTCTGGTGCAGTTTGTTCTTCTGCTGGAACTGTTTCAGCGCCTGCTGCGTCTCGTGGCCGTCAATGCCGTCGATTTGACCGTTGTAGAGCCCTTCAGATTGAAGCTTCTGCTGCGCCTGTTTGATCTCGTTGCGCGACGCGCCAGCGCTCTCGCTCGACCCGGCGGCCTGCGAGTGCTGCATCTTGCCATTGCTCCAGTTCTGTTGGCCGTTCGCGCCTTGCGTCGAGTTTCCGGCGAGGGCCAAGCCGGTGCCGCCCAGAGAAAGAACCATTGCCGATGCGCCGGCGAGAAGCAGAGTTCGAAACATCACTTTTCTCCCATTCAACGATAATCATAGCCGTACTGAGGCAACGCCGCTGCGGCCCCGGTGCGTTCCCCGCCGTCCAATTGGATGCGTTGACGGCTGGCCATGCATCCCTGCCGCGCCGCTCGCCGGCCGATACAGAAAATCACGATTTCGCCACGATTCGAGCCGATTCGCGGCGTAATCCCGACGTCTACTACACGGACGAGAGACGATATATCGGCTCGTCTCCGTCCTTCGCAGCGGTCTTTTCCCCCGACCGCTTCCATAGACGGCCCCGGTTGTCCCCCACCGGGGCCGTCGTCTTTTTGGCGCGCGGCGGCCGAGGCGGCATGGCATGATCGCCCGCCCCTCGCTCCCACCCGGCCGGCATGCCCCCTTCGCCATCGCCCGACCTTCCCGCCCGCGGCTTCGCCGGCCGCGGCCTCGCCTGCCGCCGCGGCGAGCGGCTGGTCTTCGCCGGGCTCGCCTTCACCGTGCCGCCGGGCGGCGCGCTCGCTTTGACCGGACCCAATGGCAGCGGCAAGTCGAGCCTGCTCCGGCTGATGGCCGGCCTCACGCCGCCCGAGGCGGGCGTGCTCGGCTGGGACGGCGCCTCGGTGCGCCGGGACCCGGCGGCGCACCGGGCGCGCCTCCATTTCATCGGCCATCAGGATGCGGTAAAGCCGGTGCTCACCGTGGTCGAGACGCTGGCCTTCTGGGCCGGCATGCGCGGCGGCCAGGCGGTCGCGCCGGCGCTCGAGCGCTTCGGCCTTGCGGCGCTGGCAGAGTGGCCCTGCCGCCTGCTCTCGGCGGGGCAGCGCCGACGCCTGGCGCTGGCGCGGCTCGTCGCCAGCCCGGCGCCGCTGTGGCTGCTCGATGAGCCGCTGACCGGGCTCGACAGCGACGCCGTTGCCGACCTCGCCGCGGCGATCGCCGCGCATCGCGCCCAAGGCGGCCTCGTCGTCTACTCGACGCATGCGCCGCTGCCGCTCGACGGGGTCGCGACTCTGTCGCTCACCGATTTCGCCGCGAGGACGACGGCGTGAGCGCCGGTGCGTCCTTCGACTGCGCGGTCTTCGACCGCGCGCTCAGGATGAGGGAGGTTGAGCACGGCATCTGGTGGATGCCATTGAGAAAATCTCCTCATCCTCTGATGTCCGTTTTTGCAAGGTGGGGCCGCGTGGAATTGTTCGCGCCGGGTTTTCGGCGCGGGGTGCCGGCTCGGTGCCGATGCAAGGGCCTGGAAGCGGGAGAAGTTGCGACGGTTGCTCGATCTCTGATGCGTGGGTTGGGTACCGACCTGATCGTATGCGTCGCGGGGCTGCCTCGCACTGAGCACGAGTGTCGGCGTGACGCCTCTCCGGATGAGGACGAGGGTTCCCCTGACCTGCGGCCCGCTTCCAGGCCGATGCATCGGGTGGTGTGCTCTCTGGCTGCTGCGTCTCCCGTCTTGTTGCCGACCTGCTCGTGGGTTGGGCCTGGCTCAGCGCCGCGGGGTGGCGCCGGGCGCGGCGGCGTGGGCGATGGCCCAGATGAAGCCGAGCGACTCGCGGGCGATCGCGGTGACGGCGAGGTTGGGCGGCTTGCCGCGCGCGATCAGCCGGCGATAGCGTCTGCTCAGGCGATGGCGTGCCTTCTCGGCGATGGCGCGGACCGCCGGCGCATGGTGCGCGGGCGGCGGCGCTTTGCCCGGGCGCGTATGGGTCCAGGCGGCCTCGATCAGCGCGGTGCGGGCGCGGGTGTTGCCGGCCTTGGTGATGTGGCCGCGCCGGATGGTGTCGCCGGTCGAATGCTCGCTCGGCACAGCGCCGAGGAACGCCATCAACGGCCGCGGGCTGGAGAACCGCCGGGGATCGCCGATCTCGGCGACGACGGTCGCGGCATTGACCAGGCGATAGCCGCGCAGCGCCTGGAGCGCGCCGACCAGCCAGGCGAGCGACCACTGCGGCACCACCTCGCGCAGGTGATCGACCAGCCGATCGTGGCGGGCTTGCGTCTGATCGAGCGCGTCCAACAGCTCGGCGAACATCAGCCGGTGCGCCGGCGCGGCCCACGCGAGCCGCCCCAGCCACACACGATGGCGCTTCGTCCACGGCTTGCCCGTCGCGTAGCGGATGCCTTGGCGCAGCAGAAAGCTGGCGAGGCGCTGGCGGCAGCGGGTCACGTCGGCCCGTGCCGCGCTGCGCTGGCGCACCACATCGCGCATCGCCTCGTGCGCCGCGTCGGGCACCCAGATCGCCGTCAGCTCCTCGGCCCGCAGCAGCTTCGCCAGCGCCAAGCAGTCGCGCCGGTTCGTCTTCACGCGGTCGCCCGGCCGGCGCGGGATCAGGGCCGGCGCCACCACCTGGCAGCGCACGCCCGGCTTGCCGGCGAGCTGGCGATAGAGCCCGTAGCCGCACGGGCCCGCCTCGTAGCACACCACCAGCGCGCGACCGTCTTTGCGCAGCCGCTTGATCAGCCGATCCACCGCCGCCGGCTCGTTGGCGATCTGCCCCCAATAGCGCACCTCGCCGGGCGGCCACCCGTCCGCCACCGCCACATCGATGTGCTTGCTGTCTGTATCCAGACCAACGTAAAGCGTATGCTTCATGGTGAGCGGTCTCCCATGCTTGAGGCTCGGCGCCGGCCAGTCCGACGCAACCCTCGTTATCGCATGCGCCGAGGCCGCTCACTTTGCACCTCAACGGACATATGGACTGAGCGCGACCCTGAGCGCAGCGAAGGGGACCAGTCGAAGGACGCAACGCCCGCGATCCAGGGCTCTGGCCGCTAAATTCACACGCTTGCCGGCGGGAGGCCGGAAGCGAGCGACGCATGTCATCTTCCGGTCCCGCTCTGAGCCTGTCGAAGGGCGCCGGGACGACGACGTAAGGGGTGAGCCGACTGATCGGGGGATCTGCGCTAGCCCGTCGGCGTCTCGCGGTCGCGCGATGCCGCCGCCCTGGCTTCGGCGCGCTCGGCCAGTAGCTCGTAATCCTTGGCGAGGCGCAGCAAAGGGGCGCGTGCCTCGGGTGTCGAGCAGTTGTCGGCGATTGTTCGCAGCTCCTCGGCGCGCAGGCGCCATCGCCGCGGATCGTTCAGGGAGCTCATGCGCCCCTCCCGCATCGTCAGGCGGGAGTCTGCGCAACCCCTCTTGCGGAGGTCACCGTTTCCTCTCTGCCGC